>JBEBSS010000005.1:0-98497 GCA_040394175.1 Leucobacter soli | reverse complement strand
AGCTCAAGAAGCACTTCAAGCCCGAGTTCCTGAACCGCGTCGACGACACGATCGTCTTCCCGCAGCTGTCGAAGGAAGAACTGCTGCAGATCGTCGATCTCTTCGTCAAGCGCCTCGCAGATCGCCTGCTCGATCGCGATATCCGCATCGAGGTCTCGCAGACCGCTCGCGAGCGCCTGTCCGAGATCGGTTACGATCCGACGCTGGGTGCCCGCCCGCTGCGCCGTGCGATTCAGAGCGAGATCGAGGATCGTCTCTCAGAGCGCATCCTCGGGGCGGAGCTGCTCGCCGGCGACCTGGTCAAGGTCGGGTACGAGGACGGCGAGTTCACGTTCGAGACCACCGGCGAGGACCGCGGGAGCGACGGAGCTGCGGCCGCGTCAGCCGCTGCGGCTGTCGCTTCGAGCGCGCCGACGAACGGCACGGTCGAGTAGTCCGCGCTCCCGCTCCGAAGAGCCCGCGTCCGTTCAAGGACGCGGGCTCTTCGCCGTCATGTGGGTGCGCTTCCGGGCCGGGCACGCGCACTAAGCTTGGTCCATGACTTCCGCTGCTGCTCAGGTACGGGTGCGTCACGCGCGCACCGGCGATGTCTCGGCCATGGTCGAGCTGATGGCACCTCTCGTGGAGCGACGAATCCTGCTCGGCAAGGATCTGGTGGAGCTGTACGGAGCGGTCCCCGAGTTCATGGTGGCCGTGGACTCCGACGATCGCGTGATCGGGTACGGTGCGATCCACGCGATGTGGGAGCACCTCGGCGAGGTGCGCACGCTGGGCGTCGCCGAGAACTGGCTGGGCCGGGGCGTCGGGCACCTGCTGCTCGACGCGATCGAGGTGCGAGCGCGCGCACTCGGCCTGACCCAACTGTTCTGCCTGACCTTCGAGGTCGAGTTCTTCGAGCGGCACGGGTTCGCAGCGGTGGACGAGGACACTCAGCTGGTCGCTGCCGACGTCTACGCGGAATTGTTGCGCTCGCATGACGAAGGCGTTGCGGAGTTTCTGGATCTGGCGCGGGTCAAACCCAATACTCTCGGCAACACCCGCATGGTGAAGCGGCTCTGAGCCGGGGTCGCGGTAGCCTGGCGAGAGTGCAACCCGCGACAACCGCGGGTTCGGACTGCTCGGAGGGTGTTCTATGGCCACTTGGAAGGATCCCGTAGGTCCCGAAAAGAAGTCAGTCTACGTGCGCCGTCGCCTGCTGGTGCTCGGCGGCCTGCTGGCCATCATCGTGTTCGTCGTCCTGGTGATCGTCAAGCCGGGCGCTGACGGGGGAGCGGCCTCTGCGCCGGACGTGAAGCTGCCGGACGAGATCGTCGCCGCCGACAAGCAGCAGAATGCCACCGTGAAACCTGGTGACGTCCCGGCTTGCCCCGCAGGCGAGCTCGTGGTGACCCCGATCGCCGATCGGGAGAGCTACGCCGCCGGTGAGCTTCCCCAACTGAGTCTCCGGGTCGAGAACATCGGCGCTGCCTCCTGCGAGGCGCAGCTCGGTACCGCCGGCATGAGTTTCAAGGTTACGAGCGGTTCGGACGAAGTGTGGCGTTCCACCGACTGCCAGATCAACGCGGACACGCGTGCGGTGATCCTCGAGCCCGGTACGCCGCTGCAGACCGAACCCATCGTCTGGGACCGCACGCGAAGCAGCCCTGAGACCTGCGACATCGGTCGAGACCCGGTGGACGCGGACGGCGCGACCTACCATCTGCAGGTGGCTGCAGCGGGCGTTCCGGGCAACGGCACGTCGCCGTTCCTGCTCTACTGACGCCTCGGCGAGTTGCCCGTGACCTGCCTGTGAGCCCGGATCGCCTGTGCAGAATCGTTACTGAGCATTGGGCGAGAACCGCGGTATCGTGAGGTATGGAAAAGAAACGAGCCTCAGAGACCGGCATTCGGATGGAAATCATCGAGGGCGAGAACCAGGCCGTCGCGGTGGACGCGCTCATCGACGATCTCGTCCATGGAAACCTCAGCGGAGTGCTGCACGATCTGCACGAGCCGCACAGCGCTCAGCACGATGAGGTCGGTCACACGACCGACTGACGTCCATGGCGCGAGCGCCGTCAGCGTGTCAGATTCTCGCGCGCTGCTCTTCGATGCGAAGCGCGAGCCAGAGTTCGGCCCGGGCATCCGGGTCATCGAGGGACCGGCCGGTGAGTTCCTCGATGCGATGCACACGGTCTCGCAGCGTGTTGCGATGCACGCCCAGCCGTGCGGCAGTGGGGGTCCGCTGGCCGTGGTGTTCGAGAAGCGCTCTCAGGGTCGCTCGGAGGCTCGACAGCTCGTCGGCGCCGATCCGGTCGGCCGGAGGGGCGCCGCTCGCCGACAGCGCGAGCGGGCCGAGCACTGCATCGCTCGGTGCGGCTCGTCCGGACGAGTCGACCTCGGCGCCGAGCAGCGCCTCGAGCAGCGGTGCTGCGCGCTCCGCCCGAAGCACCTGGGGCACCCTGGGCGAGTCGTAGAGCGGTGCCACGCGCGAGAGTGAGCTGGCAAGGGCGGATGCGGAGTTCCTGCTGAGCGACAGCTGGTTGAGGGGCGAGGCGCGTCCGACCACGACATCGAGGTCGTGTGCCGCGGCGACACGGAGCGCGGCCGCGACGGACCCCTCGTCCGCGGGGCACAGCTGCCAGGCGAGCGAGACGCCGTCCGCGCGCGGTGTGCCCGCGGTGACGAGGCGTTCGAGCGATTGCCGCGGCGCCCTTCGCCATTCGGCAACGTGCTCGGACGCGCCCTGCACGGCGATCGCGCGCAGCTCGCCGGGCATCTCGATCTCGGGGTCGAGCACCCGGGCGGCTTCGACTCCGGCGGCGTCGATGAGCAACGCGAGCGTCAGACGCGACCAGCGCTCTCGTTCGCGCGCATGCTCGGCAAGGTCGCCACGATAGTTCATGCCGAGCACCATGACGCCCGCGGCGACGACCGCCTGTGCTTCCGGCCCGAGCTGCGGACCGGAAGCGACGAGCACCCGGGCAGCGTCCTCGCTGTCGAGCGGCATCGCTTCGACGCCGGCGGCGTCCGCGTGCGCAGCGGCGGAAAAGCCCGCAGTGCTCGCGATGATCGCGCCTTCGCCGAGCGCGCCACCGCCGATCTGGAGCGCGAGCTGCCGACCGGTCGCCTGGGCGATGCTCGCGAGCACCGACGCGGAATCGGCGCTGCTGCGCGCTCCTTCGATCAGACGTTGATGCGCCTGGAGCGCCTGCCTGGCAGCGCGCATCTCATCCGCCCGGAGCAGGTTCGATGCTGCCTTGCTCACCGCGATGAACGGGGTGGGAGGCGGGACCTCGACGAGGGCGACGCGATAGTCGCTCGCTGCTGCAACGAGCGGTGCGGGGATCCGCTCGTGCACCACCCCGACGCCGAAGCCGATCGCGGCGATGCGCGCGCGACTGAGGCCCGCGACGAAGTCGCGCCAGCGCGGGTCCTCCGCGCCCAGAGAGACGCCGGTGGTGAGCACCAGTTCGCCTCCCTCGAGGTAGTCCGCGAGATGCAGCAGTTCCGTGGTGGACACCCAGGTGAGCTGCGGATCCTCGGGAGCGGACTGCACAAGCCGAAGGCCGAGCTCGCGAACCGCGAGCAGCTGCGACAGGGTGGCCATAAGTACATCATTGCACAGAGAAAGCACGAGACAGTGTGCAATTATTCTCGATCGTTTCCGCGGGAGCCCTCCTAGACTGGCGGCAAGAGCAGGCGAACGAAGGAGATGCGAGTGAGCGAATCAGCAGCGGCACCGGCCAAGGGGCCCTTGGCGGGCGTTCGAGTCGCCGACTTCTCGCGAGTGCTCGCAGGCCCCCACGCCACGATGATCCTTGCGGACCTGGGTGCCGATGTGATCAAGATCGAAAGCCCAGAGGGCGATGGGACCCGCCAGTGGTCGCCGCCGACCAACGCGGTCGGGCAGAGCACCTACTTTGCCGGAGTGAACCGCGGCAAACGCTCCATCGTGCTCGACCTGCGCACTCGAGAAGGCATCGAGCGGGCTCGCGAACTCGCGACCACCGCCGACGTGGTGATCGAGAATTTCAAACCGGGCACGATGGCGAAGTTCGGCCTCGAATACGAACGCATCGCAGCGGAGAACCCCGGTGTGGTCTACTGCTCGATCTCCGGCTTCGGCGACACCGCGGGCGCGGAACTGCCCGGCTACGACCTGCTGGTGCAGGCCGTCGGCGGCCTGATGAGCATCACCGGCCAGAGCGACGCAGACGGGGGAGAGCCGACAAAGGTCGGTGTGGCGCTCGTCGACATTCTGACCGGCCTCAACTCGGTGATCGGTATCCAAGCCGCGCTGCGCGCGAGAGACTCGAGCCGGATCGCATCGCCGCACGGGGTCTCCGGCGGCGGTCCTGCTGCGTCGAACGGATTCGCGGGACACGGTCAGCACGTCAAGGTGACGCTGTTGGGCTCACTCCTCTCCGCACTCGCAAATCAGGCGTCGTCGACGCTCGAAACGGGCACATCCCCCGGCCGCATGGGGAACGCACATCCGTCAATCGCCCCCTACGAGACCTTCGCGGCGGCCGACCAGCCGATTGCACTCGCGGTCGGCACCGACGGACAATTCCGGAGGCTCTGCGCCGTGATCGGTGCGCCTGAGATCGCCGACGATCCACGCTTCGCGGACAACCCGTCGCGCGTCGCGAACCGTGTGGACCTGCGGTCGCAGATCGAGGATCGCCTCCGCACCCGCTCCGCCTCCGAGTGGATCGACGCGCTCACCGCCGAGACGATTCCGGCGGGCCGCGTGAACAGCATCGCCCAGGCAATCGAGCTCGCCGAGTCCCTCGATCTCGGCATGGTCGCCGAAACCCCGGCCACCGCCGCGGACGGAAGCCCGAGGGTGCTGCGATCCATCGCCACACCCATCTCGTTCTCGGCCACCCCGGCACGCTACGGTGCACCGCCACCAGAGCTCGGGGCACACAACGGAGCCGACTGGCTCCCGAACGACTAAGCCCGAGCGGTGGCACCCGAGAGCTTGCAGCTCCGAGGCCGACCGCACCGCCGGATCCGCCGCCTGCTCGGCTGCGGATCCTCCTTCCCCCACAGCAAAGGAATCTCATGACTACGATCGACCAACTGTTCGACATCTCCGACTTCGTCACCGAAGAAGAGCGCGAGTGGCAGATGAAGGCGCGCGAGTTCGCGCAGACCCACATCAACCCCATCATCGATCAGGCATTCGAGGATCGCCGTCTGCCTGTGGAACTGCTGCCCAAGGTGGGCGAGTTCGGCGCATTCGGCATGTACATGAATGGCTACGGACTGCGCGGTGCGTCGTCTGTGGCCTACGGACTCGTCGCGATGGAGTTCGAAGCCGCTGACTCGGGCTTCCGCACCGCGCTCTCCGTGCAGGGTTCGCTCGCGATGGGCGCGATCTACAAGTTCGGCAGCGAAGAGCAGAAGCAGCGCTGGTTGCCCGCGATGGGCCGCGGCGAGGCGATCGGATTCTTCGGTCTCACCGAGCCCCAGGGCGGCTCCGACCCCAACACCATGCTCACGAACGCGCGTCGCGAAGGCGACGAATGGGTGCTCAACGGCAAGAAGCGCTGGATCGGCCTCGCCACCATCGCCTCCGTCGGCGTGATCTGGGCGAAGGACGAGGAAGGCGTGGTGCGCGGATTCGTCGTGCCGACCGACACTCCGGGATTCACGGCGACCGCTATCGAGAACAAGCTGTCGATGCGCGCTTCGCTGCAGACCGAGATCGAGCTGACCGAGATGCGTCTGCCGCTCGATGCCATGCTGCCGGAGGCGCGCGGCCTCTCGGCCCCCTTCAAGTGCCTGAATGAAGCCCGCTACGGAATCGCCTGGGGCGCCATGGGCGCCGCGCGCTCGTGCCTCGAAGCGGCAGTGGGTCGTGCGCAGACCCGTCAGGTGTACGGGGAGCTCATCGGCGGGAAGCAGCTCATCCAGGGCCAGCTGGCCGATATGTTCGTCGAGTACGAAAAGGGTCTGCTGCTCGCGCTGCATCTCGGACGGCTGAAGGATGCGGGCAAGCTGTCCTACGGTCAGATCTCGGTCGGCAAGCTCAACAATGTGCGCGAGGCCATCAAGATCGCCTCGAAGTGCCGTGCGATGCTCGGCGGAGATGGCATCACATCAGAGTTCCCGGTCATGCGGCACATGGCGAACCTCGAATCGGTCCGCACTTACGAGGGCACCGATGAGGTGCACCAGCTGGTCATCGGACGAGAGCTGACGGGGATCGCCGCGTTCTAAGCACCCGGTCGGCCTTCGAGCGGCAGCGCGCCGCCGGTCTGCAAGCGATCTGCGTTCCGCACCCGAGTTCTCCGCGAATTCGAAGTGCGGGATGCAGGTCGCTTGTGTGCTTCGGGGCTGGAGGAAGAAGGGCCGCAGTCTCAATAAGTTATAGTTATAGTAGAATTATTCATCAGGGAGGCGACGCATGCTGCTCTCGGTGGACGCCGCCAGCGAGCGGCCGATCTACGCACAGATCGCGGATGCCGTTCGGCGTGGAGTCGCCCGAGGCGAGATCCTCGCCGGAGACCGGCTCCCGCCCGCGAGCGAAGTCGCACATGGCCTGGACGTCAACAAGCACACGGTGCTGCACGCCTACCAGGTGCTCCGAGACGAAGGCCTCATCGACCTCAGGCGAGGACGCGGCGCGGCAGTGACGAAGCTCGCGCCCGAGATCGCCGCCCTCCACCGGGAGGTCGAGGCGCTGGTGGCACGTTCGGCCTCGCTCGGTATCGGCAGCCGGGCGCTCGCGTCCCTCGTCGCGAGCGCGAGCGTGCAATCCGGAATCGGATCGACCCCTCCCCGCCGAAACCCACTGCCGAAGGAGCACGCACGATGATCCCAGCCCCCTCGAGTCCCGAACCGCGCCGGCTGACCGCCGAGCAGCGGGAGGCACTCGCGCGAGCCAAGCGCATCGCGCTGTGGATCGGGCTCATCCTTCCGCTCGCCGTGATCACGGCTTCGACGATCGTGCTCGCGGTCTGGCTGCCGCGCATGCCCGATCCGGCGGCAACCCATTGGGGCGCTGTCGGCGGACCGGACGGCTTCGGGGCGCCGGCGACCTACGTCTGGCTCAACGTCGGCCTGGGATACGGACTGACCCTGATGATGTGGGCGATGGCCTCACTGAGCAGCCCGAAACGGTCGGCCGGGCTCTGGTCGCCGCATCAGCGATTCCTCGTAGCCGTGACTGCCGGTTTCGCGGTGTTCACGAGCATCAACAACGTCGCCTCCGCAGCGGTACAGCTTGATCTGGAGGATGCACATCTCGCTCCGGCGATCGGCGGGCTGATGCTGATCAGCTTCGGCGTCTGGGCGATCGTGAGCATCGCCGCCTGGTTCGCGCAACCCCGACTCGATCTTCGCCTCGATCCCGAGAACCCCGCCGATCCGCTTCCGCTTGCGGGCAGCGAACGGGCCGTCTGGTTCGGCGAGGTGCGCCCCTCGAAGGTGTACCTCTGGGTGGTCGGCGGGGGAGTGGTCGTCGTGACCGCAGCCACCGTCATGGTGTTTCTCGTGCCGGTGGCCCCGGAAGAGCTGTGGACCATGGCCATCACGCGGGTGCTGATGGTTGCCGTGATGGTGCTCATCGTCGTGCTCTGCGTCGCGGGCGCATGGTTCAAGGTGCGCATCGACGCGAGCGGGCTCGAAGCGAGGTCGGTCATCGGCTGGCCGACCTTCCGGCTGCCCGCCTCGGATGTGCAGCATGTCGAGGCAGCGCAGATCAATCCGTTCGCCGAGTTCGGTGGATGGGGGTTGCGCTGGACACCGGGACGGTTCGGCCTGGTCATGCGAACCGGCGAAGGGATACTGGCGACGCGGACGGACGGCCGGCTGTTCGCGGTGACGGTAGACGACTCAGTGCGGGCAGCGGCGATGCTGTCCTCCGCGGCAAGGAGAGTGCAGGAATGAGCAGCGAGATGAACGACGGGCCGATTTCGCAGTCGCACGAGGGGGTGGGCGCAGCCTTGGCGCCGCAAGGATCGACCGTGGCCGAACGCGGGAAGCCTGCCAGGGTTCCGTGGGCCGCCGTCGCAGTCTTCGTGGGGGTCTCCTGTGCGCTCGCATGGGCGGTCTCGCTGCCTGCGTGGCTGATCGATCCGGATCGCCCGGGATATGCTGCACTGTTCTCCTCGCTCGCCAGCGTCATGATGTTCACGCCGGCGGCGGCAATGCTCGTGGTGGTGTTCCTGATGCGGGTGCCGCGCACCGAACGCACTCGGTTCCTCGGCATGTGGCCGCTCCGTCCCGCAAAGCGGGTGGTGTGGTTCACCGTTGCCGCGGTCTTCGCGCCACTTCTGCTCACGATCGCCTGCCTCGGCGTCGCCGCCGCATTCGGATGGCTCACGCCGGATCTCGTGCATTTTTCGGGCTTTCAGCAGGTGATCGACGCGCAACTCGAGGGGTTGCCCGCGGAGAGCGCCGAGCTCGCGAGGGCGACGATGCCTGCGCTAGGCCTGCTCGTTGCACTGCAGATGCTCGCGATCCCCTTCGGCGCGCTGATCAACTCCGTCTTCGCGTTCGGCGAGGAGATCGGCTGGCGGGGGTGGCTGCTTCCTGCACTGCGTCCGCTCGGAGTGTGGCCCGCGCTGGTGCTGAGCGGTGTGATCTGGGGGCTGTGGCATTCGCCACTGATCCTGCTCGGGTACAACTTCAACCGTACCGATTGGACCGGAGTCGCTTTGATGGTCGGCGGCTGCGTCGCCTGGGGCGTTCTGCTCGGATGGACTCGACTGCGTACCGGTTCGGTCTGGCCGGCAGTCGTCGGACATGGCGCGCTCAACGCCTCCGCCGGTCTGTTCCTGATCGTCGGGGCAGCCGGTGCGCCGCTGGATCCCGCCCTCGTCAGCCCGCTCGGTGTTGCGGGCTGGATCGTACTCGGAGCGACGGCGCTGATACTGGTGCTCGCGAGACAGTTCAGGCGCGAGCCCGAGCTTGCCCCACCGAAGATGCGGCCGCCGGCCCTCACCGCGTCGCCGCGGTGAGCCGCCGGAGTCCGGCCGTCGCGCGAGCCGCGGACGACCGCAGGGGGCCTATGCCAGCACGGAACGATCGAACGCGTCGACGCTGATGCCCTGTTCGAGCACGAGCCTGCACCATTCCCGTGCTGAGTGCAATGAGTGGTCGCGGTAGTTGCCGCAGCTCACGGCATCGGTGCCGGGTACGTCATCCCAGGTGATGCGCTCGGCGATGTCCTCGAGCGACGCCTTGATCGCCGAAGCCACCTCCGCAGGCGAGGGCTCGCCCCAGACGATCAGGTGGAAGCCGGTGCGGCACCCGAAGGGCGAGATGTCGATGACCCCTCCGAGACGCGTGCGCAGCAGGCCTGCGATCGTGTGCTCAATCGTGTGGAGTCCAGCGGTCGGGATCTCTCCCTCGTTGGGCTGCACGAGACGTATGTCGTAGTTGGTGATCGCGTCGCCCTTCGGCCCGTGCTCGACCGCGATCCTGCGCACGTACGGTGCGCGCACCTTCGTGTGATCGAGTTGGAAGCTCTCGACTTCAGCAAGTTCGACGTCGCTCATGTGCATACCCTCCGGGCTGGTGTCGGGGCGAGGATCGGGGCGCTGACGCCCCCTCGCTCAAGCAAGTTGCTCTCGCCCCCACGCTACGCGATTCGCGGCCGAACGGCCGCGAACTTTACGCCGCCTTGCGAGACAGGGAGATGTTCGCGCTTGCACCGCTGTCGCCGGCGCGCTCGATGTGTACCTCCCACCCGCGATTCGACAGGGTGTCGAGGTCGCGGTGGGCGGTTGCGAGCGAGTCGGTCTCTACGAGGTAGAGAGTACGGCCGGCGGAGCGGTACACACTGCGGTGCTGAGCCCAGCCCGGAACGCGCGGCGAACCGTCGCCCAGCTCGTGATACGGGGTGTGAATAGTCGTGATGTTGTTGGTCATGATGGTCCTTTCGTGGCGCGACACGCGCGCAATTGCACGACCCTGTGCAAGGTCGATTCTGGATCGCGAAAGCAACGGGCGAATGAATGCCGGGTAGCGATCCGGCCCTTCCCGATCAAACTTCGGGAGAGCCTGGTGACTTTTGTCACTGAGCCTGTGTCGATTGGAGTAGCGGAGGCCGGCCCTTCGATGGGCGGTGCATCCTGAATCGCACGCTCAGCCTTTTACTCTACACCACAATCCGTGAGATTGCTAGGATGAACTGGTTTTCCCATTCTTCAGGAGGTGCCCGGGTGACGAGATCGACGTTGCTGGTGTTCGCGCATGCCGACGAGGCCGAGCACTTCGCCAAGGCCCGAGTGCCCCATCTCGTGACCGGAGTCGGAAAGATCAATGCGACGCTCTCGCTGACCGAAGCGCTCCTCAGCGCCGGTCGCGGCGCGGTCTCTCGGGTCGTCGTGCTCGGCACGGCTGGTGCGATCGACGACGAGGCGCGACTCGACACCGTCTATCAAATCGACGGCGTGGTGCAGCACGACTTCTCCCTTCCGTCCCCGAAGGTCGTACCCGCAGGGCAGATCCTCGCCCCGAACACCGCGATGATCGCAACCGGCGACGTCTTCGTTCAGGACGACAGCCAACGCGCGCATATCGCGGAGCTCGGTGCCACGCTCGTCGACATGGAGAGCTACGCCTTCGCGGTCGTGTGCGAACGATTCGGCGTACCCCTGCAACTGTTCAAGGTTCCGTCGGACTTCGCCGACAGCTCCACCACGCAGGACGAATGGGACGGTGTGGTCATCTCCAAGAGCCGACAACTGCTCGACTTCGCAGCGGAGTACCTGCCCGAACTGTTACCGTGAGGCTATGTCCCAGATCCATGCCACCGGTACCCACGAGTCCCACTACCGAGCCGAACGCGCCACGATCACGGCGCGAGTCTCGGTGGCGTCGACGGACCGCGGGCAGAGCATGGCAGACGCGACGGCCCTGCACAACCGGATCGCCGCGCGAGCCCAGCAGCTGAGGAGCAGCGGAGACGCGACCTGGCATGCGGCCGATGCTCCGAGCACATGGGCGCGCAAGAGCTATCAAGAGGGCGAGAGCTCGAAGGTCATCGTCGAACATGTCACCAGCAGTCGGGTGCGCATCACGCTCTCGCAACTCGACATCGTCGGTGCGCTCGTCGAAGAACTCTCGAGCGCAGGCGCGGAGACCGAGGTGCAGTGGGCGCTCACCGACGCCTCGAGACGAGCCTGCGAGCGCACCGCCCGCAAGGCCGCAGTCGGCGCGGCGCGCGAGATCGCCGACGACTATGCAGACGCGCTCGGAGAGCAGATCGTTCGAGTGGTCAGCATCGCGGACGGTCCGCAGAACTTCGGCTACGTCGGCGGGATGGCCCGCGCCGCATCGGCCGACTACTCCGCACACGGAGCGGAAGTCACGGTCGCCGAGATCACGGTGAGCGCGTCGGTGCAGGGCGTTTTCGAGAGCGCCTGACCGACGAGCGCTGCGCCGCCCTGGGGCGAGCGTCACTCGCTGTAGAAATCGCCGAGGAGGCTGGATCGCCTGTGGTGCGCAAGCAGGAGCGCTGTCTCGGTACGCTCGACCGCTGGGATGGAACTGATCGGATCCAGCACGTTGTCCTGCAGCATCTCCGAGTCCTGCGCGTAGGCCTGCACGATCAGGTGAAAGGCCCCGGTCACCTTCATGACCGACGTCACGTACGGAATGCGCATGATCTCGTCCATCGTGTCCCGGATCACCTTCGGCCCCTGGTCCTGCAGGCAGATGGACACGAGCGCCTGCAATTGCAGCCCGAGCGAGCGCCGGTCGATTCGAGTGTGAAACCCGAGGATCGTTCCCGAACGGAGCATCGTGTTCACTCGATTGAGCGTGGTCGAGGGGGCGGTGCGCGTGGCCGCGGCAAGTTGCGCATTGCTGATCCTCGCCTTGTCGGCAAGCAACTCGAGCAACTCCAGCTCCGCGCCGGTGACCGAGTTCGACTCGAGAAGATACTTTCGAAAATCACTCACATTGTTCATGTTTCCACCAATGCTCCCCAAAAACTAGATCCTTAATTGAATTATCTCCAGCTTGCTCAGAACAAAGTGGCAAGAGGTGCAATATTTCAGACAGAATGGCGCACATCCTGCAAATCGTCAGCGTAGTCATTGAAAGGTAGGGACGTCATGCTCGGCTCACCCCGGAAGCGTCGGAGAAACATACTTGGAGCGACCCTGGTCGCCGTAGCCGCATTGGCGCTGAGCGCGTGCACCGGTGAACCCGTCGGAGGGCAGGCCGCAGACGGAGAAGCGGCGCTGCCGCAGAAGATCGTCGACTCCGGCGTGCTCCGAGTCGGTACCGAGCCCTTGGTGGGAATGCCGTGGACCGCGTTGGAGGACAGCACCAACGAGAACATGGGCATCGATCCCGACCTCGCCCGCGCCATCGGCGAGGAACTCGGACTCGAAGTCGAGTTCGTCAACCTGAGCTTCGACAGCCTCATCCCCAGCCTCGAAGCCGACCGGATCGACGTGATCATGTCCGACATGCTCGACACGAAGGAGCGACAGGGCGCCATCGACTTCGTCGACTACGTGCTCGGCGGCGACGGCCTGATGGTGCTCGCCGATTCCAAGGCGAACCCCTCGTCTCCCGACGATCTGTGCGGATACACCGTCGGAGTGCTGCGAGGCGCGGCGGCCCACATCACCATCGAAGAGGTGACCTGCGACGGGGGCGACGCCATCGAGGTGCAGGTATTCCCAGACGTGAACGCCTTGGTCACCGCTCTCGACAGCGGACGCATCGAAGTCGCCTCGGGAGATCCCTCGACCTGGGGATACATGACCCTGCAGCACCCAGATCAATACCGGGCCGTCGGCGAGGCGTTCAACACCGGCCCGCTCGGCATCGGCGTGCCGAAGGGCTCCCCGCTCGCCGACGTGCTCGTCGAGACCCTGAACGCGTTGATCGAGAACGGCACCTACGCCGAGATTCTCGACGGCTACGGAATGCTCGAATCGACGCATCTGAACGAAGCCACGATCAACAAGGGACAGGCGTGACCTCTTCGCGCAGCGCGTCGAGCGGGACCGAAGCGGGACTCGCTCCACCGCTGGACCTCGCCGCGCTGACCGTGCGTCCCACACGCCGCCCAGGCTTCTGGCTCGCCGGCGGTGTGTGCCTGGCGGCGCTGATCCTCGTCGTCTACATCCTGGTGACGAACGATCGCTTTCGATGGCCGGTCGTCTTCGAGTTCCTGTTCGATCCCAGGATTCTGGCAGGGCTGGGTCTCACGCTCTTCTTGACGCTCTGCTGCATGATCGGCTCATTCCTGCTCGGGACCGTGCTCGCGGTGATGGATTCCTCGCACAACCCCTTCATCAGGGGCATGGCGCAGACCTACCTCTGGGTGTTCCGCGGCACCCCGGTGCTCGTGCAACTGCTGCTCTGGTTCAACCTCGGTGCGCTCTTTCCCGTCATCGGGATCCCCGGAACGGTGTTTGCCTGGTCGGCCAATGCGCTTATCAGTCCGCTCAGCGCCGCGATCATCGGTCTCACCCTGAACGAGTCGGCCTACATGGCCGAGATCATCAGGTCGGGACTCAACTCCGTCGACGCGGGTCAGCGAGAGGCGGCACAGGCGCTCGGAATGCGCGGAACGCTCTCCTTCCGTCGAGTCGTACTGCCGCAGGCGATGCGCGTCATCGTACCGCCGACGGGCAATGAGACCATCTCCATGCTGAAGTACACCTCGCTCGTCTCGGTGATCGCCCTGCCCGAACTGCTCTACTCGGCACAGCTGATCGCCTCGAAGAACTTCCAGATCATCCCGATGCTGCTCGTCGCGACGATCTGGTATCTCGCAACGACCAGCGTGTTGAGCATTCTGCAGCGCCGCATCGAGATCCGCTTCGGCCGCGGCGTCGCTCGGA
This sequence comes from Leucobacter soli, assembly GCA_040394175.1. Taxonomy (GTDB): domain Bacteria; phylum Actinomycetota; class Actinomycetes; order Actinomycetales; family Microbacteriaceae; genus Leucobacter; species Leucobacter soli_A. The sequence goes on along the minus strand of JBEBSS010000005.1, from coordinate 84,686 downwards.
CCGCCGCACAAGCGAAACCGACGAGAGCGAGGACGGCATGAGCGTCACACCGATCATCGAAGCCCACGGGATCCGCAAGACCTTCGGTACGCACGAGGTGCTCAAGGGCATCGACTTCGAGCTGCAGCCGGGAGAGGTCGTCTGCATCATCGGTCCGTCTGGATCGGGAAAGAGCACCTTTCTGCGCTGCTTGAATCACCTCGAACAACCCACCCGGGGCCTCGTGCGGGTCGGAGACGAGGTCATGGGCTACGCCCGAAAGGGAACCGAACTGCGAACGATTCCCGAACGGGACGTCGCCCGTCAACGCACGAAGATCGGCATGGTCTTTCAGCGCTTCCATCTCTTCGGTCACATGACCGTCGAAGAGAACATCATCGAAGCGCCGATCCGCGTCTCCGGAGTCTCCAAGGACGAGGCGCGAGCACGGTGCGACGAACTCCTGGCCAGAGTGGGGCTCTTCGACCGGAAGAACGCCTACCCGGCGCAGCTCTCCGGAGGGCAGCAGCAGCGGGTGGCGATCGCCCGCGCGCTGGCCCTGCGCCCAGAAGTCATGCTGTTCGACGAACCGACTTCCGCACTCGACCCAGAGCTGGTGGGGGAGGTGCTCGCCGTGATGCGAGACCTCGCCTCTGAGAGCGGCATGTCCATGGTGGTGGTCACGCACGAAATCGGCTTCGCCCGAGAAGTCGGCAGTCGGGTCATCTTCATGGACGACGGGCAGATCGTCGAACAAGGGCCGAGCGAACAGGTACTGGCTGCGCCGTCCCACGAGCGAACCAGAGCGTTTCTCTCGCGCATCCTCTGAAGCGCGCCTCCCGCGCTCAGTGAGCACCCGAGACGGGGCTCGGCACCGAGCCCCGGTCCGGTGCGCTCAAAAACGGCCCGAGTCGCCATCCGGCGGCGAAGAACCGGTGACCGGCCGCCACCGAACACGAATCAGTGAAGTAGAAAGCAAGGAGCTGAAGACGATGGAATTCGAGCAGAAGGATCTTCGATTTATGGGATCGAGCAGGGAAGAGGACACCTCGAAGGTGCGTACGCCCTTCGCCTTCCTCGGTATTCCCTACGGTCCGCCGTATCACGCAGTCGATCTGGTCGCTTGCGCCGGAGCCGCCGACGCGGTGCGTCAGATGACCTACGACATGGGCGTCGCGTTCAACTGGGACCACATGAATTTCGACACGGGGCATGCAGTGTTCGCGGACGGGACCCCGACCGTCACCGACTGCGGAGACGTGCCCTCCGATGTCCGCAACCCCGACGCCATCTGGGAGACGGGGATCGAGAAGATCCGTCCGCTCGCACAAGCCGGCGTAGTCCCGCTCGTGGTGGGCGGCCTCGACTCGATCCCTCCGATCGTGGTCGGCGCATTCGAGGGGCTGGGCACGCGCTTCAACGTGCTGCATGTCGATGCGCACCTCGACTTCCGTGAGGAGCGCTACGGAGTCTCCCGCGGGTTCTCCAGCCCGATCCGTCGGATTCGGGAGCTCGAATGCGTGAACGAGGTCGTGCAGATCGGGCTGCGCTCCATGGGCAGCGCGCGCGTCAGCGATGTGGAGGAGGCTCGCGCAGCTGGCAATCGCATCGTCACGGCATGGGAGCTGCACGAGCAGGGCGCGACGGCACTGCTCGAGTCGTTGCCGAACGACCTGCCGTGGCTGATCACGATCGACTGCGACGGCCTTGACCCGGCCATTGCTCCGGCAGTCGGCTGGCCCGAGCCTGGCGGGGTCGATTTCATGCAGATTGGTACGATCCTCGGCGGTCTCGCTGAACGAGGTTCGGTCGCGGGACTCGTGTTCACCGAGTTCCAACCGGCGCTCGATGTGCGCGGAATCACTGCGAAGACGATCGCGCGTCTCATGATGAAGGTCATGGGAACACAGGGGGCGCTGCGCCCCGCGCCTCGATTCGCGTTCGAAACTGGAATCGCGTAAGCTTGTCCGCGGTGACGTGTCCGAGCGGCCGAAGGTGCAACACTCGAAATGTTGTGTAGGCAACCCCTACCGCGGGTTCAAATCCCGCCGTCACCGCCAGTGAGAAAGCCCCTACTTCCTGAAGAACAATGGGAAGTAGGGGCTTTCGTCTTGCCTCGTGATTCGAGTTCGCCCACCCGCTGCCTCCCCCTCAGGCGATGGCGGCGAGATGCGCCTCACCGCCGATGCCCCTCCCCGGTTCCGAGGCGGGTTCCCGGCGCGAGCGCCGCGCGTACGAGCGCCGCTCGAGGCGTCCAGGCGATACCGGCGCGGAATCCACATGGCTAGGCTTGCTTCATGGCTCACACCCACACGACTCTCGCCCCCAGAGGACGCGCAGCACTCATCACCGTCCTCGCGTGCTGGGCCGTGTTCCTGTTTCTCAAGCTCGGAGGCGGACTCGTCCCGGGAGGTTTCGATGGCATCATCGCGAACATCGTTGTTATCGGATCGTATGTTGCCGGTGTGACCCTCGCGATCATTTCGTTGGTTCGCAGAGAGCCCCGGAAACTCGCGATCACTACTCTGGTCCTCCTGCTCGCGGGTCCCCTCCTCCTGTTTCTTCTCGCCATGCTCGTCTGGTTCGGGTATGGACTCGGCATGGGCTGAGCTCGCCACTCCTATTGCTTGTGGCTCGGCACGCGCAGCAGCCGCGAGAGCGACAGGAGGGCACAGACCCGCCGCAGCTCCTGCGTCGAACGCACTCGGGTGGCCGTCCAGCATTGTCAGCCAGGCGGCGTATCATTCTGATTCGAACATGGATTCGAATTCAAGGTGAGATGGGTGGTGGGAGATGGAGCAGGATGCCGCATTCCCGTGCCTGCGGATCGCTGCCGAACCGCGCCGCGTGATCCCTGCACCTCGGGAGCGGCCGAGAGCAGTGACACGGCGGGTGAGTGCGCGTGATCAGCCCACCTTGCGCTGGAGGTGGGAATGAACGTCCGGGAGAACGACAACCTCGACCGGGGTACCGGGGTCTTTGACGCCGAGTACACCGCCGCATCGATCGCCGAGCTCGAGGCGCAACAGGAACGCGGCGAGATCGAACCACGCGCCTACCTCATCAAGAAGCAGGCGCTCGTCCGGCTGTATCTGAAGGCCACGACGAAGCCGCAGCGGAAGCGACGCTACGAGGACGACGAGTTCCCAGGGTGCTGAGAGACCGAGCCTGTTCGCGCTGCTCGCTGCACCCGCGCGGACGTGTGCTCGGTCACGTCGCCCTTGCGGGGAAGAGGAACGCCCCAACGGCCCCGCCGACGATCGCGAGAATGACCGCGGAGGTGAAGCTCTCGAATGAGAGAGTGCCGATCGGCAGCAAGAAGAGGAAGGCGAGCATTCCGGCCCACCAGTTCGGGCGTGTCTTCGGGGTGTCGCTCATGCCTTCGAGCTTATGCGCCGGGAGTCCGCGTCGCTTCCGCCGTGAGGGGGAGTTCTTGCGTCGATACGCCTGCGAATTGGGAGGGCGAGGCGTCGTGCTGCGATGCCGGGCGGATCGAGAGAACCAGGAGTGAGGCGCAGATCCCCGCGAGCCCACCCCATCCGATCGGGGGCAGCCGCTCGCCGACGATGACTACCGCAAGGACGGCGGCGATCGCGGGTTCGGCGAGCGTGAGCGTCGTCGCGGTGCTCGCCGGAACGCGGGTGAGCCCGAACCCGAAGAGCAGATAACCGAGGAACATGGGGATGAGCGCCATGTACGCTCCCACCGCGAATGCTTGGGCGGAGGCGATGAGTGGCCCGCCGGTCAGCAGGAGCACGGGCATCAGGGCGAGGCCGCCCATTCCGAAGACTGCCCCCATCGCCGCTGCGCGGGGTACGCCGTTGCCCATGAGGCGATGCGCGCTCCAGGAGTAGAGGGCGTACGTCGCTCCGGCGACGAGGCCGAGGACGACGCCCCCGACGACGGGGAGCGCGTCGCTCGGCGCCTCCTGCATCTTTCCTGCGCAGAGCACTGCGCTCCCTGAAATTCCCAGTGCGGCGGCGAGGATCCATCGACGGCTGAGTCTGCGCCCTTCGATCACGCGTTCCAGGACGCCCGATGCGATCGGTGCGGAGCCGAGCGAGACGACGGTACCGACGGCGACCCCCGCAAGGTGCATCGAGCTGTAGAAGGCGAGTGGATAGATCGCTACGGCTACCGCGCCGGAGATGACCGTGGCGCGATGTTGCCAGAGGCCGGCGCGATCCCGCCGGAGGGCGGGTATCGCGACGACCGCCTGCAGCATGCCGCCGATGCCCAGCGCTGCGGCGCCCATGGCCAAGGGTCCGACATCGGGAGCGAAGGTCGCGGCGGTCCCTGTGGTGCCCCAGAGGAATGCGGCAGCGAGCACGGCGAGCGCGCCGCCGAGCGATTCCCGGTTCACCAGGAGGCCAGCATTCGAGCGGCGATGTCGCGGGCATGCTCCAGGCGTGCCGGGGTGCCTTCCAGCCCCGCTCGGGCGACGGCTCCCTCGAGAAGGAAACTGAAGTGCTCGGCGATCTCTGCTGCGCGAGGCGCATCGGTCAGCTCGGCCAGGTCGTCGGCAAGGATGCGCTCGACCTCCTCCTTGTGCGCGCGAACGGCGAGGCGCGACGGATCGCCCGCTGGGAACTCTGCGGCAGCGTTGAGGAGTCCGCATCCGCGAAACCCTGTGCCGTAGGCGTCGCCCGCATGGTCGACGTAGGCATCGAAGACCGCCAGCACTCGTTCCGTGGTCGTCGCCGCACGTTCGCGACGTGCGTGATGCAGGCCGAGCCATTCGCGGTGGCGTTCGTCGATGTAGGTGCGGACCAGATCGGCTTTGGACGAGAAATTGTTGTAGAGGCTCTTCTTCGCCACTCCGGCCTCGGCGGTGATGGCGTCGATTCCCGTCGCATGCACACCGTCGTCGTAGAAGCGCCTCGCCGCGGCGGTGAGCAAACGCTCTCGAGCTGATCCCACGAGCCGCCTCATTTCCCTAGAGTAGGTAGTTCAGTCTACCTACTTCGCGAGCTGCCCTCAATCCCTCGGACGACGCGCGCTCACAGAGGAGGACAAGGGGTGCGCGCGCTCGGTTCCGGCGATCGGGAGGAACGCGCGACTCAGGAGTGCCGTGACAGAGTCATCTTCTGCCGCTGTGAGCGAACCTGGAACGGCTCCAAGAATCCGGGGTGCGTCTCCCGGTACCCCTGGACGAGTTCGTCGAAGATCGGAGTGTCCCTTTCGCGGCTGGCCGTCACATCATCCTTGCTTCGCTGTTCGTATCCCACCCTAAGACGCTAGCGCAGCGGCCGTCCGAAGGAAGAATCCGGCGGGATCGGGAGCCGACCGGTTGCGGCGGGCCTTCTCGCGTGCGGTAGCGGGCCGTACGATTGCAGCATGCCTCGGATCGGTGCGAAGGATCTTGTCGATGTGTTCGTCTACACAGTGGTGCTGTGCACGTTCACCCAGCTGTTCCCGCAGGTGATCAGCGAGTCGTTTCTCGCTTCGCTGGTGACCGCGATCCTGTTGAAGCTCGTGCTGGAGATCGTGGTGCGAGTGAAAACAAGGATCGTCGCCCGGCTCAAGGGAGCCGACTCCGCACGAGTTCGCGCCGTCTCAGGCGCGAGCCTGATCCTCGTAGCCGCCGGCAGCAAGGCCCTCATCCTGTGGCTCACCGATCTCGTTCTGGGTGACGCCGTCTCCCTTGGCGGCTACCTCGCTGTCACGGTGCTCGTCGTCACACTCATGCTCGCCAGAGCCGGGGTGCGACGCGTCATCGCGTAGCTCGGGCGAACGCGATCGATCAGCGTGTGCGGGGGAGGCCCGCGAGAAACCCCACGAGCGCTCCGATTGCGAGTCCGATTCCGATCGGTCCGGCTCCTGGCAGATGCGTGAGTGAGCCGAGCAGTGCGCCTGCGATCCCGCCGATGATCCCGCCGCTCACTGCCCAGACCGCCGTACGCGTCGTTTCCTTCATGCTCACCAGGATACGCCCGGTCCATCGCGTCGAGGACTGCCGAGAATCCACCGGGAGCATGCTCGGAGAACGCCGAGAGCGCTCGGAACGACCCATAGGCTGGCCACATGAACTGCCCCACAGACGGAACCACGCTGCTGATGAGCGAGCGCCACGGCATCGAAATCGACTACTGCCCGCAGTGCCGTGGCATTTGGCTCGACCGCGGAGAACTCGACAAGATCCTCGAACGGGTGCAGGCGGACGCCCCAGCCGTGACCGCCGCGCCTCAGCCGCTGCCGGACACGCGCAGCCAGAAGCCACGCTCCGAGGATCGCCGAGACGGCCGGTACGAGGAGCGGAGAGATCCCCGATACGACGATCCGAAGTATCGCAAGAAGAAGAGTCCGTTCGAGTTCCTCGGCGACCTGTTCGAGTAGCGGCCGGATCGGGCTGCGCCATCGGCGATATCGAGGGCTGCTGAATTTCGATAGGGTACCAGCATGTCGTCCGCCACGAATCACACTGCCCGTCGCGAGGGATTCGGCTCACGAAACGTCTTCATTCTCTCGGCCATCGGATCGGCGGTCGGCCTGGGAAACATCTGGAGGTTTCCGTATGTCGCCTATGAAGGCGGTGGCGGTGCATTCCTGATCCCGTATCTCTGCGCGCTGCTGACCGCCGGAATCCCGCTGCTGTTCTTCGACTACGCCATCGGGCACCGCTACCGCGGCTCCGCTCCGCTGGCCTTCCGTCGCATGCACCGAGCCGCCGAACCTCTCGGATGGTGGCAGGTGCTGATCTGCGTCGTGATCGCCGTGTACTACGCCGTGATCATCGCGTGGTCGGCGATGTACACGTGGTTCTCCGCGCAGCTGACCTGGGGCAAGGGCAACGAGAACGACTTCTTCTTCGGCGACTTCCTGCAGATGGGCGACGTCGGAGCGGACGGGGTCTCCACCCAGTTCGTTCCGCAGGTGGGCATCCCGCTCATCGCTGTGTGGCTGATCGTCATCGTCATCATGTGCCTGGGGGTGCAGCGTGGAATCGGTGCCTCCAACATGGTGCTGATGCCCCTGCTGACCGTGATGTTCGTCGTACTGGTCGTGCAGTCGCTGTTCCTGCCCGGGGCGATCGACGGGCTCAACGCCTTCTTCACACCCGACTGGGAAGCGCTGGCCGATCCCGCGGTGTGGGCTGCAGCGTACGGACACATCTTCTTCTCGCTGTCGGTGGCGTTCGGCATCATGGTGACGTATTCGTCGTACCTCAAGCGAAAGACCGACCTGACCGGATCTGGTCTCGTCGTGGCATTTGCCAACTCGTCGTTCGAGATCCTCGCCGGCATCGGCGTGTTCGCGGCGCTCGGGTTCATGGCGGCGGCCCAGGGCTCGGATGTCGCCGGCGTCGCCACTTCCGGAATCGGACTCGCCTTCATCGCCTTCCCCACGATCGTCTCGAATGCAGCCGGAGGCTCGATCATCGGCGTGCTCTTCTTCGGGGCGCTGGTCTTCGCCGGAATCACGTCGCTCATCTCGATCCTCGAAGTCATCGTGGCCGCACTGCAGGACAAACTCGGATGGAGCCGCATCGCGACCACACTGGTCGTATCGGTTCCGCTCACGATCATTTCGCTTGCGCTCTTCTCGACCACCACCGCGCTCGCGGTGCTCGACACCGCCGATGCCTTTGTGAACGCGTTCGGCATCATGGCGGTCGCATTCGTGTCGGTGATCGTGGTGTCCTGGGTCCTGCACAAGCTCCCCGCGCTGCAGGAGCACCTGAATCGACGATCCAGCTTCGCGGTCGGCACGATCTGGAAGCTGCTGGTCGGAGTCCTCTCACCGATCGTGCTCGGGTACCTCTTGCTCAGCGAGATCCTGGGCAAGCTCAATGAGCCCTACGGCGGCTATCCCGATTGGTTCATCGCGATCTTCGGGTGGGGGATGGTCATCGTGCTCATCGCAGGCGGAGTCGTGCTCTCCCTGCTCCCGTGGAGCAAACGGTCCCACGCGAAGGACGATCCGGAGTACGACGCCTACCTCGCTGACGAGGGCTACGAACCAGATGTGGAGACCGGACTGCAGGGCGTTCGAGAAGAGGGGGCGAGCAGATGAGTACCACGGCAGTCATCATGATGGCGATCTCGATGCTTACCGTCTGGGGTGGTCTCATCGCGGGTATCGTGAACCTGGCAAGGCATCCGGAGGAGGACGGGCACGAGCCTGCTCCTCCGGTCGAACTGTAGGCGCCGGCAGCGTGAGGCGAACCGATCTCCTGGCGAGCCAGCCGATACTCCCCACCGCGTACTCGGAGCATCGTGCCGACGCATCGACCGAATCTTCCACGGGGTCGAGTTCTCACTTCCCCAGAACAACGAGTCGGTGTAAGCTTGTTCGTACGCACTTATTGATTGTGCCGTTGTAATTTTGTTTGAAGTTCGCGCTTTTTGAGGCTTTGCGCGAGACCTATAGCCGATATCGGCTCCGCCCCAGGACCGGCGCAGCAGGCGCCGCTTCCGCAGATAGACCTCCCATCGGCGTCTCCGATGGGTACAGATGGGATTGTTCACGCGGTCCTCAACACTATGAAGGAATGACAATATGGCCACCGGCACTGTCAAATGGTTCGACTCCGGCAAGGGCTTCGGATTCATCGCTCCCGATGACGGCTCACGCGATGTCTTCGCGCACTACAGCGCGATCGTTGGCTTCGGCCACCGCAATCTCGAAGAGAACCAGAAGGTCGAGTTCGAGGTCGAGGAGGGCCCCAAGGGTCCCCAGGCTGCGACCATTCGCGCGCTCTAACGAGCACTCACCGAAAGAGGTCGGCCAGGCATTTCGCCCGGTCGGCCTCTTTCGCATTTTTGAGACCCTGATCGCGGTCTCGGCCAGGGAATCGCTACGCTGAGCGGGAATGCATATGTCATCGGTCTCTCCAGACCTCGGGTGACAACCACACCAAGCCGAAACGGGGAGTCCGATGGGGGAGACGCAAGAGGTCAAGGCGCTTCGGGTGAGAATCGCAGAGCTCGAGGCACAACATCTCGAACTCCAGCGCGCGGGCGACGCCGCGCACGAAGCGAACGGCCCCCGCGCGAAGGGGAGACTGCGAGGAGCCGCGGCAGTGATGCTGATCCTGATCGGTGCGCTGCTCGCACCGATCGCCGTGCTCGGAAGTTGGGCCCGCGCCGAACTCGTCGACACCGATCGCTTCGTGCAGACCTTCGCCCCGCTTGCGCAGAAGCCCGAAGTGCAGCAGTTCGTCGCGGCGGAGGTGTCCGCGGGCATCACGCAGAACGTCGACATCGACGGCATGGTGGGCGAGCTGTTCACGGGCCTCGCCGAAATGGACCTTCCCCCTCGCGCGGCAGCGGTGCTGCCGCTGCTGGAGGGCACCGCGGCGAGCGGCGTACGATCCTTGATCGACACGGGCGTGGAACAGATGGTCGAGTCGCCGCAGTTCGCTGGGGCATGGGAGATCGCACTCCGCGAGAGCCACAGCCGGGCGATCTCGTTGATCCAGGGGAACCCCGATTCGGCGCTGCAGCTGGCTGACGACGGCACCCTCTCACTCGACCTGCGCACCATCACCGCACAGGTGCGGGAACGCCTCATCGCGCAGGGACTGGGGTTCGCCGAAACCATTCCGGTCGTGGATCAGGCGGTGCCGATCCTCGCCTCCGACTCCCTCGCACTCGTGCGCACGCTCTATCAGCTCGCGGTCGGCCTCGGTTTCTGGCTGCCGTGGGTCGCGCTCGCCGCCGTCGTCGGAGGCGTGCTGGTCGCGCGCAATCGCATGCGAACGCTCGCCTGGGCGGGGAGCAGCGTCGCGGCATCGCTGCTGCTGCTCTCAGGAGGTGTGGGTGTGGGCCGAGTGTTCTTCATCGGCGCGGTCAGCCCTTCGATCATGCCTGCCGCGACAGCCGAGGTGCTCTTCGTGCAGCTGACGGAGCTCATCGCCGCTACCCTGATCGCCCTGATCGCCCTGTTTCTGGTGGTCGCCGTCGGCGCCTGGCTCGCGAGCTCGTCGAGGCTCGCCGTATCCGTCCGCGGGGCGTTCCGCGGGGGCTTCGCGACCATTCGCGCCGCAGCCGACCACCGCGGCCTCCACACCGGTGCGTTCGGCCGAGCCATCGACCGTTGGCACTCGGCGATCCTCGTCGCAGCCGTGCTGCTCGGCGTGCTCGCACTATTCTCGATGCGACCGATCACCCCGAGCGGTGTGGCCACTGTGACGCTCGGAGTGTTCGCCGTCCTGCTCCTGTCCGAATTGCTGCGCCGACCTGCCTCCGACAGCACCCCTGAAACGCAAGTGGACCAACCCGCAGACGGAGCGGTGCGCTAGCTTCGAGAGACGTAGAGCGCTTCGGCCGCCCGCCGGCCGAGCGCGATCGACTGCGCTGCGTCGCCGACCCGGACGTCGAGCGATTCTGAGAACGGTGCGCCCTCGCGCACGAAGAGCCGCGCACCCAGCACCACGCCGCAGTCTTTGAAATACTGCAGCAGAGCCGGATCGTCGTCGCTGATGCGTTCGACGATGACTTCGGTTCCGGGCGCGAGCTGGCTGAGCTGCACCGCAGTCGGCACCACGATCGTGCCGTCGGCGAGTGGGATGGGGTCACCGTGCGGGTCGCGGGTGGGCCGCCCCAGCAACTCGTCGATTCGCTCGATCATGAAATCGCTGACGGCATGTTCGAGATGCTCCGCCTCGTCATGCACCTCGTCCCAGCCGTAGCCGAGCATCTTCACGAGGAACGTCTCGATCAATCGGTGCCGCCGCACCATCGCCACGGCGTAGGCACGTCCGGTCTCCGTCAGCTCGACGGCCCCGTATGGCGTGTGGCTCAGCAGCCCCTGAGCGGTCAGTCTCCGCACCGCATCGGAAACCGAGGACAGTTTGAGCTCGGTTCGCTCGGCGATGAGGGTCGGTGTCACGGGCGTGTCTGACCACTCCGAGATGGTCCACACCGCCTTGAGATAGTTCTGCGTGCTTGTGGAAAGCTCCGAAACCGACATGCCTCTAGCGTACCGCCGCGGCGAAGCCGACCCCGAGAATACGTAGTTTTCCCCGATGTGCAGTTGGACACCTGTTTCTTACTCTGGCGGTGGTTCGATCTACCGGCCCGGATCTCGGGTCTTCGAAGTCTGAAGGGAGTTCGCGAGACGCGGATCCGCACCATTTCGGTGAGCGGGCGGGAATCGATTTCTCTATATCCACACCCGCGCCGGCGAAGAGGTCGAGTGGGTCTTGCGAACGGAACAGCTCATGAAACTACATGCGCATCACCGGACTGGCGACACCGACGTCGCCAGCCGGTCGAGAGGAGCGAGGATCGCAGTCGCGCTCCTCGCGACAGCGGCGCTCTGTCTCGGGCCGGCGGTTGCGGCTTCGGCCGACGACGCGCCAGCGGCAGAGGTTGCAACGGAAGCCGCGGTGTCTGCCGCTGCCGCAGATCAGCCGGCCGTCTCAGATACGGTGAGCGGTGCCAGCGAAGACGCACCTGCGCCGCCGGAGGAAACGACGGAGTCGGCACCGCCGGAGCCCGCCGCGGAGGCCGCCCCGCCGGCGGAGGACGCCGGGACCGAAGGGACTGAGGCGACGGAGGAGGCGTCGACCGATGGTGACGCCTCCGAAGAGGAAGCGGGAGAAGCCACGGAAGCGGAAGTCGACCCCGAAGCCACCGCTCCGGAGGACGACGCGAGCGCACTCGCGACTCCCGAGGCCGCAACGCTCGGGGATCGCGGTCATCAGGGAATCACGATCTGCCATGCAACGAGTTCGGACTCGAATCCGTACGTGATGCAGACCGTCGATGTCGATTCGATCTTCGGGCAGAACGGTCACTCCCAGCATACGAAGGCGAACGGTACGCGATCGGACGTGATTCCCGCGTTCTGGTACGTGAAGAACGGGAACAAGCATCAGTACAGCTATCCGGGGAACGGGAACTACTATCCCGGCAAGGGTCTCGACGCGACCGGCACCTACATGCTCGGTCATGACTGCAAGCAGCCGCCGAAGCCGCCTGAGTGCCCGACGGATGTCATGGCCGCCGCGGCCTTCGGGGGTCACGGGTATCCGCCTGAGTGCCCGAAGCCGCCTGAGTGCCCGATCGTCTCCGAGCAGAGCGGTGCGACGCTTGCGAGCGATGAGGGTCCGAGCTGGAACGCCGGCGGGAAGAAGTGGGAATGCCCGAAGGAGCCAGAGATCGAAGTGATTCCCGGTGACTGCCTGGTCGTCGATGGCGACTGGGAAGGCGAGTACAGCGAATCGGCAGGCGAATCGGTGGCGCAGATCATCGGATCGAACCTGAAGCCGGGCGGGCACTACAAAGTGGTCGTGTGGTTCGATGGTTCCGAGGTCTACTCCGACACGTTCACAGCGGATGGTGAGGGAATGATCGTCGCCTGGCCAGGACTCACCGAGGCCGGGAGCTATGTCGCCACGATCACGAGCCTCGGCCACAAACCGCGCTCCGCTTCGGCAGAGTTCGAGGTTGCCGAGTGCCCGCCGGTCGTCGTTCCGCACGTGGCCGTAGCAGTGGCCACCTGTGTGGCAGGTGATCCGGCGCAGGCGCTGCAGGTGCTCGTCACGGCTGCTGATCTCGAACCGGGCGAGACCTACTCGCTCATGGTGACGGGCCCAGACGGCTTCGCCTGGGACGGTTCAGTGATGGGCTCCGAGGCGGGAACCGCGGAAGCCACCGTGATCCTCGGACCCGATGGCACCTATGCGGCCTCACTCGAGGGCGCGCCGACAGTCGAATTTGCCGCGGTCAAGACCTGCACCCCAACGGTCGTCGTACCGAGCGGCGGACCGGCGCTCCCGAGTACTGGTTCGAGCGAAGCTCAGCCGCTGATCTGGGCGGCAGTGCTCGCCATGATCGTGGCGGCGGGTCTGATGCTCGAACCGGTGCTGACCAGGCGTACGAGGCGCTGAGTCTCCGTCTGGTCGCCGAACCCGGGACCTCAGCCCTTCATCTGGCTGGCGTCTCGGGTTCGGTTCGTTACGCTCGGCCGCGGTTGCGCTTGCGCACCGCACGGTCGGGCTTGCCGCCGAGATAAGATGCCTCCGAGTCGACCAGGTATCCCTGGCGCAGCGCTTGTCGACCGATGAGCATGCGGAAGACCATCTCGTCTCGGCTCGTGAGCGTCACCTCCGCGGGGATGACACGCCCGCACAGCCCCACCTCCAGGAGCACCACCAGCCGATCCTGCGAATGGCCCGAGGAACTGCGAATCGTGCGACGGTCGTGCACCGGGCGCTCGACCACGACCTCGTCGAGTTCGCTGTCCTGCCACGGATGCACGGCGAAGCGCACCCAGTCCTGGCCGTCTCTGGTGAACTCTTCGAGTCTGGTGGTGTGCAGCGCGGATGTCTGCGCGCCGGTGTCAATTTTGGCCTTGAGCCACGACACGCCGATTTCAGGCAGGCTGACCCATTCACGCCAGCCCGTGAAGGTGCTTGAATGGTGGGGTTCACTCACGCATCTATCTTGGCAGGTATCACCATGAAATTGGCGATTCTCTCGCGCGCTCCGCAAGCGTATTCGACGCAACGACTCAAAGCTGCGGCCGAAGATCGGGGTCATCGCGCCCTCGTGCTGAATACTCTGCGTTTCGCGATCGACCTCGCGGACGACGTTCCTGATCTGCGCTATCGCGGCAAGCAGCTCAGCGACTACGATGCGATTCTGCCGAGGATCGGCAACTCGATCACCTATTTCGGCACTGCGGTCGTCCGTCAGTTCGAGCAGATGGATGTCTACACTCCGAACACTGCGAACGGCATCTCGAATGCTCGCGACAAGTTGCGAGCGATTCAGATTCTCTCCCGCCACAACATCGAGATGCCCGCGACCGCCTTCGTGCGCAACCGTGCCGATGTGCGCCCCGCGATCGAGAGCGTCGGCGGAGCACCGGTCGTGATCAAACTGCTCGAGGGCACTCAGGGGATCGGCGTGATCCTCGCCCCGCAGATCAAGGTGGCAGAGGCGATCATCGAGACACTGCATTCGACGCGGCAGAACGTGCTGATCCAGCGCTTCGTCTCCGAGAGCCGTGGCAAAGACATCCGCGCCCTCGTCGTGGGCGATCGTGTCGTCGCTGCCATGCGGCGGCAGGCGAGCGGAGATGAGTTCCGGTCCAACGTCCATCGCGGCGGCAGCGTCGAAGCGGTGCAGCTCGATTCGGCATATGAACAGACGGCGGTTCGCGCGGCGCAGATCATGGGGCTGCGCGTCGCCGGTGTCGACATGCTGGAGGGCGACGAGGGCCCCCTCGTCATGGAGGTCAATTCCTCGCCTGGGCTGCAGGGCATCGAGCAGGCCACCGGCCTGGACGTCGCCGGCGCGATCATCGACTACATCGCCAATCAGGTGGCCTTCCCCGAGATCGACGTGCGCCAGCGGCTGAGCGTGTCGACGGGATACGGCGTGGCCGAGCTCGTGATGCATGCCGGCGCCGAGCACGTCGGTAAGAAACTCGGTGATCTCGGACTGTGGGATCGCGACATCACGGTGCTGACCCTGCACCGAGGCGTCCAGGTGATCCCGAATCCTCGAAAGCATGTGGTGCTCGAGCCCGAGGATCGCCTGCTCTGCTTCGGCAAGCTGGAGGAGATGCGCTCGATGATCCCCGACCGCCCTCGACGGCGGGCCCGCGTGCGCAAGCTGCCCCAGGAAGCGCGGGATCTGGCGGCCGAGAGCTAGCGCGCGGATCCGACCGCGCGCACGAACGCGTCTGCGCGGTCGGATCGTCGCGAGTGCGGCGATCCGATGCGACTCGCGGGTGACGGGGCGAGCCGGTGGTCGGAGCTACCCGGTGGGTCCGTGCAGTGCGAGGGAGAACTCCACGAGTCCGGAGGATTCCACCGAGACGAATCCCAGGTTGGGCGCGGTCATCCCGAAATCGCCGAAGGTGATCGGAATCTGCCCCGCGATCTCGAGGGTTCCCTTGGGCTCATCGGTAGAGGGACCGAAGGCGCGAACCTGCACGGTGAACGTCACGGGTCTGGTGATTCCCGCGAGAGTGAGATCTCCTGTGAGCGTCTGCTCGGTCACCTCTCCGGACAGGGGAGCCTCGGCGATCGTCACGGGCGAGGTCAACGCGAAGGTGGCCGTCGGGTGCGTCCCGGTGTCAATGACCTGCGTGCGGAAGTAGTCGTCGCGCTGGGCGTTGTCGGTGGCGATCGAGGCCACATCGACGGTGAACTCGGCTGCGGAGAGTGTCTGCGCGTCCAGGGTCAGGGTGCCCGAGACGTCCTCGGTGCGCCCGGTGACGGTCACGGGAGTGCCGTTGAGCACCTCATCGACCCGATAGCCGGCGAAAGAACCGTCACCGATCGTCCAATGGCCCGTGAACGCCGCCGGGTCGAGCGGCTCTCCGGATGCCTTGGACAGCGCCGAATCATCGGCGCTGAGCGCCGGTGCCTCCGCAGCCGGCTCGACGAGGTAATCGCGATAGATGATCGGCACCGCGATTGCGGCGGTGCCGCCGAGCAGGATGACGCCCGCAGCCGCGATGATCAGCGCTTTCGCGCGCTTGCCCATGGTGACCTCCGTGCTGCAGTTGGTGATTCCCCAAGCATGCCTAGCTCACCAATGAGCTGACTGTGAACGGGCAGTATGGTTGCTGAATTGCGGGCCACCGGGCGAGGCCGATAGCGTGAACAGCAGCGTTTGCGCACCGACGCCGGTACGGGCTGCCGGGCAGGATCAAAGGAGAAAGTCGATGTCTGCAACAGGATCGCTCGCCATCATCGGAGCGAAACTCCGAACCAACCTGCCCGGGGAGCATTCGTACACGGCGCTCCTGGTGCGCGACGGCATGATCGCTCAGCTCGGCACGGACGACGAGGTGACGGCAGCGGCCGTCGAGGCGGGAATCGAGGTGCGAGACCTCGGCGGCGCGACGGTCACCCCCGGCCTCTTCGACTCGCACACGCACCCGCACTGGGCCGCTGAGGTCACCTCGGGAATCGACCTCGGCGGGCTCGGCACCCTCGATGAGCTGCGGGAGGCGCTCGCCGCAGAGCATGCCAGGCTTCCCGAGGGCGAATGGCTGCGCGGCTGGAACCTCGAATACGAGCCCTTCGAGCACACCGGGTTGCGTGGAGATCTCCTCGCCGACGCTGCACCGGGACGACCGGTCGCCTTGATCTGCTATGACCTGCACACGGGGCTCGGCACCGCGCCGGCCCTCGCCGAGGCCGGCATCACGGGAGTACGCGAATTCGCCGATGCGAGCGAGATCGTCGTCGACTCCGACGGCGTGCCGACGGGCGAGTTGCGCGAGCCGACCGCATACCAGCTGCTGTTCGACGCGGCTCCGAAGCCGGGACGCGAGGCGGAGCGCGATGCGCTGCGCGATATGTTCCGGCGCCTGACGGCGGTCGGCCTGACCGGCGGTGCGATCATGGACGGCAAGCCGTACACGATCGAGCTGCTGGAGGAGCTAGAGTCACGCGGCGAGCTCGATCACCGCCTCACCGTGCATCACTGGCACGCGGTGGGCGACGATGACCGCGCGGTGCGGCAGCGCATCGACGAGCGGGAGCGTCGGGGCCGCCTCTGGCAGGGCGGCGCGATCAAGCTCTTCAGCGACGGTGTCATCGATACGGGCACCGCCTGGCTGCATACGGTCGACAGCTGCGGTGACGGTCGCGCGGCATTCTGGCCGGACTTCGGGCGGTATACCGAGGTGGTTCGCGCCTATCACGATGCGGGCATGCTGATCGCGACGCACGCGGTCGGCGACTACGCGGTCAGTCGAGTGCTCGAAGTCTACGCGGAGCTGCCCGAGCGGGACGGTCTGCCCGCGCATTCCATCGAGCACCTCGAAGTGCTCTCCGACGCGGACCTCGATGCCCTTCGCGGGTCGGGGGTGACCGCATCCATGCAGCCGCTGCACATGCAGTGGCGGAGTGCGGATCTCAGCGACAACTGGGCCGTGCGTCTCGGTGAAGCTCGTGCGGCGACCGGCTACCGGGTGCGGAGCGTGCTGGATGCCGGTGTGCGGGTGACGCTCGGCTCCGACTGGCCTGTCGCGCAATACGATCCGAGGATCGGCATGGCCTGGGCGCGCGGCCGGCATGCTCCCGGTGAGGCCGCCTCGCACGTGTTCGAGCCGGAGCAGCGGCTGAGCGGCGAGGAAGCGCTGCTCGCCTACACGCTGTGGCCGGCCGAGGCGAGAGGCCATGATGATCGGGGCAAGCTCGCAGTCGGTTGCGTTGCCGACCTGACGGTGTGGGCCGGCGACCCCGTCGAGACGTCGAGCGATGACCTCGTCGATCTGCCGATCGTGCTGACGGTCGTCGACGGGCGGATCGTCTTCGAGTGCTGAGGGCCGCCGAGCACCGAGGGTGAGCTCGGCGCGTCGGAGGATCGCGTGCCGAGGCTCAGCGGCGAGGGTCGCCCGATGCGCTGGTGACCTGGCGTTCGAGGCTCTTCCAGTAGGTGTGCATGACTTCGTTGCTGCGCGCTCCCATCCAGAGGGTGAAGTGGCGCTCGGCACCGTATTCGGTCCGATACCACTCGCACAGCCAGGCGTCGACCGCGGTCTTGAGCGCCTGACCCTGCGGAAGCCCGATTCCAGGAAGCGTGGGATCGCCCAGTTGCTCGCGGCAGATCCAAGTGACGCCGACGCCCGGGGGAGTCTGCAGCGGTTCGATCTGGATGGGGGAGAACACTTCGATGAAGACTTGGCCATAGCTGTCCGCCGGAAGCGACTGGCACCATACGCGCAGGTCGGGCACATCGCTGATGTTGCCGGCAGCGAGCAGGCAGTCGATTCGGTCGTTGCCGTCGACGAAACCGTCGAGCGAGGTACTCGGGAGTTCGCTCAGACTCGAATCGTCAAAGATCGATTCGTCGAAAAGTGAGGCATCGTAATCCACGTCTCTAGTTTAGGGTTACCTAAGCTTCGTCGGGTGATATTCGCAGGGAATGGTCAGGTGCCCGTCCGGAGGCGGGGCGACCGCGACAACGCCACTGCACTCCCGTTACTTCAGCACCCGGTACCCGCGGCCGGCGTCATAGCCGTGAATCTCGCGAGTGTCGAGAACCGACATGAAGTCGATGATCTCGTGCGTGATGACCTGCCCAGGCACCAGCACCGGGAACCCAGGCGGGTACGGCGTCACGAATCCCGCGCTCACCATCGTCTCCCCGTCGGAGACGCGCACGCGCAACTCCTCCGGTCGTACGTACTCGACGGATCCTCGACGCTGCCCCTTGAAGAACGCCGTTCGCAGGTCGCCATCGGGCAGATCGAGGTCCGAAGCGTACTCCCGGGAGAACGAACTGAAATCGGGAAGCGGGGGCATGGGCACCTCGCCCGGCAGCGGCAGCTCGGGATCGCGCTGCTCCTGCACCTCCTCGAACCGCTCGGCGAGCTTGACCAGCACCTCGATCAGATACGCCACACCGCTGCGCGACGTGCCGATGTTCGTCATGAACAGCACCGTGTTGCGGCTGGTCTTGTTGACCTGGATGCCGAAGCGATCCATCAGGTAGTCGTGTTTGAAGGTGTCACCGTCGACTCCGGTGCGCGAGATCTCGACCGTGATGCGGCTCGGATCCACAACGAATTCGTCGTGCTCCCACGCTCGCCACATGTCCGAAAGCCCACGGCGCAGCGGCATGGGCGCCCCCTCGCCTCGCAGATGCTCGGGGATCAGATCGTGCGCGGTCAGCACACGGAAGAACCTGCGGAGCAGCGAGTGCCGCGCGATCGCCTGCGACAGGCTCGTGGCGAGGTCGAGCTGGCGCTGCACCAGCTCGAAGCCCTCGAGCTCGACCTGCCGGCGACCGAGATCCAGCGACGTGAGGATCTGATAATTGGGCGACGTCGAGGTGTGCGTCATATACGCCTCGTGGAATGGCTCACGCGCATCGCGAATCCAGTCTTGATCGTAGACGTGGATCATCGAACCCTGCCGGAGCGACGTGAGCGTCTTGTGGGTCGACTGGGATGCGTACACTCGCAGACGCGCATCCGGCGAGGGGAGCAGCCGCTCGCTCAGCCAGACCTCATCGGGCGCGGGAGTGCCATTGGCGTCGAAGAGGCGCTTCTGCTGCTCGGCATAGGCGGCGGCATGCGCAGAAGTCCTCAGCCGCTCTTCGAGATGCTTCGCCGAAGCCATGGCCGTACGGCGGCGAGTGACCGGGTGGAAGGCGGCGAACGCGAACCAGGCCTCGTCCCAGAGGAAGACCAGATCGGGCTTGATCGCCAAGCACTCGGCCATCACGCGCTCGGTGTCGTAGACGATTCCGTCGAACGTGCAGTTGGTCAGGGTGACCATGCGGACCTCGTCGAGGCGTCCTGCCGCGCGGTAGTCCAGCAGCAGTTGCTTGATGCTGGAGAGCGGCACCGCACCGTAGAACGCGTAGTCGTTCAGCGGGTATGCCTCGAGATAGGCGGGCCTCGCACCGGTCAGCATGATCGCATGGTGGTGGGACTTGTGGCAGTTCCGATCGACGAGCACCACATCGCCAGGGGAGACCATCGCCTGATGCACGATCTTGTTCGCGGTCGAGGTGCCGTTCGTGACGAAGAAGGTCTGCTTCGCACCGAACGCACGTGCGGCGAGTTCCTGCGCCTTCTTGAGCGTGTGCACCGGAGCGAGCAGCGAGTCGAGACCGCCCGAGGTGGCGCTCGTCTCGGCGAGCAGCAGGTTCAAACCGTAGAAGTCGGCAAGATCCGTGATCCACTTCGACCCCACGACCGAGCCCCCGCGCGCCACGGGGAGCGCGTGGAACACGCCGACAGGACGCCTCGCGTGATCTTGGATCGCCGCGAAGAAGGGGGTGTCGTAGAGGTGCGAGATTCGTCGGAGGAGCGAGAGATGGAGCTCGAGCTGATCCTCGCGCCTGAAGACGCGACGGAACCGTCGAGAAAGCGCCCCCGCAAGCTCCTCGATGTTCGCTCCGGCCATCAGATACAGATCGATCTCGGGGCGAATGCTGTGCAGCACATCGGCGAGGCGAACCACCCGCTGCACCGAGGAGAGGGCGCTCGATGCCGGGGCCGTCGGCACGTCGGCCGACTCCCAGGCAAGCGCAATCGTCTCTCGCAGGTCCCGGCTCAGGGCCTGCGTGCTGCGCCCGCTGAATCCCGGGCGCACGATGCAGGCGAGGATGTTCGGGTTCGTCAGCAGCGCGGCGATCGCATCGTCGGCGGACGGCACCACCACGTAGTCGTAGACGAACAGGTCCGCAGCGGAGCGCAACCGCATATTCTCGGCCCGCATCGAATCCCGATCACCGGCGGTGGTCTCATCGATCACCAGCACTTCGAAGCGGGGGCGGGGATCGCCGTCGTCGTGCGCCTCGAGCCGCTCGATCTCCTCGATCGCCTCGTCACGTGGATCGTCAGGAACGGTGGAGCCCCGCAGGCGCTGCACGACGCGGCCGATGCGATCCAGCGCGACCTGGTATTCGCCGGCCTCGAGCAGTTCCGCGATATTGCGGACATACCGCTGCCCGAACCCTGCCCAGTACATCTCGATGGTCTCGAGTGCGCGAAGATTGCGGGCGATCTCGCCGTCGCGAGTGAGTGCGCTCTCGTCGTCGCTGCCCAGCGCGATGCGCTTCACCCCGAACCGCAGATACTCCCACGCATCGCTGCGCATGCGCCACGTGCTCGACGGCATCCCGGGGTCGCGCTCCAGTTCCGCCGTGGACTGCGGCGCAGAGGACTCGTGGTCCTCCGAGTGCGCGCCACTGTGAGCCGCACTGCCTGGGTGCTCCGGGAGAGCGTCGTCGAGGGGCGTCATTGCACAATCCTTTCGCGGACCGCATCGGTGCGTCGTCCGCAGATAAGCCAATTTCCCTCGATCTTACGTGCTGCTAGATGCCCCACCGGTATGACCGCGCCTGCAACAGTGCG
The DNA here is from genome assembly GCA_040394175.1 of Leucobacter soli. Lineage (GTDB taxonomy): Bacteria > Actinomycetota > Actinomycetes > Actinomycetales > Microbacteriaceae > Leucobacter > Leucobacter soli_A. Next base: position 63,920 of record JBEBSS010000005.1, on the reverse strand, counting down.
CAAACTGGTCTTCGGGACCGGAAGGACCGAGCCACACCGTAGACTGGGAGCCATGGCAAAAGCGCAAGATCGCAAGCACCGGATCGTGGTGCTCGGCGGGGGCCCGGGCGGGTACGAAGCCGCACTCGCAGGAGCTCAACTCGGAGCCGACGTGACGCTCATCGAGCGAGTCGGCGTCGGGGGAGCCGCGGTGCTCACCGACGTCGTCCCCTCGAAGAGCCTGATCGCCACGGCAGGTGGCGTGCAGGCCGTGCGCGACGCCGGCCGGCTCGGCGTGCAGACGTTCGTCCCCGGCGGCGACGGCAAGCCCGTGCGTCCGGAAACCACGGTGAACCTCGCCGCGGTGAACAAGCGCCTGCTCGCGATGGCAGGCGCGCAGTCGACCGACATGCTGCACAGCCTGGAAGAGGCAGGAGTTCGCGTCGTCCAGGGGCAAGGGCGACTGGACGGAACGAACGCGGTCGTCGTCTCGACGGGGCATACCGGCGAGGGCACCGACTTCGACCGGATCGAGGCAGACACCATCGTCGTGGCCGTGGGCGCGAGCCCCCGCGAACTGGACAGCGCCAAGCCGGACGGCGAGCGCATCCTCACCTGGAAGCAGCTCTACGATCTGCAGGCGATCCCCGAGCATCTGGTCGTCGTCGGCTCCGGAGTCACGGGGGCCGAGTTCGCGAACGCCTACCGCACCCTGGGTTCTGAGGTCACCCTCGTGTCCAGCCGAGAGCAGGTGCTGCCCGGCGAGGATCCCGATGCGGCTGCGGTCATCGAGCGTGAGTTCACCAAGCTCGGCATGCACGTGATGTCGAAGTCCCGGGCCAGCTCGGTCACGCGAACGGACGACGGTGTCGTCGTCGAGCTCGAAGACGGGCGCAAGATCGAAGGCTCGCACTGCCTCATGGCAGTCGGTTCAGTCCCGAACACCGCGGGACTCGGTCTCCGCGCCGCAGGCGTCGAACTGACGGAGAGCGGGCACATTCGCGTCAACAAGGTAGCCCGCACCCGGGTCCCCTCGATCTACGCAGCCGGAGACTGCACCGATTTCTTCCCGCTCGCCTCGGTCGCCTCGATGCAGGGGCGCACCGCGATCATGCACGCGCTCGGTGACTTCGTGCGCCCGATCGACCTGCGCAATGTCGCGGCGAACGTCTTCACCTACCCCGAGATCGCGACCGTCGGCTGGAATGAGCGTTCCCTGGCCGACAACAGCGATCTCGCCAAGGCCGTTTCGCACACCATTCCGCTCAACACGAACCCGCGCGCCAAGATGATCGGGCTCGCCGAGGGCTTCGTGAAACTCTTCGCCTGGCAGGCCTCCGGAACCGTGATCGGTGCCGTCATCGTCGCTCATCGTGCGAGCGAACTCATCTTCCCGCTGGCGCTCGCCGTCGAACATCGTCTCACCGTCGATCAGGTGGCTTCGGCGTTCACGGTCTATCCGTCGATGACCGGTGCGATCACCGATGCGGCTCGTGCCATGCACCGGGGCGCGCAGTGAGCCTTGCCTCGCAGCCGCTCGGACGCCGTGCGTTCGGCGGGATCGCGGTCGCCGCACTCGTGGGTGTGCTTGCCGGATGCGCGCAGAAGAAGCCTTCGGTCGTGCCCTCCGCGGAGGGGGTCGCCGCCGCGGTCACGGTGGCCGTGATCGATAACAAGTTCGAACCGGCCGCAGTCGAGGTCAAGCCCGGCCAGGCGGTGCGGTGGGTCTTCTCCGGTGTGATGGAGCACGACGTGGTCTCGGCCGACGGCAGCTTCGTGAGTGAACTGCAGACGAGCGGCGAGTACGTGCACGTCTTCGAGCGGGCAGGCGAGTTCCTCTACGATTGCTCGGTGCATCCCGAGATGACGGGCGTGGTGAGCGTTCGCTAGTCCCGGTTCGGGCGGTGCTCCTTCTTGGTGCGCTTGAGCTTTCGGAGGAGCAACTGCGCTCCGATGAACGTCAGGAAGATCGAGAAGAGGATGTTGCCGGCGAGGGGGTCAATCCACCCCGCGATCAATGCGCCCACGGGGGCGGTGGCGCATCCGGCGATGCCGATGGCTGCCGCTGCACGCAGGTCGACGTTTTTTCTGCGCGCGTTCGCCAGAGTTCCGGATATCGACCCGGGGATCATCATCACGAGGGAGGACCCCTTCGCGATCAGGTCGCTTGCACCGAAGAAGAACATCAGGATGGGGACGAGGATCACCCCTCCGCCCACTCCGAGGAAGGTGGAGAGGATCCCGACGATGAGGCCGCTCGCGAGAAGAAGCATGCCGATTCCGGGCGTCATCTCGATGACGTCGTCGCGCTGCGGCACGACGATCCAGAGGCTGACGACCACCACTGCGAGAAATACGATGAAGGCCCACTGCAGAAATGCAACCGGCGCGTTGGCGAGCAAACGGGCACCGAGCTGGGTTCCGACTACCATGCCCACCGCCAGAAGCGCTGCCGTCATCCAGTCGACGTTTCCCTGGATGGCATAGCTCGTCGCCGCAACGATCGCCATTGGCAGGATTGCCGTGAGCGAGGTCCCTGCGGCGAGTCGTTGAGGGAATCCGACCCAGAGCACGAGGGCCGGAACGATGAGCGTGCCGCCGCCGATCCCGAACAGGCCTGACAGCAGTCCGGCGACGATGCCTATCACGATGAGCGGAGCGAATGCCGCTCTCGAAGCGGCCGGCGAGTGTTCCTGCTGCATGCTCAGATCGTTTCCTGCACAGTGATCGCCGACCCGTCGGAGCGAGGATCACTCGATGCTCGATAACCGTCTTTCGTGATCTCGATCACATTCGAGTGCCCGAGGAGCTCGGTGTGCCGAGGAACGAACTCGACCGAGAACCCGCGTTCTTGGAGCGCGCTGACCGCGAGAGGATCGAGGTCCGACTCCACGATCACTCCGATGCGATCGGTATCCGGCTCCTTGACGAGAAATCGAGGTGCGTCGATTGCTTGCTCGGGGCTCTCCCCGGAGAGCAGCCTGAGCAGCAACTGCGCATGGATCTGGGGTTGTCCCGCACCGCCCATCGTCGAGGGGACGTAGACGAGTTGGTCCTCTCGGAACACGAGTACCGGCATCAGCGTATGGCTGGGCCGCTTTCCGCCTGAGATGACGTTCGGAGAGTCCCGGCGCAACGAGAACGAGGTGCCCCGATTCTGAAAGAGCACACCGGTTTCGGGGTCGAGGATGCACGAGCCGAACCGATAGAACAATGAGTTGATGAACGAGACGGCCCATCCATCCGAGCTCACCGCGCTGAGTCCGACCGTATCTCCCGTCGGGTGGAAGACGCCGCCCGCTTCGCCCGCGTAGTCGAGCGAGACCAACTCGTCGGCCGTCATACCCCCGTGCTCGGGGTCCGCGAGAAAGGCACTTCGGATGACATTGCCGACGTGGATTGCTTCGACCATCTCCGCGATGCCTCTCCCGAGTGGATCGGCCGGCGCGCCTTCGATGCGATCCAGTACGCGGGAAAGGATGAAACCGGAGGTGTTCGGTGGGCTGGTCACGACGCGATGGCCACGGAAGCGAGTCTCGATCGCGGGTTCGAAGCGCGGCGTGAATGCGCTCGTATCGTCGAGGGTGATGCGTGAACCGAGCTTGCGCAGCGTACTCACCCATTTCCTCGCGGTCTCACCCGAGTAGAACTCGCGTGCGCCTTGCGCGGCCAGGCGACGCAGCGTTTCGGCCAGCGCAGGTTGCCGCAGCAGATCGCCTTCCTCGAGCAGCGCACCATCCGGAGCAAACACCTGCGAAGAGCCGGGATCCGCGAGGAGGTCCGCACGTTCTGCAACGAGACCGGCTCGCAGCGAGCGGGAAACCGGCGTGCCATGTGCGGCGAGATCTCGGGCGAACTCGAAATGAGCCGACCAATCGAGACGAGCGCCCAGTCGGTGCAGCGCATCCCAACCGCGCACCCCTCCCGGCACGGTGACCGTGTCGATTCCTCGTAGCGGAAGAGCTTCGCCGTGGGTTCTTCGCAGGGCCTCCGCGTCGACAGCGGCCGGTGCGGGGCCAGTGGCGTTCAAGAAGTGCACCTGGCCAGACGGATCGCGCACCAGCGCGACAAGGTCTCCTCCGAGTGCCACATTGTGGGGGTACACGACGCACAGAGTGGCGGCAGCGGCGAGTGCTGCATCGAGCGCGTTGCCCCCGGCACGCAAGGCCTCGGCACCCGCTTCGGTGGCCAAGTGGTGAGACGTCGAAATGGAGCCAATCGCGGCCATCAGTGGTCTTCCTGTTCCTTCAGTACATCGGTGAGTGAGAGTTTGAGGCATTCCAGTGCCACCTGTGCGGCAAGGTTCGCGGTTTGGCCGTTGTGGTCGTGCATGGGTGAAACGGTATTGATCTCGAAACCCACGAATCGAAGTCCGTGGAGTGCTCTGATCAGAGCAAGCGCTTCGCGAACCGCGAGGCCTCCCCAGGAGGGAGTGGTCACCCCTGGTGCGCAGCTCGGGTCGAAGACATCCATGTCCCAGGAGAGATAGACCGGTCGATCACCGATCGCCTCGATGATCCTCTCTCCGATCGAGGCGACCGTCGCGGTGTCGAACTCTTCTGCAGGGATCAGCTGGTAGCCGAGACTCGTCGCCCGCTCGACCTGTCCTGGACCTCCGGAGAAGTCGGTGCTTCGCGTGCCGATGTGGAACGAGCGCTCGGAATCGATGAGACGCTCGCGTGCGGCATGGAGGAACGGATTCGCGTTCGTGTACGAATCCGCGGGTTCGAACTCGTACGCATCGGTATGCGCGTCGAAATGTAGGACGGCGAGATTCGGGAAGACCTTCCTCGCCGAGCGGAGAATGGGGAGGGTGACGGATCCATCCCCGCCCAGGGTGAGCGGTCGAATGCCTCGCTGAAAGAACAGGTCCAGAGCTGACTCGATCTCGGGATACGCCTGGGCGATATCTCCCGGTACGAGATTCAGGTCCCCGAAATCTGCTGCGTTGAGCGCTTCCAACGGGGCGATGGCGAGGGTCTGAGACTGTTCGGCAACCAGATATGAATTGTTCCTGATGTGCTGGGGACCACCGCGGGCCCCCACTCGTGTCGGGTGGACTCCCATGTCGAACGGGAGGCCGAGGACACCGACGTCGAGTCCGTCGGGCATTTCGGCGAGCGACGCATTCGGTAGGCGGAAGAGCGCGCCGGTGCGAACGGAAAGGTGAGGGGTGGTCTGCACAGGAGCCCCTACAGGACCTTGTTCAAGAACGACTTGGTTCGTTCCTGCGTGGGTGCGTTGAATATCCGATCCGGAGCCCCGGTCTCGATGATGTGTCCTTGATCCATCATCACGATTCGATCGGCCACCTCGCGAGCGAAGCCCATTTCGTGTGTGACGACGATCATGGTCATATGGGCTGCGGCGAGGTCCTTCATCACCTTCAGCACCTCCCCGACCATTTCGGGATCGAGTGCGCTGGTCGGTTCGTCGAACAGCATCACTTTCGGTTTCATCGCCAGCGCCCTTGCGATTGCGACGCGTTGCTGTTGCCCGCCCGAAAGACTGCGCGGTCGTGCGTCTGCCTTGTGGGCAAGTCCGACTTTGTCCAGCAACCATTCGGCGTGCTCCCTCACCTCAGCCTTGTCGCGCTTGAGAATCTTCGTGGGGGTGTGGCAGATGTTCTCGAGGACGGTCATATGAGGGAAGAGGTTGAAATGCTGGAACACGAATCCGATCTGCTGTCGCTGGCGGGCGATGTGACGTTGCCCCGCCTTGATCTGACGGCCGTCTTGCGAGGTCCGGAATCCGACGCTCTCCCCGTCGACGATGATTTCGCCGGAATCGATCGTTTCCAGCATGTTGATCGTCCTGAGCAGTGTTGTCTTGCCTGCGCCCGATGGGCCGATCAGAACGACGACCTCGCCCCTGTTGACGTGAAAGCTGCAGTCGCGCAGGATGTGATTCCCGCCGAAACTCTTATGCACGCCTTCGATCGTGACGATTCGCTGTTCTCGCTCGTGATTGACGCTCATGCTCGCACCTGCCAAAGGTTCTTCTTGAATTGTTGAAACAGCGTCTCCGAGGTGACGATCCCGACCTTCTCATTGAGGCGACGCTCGAGCATGTTCTGGATGAGTGTCCACACGGTAGTGAGCATCAGATAGTAGATCGCCACCACGATGAAGATCTCGAAGGTCTTGAACGTCACGGAGCTGATCGACTGGGAAACGAGGAAGACCTCGCTGACTCCGATGATGGCAAGGATCGAGGTCGTCTTGATCAGAGTGGCGAACTCGTTGCCGAAGGGAGGCAGCATGGTTCTCAGGGATTGGGGGATGATGATCCACCGCATGGACTGAGCCGGTGTCATTCCGAGTGCCGCGGAGGCCTCAGCCTGGCCCGGGTCCACGGATTCCAGACCCGAACGGATGATCTCCGAAATGTATGCGCTCTCGTGGATGGTGAGACCAACGATCGCAGCCACCACCGCGCCGCGAATGAGCACTCCCCAGACGATCTGATCTTCGAATCTGAATAGCCCCGCAGCCGCGAAGCCGAGATATATGATCACGAGTTGCACGAGCACGGGTGTCCCTCTGATCACCCAGATGTACAGCCCTGCCGCGACTCTGGGGACGAGCCATCGAGAGCGACCAGCCAGCGCGACGAGAAGCCCGAGGACGACGGCGAATGTCATCGACAGGATCGAGATGATAATCGTCAGGCTGAAGCCTGCGAGATACGCCGTGTTCGGGGTGAAGAGGCTCTTCCAGAAGAAGTCCCAATCGAAACTCACAAGTTTTCCTTTGCTGAGGGGTGAACAGCTCGGTGGTTCCGTTAGCCGGTGTAGGCCAGTTCGCCCAGACCGACACTGTCGAGGATTTCTTCGTACTTGCCGCTCTCTCGCAACTCCTGCAGCGCGCCTTCGATTGCGTCGGCGAGCTCAGTATTCCCCTTCTTGACCGCGGCTCCGATCGTGCGGACCTCGAAGGGCTCGCCGACGACTTCGAGCTCGCCGTCTGATTCTGCAGCAAGGTAGAGCGTGTCCGCCGTGCTGCCCGCGTAGACGTCGACCTGACTGTTCAGCAACATCTGCCGGCCGGTCGCTGCGCCGTCGACTTCGGTCAGCACGATGGCGGCTTTTCCGTCTGCTTCGCAGTCGGCGCTGAGATCGGTGAGGCTGAGCACGGCCGAGGAGCCTGCGGGCGTCGAGACCTTCTTTCCGCAGATCGTCGAGTCGAAACCGGTCACCCGCGAATCGCCCCCCGACTTCACGAGCAGAGACGAACCCGACTTCAGGTATGGAACGAAATCGACCACTTGCTCCCGCTCCTCCGTAATGAAGAGCGAGCTCATGACCGTATCGCACTGGCTGGCCTCGATCGAGGGCACGAGGGAAGGGAAGGCAGTCGCCACTTCTCGATACTCGAGCCCGAGTGACGCAGCGATTTCTCTGGAGAGGTCGACCTCGATGCCCTGCGGCTCTTGGCTTTCGTCGAAGTAGAACAGCGGCACCGCGCCCATCCCCAGCGCAGCACAGACGGAAAGCACACCGTCCTCGATGATTGCCGGTTTCGTGATGCTCGGGGCCGCTTGGCCAGTCGACTGCGCGGGCCCGCTGTCAGGCGCGGCGCTCGCGCATCCCGCGAGTGCCAGGCTTCCCGCGGCCAGGAGGACCCCAACAGGCGCGGCGCTTCGGATCTTCTTGCTGGAAACGTTCATGTGTGTAACTCCTCATCGAGCTAGTCCAATGGTTGGACCATTTACGCTACTTTAGCTAGTATTGGGTTGTCAACTGCGGTGCACCGAGCCTCGATTGCCGCATGAGCCATGCGACCCGCCGCCTCGCAGGGTTCGAGACGTTGCAGAAGAGGAGCCATCCGTTGGAAAAAGAACCGAGAACTTGGGGTCGGCTCGTTGGCGAGCATATGACTGTTCCGGACTCGCTCGCGCAGCGGCTGGAGAGGATGATCCTGTCCGGGGAACTCGTTGAGGGCGACCGGCTCCCGCCCGAGCGCGAGTTCTCCGCGACGTTGGGAGTATCGAGAAATACGCTCCGCGAGGCGCTGCGCGTGCTCGAGCTCAGAGGGTTGCTGGAGCGGAAGCAGGGATCGGGAACTCACGTGCGGAAGGTCGCTGATTCGAAGCACGCGACGAGCTTGGCGGCGAGCCTGGATGAGGAGGTCCTCAGTCTGGTGCAGGTCATGGAGTTGCGGGCCTGCATCGAGCCGCCGGTGGCGGCCTTCGCGGCGCAACGTGCGAATCCGGCAGATATCGATCAGCTTCATCAACTGATCGAGGAGATGAAGCTCGTCTCGCGCCCCCAGATGTTCGCGGATCTTGATCGACTGTTCCATCGATCGATCGCGCAGTACACCCACAATCCGATGTTGCTGCGACTTCTCGACAAGATCACCGAGGTGATCGAAGTGAGCCGGCAGGAACTGTTCCTGTCGGAATCGCGGCAGGCCTCCTCGCTGCGCGAGCACATCGCGATCTTCGAGGCGATCAAGGCGCGAGACGCCGACGCGGCTTTCTCGGCAGCGCACGCGCACGTCGAGTCGATTCAGAACCGTCTCGTTTCGAGCCTGACGGTGGACGGCGGTGCCGCGGAGGCATCGTGACGTTCGGGCGATTTCTGGTGGGATGAGTCGACCGGTCGAGTGCGCGTCTGAGGCGGAGGCGGAGGCGCGGTGCCGCCCGCCGCGTCGACGCTTCCGAGCGGGGGCGCGAGCGAGCCGCGCTCGCAGGTGTTGACTCGCGCGCCGTATCAGTATATTTTTATCCCAAGCAGATCAAGTGCGAATGAAACTATTCATTACGCTTGGGCGCCCCTCATCCGAAGGAGTATTGAGTGGACAACGAACGTGACCCCGCGGCGAGCACACGTGCGCTGCGGCTGCCGCAAGCGATTCCGGGCCCGGAGCCCCTTCCTGCGCGAAGTTTCGGCCGGATCATCTGGGGACTCATCGCACTGATCGCTCTCGCGCTGCTGGTGAAGTCGCTCGCCACGAATGACAACATGCGCTGGGACGTGGTCTGGTACTACTTCACCTCGGCGAACGTGCTGAAGGGTCTCCTGATGACCCTGTGGCTCACGCTCATCTCGATGACCCTCGGGCTGGTGCTCGGCGCGATCTTGGCCGTGATGCGTCTTTCCGAGAATTACGTGTTGAACGCGATCGCCTCCGGGTACATCTGGTTCTTTCGCGGTACCCCGCTGCTCGTGCAGCTGATCTTCTGGTACAACCTCTCGGCGCTGTACCCGAAGTTCTCGTTGCACATCCCGTTCACCGATTTCGGCATCGAGACCTCGACGAACTCGATCATCACGCCCTTCATGGCTGCGGCGCTCGGCTTGGTGCTCAATGAAGCCGCCTACATGGCAGAGATCGTGAGAGGCGGGATCCTGTCCGTCGATCAGGGGCAGCGCGAAGCGGCAGCCTCGCTCGGCATGCCCGCGAGAAGAGTATTCATCCGCGTGGTGATGCCGCAAGCGATGCGATCGATCCTGCCGCCGACCGGCAACCAGACCATCGGCATGCTCAAAGCGACATCGCTCGTCAGCGTGCTGGCGATGCCCGATCTGCTGTACTCCGTGCAGATCATTTATGCGAGCAACTACCTGACGATTCCGTTGCTCGTCGTGGCATGTCTCTGGTACCTCATCGTGACCTCGATTCTGAGTGTGTTCCAGTACCTGATCGAACGGAAGTACTCGGCAGGGTCGATGAGCACCCATCTGAGTCCGATGGGCAAATGGCTCGACCGCCGATACGCCAAGCAACTCGCTGTGAAGGAGCACTCATGACTACGCCGATGGTCGAGATCGATCACGTGTGGAAACGGTTCGGCACTCAGATCGTGCTCAGGGACGTGAACCTGACCGTCGAGCGCAATCAGATCGTCTGCATCATCGGGCCGAGCGGCTCAGGGAAATCGACCCTTCTGCGATGCATCAATCATCTGGAGAAGATCAACTCGGGCGACCTGCTGGTCGATGGTGAACGAGTCGGCTACGAACAACTCGCCGACGGCCAACTGCGTGAACTTCCGAATCGCGAGATCAGCACGCGCCGAAAGCACATCGGCATGGTCTTTCAGCGGTTCAACCTCTTCCCTCACCTGTCGATCGAGCAGAACGTGATGGAGGGACCCGTGCAGGTGAGCGCCACGGGCAGGAGCGAAGCGAAGCGAGCCGCGCACGCGCTCCTGGCTCGTGTCGGTCTCGAGGACAAAGCGCAGAGCTACCCGAGCAGGCTCTCGGGCGGGCAGCAGCAGAGAGTCGCGATCGCCAGGGCGCTCGCGATGGAGCCCAAGCTCATGCTGTTCGACGAGCCGACGTCCGCGCTCGACCCGGAACTCGTGGGCGAGGTGCTGAGCGTGATGAAAGATCTCGCCGGAGGCGGAATGACCATGATCGTGGTGACCCATGAGATGGGATTCGCCGCAGAGCTCGCAGACAAGGTCGTCTTCATGGACCACGGAATGATCCTCGAAGAGGGACCGCCCGAGCAAGTGTTCGGGGCGCCCAGGCACCCCCGAACGATCGAGTTCCTCACACGCGTGCAGTAGCGAACGCTGCGAAAGGAAAATCAATGTCACACTTCATCACTGCTTCACTCATGCACATCGAGGGAGCGATGCGACCCGACGCGGCCCTGGAGATCGATGACGACGGCAGGATCGTCAGAATCCTGCCGCGACACGAAGTCCCGGTCGACGGAATGCTCGAAGACCTCGGTCGCGTCGCACTGCTTCCGGGCACGGTGAATGCGCACGGTCACGCATTCCAACACATGCTGCGGGGATACATGGACGACACTCGCTGGGAGGACGCGATCTGGCAGATCATGTACCCGGCGGCCGAACGACTGACCGCGGATGACATCTACACCGTCTCGAAGCACGCGTTCGCGGAAGCCGCGAAGTGCGGAATTACCACGTTCGTGGACTTCTTCTACATCAACGACCAGGGAAACGACAACGCCAGGGCCGTGATCCGCGCGGCAAAATCCGTGGGAATCCGGCTCGTCCTCGCCAGGGTCTTCTTCGACGCAGGGCTCGGCGACAAGGGGGCGCCTGAGCGGTACCAGGAAACTCCGGAAACGGCCTACGCGAACTTCCGAGCCCTCGCGGAGGAGTTCGCCGATGACCCGCTCGTCTCGATCCAACCCGCGCCGCACTCGTTCGAAGCGGCCTCTCTGGAGTCGATCCGCTACGCACTCGAAGCCGCAGAGACCTACGACGTGCCGGTGCACATGCACTTTCACGACCACATCCCCGAACGGCAGCGAGCCCAACGAGAATACGGCAAGACCGCGGTCCGAGTCCTGCATGACGAGGGGCTGCTTACTGACCGCTTGATCCTCGTGCACGCCGAGCCGATGGACGAGGAGGAGATATCGCTGATCGCCGCTGCGGGCGCCTCGGTGGTGCACTGCCCCAACCCGACCTTCAAGACCATGGGACGCGGAGCTGAGACGACTTCGATGATGCACCAGGGCATCAAGGTCGGACTCGGCTGCGACGGCGGGTGCATCAACAATCGGCAGTCGATCTTCGACGAGATGCGGACAGGCGCGTTTCTCGAGCGGTTCCGAGTGCCTGAGCAGGAGGCCCTGATCGATGCATCGGTGGCGCTCGAACTGGGGACCAAGACGAACGGCCAGATTCTCCGACTCGATATCGGCGAACTGAGAGCCGGCCTCTGGGCCGACTGCGTGGCGCTCGACCTCGACGATCTCTCCTTGCAGCCCCTCTCGAAGATCGAGAAGCACATCGTGTACGCGATGCAGCCGACGGCGATCAGGGACGTACTGGTGGCAGGCAAACCCATCGTTCGAGAGCGCAACCTCGTGCACGTCGATCAGTCCAGCTTCGTCGCTCAACTGAACGAGACGATCGCGAGAGTGCACAACGAAGTTCCCGACCAAGCAATCAGCAATACGAAGGAGTGAAAATGATCCAGTCACAGCCGCGTTGGCGGCGATTCAGAAGGGCACTGGCGGGCACGGGGATCGCCGTGCTGGCGCTCGGGCTCGCCGCCTGCGCGAGTTCCGGCGAGCCGCCGGAAGGAGTGGACGGCGCGGGGGTCGTGGCCGACCCGGGAGCCATCCCATTGCCGACAGAGGTGATCCCGGAGCAAGAACTCAACGACGAGATTCACGCGCTGGTGCCCCAGGCATTCCTCGACGCCGGTGCGGTGCGAGTGGCGACGAGCGCAGACTATCCCCCCAACGAGTTCGTCTCATCCACCGGCGATGTCGTCGGTATCCACGCAGACATGGGCAAGGCGCTCGGCGAGATCATCGGAGTGGATTTCGAGTTCACCGTGACCAGCTTCGACGGCATCATCCCCGGTCTGCAAGCGGATCGCTATGACATCGGCATGTCTTCAGCAGCCGTCACGAACGAGCGAAAAGAGATCGTCGACTTCGTCAGCGACATTCTCGGCGCGAACGCGCTCATGGTGCGGGCGGACTTCGAGGCCGACAGCGCCGATCTCGACTTGATCTGCGGTCTCACCGTCGGTGTGGGAAAGGGCACGATCGAGGCCGAACGAGCCACCACGCAATCGGAGAAGTGCGTAGAAGAAGGAAAGGACGCCGCGACGATCCAGACCTACCCCAGCCAGGTCGAGGCCGTGCTCGCGCTCACGAGCTCTCGCGTGGACGCGATCTGGGCAGCCGGACTGGCGCTGAGCTACATCGAGAAGGGCAATCCGGGAGTGATCAAGGTGATCGGCCGCGATCTCTTCGTCCCCGGCACGAACGGCATCATGCTCACCAAGGACAACGGACTTGCCGAGCCGGTGCAGCGGGCGCTGCAGCAGATGATCGATGACGGAACCTACACAGCGATCCTGGACAAGTGGGGCGCCGGGGCGTACGGAGTCGACAAGGCAGAGATCAACCCGGAGACGCCGTACTAAATTACTGTCAAAAGCCACTCCGTGAGGCGGAGATCTCCCGCCTCACGGAGCCGCTGGATCGGCAGCGGCTCTCGAATTGAAGGACACACAGATGCGTACTGAAGATCTCGGCTTGATCGAACGACTCCACTCGTCGCATCTGTCGCCCGGCCACCGTCGAATCGCTCGATACGTGCTCGCGAATCCGCACGAGGCCAGCTTTCTGTCAGCGAATGAACTCGCGATCCAAATCGGAGTCAGTCAGCCGTCCATGAGCCGATTCGCACAGGCGATCGGGTTCGATCGCTACAGCGACATGCGGCGAGAGTTGAGGGCAGCGTTGCAGGACGGCGGCGAGGTGGGGCCGGAGCCGCTGAGCGCAGTGCAGCGACTCGTTCAGGATGAGATTTCGAATCTGTCCCGTTTGCAGGAGAGTCTTGGTGATCTCGAGTCACTTCGACGCTCGGCGCGACTGCTCGCAGATTCGCGGCCGCTGCTCGTGATCGGCCAGCGCGTGTCCGAACCGCTCGCAAGCCTCTTCGCGTTCTACGCCGGAAAGGCCCACCCGCATCTGGTGAAGATCACGGACTGCGGAAGCGCTGCGAAGGAGAGCATCTGGCGCGCGCGCAATGCCGGCGCACGCGCTGCCCTCGTCATTTCACTGCCTCGCTATGCGAGGGAGACGCAGACCGTGCTCGAAGAATTGCGCGCACACTCAATCAAGATCGTGCTGCTCACCGACAGCACGCTCTCACCCTACGCAGAACTGGCCGACGAGGTGCTGGCCGCACCGGTCAGCACCGACTTCGCATTCGATTCGTCGGCCGCTCCGCACGTATTGCTCATGCTGCTGCTCAATCAGTTCGTGGATTCTCTGCCTATGGAGAATCAGCGTCAGATCGAAGAGTTCGATGAGATCGCCCAGAAAGGGAATTACTTTGTTTCTTGAAGAATCGATCCGCGCGCGCCTCGCCGGCGCGTTCGTGCAGATGTGGGGCGACTTGACCCCCATCGGGCTCCGCGAGGATCGCTCCGGGTACGATCGTCTGCCTTGGACGCAGGCGGACGCCGAGTTGCGTTCGTGGTTCCAGGCGCAGGCCGCGTCTCGAGGGATGCACTACGAGGTCGACCGCAACGGCAACCAATGGGCGTGGGCGGGGCAGCCGGGGGACCAGGCGCTGGTCATGGGGAGCCATCTCGACAGTGTTCCAGGAGGCGGTGCCTACGATGGAGCGCTCGGAGTCGCCTCGGCGTTCCTCGTGGTGGACGCGCTCGAGGCGCTCGGGCTGAGCGAACGACGCCCGATCGCGGTGGTCGCATTTCTCGAAGAGGAGGGCGGCCGCTTCGGAGTGGGGTGCCTGGGCAGCCAGTTGCTCGTCGGCGCGATCGATCCCGAGGACGTGCTTGCGAGAACCGACGCGAACGGTGTCACCATGCGCGCCGCCGCAGAGGCGGCCGGGTTCGACACCTCGCGCATGGGGCGCGATGAGGTGGCCATCGCGAGGATCGGTCAGTACCTCGAACTCCATGTAGAGCAGGGGATCGCGCTCGAGAACCTGGATGCCGCGGTCGGCATCGCGACTCAGGTCCTGGCGCACAGCCGGACGCGCATGGTCTTCAACGGCGAGGCGAATCATGCGGGCACGACTCCGCTGGAGATTCGGAAGGACCCGATGATTCCCTACGCCCACACCGTGCTCCGGGCGCGTTCGAGTGCCGAAGCACACGGTGCGGTCGCCACTGTCGGCCGGGTCGAGGTCGAACACAACGCGACCAACGCGATTCCTCGAGAGGTACGAGCCTGGCTCGACGCACGTGCCGGAAACCCGGAAACGGTCGAGCAGATGGTCGCGGACGTGACGGACACGGCATCGGCCTACGCCGTCGAACACGGGGTGCGGCTCGTCGTCGAAACCGACTCGATCGCGCAAGAGGTGAATTTCGACATCGAACTTCGCGGGACGCTGGAACGGGCGCTGCGTGCGGCCGGGATCGAGGCGCCTCTCCTGCCCACCGGCGCCGGTCACGATGCTGCCGTGCTGGCCGAGATCTGCCCCACGGGAATGCTCTTCGCGAGGAACGTCACCGGAGTGAGCCACAGCATCGAGGAGTTCTCGGAGGAGCGGGACTGTCTCGCCGCAGTGTACGCGATGTCGGAAGCCGCAGCGACGCTCGTGTCCTCGGACTAGCCGAGGGGCGGAGCCCCCGGCGCGGTCAGCCTCACCGAGGTGAGTCGTTCTTGCGGTGTCGGTGCGGGGTGCACCGTGATCAACTCATCGGCATCGGCGTGCTGCGCGAAGGCCTCGAGCTCTTGGCGCACCCGTGTCGGACCGCCGATCGCGGTGTAGCGCAGCATCTCTCGGATCTGCTCTCCAGCCGGAGTGTCGTAGAGTGCGGCGGCCTCGTCCGCGGTGAGCTCGTGCTGTCGCCCCCGCGAGAGGAAGCGGCGAACGCGGTCGAGTTCGGCACGGGCGAACAGTGACTCCGCCGCCTCGTCGCTCTCCGCCGCCACGACGTTCACTGCAGCGATCACGTAGGGCCCCGGATGGGCACTGCTCGGCTGATAGCTCGCGCGATAGTGCGCGACCGCCTGAGTGAGCAGTTGCGGCGCGAAGTGCGAGGCGAAGGAGTAGGGGAGCCCGAACTGGGCGGCAAGGCTCGCGCCGAACATGCTCGAACCGAGCACGTAGAGAGGCACCCGGGTCCCTCGGCCGGGGTACGCATTCACCGCGGTGCGAGGAAGGTCGTCGCCGAGCAGCTGCTGCAGCTCGCGGATGTCCGCCGGGAATGCGTCGCTCGCCGCGAGCTCGCGGCGCAGCGCACGGAACGTGGCCATGTCGCTGCCTGGCGCCCGGCCGAGCCCCAGATCGATCCGGCCAGGGTGCAGCTCGGCCAGGGTCCCGAACTGTTCCGCGATCACGAGTGGGGAGTGGTTCGGCAGCATGATGCCACCGGCGCCCAGGCGAATGGTCTGTGTGCGCGCTGCCACGTGTGCGATCAACACCGCCGTGGCGCTCGATGCGATCGACGGCATGTTGTGGTGCTCGGCGTACCAGACACGCCGATAGCCGCCGGCTTCGGCCGCCTGCGCAAGGTCGACCGAGTGCGCGAGCGCGTCGCCAATACCCCCATTCGATTCGACGGTGGCGAGATCGAGCAGGGAGATCGGCACGGAGGTCATGCAGAGTGCAACTGGGGCCGCGGCTCGTCTATTCCGCCCGGATGCTCTGAGTACCTCGCCGGGTGGTTCCGGCACCTGAGTCACTCCTCGGCCGTTGCGGTCGAGGATCGTGCGGGAACTCGCAGAGCGCCCGGCGAGGATCGCCGAGCGCTTCGAGATCGCTACCGCTCGGCGGGTTCCGATTCGACCGACAGCAGCACATGGCCCGACGGTACGGTCTTGCCGACCGGAGCATCGATGCCGGTGACCACGCCGGCATGCGGCGCGTGGATCGCCTGCTCCATCTTCATGGCTTCGAGGACGACGAGCTGTTCCCCGACCTCGACGCGCTGTCCTTCTTCGACTGCGATCTTCACCACGGTCGCCTGCATCGGGGCGGTCACCGCGTTGCCGCTCGCTCCGGTCACGGAGCCGCTTCGTGACCGTCGCGGTGCGGGTCCGCGGGTCACTTCTTGGTCGCCGAGCGGAATGAGGTTTGCGGGCATGGTGACTTCGATGCGGCGTCCGGCCACTTCGACCGCCACGGTCTGGCGTTTCGGGTCTGCCGATAGCGGCAGCACCTCGCCCTCCCACGGCTCGATGTCGTTGACGAACTCGCTCTCGATCCACAGCGTGTAGACACCGAAACGTCCGTCCTCAGCCGTGAAGGCGGGATCGCGCACGATCTTGCGGTGGAAGGGAAGCACGGTGGGCAGGCCCTGCACCTCGAACTCGTCGAGCGCCCGCCGGGCCCGCTGCAGCGCTTCTTCGCGGGTGGCTCCGGTGATGATCACCTTGCCGAGCATCGAGTCGAACGAGCCCGAGACCTCGTCGCCGGATCCCACTCCGGTATCTACCCGCACGCCGGGACCGCTTGCCGCTTTGAACAGCGACACGGGGCCGGGAGCGGGGAGGAATCCGTTGCCCGGATCCTCGCCGTTGATTCGAAACTCGAACGAGTGCCCGTGCGCGACCGGGTCTCCGTAGTCGATCACGCCGCCTTCGGCGATCCGGAACTGCTCACGCACGAGGTCGAGTCCGGTGACCTCTTCGCTGACCGGGTGCTCGACCTGCAGACGAGTGTTCACCTCGAGGAACGAGACGGTGCCGTCGCGCGCGACCAGGAACTCGCACGTTCCGGCGCCGACATAGCCGACCTCTTTCAGGATCGCCTTCGACGCACGGTAGAGCTCCGCGTTCTGCTCGTCGGTCAGGAATGGCGCGGGCGCCTCCTCCACCAGCTTCTGGTGGCGTCGCTGCAGCGAGCAGTCGCGGGTCGAGACGACCACGACGTTGCCATGCTGATCCGCGAGGCACTGCGTTTCCACGTGGCGGGGCTTCTCGAGATACTTCTCGACGAAGCACTCGCCGCGACCGAATGCGGCGACCGCTTCGCGGGTTGCCGACTCGAAGAGCTGAGCGATGTCTTCGCGCTCGTAGGCCACCTTGAGGCCCCGTCCGCCACCGCCGAAGGCTGCCTTGATCGCGATTGGCAGACCGACTTCGTCGGCGAATGCGAGTACCTCGTCGGCGTTCTTCACCGGATCGCTCGTACCCGCGGCGAGCGGAGCGCCCACCTTCTCCGCGACGTGGCGGGCGCTGACCTTGTCTCCGAGACGCTCGGTGGCCTCGGGGCCCGGACCGATCCAGATGAGGCCGGCATCGATCACCGCACGGGCGAAGTCGGCATTCTCTGCGAGGAAGCCGTAGCCGGGATGAACGGCGTCTGCGCCCGAACGGCGGGCGACCGCGAGCAACTTCTCGATGACGAGGTAGGTCTCCGCGCTCGTCGTGCCGTTGAGTGCGTAGGATTCATCGGCGAGGCGGGAGTGCATCGCGTCTCGATCTTGATCTGCGTAGACGGCGACCGAGGCGATGCCACTGTCAGCGGCTGCTCGGATGATGCGGACTGCGATCTCACCGCGGTTGGCGATGAGCACTTTACGGATGCGCGACATGGGTTCCAGCATATTCCAGTGGGACACCCCATCGTTGGATATGTCCCACAAAGCTTGTCCGTGTTCGTTGCTGATGGGCACAGAACGCAATCGAGTGCTGAGATGAGGCCTTCTCGGGCCTGCAATGCGTGGATTTTCTCGCGGGGCGCGCCCGCGACTATTAGGCTGAGCGATAGCGCGCTGAAACGCGGCGAAGCGGTCGCGGCGCACTTCGCTCACGAAACGAGGACCCCATGGCATCTGGCGACGTCAACATCAACGATCTGCTGAAGGACATTCCGATCGGCGAGATCGCATCGCAGCTCGGTATCGACGAGGCGACTGCGACGCGGGCAGTGACTCAGGCACTGCCCGGACTGCTCGGCGGCATGGCGGTGAACGCGTCCGGCGAGGAGGGGGCGCAGCAGCTCACTTCGGCGCTCAAGAAGCATGAGGGTGCGAAATTCACCGGACTCGACGCCGTCGATACCGAGGACGGCAAGAAGATCGTCAAGCACGTGCTCGGCGACAAGGAACAGGACGTCGCGCTGGCGCTCGGGTCTCAGGGCGAGGGCGGCCTCGGCGACATCATTCAGAAGCTGCTGCCGATCCTCGCTCCCATCGTGATGGCGTTTCTCGCCAAGCAGCTCGGAGGGGGATCCCAGACCGCTCAGGCCGGAAACTCCGGCGGCGGCATCGGTGATCTCCTCGGGGGTCTGCTCGGCGGCGGCTCCGGCTCGAACTCGTCCGGTGGCGGGATCGGTGATCTCCTCGGGGGTCTGCTTGGCGGCGGCTCCGGTTCTTCCGGCAAAGCCGGTGGCGGGATCGGCGATCTGCTCGGGGGACTCCTGGGCGGTAAGTAGCAGCGATGGCGCCGCACGCCGACCGCACTTGGAGGCCGACACTCTCCGAGTGGCAGCAGCAAGCGCTGCAGGGAACCGTCATCTGGTTCTTCCTGGCGGTGGGAATCATGCTGGGTTGGCTCGCGGCGCTCCTCGTCGCCGCGTTCGGCAGCGGCAACGGGGTGTTCGGATTGGGCGGTTCGAGCGCCTGGCTCGCGATGATCGCAAATGCGCTCATGCTGGCGTGCGTCGTCGTCGGGGTCTCGGTGACCGCTGGGTTCCAGAAGAAGGCGCGACGTCGCGTCGCCGAGGTGCTCGCGCAGGTGCCTGCGACGGAACCCGTTGCCTCTGCCGTGCTGGTGCGGATCGCGTACGCTCGACGCGGCAGCGACGCGCACCAGTTGCTCTACGCAGCCCATCCTCGCGGTGAGGCAGTGCGAGCGGTGCTGGTCCCCGTTCCGCAGGGATACGACCTGCCGAAACCGGGCAGTGGGGCGTGGCTGGTGCTGAACCAGCAGTTGCCCGCGTTCGCGAGCTATTTTCCGGCCGCGCCCGAGCAGCATGCTCAGGCGCTGGACGACCCGGCCTTCGAGAAGCTCACTCGGGTGCAGCGCGGCCTCGCGCTCCCCGGTCGAGCGTATCTCGTGCCACTGTTGATCGGCCTCGTCAGCCTGCTCGTGTCCGGGATCGCCTTCTCCGCCGCGCTCGCGGTATTCGGCTGACCCGCGCTCTGTAGACTATTGCCGTGGTGAACGTAGAGATTCAGGGCAAGGTCTATCCGCCGACCTCCCCATACCTGGTCGGGCGCGAGAAGGTGCGTGAGTTCGCTCGTGCGGTGCTGAGCGATGCGCCGCTGCATCTCGACCCCGACGCCGCACGTGCTGCCGGCTACGCGGACGTCGTGGCGCCTCCGACCTTCGCGATCGTGGTGCAGGATGCGACGCTGCAGCAACTGCTGGCCGACGAAGCGGCTGCGGTCGACTTCGCTCGGGTCGTCCACGGCGACCAGCGGTTCAGCTACACGCGGCCGATCGTGGCGGGGGACGAGCTGACCGGTGTGATGACCGTGACGAGCGTCAAGCAGCTGGGCGGCAACAGCATGGTCACTTCCTCGACCGAGATTACCGACGCCGTCGGTGCGCACGTCGTCACGGCGATCTCGACCCTCGTCGTCAGAGGAGCAGACGCATGAGCGCCCCAGTTTTTGAGCAGCTCTCCATCGGAGATGTCGTTGCCGCCCGCGACATGCGCTTCTTCCGCGATACGCTCGTGCGCTACGCCGGAGCATCCGGTGACTTCAACCCCATTCACTATCGCGATGACGTCGCGCAGTCCGTCGGGCTGCCTGGTGTGCTCGCGCACGGCATGCTCACCATGGGAGCCGCTGCCTCGCCCGTCGCCGAATGGCTCGGATCGGCGGGCGCGATCGTCGACTACCAGGTGCGTTTCACGAGGCCGGTTCCGGTCGACGCCGAGCATGGCGCGCACGTCACGGTCACTGCGACGGTGGCTGCGCTCGATGACGAGGCGCGCACTGCTCGTATCGACTTGAGGGTGGTGTTCGCCGATCAGACAGTGCTCGGCAAGAGCCAACTGGTGGTGTCGTTCGCGTGAACACGCGCTTCGCCGAGCTGACGACCATGCGCGTCGGCGGCCCCGCGGGTCGAGTGATCCTCGCGCGCTCGAAAGAAGAGCTCGTTCGCTCGACGCGTGAACTCTGGGGTTCCGGGTCGCCTTGGCTTCTGCTCGGAGGCGGCTCCAACACGATCGTCAGCGATGAGGGCTTCGAAGGAACCGTGCTGCTCGTTCGCAGCGAGGGCGTCGACCGGGTGGTCGACGAGCGGCACGAGGATCGCGTTCGCATTCGCGTGCAGGCGGGGCAGGACTGGGATTCGCTCGTCGCGTTCTGCGTCGAGCAGAAATGGGCAGGGATCGAGGCGCTGTCCGGGATCCCCGGTCTGGCCGGTGCTGCGCCGGTTCAGAACATCGGAGCGTACGGAGCCGAGCTGAGCGATGTCCTGCATTCGATCGAGTTTCTCGATGAGATGAGCGGCGAAGTGATGCGGCTCACTGCTGCCGACCTGGAGCTGAGCTATCGCAACTCCTCGATCAAGCGCGGCCGCCGCGGAGTGGTGCTTTCGATCGATCTCGTGCTGCATGCGGATGCCGAAGCGCTCTCTGCGCCGGTCCGCTACGGCCAGCTCGCAGGCGCTCTCGGTGTCTCCGTCGGCGATCGCGTGCCGCTCCGCGTGCTGCGGGATGCGGTGCTGAGACTACGGGCCTCGAAGGGCATGGTGCTCGATGCGAACGACCATGACAGCTGGAGTTCGGGATCGTTTTTCACGAATCCGATCGTCTCCGAGCACTTCGCGCACACGCTCCCGGACGATGCGCCCCGTTTCCCGATCGAGGACGAGCAGCCGGAGTCGGTCACGATCTCCTTCGAGGATCTCGAGCGAGGCGTCGTCCCCGTCGCGCCGGAGGCGGCGGAGCCGCGACAGGTGAAGCTGTCTGCTGCCTGGTTGATCGAGCACGCCGGAGTGGGGAAGGGCTTCCGATTACCCGGCTCCGGTGCCGCGATCTCGTCGAAGCACACGCTCGCGATCACGAACCGCGGTGCTGCCTCCGCGGATGACGTCGCGCAGCTGGCTCGTCTCGTCATGCAGCGGGTGCAGCAGGAGTTCGGCGTGCTGTTGGCGCCCGAACCCAATCTCTACGACATCGACCTCTGAGGGTCACGGCCTGGAGAAGTCGGCCCTCGTGCCGGACGCAGCGGGCCGCGGGATCAGAGCATGCTGTTGCCGCCGTTGATGTCGAAGGTGGCTCCGGTGACGAAGCCGTTCTCGGCTCCGGTGAGGTACACGACCATCCGGCCGATGTCCTCCGGGGTGCCGAGGCGACCGACGGGGATCGATTCGAGCATTCGGGCATTCACCTCTTCCGTAGTCTGCTGCGCCATCCCCAGCGTGATGCGGCCCGGGGCGACGGCGTTCACCGTGATCCCTGAGGGGGCGAGTTCCCACGCGAAGCCACGGGTCAACCCGAGCAGTCCCGTCTTCGTCGCGGAGTAGTGAACGCCTGCGATCCTGCCACCGATGCGGGCAGCCATCGAGGAGATGTTCACGATCCTGCCGTATCCGGCCCGCTGCATCGCGGGAATGAGCGTCTGCATGCCGAGGAATGCTCCGGTGAGATTGACTGCGATGACGGCGTTCCATTCGTCGAGTGAAATCTGAGTGCCGGGCAGTTTGACTCCGTTGTGCTTCGGCGAGATACCCGCGTTGTTGACGAGTACCGTCGGGTCCCCGAAGCGCTCCCGTGCCGTTTCCCGCAGCGATTCCCAGCGCTCTGCGCTCGTCACGTCGAGTTCGACGAGTTCGAGGGCGTCGTCGACGCTGCCGGCGCCCGTGATGGGCTGTGCGCGGAGTCGATCGCGGAGGCGTTCGAGAGCGGATCGGTCGACGTCGGCGGCGATGACACGGTCGCCGCGTTCGAGGAGCGTTTCGACGATCCCGCCTCCGAGGCCTCCGCCCGCTCCCGTCACCACTGAGACTTCGATTCCGGCGCCCATCGGACCTCCTTTTATATGGTAATCATAGCAATCTATTCCCCCGCTCGGAAATACGCCAGGGCTTGGGGTCGTTATGGCAGAGGACTCCAAATCAAGGCGCCGGGATTTGGTGCATATCCACAAATGTTGAGGGAGGATCGCCGGTGTTCCGTTGTGGAGTGAGGATCGCCAGGTTGAACGGGGTGAACGTCGGCCCTAGCGTGGACACTACGCATACCGTTCCCATCCGCGTGAAGGAGCTGCAATGAGCACCACGCCCCGCATCGACAAGTCCGTCGTGGCAGATGCACTCTATGGAAAGTGGAAAGAGGAGCGGCTCGCTGGCCGAGCGCTTGCCTCCGATCCTCGTCTCCAGACCATCCCGGGACAGTCGATGGACGATCATCGAGCTCGCGCGCTCGAGCAGCTGGGTCTGCTCGTCGAAGCGGGAGCGATCCAGCGCGCATTTCCGAAGACTCTCGGCGGCAGCGACAACCATGGCGGCAATATCGCCGGATTCCAGGAACTGGTCTTCGCCGACCCCTCGCTGCAGATCAAGAGCGGGGTGCAGTGGGGGCTCTTCGGCGCAGCGATCCTGCACCTCGGCACCGAGCCGCACCACGAAGCCTGGCTGCCCGATGTCATGACGCTGAAACTGCCCGGTGCGTTCGCGATGACGGAGATCGGCCACGGCAGCGACGTCGCATCGATCGGCACCACGGCGACCTACGATCCGGACGCCGAGGAGTTCGTGATCCACACGCCCTTCACGGGTGCGTGGAAGGAATACCTCGGCAACGCCGCACTGCACGGCCAGGCCGCCGTCGTCTTCGCGCAGCTCATCACCCGCGGAGTGAACCACGGTGTGCACGCCTTCTTCGTGCCGATTCGCACCCCCGACGGCACGATGATGCCCGGGGTGGGAAGCGAAGACGACGGCGTGAAGGGCGGGCTCAACGGCATCGACAACGGCCGGCTCCACTTCACCCAGGTGCGCATCCCGCGCACGAATCTGCTCAACCGGTACGGCAATGTCGACCCGGACGGCACCTACTCGTCGCACATCGCGAGCCCGGGGCGCCGCTTCTTCACCATGATCGGCACCCTCGTGCAGGGACGCGTCTCGCTCGACGGGGCCGCAGTCAACGCGATGAAGGGAGCGCTCGCGATCGCGGTGCGCTATAGCAGCGAGCGCCGCCAGTTCCCGGGGCCGGACGGCCGGGACACCGTCTTGCTCGACTACGGCCACTATCAGCGCCGCCTGCTGCCGCTGCTCGCCGAAACCTATGCGATGCAGTTCGCGGGACACCGTCTACTCGAGACGTTCGACGAGGTCTTCTCCGGTGCGAACGATACCGACGAGAATCGCGAGGATCTCGAGACGCTCGCAGCGGCGCTCAAGCCGCTCTCGACCTGGGCCGCACTCGACACGCTCCAGGAGGTCCGGGAGGCGACCGGCGGTGCCGGCTTCATCGCGAAGAACCGCGTGACGGGGTGGCGCGCCGATCTCGATATCTACGTCACCTTCGAGGGGGACAACAACATCCTCCTGCAACTCGTCGGGAAGCGACTGCTCACCGACTACGCGGCAAAGTTCAAGGATGGCGACGTCGCGGCGATCGCGAAGGTCGTCGCTGGCCAGATCGGCGAGGGAGCCGCTCGATTCGGCCTGCGCCAGATGGGTCAGAGCATCGCCGACCTCGGGCAGCGATCGCGCTCCGTCGAGGGGATCCGGGATCCCGAATCGCAGCGCACTCTGCTGACCGACCGGGTCGAAACCATGGTCTCCCAGGTGGCGATGGCACTGCGAGAAGCGACTAAGGGGGTAGCCCGGGAAGACCGCGCCGTCGCGAACGCGGACGCGTTCAACACGCAGCAGGCCAAGCTGATCGAGGCGGCGCGGGCCCACGGGGAACTGCTGCAGTGGGAGGCCTTCACCGAGGCGCTCGCCGGATTCGACGGCGATACTCTCACCGTAATGACCTGGCTGCGCGATCTCTTCGGATTCCGCCTGATCGAGAAGCATCTCGAGTGGTACCTCATCAACGGAAGGCTCTCCGGCGCCCGTGCCGAGGCGGTGACCGCATACATCGATCGCTTGATCGGGCGCATTCGGGAGCAGGCGCTCGATCTCGTGGATGCATTCGAACTGACCCCTGAGCTGCTGCGCGCCGAGATCGCCACGGGCATCGAGGCCGAACGGCAGCAGGAGGCGCAGGCCTACGTAGACGCTCAGATCGCGGCGGGGACGTGGCCGATCCACGAGAAGGAATTGCGCAAGCGCGAGAAGGAATCCGCACAGGCCGCTTCGGCGAGCTGATTCGAGCGCCGAGGTGGCGCTGAAGTTCCGGTTCGGACGAGGGGCCCGGCCTGACCACGAGAGGTGGGCGGCCGGGCCCCTGCGCACTCAGATCGCAGCCGTGTTGAGCGGAGACTTGATCGATGAGCCGCCGTCGACGACCAGATTGTGTCCGGTGATGTCCCGTGCGAGGTCGGAGCTCAGGAACAGCACGGCAGACGCGATGTCAGACGGGAACGCAACGCTCCCGAGCGGAGCGAGCGCGTCGTATTCCGCGCGTCGGTCGTCTCCGA
The DNA here is from genome assembly GCA_040394175.1 of Leucobacter soli. GTDB lineage: Bacteria > Actinomycetota > Actinomycetes > Actinomycetales > Microbacteriaceae > Leucobacter > Leucobacter soli_A. The sequence continues at coordinate 39,001 of JBEBSS010000005.1, read as the reverse complement.
TGAGTCCTGCGATTCGTGTGGTCCACACGATGCCGGGGGACACCGTATTGACGCGCACCCCGGAGGAGCCGAGCTCAGAGGCGGCGGATTTGGCGAGCGCGATCACGCCGGCCTTCGCCATTCCGTACACGGAGTGTCGTTCCGCTGCGAACATACCGCTCACGGAGCCGATCATCGTGATCGAGCCGCCGCCGTTCGCCGCGAGCGCCTTCCCGCCCAGGCTGGTCAGCAGCAGCATGTGCTTGGCGTTGACGGTCATCGCCTGCTCCCAGTGCTCGTCGCTCACGTCGACGAGATCGTCGAAGGGAGCGATTCCCACGATGTCGACGATTCCCCGCAGGTTCCCTTCCTGCGCGGCCCGCTCCAGAACGCCCTCGACTGCACGGCGATCCGTGATGTCCGCGACGTGGGCGATTCCTCCGACCTCTGCCGCGACCGCTTCCGCGAGCGCCGCGTCGCGATCGACGCAGAGCACTCGTGCGCCGAGGGACGAGAGCGCGTGCGCGGTCTGCCTGCCGATGCCCTGTCCGGCGCCTGCGACGATGAAGAGCCTGCCGTCGAGGCGGAGCAGCGCGGCGTAGTCGGGGACCAGTTCGGGGTCGATCATTCGAGTATCGGTCATGCTGCATTCTCCACTTCGTTGTCGGCAGCCAGGAGGGGTGAGGCGACAGCGGTTGTCCCGTCGCACGCTCAGCTTAGTAATTATTGCTATAAATGCAATGTAAATCTTCTTCGACATAATCCGACTTGACTCGCGAAAATGTATCTATTTATAGTAAAGATAGTAATAATCGCGAATTGGGAGTTCCTGTGCACACAGATTCGCCGCTCGACGAAGAGCGGATCGACAGCATCCTTCAGCATGCTCGGCCGAATATCCTCCGGATGGCCCTGTACCAATCCACTCGTGACCCGGATCTCGAGCGGATGGAACTCCGCAAGGAGCCGCTTCGCGGGGGAGCCTTCTTCGCCTATGTGCTCACCGAGGAGGATGCGGAGATCGTTCGCCGAAAGGCGCGGGAGTTTCTGCTCGGTGCGGACTCGGAGCGGGAGACTCCGATTCCGAGCGCTGAGGATCAGCGCAGAATGATGGGGATGCTGACCGGTGAGGAGATCACCGACGAAATGTTCAGCTTCGGTCGCGAAGAACTCGCACTCGAGGAGTTTCCGCGGGCGGCCGCTTGGTCGAACGGCGCACCCGAACTGCCCGAGGACTTCGTCGTCGCCGTGATCGGGGCCGGCGCGAGCGGAGTCGCTGCCGGAGTGCAACTCGAACGCCTCGGCATTCCCTATGAGGTGTTCGAGCGTCAAGCCGAGATCGGCGGAACCTGGCACCTCAATCATTACCCAGATGCCAGGGTGGACACGAGCAGTTTTCTGTACCAGTTCAAGTTCGTCAAGAACTATCCGTGGCCCGAGTACTTCGCCAGCCAGGCGGAGGTGAAGAAATACATCGCCCACGTCGCGAGCGAGTACGGGGTCGACCGGCACATCGTCTTCGACACGGAGCTCACCAAGGCGGTGTTCGACGAACGAACGGGTCGTTGGGATCTGGAGCTCAGGCACTCGAACGGTGCCGTCAGCCATCGGAGCGTGAACGCCATCATCAGCGGCGCAGGCCAGTTCGCCACTCCGAGACTCCCCGACATCGAGGGCGTCGAGACCTTCCGCGGTCCGATCTTCCACACCACCGCGTGGGACGACAGCTTCGATCCCTCCGGAAAGCGCATCGCGATCCTCGGAAACGGATCGACCGGTGTCCAACTCATGCCGAAGCTTGCGGAAAGCGCCAGCCTCGTCTACCAGTTCCAGCGGACCCCGCAGTGGATCTCGCCGATGGAACAGTACCGCGAGGCGATCGCGCCCGAGGTGCGCTGGCTCTTCGACCACGTGCCCTACTACTGGAACTGGTACTGCTATTACAGCCAGGTGACCACCGACGCGATGCAGAATGCGCAGGAGTACGATCCGGAGTGGCAGGCAGCGGGCGGGCAGATCAGTCAGGCCAACGACGGGTTGCGGCAGGCGCTCACCAGCTACATCCATTCGAAGCTCGAGCAGCGCCCCGACCTCGAAGCGAAGGTGCTGCCCGACTACGCGCCGCTCGCCAGGCGCCTCGTCGTGGACAACGGCTGGTACGACGCGCTGCTGCGGGACAACGTCGAACTCGTGACCGAACCCATCGCGCGATTCACCGAGCACGGCCTCGAGACCGCCGACGGTGCGAACTACGAGGTGGATGCGGTGGTGCTCGCGGCGGGCTTCGACGTGTCGAAGTACCTCTGGCCGACCGAGTACATCGGCCGTGACGGAGTCACGATGGAATCGGCGTGGGCGGAAGACGGCCCGCGTGCGTATCTCGGGCTGACCGTGCCCGGCTTCCCGAACCTGTACATGTTCTACGGCCCGAACTCCCAGCCACGCTCCGGGGCGTTCCTCTCGTGGATCGAGATCTGGTCGAGATACGCAGTGCAGGGCATCGTGCACGTGCTCGAGCAGGGGATCGCCGCGATCGATGTGCGCGAGGAAGTCTTCCGCGAGTACAACCGCGAACTCGACGAGCGGCACGACAATCTGATCTGGGACAAGGAAGCGCCCAAGGGGCGCAACTACTACGTCAACCGCTTCGGAAGGCAGAACGTCAACTGGTCCTTCAGAAACGTCGAGTACTTCGCGCGAGCAGCAGCGCTCGATCCGGACGACTACGAGGTCATCGAGCCTGCCGAGACCACGACGAAGAGTGAGGACTGAGACATGCGAGACGAATACGAGACACTCCTGCTGGAACGGGCCGACGGCATCGCCGTGGTCACGCTGAATCGTCCGCCGGTGAATGCAGTCAGCCTTTCGATGCAACTCGAGCTGCGCGAGGTGTTCGAAAGCTTCGCCGAGGACCGAGAAGTGGGCGCGGTGGTGCTCGCCGCGGCCGGCGACCGCGCGTTCTGCGGAGGGATCGATTTGAAAGAACTCCCCGGCACCGGATCGGGGGAGGACGTCCCTCTCGCCACCCGCCTGAACCCGGGACGGGAATGGCGTGCGGCCCAGAGCGCGATCCGGCACTGCGCCGTGCCAGTGATCGCCGCGGTTGAACGCCCCGCCATCGGGGCCGGATTCGGCCTGATCGGAGTGAGCGATCTCATCATCGCCTCGGAAACCGCGAGCTTCGCGCTCACCGAGATCAACGTGGGGCTGCTCGGCGGCGCGAGCAAGGCGCTCCACCTGCTCGGCTCGCACAAGGCCAGAATGATGATGTTCACCGGCCGGGCTCAGAGCGCGCAGGAGATGTATCGTCTCGGGGCGGTCGAAGAAGTGGTTCCCGCCGGCGAAGCGCTCGCCGCGGCGTCGGTGCTCGCGCGCGAGATCGCGAGCAAGAGTCCGATCGCCATTCGGCTGGCGAAGGAATCGATCGTGCGCATCGAGACCGACCTCATGGAAGATCAGTACCGGACCGAGTGGGACTACACGAACCGGCTCGGACGGTTCGAGGATTCGGCTGAGGCGATGAATGCGTTCTTGGAGAAGCGGAAGGCGGAATGGGCGTGGAAATGAGTGACTTCATCGGCCAGGTGGCGATCATCACCGGTGGTGCGAGTGGGATCGGCCTCGCCTTGACCCGGAAACTGGTTGCGGATGGTGCGGTGGTGGTGATCGCCGACCTCGACGAGCGAGCGGGGGAACGGGCCGCTGCGGAACTGGGCGGGGCGAACTCCGCGGTGGTGTTTCGCCGCTGCGATGTCACCAGCGAATCCGAGGTCGCCGAGCTCGTCGGTTTCACGCATCGAACGTTCGGTCGGCTCGACATCCTGGTCAACAACGCCGGGACGACGGTTCCGTCGACTCCGCTCTGGGAGACCGGCCCCGAGGTCGTCGAGCGGATGTGGCGCATTCATCACTTCGCCCCGTACCTGGCTTGTCGAGAGGCGGTGCCGCTGATGCGGGAAGCGGGCTATGGTCGGATCGTCAACGTGGCGAGTGTGGCAGGCAAAGAGGGAAACCCCGGAAGCAGCGCGTACTCGGCCGCGAAGGGCGCGGTGATCGCGATGACGAAGTCACTGGGCAAAGAACTCGCGACCTCTGGCGTGATTGTGAACGCGGTCACGCCGGGAGTCATCGAGACGCCGTTGATCGCGAGCGCGACTCCCTCGCACATCGAGAAGCTGCTCGCGAAGATCCCGATGAACCGTGCGGGGAAGCCGGAGGAGGTGGCCGAACTGATCGCCTGGCTGGTCTCGTCCAAGTGCTCATTCACCACCGGATCGGTCGTCGACGCGAGCGGCGGACGGACGAGTTACTGATGGATCAATTGAAGTATTGTGAGTGAAGATACAGATGTATGTACTCATTGCCCTCACGCGGGTCTCAAGCAAGGTCTTCCTCACCGATGCTCGCTGAGGAAGGTTTGAAAGGGTGACCGCCATGAAGATTGTTTCCCGCGCTCCGCTGCCCAAGGCATCGGACCTGGTCGTCGTGTCCCTTCGCCGCCGCATTCTCTCCGAGCGACTTCCCGTCGGCACCCGTCTTCCCTCGGTCGACGAGTTGATGGAAGAGCACGGGCTCGGTCGGGTGACCGTGCGCGAGGCGCTCCGGATCCTCGAGAACGATGGACTCATCGATATTCGACGCGGACCGAGCGGCGGGGTCTTCGTGCGGCAGATCGACATTCGCCAGGTGAGCGAGGCCCTCGGGCTGCTGTTCAGCAGCAACGGGACCACGGTCGGCGAGTTCGCGGACTTCCGGCTGTTCGTCGAACCCGAGGTCGCCCGGCTCGCCGCGCTCAACGCGAACGATCAGCAGCGAGAGCAGATCGTCGCCGATGCGCAGCACGAGCGAGCGGCACGGCAGTCGGTCGATCTGCACAGCGCCATCGCCGATGCCTGCGGCAATGGGGTCTACGAATTCATGATGAAGGCGATGCATTCCCCGCTCTCCGGGCATTTCAGGCACAATCTGATCTCGCAGGAGGACGAGGAGCTGACTGCGCAGGCGCACGTGAAGATCGCGAAGTGCATTGCGGCAGGAGATGCGCCGGGGGCCGAGAAGGCGATGCGCCACCACCTCGTGGCCTGGAAGGACTACATCGTCTCTCACGGGCTCGAGAACGAGAATATTTTTCCGACGGGATAGGGCCTTGGGCCCATCGCGTCGCATCAGGCGAGGAGGCCGATGATGATTCCGAAGTTCCAAGAATTGCCGAATGGCGATGCGAAGGGAGTGTTCGGCGCAGACGACGTGTTGGGCTCGCTGAACCGTCAAACGCCCGAGGCGATCGTCGCCGCGGCGCAGCAGGTGCGCAGCGGCGCGATGTTCAGCCTGAACGGGCCATTGGACTGGCCAGATCCACCGCTCTTCGCGCGCGAGCCGATCAGGCACACGGTGTACCGGACGCCAATGGGGAACCTCGACGACTATGTCGACTCGTTCTACCCGCAGTCCTCCTCCCAATGGGACGGTTTTCTGCATATCGCCGATCCTGAGATCGGGAGGTACAACCATCTCGCCGATGAGCGGCTCGGCATCGAGTCCTGGGCGAGCAGAGGGATCGCCGGACGGGCGGTCCTGCTCGATGTCGAGCGCTGGTGCGCGGAGCGCGGCGAGCGACTCGAATGGAACGCGCATCGACCGATCACGGCGAACGAACTCGATGAGGTCCGCGTCTGGGCGGGAGTCGAACCGTTGCCGGGCGACATCCTCCTCGTGCGGACGGGCTGGGTGACCGGGTACCAGTCGGCGAGCCCCGAGGCTCGTGTCGCGGCCAAGTCGCGCATGGATTCGCCGGGCCTCGGCGCAGACGAGGATGTCGCCGAATATCTGTGGGACTGGGGAGTGAGCGCTGTGGCGAGTGACAATATCGCGGTCGAAGCGATACCGCTTGCGCCGCATACGCTGCACCGGAGGGTGCTGGTTCGCCTCGGCATTCCGCTCGGCGAGTTGTGGTGGCTCGACGAACTCGCGGCGCATTCGGCGCAGGACGGACGGTGGACCTCCCTCCTGGTGTCGGCACCCTGGCATCTGGCGGGAAGCAGCGGTTCTCCGGCGAATGCGATCGCTCTGAAGTAAGCGCTCCGCTGCCGGCCTCCTCTCGCGCTTGCGGCTGACGCAGCTCCTGGGGGAACCGCGGGAGAGCCGGCGCATGCGCCGGCATCGTGCTGCGAGATTTCTGGTCCGACGGCGGGCCTGCTTCGGCGCGCCCGGAAGAGCGCGCAGGCACCGGTTTATAACGATCGAAACTGGGGCTTGACGTCATTGTTACATTTAATAGTATTTATAGCGAAGATAGCCTTAAATGCGTGGTGCCCAGCTACGCATCATCAATGGAGAGAGGGATATCATGTCCAGACTTTGGAACATCCGCCGCGTGGTCACCGTAATCGCGGTCACGGGTCTTCTCGGCGCCACCGTCGGATGCAGCACCGGCGGCGGTGCGGCGACCGAGGAGCCGAGCGAGAGCGGTCCGATCAAGATCGGGGTGCCCATTCCCGTCACCGGACCCGTCGCCGCGACGGGTGACTGGGCTCGCATGGGCATCGAAATGGCCGCCGAAGAGATCAATGCCAACGGAGGCATCAACGGTCGCGAGGTGGAGCTCGTCGTCGCAGACACCGAGGGAGACCCGACCAAGGCCAATACCGCGATGACCAGACTCGTGCAGCAGGATCAGGTCGACCTCGTCGTCGGCCCCATCACCAGCGATGAGAGTCTCGCAACGATGCCGATCCTCACACAGGCCAATATCCCGTCGATGAACGGCTCTGGCAGCGAGATCACCGCGGAGAACTCGCCCTACAGCTTTGCGATGCTCATCAACGCGGTGGATCAGGCGAAGGCCATGGTGCGCTTCTCGACCGATCGCGGCACCGATGACATGGCACTGCTCAACTACACGGCGACGCAGGGCAAGGCCGCGGTGCGGGGCTGGGATGAGGCCTTTGCGGACGCGAAGCTCACGCCTGCCGGACACGAGGAATTCGACGCTCCTGCCTCCGATCTGACCCCGCAGCTGCTGAAGCTCAAGGCGACGGATGCCGACACGCTGCTCTTCTTCGCCCAGACCGGCAAGGACACCGGCACGCTTTCCGTCAACATGGACCAGCTCGGCTGGGATGTACCGGTGATCGGCAGCTATGGCACCACCTTCGCCGCGCAGGCGATCGCCATCGGCGGCCCCGAGACCTATCAGGACTTCGACTCGGTGTTCTGGCCGGCATTCGCTGCCTGCACGGTCAACGATATCCGCCCGGAGGTCGCGGACTTCATCGAGCGGTTCTACAGCGGCTTCGATGCCAGCAGGACCGAGAACGCGGCAGTCGACTACGTGGCGATCTACCATGATGCGCTGATCATCCTCGCCGCTGGCGTGGAAGCGACCGGCTCTACCGACGGTGACGTCGTCGCCAAGTGGATCGAGGAGAACGGCGCCTCCGAGGCCGAGTCGCTGCCTGTGGTGCACCAGGGATTCGCGATGAGCGCGAGCAATCACTTCCTGATGGACTCCGACTCGCTCGTGCTGGTGAACGCCGGGACCGAGGTGGGGGAGAAGGTCTTCCAGCGAGTCGACTGCTGAGCTGAGACGTCGGACGCGTGGAATGACAAGAAGGTGTGAAACATGCAAGAACTCGTAATCCTGCTGGTACGAGGGATCGGCACCGGCGCATTGTTCGCGCTGGTGGCTGTGAGCCTCAACCTCATCTACAACGCGTCCGGCGTCTTCAACTTCGCCCAGGGCCAGTTTCTGATCCTCGCGGGAGTTGCTGCGTTCTTCTGGTCGCCCTCGACGATCGCAGATCCCATGTGGTGGGTGGTCCTGATTCTGGTCGTCGTCGTGATCGCGGCGCTCGCGGCGCTCCAGGGCGCACTCACGCTGGCACCGATGCGTTCGTCGCTCGATCAGCACTCGTGGATCATCACCACGATCGCGGCCTCCATCATCCTCGGCGCGATCATGCTGCTCACGATCGGCCCCCGGAGCATCACGGTGGGCGACCCGTTCCCCACATTCCCGCTCGTCGGCACCAAGGCTCCTGGCGCATACCTCGCGCTCATCGTCTTCCTGGTGCTCGTGCTCTTCCTCCTGCGCTGGTACCAGCGCAGGATGCTGAGCGGGCTTGCGCTGAACGCGCTCTCGCAAGACGTCGATGCGGCCCGAACTGCGGGCGTGCACACGCTGCGACTGCAAATGCTCGCATTCGCAATCGCAGGGGCGATCACCGCCGTCGCGGGGTACTTCGGCGCGAGCCTCATCTCCATCTCGGAGTCCCAGGCCCTCCACTACGTGATCTTCGGATTCACCGTCGCCGTCGTCGGCGGACTCGGCAACAACGTGGGAGCAGTCTTCGCCGGACTCGCCTTCGGGGTCGTGCTCATGTCGGTCTCCTATTTCTTCGGCGGTGACGCGGAGCTGCCCGCGACGCTCCTGCTGATCGTTGCGGTTCTCATGCTCAAACCCCAGGGGATCTTCGGTCGGCTTCATGCGAGAAGGGTGTGAACGAACTATGACTACCATCACTACCGAGCCCAAGTCCGCCCCTCGGAAGCGACTGCCTCGACTCCGCCGCGCGCTCTCGCGAGAGGCGCTCTTCAGCTCGCTCATCGTGCTCCTCGGAGTCGCCGCGGTGACGCTGAGCGGGGACCTCTACTGGCGACAACTGCTGCTGATCGCGTGTCTCTATCTGATCGCAGCGAATGGGCTCAACCTGCTTCGCGCGCAGGCGGAGCAGATGTCATTCGGCCAAGGAGCGGTGATGGGCGTTGCCGCCTACGTGACCGCTCTCGCGACCTCGGTCTGGAACTTGCCTGGCGCGGTGGCCGTGCTGCTCGGACTGCTGGGCGGAATGCTCGCGGGGCTGCTCATGGCCCTGCCCGCACTTCGCGTCCAGGGGTACTACCTCGGGTTCGTCACGATGGCGGCGGCGCTCGCGCTTCCGCACATCTACTTCCTTCTGAAAGACCAGACGAAGGCCGTGACCGGCGTCAACGTGCCGCCTTCGTGGATACACGATGCGGTCTTCGGCAACGTCACCTGGCTCACGCTCGGAGTCGTACTGTGCGCGATCGGATCGATCTATCTCGTAGCGCTGGTCCGTTCGAGCCGCTTCGGTCGCCGACTCAAGATCGCCGGGGTCAGCCCGGAAGCCGCAGCGACTCTGGGGCTGCGCCCGGGCACGCTGCGGCTCGAGGCATTCGCCGTCTCTTCGCTCTGCGCGTCGGTCGCCGGCGTGCTCTACATCGGCCTCATCCAGTACATCGCGCCCGGCTCGTTCACGCTCACCCTCTCGATTCTGCTGTTCTTCATCGTGATCATCGGCGGGCCGGGAACCATTGCCGGGCCCCTTGCCGGGGTCGTGCTGCTCTATCTCGTTCCCGACGGATTGCTCTCCAGCCTGCTCGACTACCGACTCCTGGTCTACGGACTCATCGCGTTCATCGTGATGTTCTTCATCCCGGACGGAATCGTCGGCGGCGTTCGTCGGCTGATCCGGCGGATGCGCCCTCACGTGGCGAACTCCGGTGTGATCTCGCTCGAGCCCGTCATCGAAGGGATGCCTCGAGTAGAGGTCTCCGCCTCCGAAAGGCCCGACCGGCTCCTGCGGGTGGAAGGAGTCACCAAGTCCTTCGGCAAGGTGCAGGCGCTCAGCGGTGCGACTCTGGAGATCGGCACCGGCACGCTTCACGCCATCGTCGGCCCCAACGGATCGGGCAAGACGACCCTGCTGAACGCGATCTCCGGTTTGATCCGGCCTGACAGCGGCACGATCGAATTCGCCGGACGAGATGTGACCCGAGAGAGCGCCACCAATCGTGCGCGCGCGGGTCTCGCCCGCACCTTCCAGACGCCACGGGTCATTCCAGAGTTCTCGGTGTGGGAGAACATCGACTGCGGCCGCACGCCCGAAGCGCACGCCCCCATCGCCGACAGCCTGCGTGAGGTCCGCGCCCAGTGGGACACCATCAGCGCGTCGACCTTGCCACACGGTCAGCGCCGATTCCTCGAAGTGCTGCGAGTGCTCAACCAGTCGCCGAAGCTTCTCGCCCTCGACGAGCCCGCGGCCGGGCTTTCGAGGTCGGAGCGACAGGAATTCGTGCGGCTGCTGCGTATCGTCATCGAATCGACCGGTGCGACCGTGCTCATGGTCGAGCACGATCTCGATCTGGTCTGGTCCGCCGCCGACGTGATCAGCGTGGTCGACGGCGGGCGGGTCATCGCTCACGGCACACCATCGGAACTGAGGCACTCTCCGGAGATCGCCCATCTATTCACGGGAGTCACGCATGTTGAAGGTTGAGGACCTGAGCGCAGGCTACGGACGGATGACCGTTCTCAGAAACCTCGATCTCGAGGTGAAACCGGGCGAGGTCACGCTGATCCTCGGGCCGAACGGTGCCGGGAAGAGCACGCTGCTGAGCGCGATCTCGGGGTTGATCCCGGTGCAACGCGGTCGCGTGATCGTGGGCGACGATGACATCTCCGCCTGGAAGGCAGAGCGTATCGCACGGCGCGGGGTGCGGCACGTGATGGAGGGTCACCGGATCTTCCCGGAGCTGACCGTCGAGGACAACATCAGGCTCGGGCAGATCTCGCTTCCGGCCGCGCGCCGTCGAGCGGAGCGCACGATCCTGGAGGAAGCCTTCGAGGTCTTCCCCGTGCTGGGCGAGAAGCGCGCGCTCGAGGCCCGCAACCTCTCCGGCGGGCAGCAGCAGATGCTGGCCCTCGTGCAGGCATGGGTGTCGCAGCCGGAGTTTCTCTTCTGCGACGAACCGTCGCTCGGCCTCGCGATGTCATTGATCCCGGAGATCCTGCAGTTCCTCCGAGCCAGGGCCGACGAAGGAATGGGGATCGTGCTGGTCGAGCAGCTGATCGACCAGCCACTCGTCGTGGCGGACCGGGTGGTGGTGTTGCGGCAGGGGGAGATCCTCGCGTCAGGCGCCGTCAGCGATTTTCAGGACCGGGAGGCGCTCGCCGCGCTGATGCTCGGAACCATGATCGACCGATGACTCCGGCTCGCGAATTTCCCTCCCGCTGCTTCGCAGCGACCAAGACACACACAGAAAGGCCACACACGTGGATCTGCGACTGAACGAATCCCAACTCTCCTTCAGAGACGAGGTGCGGACCTGGCTGCGGGAGAACGTTCCGAGCGAGAAGTTCGCTCCCTACTCGACCGAGGAAGGACTGGCCCAGCATCGAGCGTGGGAGCGTCGCCTCTTCGACGCGGGCTTCGCGGCCATTCACTGGCCCGAGCGGTTCGGCGGGCGCGGGCTGGGGCCGATCGAGACCTCGATCTTCTACGACGAGTACCTGCAGGCCAAGGCTCCGGAGCGTCTCAACCGTTTGGCCCTCGGGCTGGCGGGCCCCACGCTGATCGAGTGCGGCACTCCGGCTCAGCAGGACCGCTGGTTGCGCAACATCCTGACCTGCGATGAGCTGTGGTGTCAGGGATTCAGCGAGCCGGACGCAGGAAGCGATCTCGCATCGCTGCGCACGAAGGGGGTGATCACGGGGGACAAGATGCTCGTGAACGGCCAGAAGATCTGGACTTCGCATTCCCGCTTCGCGGACTGGATCTTCGCGCTCGTGCGAACCGACCCCGACGCTCCCAAGCACCGGGGGATCACCTTCGTGATCATCGACCGGCACTCGCCGGGTGTCGAGGTACGTCCGATCAGGCAGATGAACGGCGAGGCCGACTTCGCGGAGCTGTTCTTCACCGATGTCGAGGTTCCGGTGGAGAACATCGTCGGCGAGATCAACGATGGCTGGCGGGTGGCGATGACGACGCTCACCCATGAGCGGTCCAGCAATCTCAACACCGCGGCGCATTTCCAGGAGATGCTCTCGAAAGTCCTCGCGCAGCTTTCCGACGAGCAGCGTCGGGATCCCCGCATCCGTCTCGAGGTCGGGAGGCTCCACGAGGAGATCGAGGCCTATCGGTACATGACCCTCCGCACACTTTCCGAACTCGCGATCGGTCGGTCGCCTTCTGCGCAGTCGTATATGGGCAAGCTGTGGTGGTCGGAGATGCAGACGCGCATCCAGGAACTCGGATTGCGACTGTCAGGTCGGTCGGCCGAGATCATCGGCGAAGATCCGGACGTCACCTTCGCGGTGCAGCGCTATTGGCTGGGGCGGGCCGCGCATATCTACGCGGGCTCGAATGAGATTCAGCGAAACATCATCGCCGAGCGCGTGCTCGGCCTGCCGAAGGGGAAGTAAATGGAGTTCGCATTCGACGAGGATCATCTCGACTATCAGAAAGCGATCGCCGGCATGCTCGGCAGCGCATCCTCGGTCGGCGCGCTCCGCGCGGTCTGGGAGACGGGGCACGGATATGCGCACGAGCAGTGGACGGCACTTGCAGAGAGCGGGTTGCCCGGGATCGTGGTGCCCGAGGAGTTCGAAGGGTCGGGAGGGGACATCGTCGACCTGCTGCTTCCGCTCGAGGAATGCGGCGCCGTGTGTCTGCCGGAGCCCTTCGTGGAGACGACGCTCGTCGCGCCGATGATGCTCGCCAGATGGGGCTCCGAGGTCCAGCGTCAGCGCTGGCTCCCGGCGCTGGCCGAGGGGACGGCGATCTTCGCGGTATCGGAAGGGCGCGAGGCGAGCATCGTTGCGGATGGCGCAAGCGCCGACGCCGTATTGGCGGTCATCGACGATGCCGTGCATCTCTTCGCAAAGGGGGAATACGAATTCCGCGAGGTCGAGAGCACCGACCCTTCCCGTCGACTTGCCGTGTGCACGTTCGCGCCCCAGGCCGAGACCCTGCTCAGCGACGATCCGGAAGCGGCAGCGGAGCTTCTCGCGTTCGGCGCAGTCGGCACTGCGGCCGCGCTGGTGGGCGCGGCGAGGCAGATGACCGAGATGACGAGGGAGCATCTCCTGACCCGGCAGCAGTTCGGGCAGGTGCTCGGCTCGTTCCAGGCGCTCAAGCATCGTCTCGCCGACGTCGCGCTGCAGACCGAAGCCGCCAGGTCGCTCGTCTGGTACGCGGGGTACACGCTCGCGCATTCCCCGGAACACGGAATCGCCGCGGCACGCCTCGCGAAAGCAGCTGCGAACGAGGCCGGTCGCGCCGCGAACTTCGCTTCGCTGCAGTTGCATGGCGGCATAGGCTTCACCTGGGAGCATCATCTGCACTTCTGGCTCCAGCGCGAGCGCTCGTGGGAGCTCGCGTTCGGTACGACCGAGGAGCACAGAATGCGCACGGGTGCATCGGTTCTGGACGGACTGTCCGCGGCGTGACCCAGACATACGGTGAGGAGCAGGCGCAGCACATGATCACGAATAACGCGAGCGACCGGTCGTTGACTCCGTCGGAGGTGGTCTCACTCTGCCTGTCGGCCAGTGCGATCGCCATAGTGGGCGCGTCGGACGACGGAACGAAGGCATCGGGACGCACCCAGCGCTATCTGCGGAAGTACGGATTCACCGGCGACATCTTTCCAGTGAATCCGAATCGCGATACCGTGCAGGGACTTCCCGCGTACGGATCCGTCGATGAACTGCCCCGCGTGCCAGACCTGGCCGTGATCGTGCTGCCGGCCGCCGCTGTGGAAGCCGCAGTGCGCGACTGCGGGGCTGCGGGGATCAAGTTCGCGGTGGTGTTCGCCTCGGGGTACGCGGAAGTCGGTGACGAGGGTGCAGCTCAGCAGGATCGCCTCGCCGCCACTGCCGCTGCAGCCGGCGTGCGGCTGCTCGGCCCGAACAGCGTGGGCGCCGTGTTCGCGAGCAACGCGCTGACGGCCGCGTTCATGACGGGCCTCGACCAAGACCGATTCGCGCTGGCCGACCATCAGATCGCCTTCGTATCCCAGAGCGGAGCGATGGGCGGCTTCATCCTGAACATGGCCCAGAGCGCGGGCCTGGGCATCGGACGGTTCTTCAGCACCGGCAACGAAGCGGACCTCGGTTTGCCCGAGCTGATCGAGGGGCTCGTGCTCGAAGGATCGACCCGCTGCGTGCTCGCATATGTGGAGGGCGTGCGCGACGGGAACGCGCTCGAGCGAGCCCTCGCCGCCGCCAGACTGGCCAAGGTGCCCGTCGGGCTGATGAAAGTCGGCCGTTCCGAGCGGGGCGCCGCTGCCGCGGCCTCGCATACCGGTGCGCTTGCCGGATCCGACGAGGTGCTCGACGGCGTCCTGGCACGGTTCGGCGCGCAGCGAGCCGACGACGTGGAGCATCTGCTCGATATCGGTGCGGTGTTCGCGCCTGGAAAACGTGCGTCGGGCAAGCGGGTCAGCATCGTCACGCTCTCCGGCGGCGCCGGCGTGCTGATGACCGATGCCGCGGAGGACTATGGGCTCGAGGTGCCCGCTTGGGAGGGAGAGTGGCGCGATCGGATGGCGGGCATTCTGCCTCCGTTCGCGTCCGTCATGAATCCGATCGACACCACAGGAGCGATAGCCGCCGACCCCAGTCTGCTCACGCGAGCGCTTCAGGTGTGCGTCGAGCATCCCGAAACCGACGTCGCCGTGATCCTGCTGGGGAATCTGGAAGCATCGGAGGACGTGCTCTGCGCGGAGATCATCGATGTCGCGGAGCGCACCGAGAAGCCCGTCGTCGTCGCCTGGGTGGGCGGGTCCGGCCGACCGCAGCGGGTGCTCGGAGCCGCCGGCATCCCGACCTTTCCCGATCCGGTCAGAGCCATGCGCGCGGTGGCCGCGCTCGTGGACTGGTCCGAGGCCGAGGCTCGGCACGAGCCGCCCGCACCGGAGCGGGTGCGGCTCTCGCCCGAGATGCTCGATCGACTCGACCGGGCGCATGCTGCGGGGAAGCGGATCCTCGACGAATCCGAGAGCAAAGAGCTGCTGTCGTTGTGCGGCATGCCCACCACTCGGGAAGCGGTGGCGCGAAGCGCTGAGGAGGCGGTGTCAGCCGCCGAGAGGCTCGGTTTTCCCGTCGTGCTCAAGTTGCTTTCGGACGCGGTCGAGCACAAGTCCGATATCGGCGGGGTCCGCCTGGGTCTCGGCTCCCCTCAGGACGTGACCGCTGCCGCGTCGGAGGTACTCGCGATCGCGGAGAGCCTGCAGCTGGAAGACCCGGCGGTCGTGGTGCAGGAATCGGCCTCCGGGTCGACCGAGCTGATCCTGGGGATGAGCACCGACCCGTCGTTCGGGCCCGTGACAGTCGTCGGAATGGGCGGGATCTTCGCCGAGATCTTCTCCGATGCGCGCACCCGACCGGCTCCCGTCACCGAGTCGGAAGCCGAGCAGATGCTCGAGTCCCTCAAGGGCGCCCCCCTGCTCAAGGGTGCCCGAGGGAGGGCTCACGCAGACATCGGCGAACTCGCGAAGCTGATTGCGCGGTTCTCCGAACTCTCCGTGGCGCTGGCCGGGCGGGTCGCCTCGATAGATGTGAACCCGCTCCTGATCGACGACTCCGGCTCGCCCGTCGCGCTCGATGCGGTGGTCACCCTGCGCGCCGAACTCGACGCGGGGGAGCTGGCATGAGAGTCCTCGCGGTCGACGATGGCCCGGTCGGCGGGCTGCTCATCGAAGCGGAACGCCCTGATCCGATACCCGCCGAGGGAGAGGTGCTCATCGCGGTCGAGGCCGCCGGCGTCAACCGTGCGGACACGAGTCAGCGGAAGGGTGGATACGGGCCTCCCCCCGGCGCTCCGGACTGGCCAGGTCTCGAATGCGCCGGAGTGGTGGTCGCCATCGGGCCGGGCGAGAATCGGTGGAGCGTGGGGGATCGGGTTGCGGCGCTGGTCGCGGGGGGAGCGTATGCCGAGCTCGTCGCGATCGATCAGTCTCAGGCGATCGCCGTTCCCGCCGAATGGAGCATGGTGCAGGCGGCGGCTCTGCTCGAAGCCGCTGCGACCGCCTGGTCGAATCTCTTCGACGCCGGGCGGCTGCTGCCGGGTGAGACGGTCCTCATCCATGGGGGTTCGAGCGGTGTGGGCAGCATGGCCCTGCAACTCGCGAAGCTCAGGGGGGCGCGAACCATCACCACGGTGGGGAGCGAGTCCAAAGCGGAGTTCTGTTCGAAGCTCGGCGCCGATGACGTGGTGCGCTATCGCACTCAGGACGTGACGGAACGGGTCAGGGAACTCACCGATGGCCGCGGCGTCGACGTGATCCTCGACATCGTCGGGGGCCAGACCGTTGCCGACAACATCGATCGGCTCGCTTTGGACGGACGCCTCGTGGTGATCGGTGTGCAGGGAGGGGACGAAGCCACCTTCGATCTGCGTCAGCTGCTGATGAAGCGAGCGGTGATCACCGGGTCGATGCTTCGACGCAGGACACTCGCGCAGAAGGCAGCGCTGCTCAGGAGCATCGCGCAGGAGATCGTGCCCGAAATCAACGCCGGCCGAATCTCCGTGCCGATCGACTCGGTCTTCCCCTTCTCCGACGCAATGGAAGCGCACCAGAGAATGGAGGCTTCGGCGCACTGCGGCAAGATCGTGCTCGTGCCCTGACCTCCGCTCCAGAGCAGTCGCTAGGCTGGACCGCATGAACTCCGAGTTGCGCGAACTGTACCCGCCGATCGAGCCGACTCGGCACGGCATGCTGCCGGTCGGGGACGGTCACGAGATCTATTGGGAAGTCTGCGGCAACCCCGAGGGCAAACCAGTCGTCTTCCTGCACGGCGGGCCGGGGGGCGGCTGCGGGCCCGACCAGCGACGCTACTTCGATCCCGCGAAATATCGCATCGTGCTGTTCGACCAGCGCGGCTGTGGACGCAGCACACCCCATGCGAGCGCGCCGGACGCTGATCTCGCGACCAACACGACGTGGCACCTCGTCGCCGATATCGAACGGCTCCGAGCACATCTCGGCATCGAACGGTGGCAGGTGTTCGGGGGATCCTGGGGTTCGACGCTGGCGCTCTCCTATGCGCAGACGCATGCCGATCGGGTGACCGAACTGGTCCTCAGGGGTATCTTCACGCTGCGCGAGAGCGAGATCCAGTGGTTCTACCAGGCAGGAGCCTCGCAGCTCTATCCCGATGCCTGGCAGAAGTACCTGTCCATCATTCCGGAGGCAGAACGGGGAAACCTGCTCGAGGCCTACCATCGTCGTCTGTTCGACGCCGATCCCGCCGTGCATGTGCCCGCCGGCGTCGAATGGACTGCGTGGGAGACGTCAACCGTCCGCTTGATCCCCGACGAAGCGGCCATCGCGGAGGCTCGCGCCGATGAGGCGGCCGCCGTCGCCTTCGCGCGCATCGAGAACCACTACTTCTCCCACGGCGGATTCTTCGAGGACGGACAGCTCATTCGAGATGCCGCCGCGAAGCTCGCCGGGATCCCCGGAGTGATCGTGCAGGGCCGCTACGACGTCTGCACGCCAGCCCAGACGGCCTGGGACCTGCATCGCGCCTGGCCGCAGGCCGAGTTCCACATGATCGCCGACGCGGGCCACGCCGCAAGCGAACCGGGGATCGTCGATGCGCTCATCCGAGCCACCGACGCATTCGCGGAACAGCACGAGCGAAGCGGGCGCGCGCCCGTCGTCTCAACCGAGTCCGGAAGCAAGGTAACCCCATGACCATGATCCTGCGCGCAGACGCAATGCTCACACCGGGCGGCGAGATCGAACACGCCGAACTCGAAATCGACGCGCGGGGTCGCATCGCCTACGCCGGGGTCGCGAGGCCCGGATCCGAGATCACCCATCACCTCGCAGGCCACGCGCTGATGCCCGGACTGGTCAACGGTCATACGCACAGTGCGATGACGGTGCAGCGCGGCGTGAGCGATGACGAAGGCTTCATGCCCTGGCTCGCCGCAGTCCAGTCGTTCGAACAAGGGCTCACACGGGACGACGTGGTGGCCGGACTCGAACTCGCGATGCTCGAGATGATCGCCAACGGTACCACCTCATTCGCCGACATGTACCACTGGGACGCCGGCCTTCTCGACCTGGTGAAGGCCACGGGCATGCGTGTCCTCGCCGCCCCCGCGATGTTCACGAATGAAGTCGTCGGCTTTCCAGGAGTGAGCCCGCTCAACGGTGCGCAGGTACTCGACGAGACCGAGGCGCTGGCCGAGCGCTTCGCGGGCGATGAGCAGATCAAGCTCGCCTACGGCCCGCATGCGCCCTACACGTGCTCGCCTGAGCTGCTGCGCGAGATCTCCACGCGATCGCAGCGAACCGGGATCCCGATCCACATCCACGTCGCCGAGTCCCTCGCGGAAGTCGAACAGATCAGCGAGCAGTACGGGAGGACCCCCGCAGCGCACCTCGACGCGCTCGGATTCTTCGAGGCGAACGTGCTCGCGGCACACTGCGTACACCTGACGCCCGAAGAAATCGCCGTGTTCGCTCGCACCGGCACCGCTGCGAGCCACAATCCCGTCTCGAACCTGAAGCTCGGATGCGGGGTCGCCTCGCTGCCCGAAATGATCGAAGCAGGCGTGCGACTCACCCTCGGAACAGACTCCGTCGCAAGCAACAACTCGCTCGACCTCTTCGAGGAGATCAAGCTCGCAACGATCCTGCACCGCGGTGTCCGCCATGACGCGGCCGCCGTGAAGGCCGCCGATGTACTCGACATCGCGACGCGGCGGGGCGCTGAGGCGATCGGGTTCGAGCAGACCGGTGCGCTCGAAATCGGACGCCTCGCCGATGTGATCGCCATCGACCTCGGCACGAGTCGCGCAACGCCTCGGCGTTCGCTCGCCTCGCACCTGGCGTTCTCCGCCTCCGGCGAAGACGTGCGGCACGTGTTCATCGGTGGCAGACAGGTCTATGCGGACGGTGAGCATCTCACCCTCGACGCGGAAGGCATCAAAGCGCGAGCCAGGGAGGTCAGGGCGCGCCTCGCCCCCTGACCGGTCATGCAACGTTCACGCGTCTGTCGCGTGTCGTCCCGGGGTATTTGCGGTCAGCAGGCGTAGCGTGTGCGGTATCAGGCATCGCGCCTGGTGGGCGGGAGACCCGCTCGGAGCAAAGCTCACGCTTTGCGCGGTCTACCGCTGAAGCCGCCTCGGCTTCGAAGTGGGTCGGGGCACCGGGCAGAAGGAGTCACCGTGGCCGACACCCAGCACTCTCAGATCGCGCAGCACAGCGAAATCGATACCGGTATCGACGAGGATCGCGCGATCGTGCAAGAACCCCGCACGCACGAGGCACTGCCTCAACAGGAACGCACCTATGTGCTCGACACCTCGGTGCTGCTGAGCGACCCAAGAGCCCTCTTCCGGTTCGCGGAGCACTCGGTCGTCCTTCCCGTCGTGGTCATCACCGAACTCGAGAAGAAGCGGCATGACCCGGAGATCGGCTATTTTGCGCGTCGCGCGCTCCGTTTCCTGGATGAACTGCGGGAGAAGCATCTGCGCCTTGATTTCCCGGTGCCCGTCGGCGAGCAGGGGGGCACGCTTCGCGTCGAGCTGAACCACTCCAACCCCGACCTGCTCCCGAGCGGGATGCGCCTCGGCGACAACGACACGCGCATTCTCGCGGTGGCCCAGAACCTTGCGGCGGAGGGCCTCGACGTCTCGGTCGTGTCGAAGGATCTGCCGATGCGAGTGAAAGCTGCGGCACTCGGCCTGGGCGCGGAAGAGTACCGGGCCGAACTGGCGAGCGATGACACCTACACGGGCGTCAGCGAGATCGACATCGATGAAGAGCAGATGTCGCGGCTCTGGGACGACGAGCGATTGGACGGCATACCTCAGGTGGCCGGGTTGCCGCTCGGCACCGGACTCATTGTGAACTCCGCACGAGGATCGGCGCTCGGGCGCGTTGACGGAGACACGGCGCTGCGGCTCGTGCGCGGCGATCGGGAAGTGTTCGGAGTCCATGGTCGTAGCGCGGAGCAGCGCCTCGCCATCGACCTTCTGCTCGACCAGCAGGTGGGAATCGTGTCTCTCGGGGGGCGAGCCGGGACCGGGAAGTCGGCGCTCGCACTCGCTGCGGGGCTCGAAGCGGTTCTGGAACGCCAACAGCATCGCAAGGTCATGGTGTTCCGCCCGCTCTACGCGGTCGGGGGGCAAGAACTCGGCTACCTGCCGGGCGACCAGCAGGAGAAGATGAACCCGTGGGGACAGGCCGTGTTCGACACCCTCGGTTCGATCGTCTCCGCCAACGTGCTCGAGGAAGTCGAGGCGCGAGGGCTCGTGGAAGTGCTCCCGCTCACCCACATTCGCGGACGCTCGCTTCACGATGCCTTCGTGATCGTGGACGAAGCACAGTCACTCGAACGGAACGTGCTGCTGACCATGCTCAGCCGGATCGGTCAGAACTCGAAGGTCGTGCTGACACACGACGTTGCGCAGCGGGACAACCTGCGGGTCGGCAGGCACGACGGCATCGCGGCGGTGATCGAAAAGCTCAAAGGACACCCGCTCTTCGGACATGTGACGCTGATGCGAAGTGAGCGGAGCGAGATCGCAGCGCTCGTGACGAGCCTGCTCGAGGGGTAGTCCGCGTACGCGGCACGCCAATGAAGAGCCAGCGACCGACAGTTTGGGGGGACGGTCGCTGGCTCTTTGGCGAGCAAGATGCGAATCTCGCTCAACTCATGAGAGTCCGAGGTCGCCGAAAAGTGACGCGATGCGCGGGAATGCGCGTTCGTGCGCTGATGAGACGCGCAGGCGGCGCAGGCTGCCGGATACCCTCCCAGGCTCTCCTTTCGAGTGCCGGCTTGCTCGCTCCCTATGCTTGAGTCATGACCGACACTCAGATCGAATCCTTGCTTCCGTCCGCGATGCTTCGACGTTTCAGGGATCGCGCCGGTCGCTACGACGCCGAGAATACGTTCTTCGTCGACGACTTCGACGAGTTGCGCGAGCGCGGCTACCTCGCCGCAGCGGTGCCCGAGGCGCTCGGCGGCTCGGGGCTCGGACTCGAACAGCTCGTGCTCGCGCAGCGACGACTCGCCTCCTACGCGCCGGCGACCGCGCTCGGAGTCAACATGCACCTCGTCTGGGTGCAGGTCGCCGCCTACCTGCGCGAGCGGGCCAGCTCGGGCGGCTACCCTTTCGATGTCGAGGGCGGCCCGCTGGGGTGGGTGCTGCGCGACGCGCTGGCAGGGGAGGTCTTCGCGTTCGGTATCAGCGAGGCGGGCAATGACGCCGTGCTCATGGACTCGGGGAGCCTCGCGGAACCGATGCCCGACGGCGGCTATTCGGTGACCGGGACCAAGATCTTCACCACGCTCTCGCCGGTCTGGACGAGACTCGGGGTGCACGCGAAAACCCCCGACGGCGAGCAACTGGTGTTCGGCTTCGTGCGGCGCGAGCGGGCGGACAGTGCGAACCTCGTTCAAGGAAGTATCACTCACCCGGGCACGTGGAACCCTCTCGGCATGCGCGCCACCCAGAGCTATACGACCAGACTCGACGGCGTGCGCATCGACGGCGAAGATGTGGCGGCCCGCATCGCTCCGTTCGACGGCAGCGATCCACTCGTGCTCGCGATCTTCTCGTCATTCTCGGTCCTGACCGCGGCGGTCTACGCCGGGATCGCGGATCGAGCGCTCGAACTCGCCGTCGAGGCGGCGAATCGACCGGTCCCCATGCCCGACGGGAGCGAATCGAGCAGGCTCGACGACCCGGACGTGTCCGCGAGGCTGACGGGGGCCGTGCTCGCGCATCGCGCCAGTCTCGACGCGCTCGAGGTACTCGCCCGGGACGTCGACGGGAGACGTCCCCGGACCGACTGGTTCCTGGCGCTCGCCGCCGCTCGCAATCGCGTGACAGATGAGGCGCGAGCCGCCATCGACATCGCCATGCGACTCGTCGGCGCACGGGGCTTCCAGGCGGACAGCGAGCTCGCGCGGCTCTATCGCGACGTTCTCGCCGGAATGTTCCATCCCTCGTCGTCTCGCGCGCTTGCCCGCACGGTACGGGACTCGCTCCGCTGAGCCCGCGCCGCTATGCCTCGGAGGATCGCAGCTGCGCCGCGTACCCGGTGAGCGAGCGCTGATAGCGCCCGAGGTGAGGAATCAGCGCGTCGATCGCGACCGCGACCGCCTCATCGCTTCGACCGGCCGCGTGCAGCGCCAGCGAGAGGAACGCCTGCCGTTCTGAGTGCAGCTTCGGGTCATCGCGGTGCTGCTGCAGGAGCGCGACCGCCTCGTCGGGGCGCCCGAGATTGCGAAGCGTCGAGGCGTATTGGATGTCGAGCTCCCCACGAGCGGGCCCAGAGAGCCCCAGACGCACCGCGCGTTCGTAGAGGCGCGCGGCCTGCGCCTCGTGGCCGGCAGAATCATGGGCCCCGCCGAGTTCGAACGGGCCGCGCGGATCAGACGGAGGCAGTTGATCCGCGAGCACCCTGATGCGTTCGACTCGTTCCTCATCGGAGAGAGAACCGTCCTCCCAGACGGAATCGACGCGCTGCTGCCAGTCGTGATCGCTCGCTTCATCATGCATGCTCCTAGCCTATTGAGCGGACGACACTCCAACTCGGTAGGCAACCGGGGCCCGGTTCTCGCGAACCGGGCCCCGGGGTGAGCGACTCGAGCTACTTCGAGTCGCTCATCGAGTGACGCTGCGCGCTCTGCCTCCGGCGGGCTATCAGTAGGACCGCACCGGACAGCAGCAGGACCGCGCCGGTCGCCACGAATGGCAGCAGGTCGGCCGAGCCAGTGTTCGAGAGCGCCTTGCCGTCGCGAGTCGCGGTTCCGCTGCCGCTCGCGGATCCGCTCCCGCCTCCTGCCCCGTTGCCTCCGCCGGCGTTGCCACCGGCGTCCGCCGCGAGTACCGTGATCGGCCTCGAGATCGTGGAACCGCCGGGCAGGACGACCACGAGGGAGTGCGGTTCGTTCGCCGGGGTGCTCGCCGGAATGGTCACGCGCTGCGAGAACGCGCGATCCGCGTCGACAATCGCGCTGCCGAGCAGGACGGGATCGGAGTGCAACTCGATCCGCACCTCGGACCCGGGAACGAAGCCGGTGCCCGAGACCGTCAGCGCCTCGCCCTGCTTCACCTCGACCGCACTCATCTGGACGGCGGGACCAGCCGGAACCTCGGCCCCCGCCTCGGTGACCCACTTCTCATCCGTGGCGTACTTGGTGACGGTGAACTCGTCGAAGAGCTCCCCGACCTGGGGAGTCGCGCGCGGCGTGTAGACGGGCACGGCACCTGCGGAGGCCGGGTCGAGGGCGAAGCTCTTCGCTCCGTTCGGGGCCTCGGCGACGTATGAGCGGTAGACCAGCTGATCGCCGCTCACGTCGATCACCTGATACGTCGTGACTCTCTCGCCGCGGATCACCTGGGTCGCTCCGTTGTTGGTCCAGACGTTCTTGGCCTCGGTCTCGAGATCGTAGTGCTTCGCACCCGAGTTGGATACGGCGTAGACGGGACCGGTGGTGACGCCGGGGGTGCCGGTCAAATCGTCGTTGTTGTAGCCGCGGGCGTACGTGTGATCGTGCCCCATGAGCACCAGATCGATGTTGTTCTCCTCGAACACGGGGACCCAATACTTGCGCAGCACCGGTTCGTTGCGTCCGGACGAGGTCGAGTAGACGGGTTGATGGAAGGTCACGACATTCCACTTCGACGGGCTGTGCTTCAACACGTAGTCGAGCCATGCAGCCTGATACTCGGTCCACAGATCGGCAACTCGCGCGCTGGGGCATTCGGCGCCCGTGCATGCAGGCAGGTCGCCGGGCCGCAGGAAGGTGGTGTCACGGGTCGCGTTGAGGGTGATGAAGCGCACGTTCTGGTAATCGGTGAAGTACACGGTCTCCGCGGCGAACCGCTCCCAGTGCTCGAAGTACGCCGTGTACTGCCTCGCTTCGGGGGTCTCGCCCTGCGCGAGCTCGGCGAGCTCGCCGATGCTCTCGGTGCCCGGCTGATTCAGCGGGTACTCGAAGTGCGCCTTCCAAGAGGCGAGCAGTTTGTCGCCCGAGTATTCGTGGTTGCCGGGAGCGGCCATCACGTTGGTGCTGGTCGCCGAGGACTGCATGCCCTTGAACCAGTTCAGCCACTGGGTGTCGTTGCTGCCCGTGTCGATGAGGTCTCCGGCATGCACCGATCCGATCGAGTTCGTCGCGCGCGCCTCAGCCTGTTCCACGACCTTCGGCCACGTGGTATCGAGACCGATCTGGGCATCGCCGTAGTACACGAACTGGAAGTCGGTGACGCCTGGGTCGGCCGTCGTGAAGGTGAACCATTCGCTCCAGCTGCCGGGCAGACCGACCCGGTAGCGGTAGCCGGTGCCGGGTGCGAGTTCGTCGACGGTTGCCGAGAAATGGTGGTTCTGATTCCCGTTCACCTGCCCGGTCTGGGCGGCTCCGACCGTTCTCGTCTCGCCTCCTGCGGCGAGGCCGATCTCGACCTGCCCGGTCAGATGGGACACGTCACCGGCGAGCCACGAGAACGACTGCGAGCTCTCTGGCGTTTCGGTCGGGGTCAGGATCACGCGGGTGGGAGGGGCGACGACGACCTCGCCCGGGGTCCCGGGCTCGCTCTTCGCGGCGAGCGCGAACCTGGGCATGTCGAAGTAGGCGTCCGAGGAGCTCTCGCGATCCTGATAGAGAGCGACCGAGACAGTGTTCGTGCCATCGTGCAGGAGAGCCGCATCGACACTGAAATCGCTGACGACGGGATTGCCTGCCGAGTTGCCTGCGTATTGGAGATTGGTGGGGAGCGAGTCGTCGACGCGTTCGTCGTTCAGTGCGGCGACGCGCTGGCCGTTCACGTAGACGCGCACCGCGTCATCGTAGACGACCGTGCCGCTCGCGGAGGCCAGCTGCGCGGCGACGCCGTCGGCGAGCTCGAATGTCGTGCGGAAGAAATAGGTCGGGATCGTCGGAGCGGAGCTGCCGTTGATGTAGTGCCCCAGCTGTGTCGCCGGGGTGTAGGGGCCGACCGCCGCCAGCTGATTGTTCTTGACCCCGAATCCGCTCGGCGCGGACTTCCATGTCGTGTCGTCGAAGTCCTCGTTGGTCCAGGCGTTCCGATTCTCAGCGGTTGCAGCCGGGTCGGTGTGGTCGTCCAGGTACTTCCAGGTCGTGCCGGAGCCGATCAGCGAGGCCGTGGGAACCTCGGGTTCTGCGGCGGAGGCCGGGCTGGCGAGTGGAGCGGCGAGGCCGCTTCCGACGAGGGCGGCAAGAGCGAGCGCAAGAGTGCCTCGCCTCACCCGCGGTGTGCGGGCAGAGTTCATCTGTATCGATCCTTCAGTATCCGTGTGCACTTGCATATCCGTGATCGCCGCTGCGAGGCAGCCGGCGCTGTCCATCTCACTGGAGCAGAGTGTCCGGAGCTTCACGGCAGGGTTGCGAAACGGGTGACCGGATGTGGCCGGAGAGTGAACCGGCGTGTTGCACGCTCGTTCGGGCGATCAGGCCTCGGAGAGCTCGAATGCGGTGGCAGCGGGATCCGGGCCGAACGGTCCGAAGAACGGATTCTCGGGGTCTTCGACGTCGACGAACTGCTCGAACGCCGGGCCCCGGTAGTCGCCTTCGCAGACGCGCACGTTGAAGAAATAGGTTCCGCCGGTGAGCAGCCGCAGCCGCTGTACGGAGCGCCCCTCGGCGTTCAGCGTGATCGTCGCGGTCTGACCGCTATAGACGGATGAGAGGCAGATCGTGCCGTTCGCGGGGCCGTGGAGTTCGATGACGATGCCGCTGGTGCTCATCTCCGCGAGAGGAAGCATCTCGAACAGCGGGGTGCTCTCGAATCCTGCGACTCCGGGCAGGAAAATATCGAACTGTCCTGCGGTGGCAGGCGATGCTGCTCCGTCGGCGATCGCCCAGACCCGATACGAATAGGTTCCGGCCACGCTGGAGGCGAGCGCGCGAGCGTCGAAGCTCCACGAGCCGGACGGGTCGACGGGGACTGCGAACTGCTCCGTGTAGGGCGTGCCGCCGGGGAAGCCGGCCGGGCGCTGCAACTCGATCGCGATCGTCGCACCGGGGCTGGTCGTGCCGGCGAGTCTCGGCGCGAGATACCCCTCCGAACGGAGCGGGTGGGCGAGGCCCGGGCCGAGCCCGGTTCCTTGTCCGGAACCCGGCTCGGGAAGCGGGTCGACGCTGCTCGTCGGTCGCTCGGGCGGAACCGAGAAGTCATTGATCACGCCGTCTCGTGCGAAGTCGATCGCGAAGATGCCGGTGTCGCTATTGCCTCGGCCCAGACCCGACTGCTTCGCTGGCACGGTCGGGTCGTGAGGGGTGCCGCTGCCGGTGCCCCGATCCACGGATCCCTCTTCGTCGTGAGCCGGGCTCGTGTCGGGGACCGGCGCGCGCTCGTCCCAGAAGTGCACCCCGGAGGTGACGGTTCCAGCGAGCAGGAGGAGCCCGACGCTCGCAGCCAGCAGCGTCCCGCCGATCCCGATACCGCCGAAGAGCAGTGCTCCGCCGCCCGCGCCAGCCGCTGCGAGGGAGGTGGTCGAAGCGGGGAGTGCGACTCCGAGGGCCGCGAAACCGGCCACGGCCAGCGTTCCCCGTGCCATGCTGCGATGCGAGGAACGCAGCTCGGAGTAGAGATCGGCGCATACCCGGCAGGTCTTCAGGTGCTCGTTTGCCCCGCGCGGCAGCACGTTCGGTCCGCGCGACAGGAGCACCTTCGGCAACTGACCCGCGACGTGCCCCGGGTCCTGGCGGAGCGCGGGAGGGATCTGGTGCTCGAGCCAGCTGAGCCTCAGCCCGGCGCGTGCCCTGCGATAGAGCACCGAGACCGCGTTGGGCTTGATCCCCAGCTCCCTCGCGATCTCCGGCCGGGGCACCTCCTCGACCTCCACGAGCCAGAGCACCCGCTGCCAGCGCTCGGGAAGCTCCCGGAACGCGAGCAGCATTCCCTCCGCGTCGGTCCGATCCTCGAGCCGGCTCAGGCCGTCGTCTTCAACGACCGCATCGACGTCGGGGATCGAGTCGGTCTGACTGCCCTCACGGTACCAACGCGACGAGATGTTGCGCATGACGGTGAAGAGATAGGCACGGAAGGCGGAGTCCGGGCCGTTCTTGTTCACCGCGATCTGCTGGTACATCGTGAGGAAGCCCTCTGAGGCGAGATCCTCTGCCTGAGAGGGGGTCAAGCGTCGCGCGAGACGGAGAGCGGCATCGATGTGCTTGACCCACAACATGGTGTACGCCGTGATGTCTCCGTCGCGAAGGCGGGAGATCAGGATCGCATCGGTCTCTGCAGCGTCGATGCTGATACGCGCAGGATCCTCTGGCTCGCTCACGCGGTCACACCCCTTTCCTGCGCAACGCTTCCGCTCCTTCCCCGGTGGGAGCGGTATCGCGTGAAAAGACGCAGTTACTAGAGAGTGTCAGAATATCCAAAAAAGTGTCGCGGGTCGGGAAAAGTTTTTCTGGACACGCGAACGGGGTGTCGGACCGAAGAGCGGGCCTCCGGTCTGACACCCCGTTGCGGTGCGCGGTGCGCGAACTACTTGGCGACCCCCGGGTGGGTCATCGACAGCAGGTCGAGGGCCTTGTCGAGATCGGCTTCCGTGATCTCACCGCGCTCGACGTAGCCGAGATCGACGACTGCCTCGCGTACGGTGATTCCCTTGGCGACCGAGTGCTTGGCGATCTTCGCCGCGGCCTCATAGCCGATGAGTCGGTTGAGGGGGGTGACCGTCGAGGGGCTCATTCCCGCGAGCGCAGCTGCGCGGTCGAGGTTCGCCTGGAGGCCATCGATGGTCTTGTCCGCGAGCACGATCGAAGCATTCGCGAGCAGGCGGATCGATTCGAGCAGCGCGGTGCCCATGACCGGGATCTGCACGTTGAGCTCGAACGAGCCCGAAGCGCCGGCCCATGCGATCGTCGCATCGTTTCCGATGACCCGAGCGCACACCATCAGCACTGCCTCGGGAACGACGGGGTTGACCTTGCCCGGCATGATCGAGGATCCCGGCTGCAGATCGGGGATGTGCAGTTCTGCGAGACCCGTGTTGGGACCGGAGCCCATCCAGCGGATGTCGTTGTTGATCTTGGTCAGCGAGACGGCGATCGTGCGGAGCGCCCCGGATGCCTCGACGAGACCGTCACGGTTCGCCTGAGCCTCGAAATGGTTGCGCGCCTCGGTGATGGGCAGACCGCTCGATCCGGCAATCTCGGCGATGACCTTCTCGGGGAATCCGAGCGGGGTGTTGATGCCGGTGCCGACGGCGGTGCCGCCCTGCGGAACCTCTGCCACGCGGGGAAGGGCCGCATCGATGCGTTCGATGCCGTAGCGGATCTGCGCGGCGAAGCCGCCGAACTCCTGTCCGAGCGTCACCGGGGTGGCATCCATGAGGTGAGTGCGGCCCGACTTGACCGCGGTCTTCCACAGTTCTGCCTTCGCTTCGAGCGCCTCGGCGAGGTGCGCGAGCGCGGGCTTGAGCTGTTCGATCAGGGCACCGGTGACCGCGATGTGCACCGAAGTCGGGAAGACGTCGTTCGACGACTGCGAGGCATTGACGTGATCGTTCGGGTGAACCGGAGCGCCCAGGTGCTTCGTCGCGAGGGTGGCGAGCACCTCGTTCATGTTCATGTTCGACGAGGTGCCCGAACCTGTCTGGTAGGTATCGACGGGGAACTGGTCGTGGTGCGCTCCACCGATGATCTCGTCCGCAGCGGCGACGATCGCGTCTGCCACGCCTCCGTCGAGAATGCCGAGTTCCTGATTCGCGATGGCGGCGGCGCGCTTGATCCGGGCGAGCGCAACGATCTGCGCGGGCTCCAGGCCCGCGCCGGAGATCGGGAAGTTCTCGACGGCTCGCTGCGTCTGAGCTGCGTAGAGCGCGTGCTTCGGAACGCGCACTTCGCCCATGGTGTCGTGCTCGATGCGGTACTCGATTTCGGTCACTGTCATCCTTTGTTCGTGATCTCGGGGATGTGTTCGGGTGGGGAGGCTTACGCGGCGTCGGCCACTTCGATGTCGAGCTGGCCGACGGCGATGTAGGGCACCGCGCGTCCTTCGACGAGTCGATACTGGCACCCGACGATGGCGACGTCGCCGCGGTCGACCGCGTCTCTGATCGTCTGCGAGGCGCTGAGCAACTGCGTCACCGTCGTCTGGAGATGTATGCGGCCGACGGCATTCGCGTCGACCGCCGAGGCATCGACATACGGGGTCTCGCGGTGTTCCAGCAGCCAGTGCTGCTGGACTGCGGGCAGTACTGGTGCAAGCGTGTTCGCGACGGGATCGGTCACCTCTGACGGGGTGCGACCGGACTGCTCGATGGCGGCAGCGACTGCGCCGCAGGAATCGTGGGCGAGCACCACGATGAGCGCGGACCCGAGGTACTGTACCGCGTACTCCATGGAAGCGGTGATCGATTCGGCGACGACATGCCCCATGTTCCGTGCGATGAAGAGGTCGCCGAGACCGCAATCGAAGATGATCTCGGCCGCAAGACGCGAGTCGGAGCAACCGAATAGAGCGATGTCGGGGGTCTGCTGATTGACCAGTTCCGAGCGTCGGCCCACGTCCTGGTTCGGGTGGTTCGAGATCCCCGATACGAATCGCTCGTTCCCGGCGATGAAGCTCTCCCACGCCTGCTGCGGGGTCACCCTGGGTGCGACGCTCATTCCGTCTCCTTCGAGGTTGTCGGCTCGTCGTCGGCGAGCCCGAGCGAGGTGGCCTTGGCGGCAACGTCAGCCGCAAGCGTCCGCAGC
This sequence comes from Leucobacter soli, assembly GCA_040394175.1. GTDB lineage: Bacteria > Actinomycetota > Actinomycetes > Actinomycetales > Microbacteriaceae > Leucobacter > Leucobacter soli_A. Next base: position 9,507 of record JBEBSS010000005.1, on the reverse strand, counting down.
ACTTCGGGCCGGTCGGTTCCGTAGACGAGTACCGTGTTGTTGCCGATCTGCGTCTGCAGCGCGAAGCGCACGTTGCTCTCGTCCGCGCTGCGCTTCGGATGGTCGTAGACCGTCCACTCGAAGTCTCCGATGCGCTCCGAGCCGGTGGGTTGCTGCGCTTCGAGCTGCTGCGAGACCCAGGTGTCGTTCACCTCGTCGCCGTTCTTCGTGAATGCTTGCGTCACTGCGGCGAACGCCTGGTTCTCAGTCGTATAACTGATGAACCAGTACAGAATGTCGGTGCCCTTTTCGGTGCGTATGAGTGCCTGCTTCGCTTTCCAGGTCTCAGGAGCCGAGGGGGCGATGAGCGGCCTCGCCGCGTTCGCCTCGTTCTGCGCTGCCGCTTCGGCGACGTTGACGCTGTGATCGCTCCACTGGTCGGTGCCGCGCGGCACGATCAGCACGATCACGATCATTACGGCAACGCTGACCAGGAGGGAGAACACCAGATTGTTGACGGTCTTGCGCTGCTTGTACAGTCGGCTCTGCTCCGCTTTGCGAGTGGCCGTCTCTGAGGCGGTTTCGGGCCTGCCGAGTTCTGCGACGACGGCTGGTGGTTTCTGCTTTGCCGCCATGTCTAGCGGTCGCCCCCGATCGCGTCATCTGCATGTTGGGAATCTGAGCCTGCGCCTCGGGGACTCGCTCCCGCACGGGCGGCTTCGAGTCGTTTGCGAGCGCCGAGCAGCCATTCTTCGCAGCGGGCGGCGAGCGCCTCGCCTCGCTCCCAGAGTTGCAGTGACTCTTCGAGGGTGGCGCCGCCTTGCTCGAGCCGATTCACGACGTGAACCAACTCGTCTCGCGCCTCTTCGTAACTGAGCGCACTCGTTTCGCTCGTCGACTGCGAGCCGTTGTCTGACATGCCCTCAAGCTTACCGCCCTGTTCCCTGGCCTGCCTCGGAGTGGTCCGCTGCGAGGCAGGCGCGCGCGTACCGCGCGGAGGAATGCGAACGAACGAGCCCCCGGAGTGCCGGGGAGTGCGCGTGCATTCCTCCCGCGAACGTATTGCGGGCCTCGTGTCGGAGCGATAGCATCGCAGATGCGGGAACGTTCCCGCGTTGTCCATCGGAGTCGACACAGCTGCGCTCGGATGATGAGGACGCCCGCGCCTGTGAGAGCAAAGGAGCTGCAGATCATGAATCGCCGACGCACTGGATATGTCTGGGACGAGCGCTACGCCTGGCACGATACGGGCACCCATGCGGGTATCTTCCCCTCAGGGGGCTTCGTGCAGCCGTACCATAATTTTGAAAGCCCCGAATCGAAGGCGAGGATGGCCGCGCTGGTCGAAGTGTCCGGCATGATCGACAATTTGACTCGGATTCCTGCGCGCCAGGTGACGGAGGAAGACCTGCTCCGCGTGCACACCCGCGGCCATGTCGAGCGCATCCGCACGCAATCGGAAGCCTCCGGCGGCGACGCAGGCGACGGTTTCTCGCCGTTCGGTCGAGGGTCGTACGAGATCGCCAGGCTCGCCGCGGGCGGGACGCTCGCCGCAGCCGAAGCGGTGCTCGACGGATCGGTCGACAACGCGTACGCGCTCGTGCGTCCGCCCGGGCATCACGCCGAACCCGATCAGGGGCGCGGGTACTGCCTCTTCGCCAATGTCCCCGTCGCGATCGAGGCGTTGCGCGCTGCGGGCCGCGTGCAGCGCGTCGCGATCTTCGACTACGACGTGCACCATGGCAACGGCGCTCAGAGGATCTACTGGAACGATCCGAACGTGCTCGCCATTTCCGTGCACCAGGATCGCCTCTTCCCAACGGACAGCGGACTCGTCACCGAACAGGGCGAGGGCGCCGGTCTCGGAAGGAATATCAACGTGCCCCTGCCCGCAGGATCAGGCAACGGAGCCTACTGGTCCGTGGTGGATGAGGTGGCCGGGCCCGCGATCCGGGCCTTCGCTCCGGATCTGATCATGGTGTCGAGCGGTTTCGATCCCTCTGCGTTCGATCCGCTCGGTCGCATGAGCGTGACTTCCGGCGGGTTCAAGGGCATCGCCGAGCGCCTCCTGGCCCTCGCCGACGAGGTCTGCGAAGGCAGGATCGTCTTTTCGCACGAGGGAGGGTATTCGCCCGTGCACGTCCCCTTCTGCGGTCTGGCCGTCCTGGAGGCGCTCACGGGGGTCGAGACCGGGGTCGAGGATCCCGTCAATGTCTCGGTCGGCGAATCACCGACTCGGGCGCTGACGGACTGGCAGCACGAGGTGATCGAGCAGTCGGCGCTGCTGGCCAGGGCGCTGGGCATGGTGGTGGAGTAAGCCTGCGCTGCTGAAGGAGGGCCCCCTCGGCGCGGAGTTCGCGGAGGGGGAGGCCCACCTCAGTATGCTGGGGAGCGTGATACGCAGGCCCGTGACGATCGTCGACATCGCACGCGAACTCGGTATCTCGAAGACGACGGTCTCCTCAGCGCTCCACGGGAACGGTCGAGTCTCCGAGACGACTCGCGTGCAGGTGGCGGACGCCGCCGAGCGCTTGGGGTACGTTTCGAACCGCGCCGCGCAGGCGCTTCGGGGGAGCCGGTCCCAGAGCATCGGCCTCCACCTCTTCCCCAACAGTCAGGCGCGCAACTTCTACATGCAATTCGTGTTCGGCGTCATGGAGCACTCAGCCGACATGAGTCTCGATCTGACCGTATTGACCGAGAACCGCTGGCACCCTCGTGGGCGGAGCCTGTGGGCCGACGGCATGCTCGTGCTCGATCCCGCGCCGAACGATCCCTTTATCGCGGAGACCGCGAAGACCGGCATCCCCTTGGTCGCGGTCGGCGCGCTGTCGCCAGAGCAGCGGGGCCTGGTTCGAGGACAATACTCGGGTGGGCAGGACGAGTTCACCCCCATCGTGCTCGACCGACTGGCTGACCAGGGCGTGCGCCGCCCGGCCATCGTGACGCTCAGCAAGGAGTTCGAGCCCCTGTGGGCCAAGGAGGTCTTTGATCTCTATCGCCAGTGGATGAGCGACCGCGGCGTCGAGCCGCTCGTCCTCCAGACGAGCTTCTGGCCGACAGACCAAGAGATCGAAGCGATGGTAGACGCGCTGGACGAGGGGGGCGACATCGACGGCGTACTCGTCGTGCAGCAGGGGGTAGCGGGACCACTTGCCAAACGGTATGCGGAGCGGCACGGCCGGACGATCTGGGTCGCGGCTCTGGCGGCGGATCCCGTGACGGAACAGGGGATCGAACGGCTGATGGCCGTTGAGCTCCACGCGCAATCCTTCGGGCGCAGGGCCGCCCGCCTGCTGACTCAGTTGATCGACGGCGAAGGCGGCGACTTCGAGTGGCGGATCAACCGAGAGGTTTCGCTGCATGTTCCGGGCTCCGCACCGGAGCCGCTGTTCTCCGATGGCGATCGGCGCCGAGCCGGCTGAGTCGCCGCACTCGCGCTTCCGTGACCGCAGCTGGTGCATTGGGCTGCGCCGAGATACGGTTCGGCGAGTCCGCGGCATGATTCTCTCGCTTCGATAACGAGTCAGAACGCTCTTGCGGAAGTGTGCCGGTACCGTGCTAACATCGCATTTGCAGGAACGTTCCCGCTATTCGTAGCGGGGGGAGGCTCCACCGGTGATCGACGGATGATCCGCTCGGTGCAGGGCTGATGTTCGCTGCTCGAGCAAAGGAGCCGAAAACATGAAACATCTACGTCGTACGCTGAGCGCAGTGTCGCTCGCCGCAGCCGCAGCGCTGGTCATCTCAGGATGCGCTTCAGGCACTTCCGGAGGAGGGAACGGTTCAGGCGAGTCGAAGGGCGCGGTGGCCATGAGCTTCGCGGGCCTCGATATTCAGATCTGGAACGACATGCTTCCGTTCATGGAAGACGTGGTCAACGAAGCCGGATACGACTTCGTCACCGACGACCCGAAATGGGACGTCAACACCCAGGTCGCAGACTGGGAGTCCTGGATCGTGCGCGGCGACATCAAGGCCATCATGGGATACCCCGCTCAATCCGATGCGATGGTCGCGGTGACTCAACAGGCGCAGGACGCGGGAATCCCCGTGCTCGGATACGGAAGCACCTGGGAGGGCGTCACCGCCGCGGTCGTGCTCGATCACAAGGCTGACGGATTCAAGGCGGGCGAGCGTGCTGCCGAGTGGATCAAGGAGAAATACGGAAACGAAAAGGTCGACGTGGGCTTCCTCGGATACCCGGACACCGATCTCGGTCGCCTCCGCGGCGAAGGCATGATGGAGGCGCTGGACGCGGCAGGCCTGAACCTGAACATCAACGAGCACAAGGTGCTCAACCTCGACGACGGTTACGCTGCGGCGCAGAATCAGCTGAATGCCTTCCCGAACACCAAGGTGTGGCTGGCGATCGCGAACGATCCGGCACTCGGCGCCTACCAGGCACTGGTCGACTCGGGTGTGTCGCCCACCGACGAGAGCATGCTGCTCGTCAACCTCGACGCGACCGATGCGGAGCTCGAGATCATCGCCGAGCCGGGTTCGTTCTGGCGCTACGCATTCATCCCGGTGACCCGTCAGATCGCCGAGGCGAATGCCAAGATGCTGGTCGCAGTGGCGAATGGCGAGACGGTCAAGGACACCGTCATCCCGACCACCGAGGTCACCAGCGAGAACGCCGAGCAGTTCCTGCTCGCAAATCAGTAGCGGCATCTCCTGCCGGTCGGGTGCGTCGAAGCCGACGCTCTCGGCCGGCGGAGCCGCACCTTTGGGCACGCACACAGGAGAGGATGTGGCAGCCATATGCGCAGCAATGACATCAGGCTCGCGTTCGAGGGGGTGACGGTCGACTTCGGTGCGACCCGTGCGCTCGACAACATCAGCTTTGCCGTTCAGCCCGGCGAGATCGTAGGGCTGCTCGGTCACAACGGTGCGGGGAAGAGCACGCTCTTCAACGTGACCACCGGAGTGATCGGAGCGAGCGCGGGAGGGTTCACCGTCGACGGGACGCATATCGATGGCAGGCTGACCCCGCGCGAGGCAGCTGAGCTCGGCATCACGGTGATCCATCAAGAACCCGCGCTCGCCCCGAACATGACCGTGCTCGACAATCTGTTTCTCGCTCGCCGCGCACCGGGGCGGGCAGAACGGGTCGAGAAGGCGAGGGCGGCCCTCGACACTGTCGGCGCGAACCTTCCGCTCGACATGCCAGTCGAAGCGCTCAGCCTGGGCGAAAGGCAACTCGTCGACCTCGCGCGCGGAATGCTCTCCGGCGAAATGAAAGTGCTCATGCTCGACGAGCCGACCGCTGCGCTCGGCAAGGCGGAGACGGAGTCGTTGCACGCGTTGATTCGAGACTTCGCCTCACGAGGGGTGTCAGTGCTGTACGTGTCGCATCGCCTGCCGGACATCCTCGAAGTCTGCACCCGGATCATCGTGCTGCGCGGCGGAAAACTGGTCGTCGACGGACCCGCGTCGGACTTCACTCCGGCAAGACTTGCCGAGGCGCTGGTGCCGGACCTGCGTTCGCTCGACTTCACGCACGTCGAGGCCGGTGCGGAAGTGATGCATCTTCACGCCGCTGCGGGTTCCGTCATGGCGCGAGCCGGAGAAGTCGTCGGATTGTTCGGCATGGCGGCAGGAGAGCAATTCGAGCTGGCAGCTCAACTCGCCGGGGCCGCGGACCACCCATGCGAGTACTCGCTCGTCGGTGAGCAGGTCCGCTTCAAATCACCCGAGCATGCGATACGTCAGGGGGTGTTCTTCGTCCCGCCCGACCGTGACACCGAGGGGCTCATCGCCACGGAAACCGGCATCGACAACGTGATGCTGCCCTGGTACGCGAACAGCCGTTCCAAAGGATGGTGGGTATCGAGCCACTCCGGCTCGGACACCTATGAGCGGGCGAGAACGGCCCTGGACATCCGTGGACCCGAGGGGAGTGCCGCGGTATCGCAGTTCTCCGGGGGCAATCGGCAGAAGCATCTCCTCGCGCGCTGGCTCTATCCGGCACGGCCGACGCTCCTGATCCTCGCCCAGCCGACGCAGGGCGTGGACGTCGGAGCCAAACTCGACATCGTCGAGGCCGCTCGGGCGGCAGCGCACCGTGGCGCGGCAGTGCTCGTCGCCTCGAGCGAATCCGACGAGATCGCGAGCATGTGCGACCGGGCATATACCGTGCTCGGCGAGCGGATGCTCGAAGTGCCGCGGTCGCCGACCTTCAACGAAGACCTGCTCTCCTCGCTGCTCGCCCTGGCAGAGCCAGTGAGCGTCTGAGCACCGAATGACCTCCTACAACCCGAGGACCGAACACTCATGAACGCTGAACGCCTCAAGATCTTCGCAGCGAAGAACGGCATCTTTCTGGCACTGATCGTGCTGATTGCGGTCTTCTCGATTCTGCGCCCCAACTTCTTCTCCTTTGCCAACGGGCAGAGCATCCTGATGCAGGCGACCGAGCTCGGGATCATCGCGATTCCCGCGGCCTTTCTCATCATGTCCGGCACGATCGACCTCTCCGTCGGCGCGGTGGCCTCCGCGGCCGCAATCACTGGCGGTCTCGCGATGAGCGGAACCGGTTCGACGCTGCTCGGTTTCGTCGTCGCGATCGGGACGGGAATGGCGGCGGGTGCCCTCAACGGTTTCCTGGTGTCCTACCTTCGTTTGAACTCGTTCGTCGTCACGCTCGGTGCGCTCAGCGTCTGGGGCGGGTTCGCTCTGCTCCTCTCCGGAGGCAAGACAATATCCCGATCCGAGCTTCCCGAGGCGTTCCGCGCGATCGGCACATTCAAAGTGGGTCCGATACCCATTCAGATCATCGCTCTGGCTGCGGTCATCGCGCTCGGGTGGTACGTGCTCAACCATACGAAGTTCGGCAAAGAGGTACGCGCGATCGGAGGCAACGAACGCGCCGCCCGGTTGATGGGCATCAACGTCAAGCGATCGCGCTTTCTCCTCTTCGTCGCTTCAGGAGCCTTCGCCGCCTTCGCCGGCATGCTGCTCTCGGCGAAGGTGCAGTCGGCCAATCCCACGATCGGCTCGGGCCTGGAACTCGAAGCACTGACCGTGGTGCTGCTCGGCGGCGTCGCCTTCGAGGGCGGTGTCGGACGTATCAGCGGGGTCGTCGCAGGTCTGCTCTTCTTCAGAGTACTGCGCGCCGGACTCGTCTTTCTGCAGGCTTCGCCGTTCCTGCAGACCATACTCGTCGGTGCGACGCTGATCATCGCGGTAGCTCTGGACAGTTCCATTCAAAAGATGATCCGCAGTTCGTGGGCGAAGCTCGGGAAGAAGGCGACTTCTGCCGACGGACCGCAAGCGGAGCCCCCCGCAGGTTAGCCGGACGTGCTGGGCTCGTCGCCGCGGGAGATGGCGACGAGCTTCCCGCCCGCCAGCGACAGCCGCAACTCCGTTCCCTCCGGTGCATCGTCCGGGTCGCGCAGCACGGGCCCGGGCATTCCGTCGGCCGCAATGAGCTGGGCGATGGCGTACCCGCGCTCGAGCGTGGCCTTCGGGGAGAGCGCGGTGAGCCTTGCGCGAGTGTGGCCGAGCGCATTCGAGCGATCCTCGACCGCTCTGTCCGCGAGCTCGGCGCCCCTGGCGATCCAGCGCACCAGCTCCTCGGCCCGCTCATCGACGAGCCTCTCGGGGCGGCCAAGGACCGGTCGTGCCCGCAACTGCGCGATGCGGTCGGTTTCGTGCGCGAGCAGCTGCCCGAGTCTCGAACTCATACGGCTGCGGGCCTGATCGATCCCGGCGAGCTGTTCGCCGACGTCCGGGACGACTCGCTTCGCCGCATCAGTTGGTGTGCTCGCGCGGAGATCGGCGACCTCGTCGAGCAGGGGGCGATCCGCTTCGTGTCCGATGGCGCTGACCAGAGGGGTGGAGGCGTCGGCGGCGGCGCGCAGCACCCGCTCATCGCTGAACGGAAGCAGATGCTGGAAGTCGCCGCCCCCGCGGGCAACGATGATGACATCGACCTCGGGATCCTCGTCGAGCGCAGCAATGCCTGCCGCGACTTCGGCGGCCGCCCGCTCGCCCTGGACCGCCGCGTAACGCACGGTGAACTGCACGCCCGGCCAGCGCAGCGTCGCATTGCGGATGACGTCCTTCTCGGCATCGCTGTCGCGGCCGGTGACCAGCCCGATGCGCTGCGGCAGAAACGGCAGCGCACGTTTTCTGCTCGCGTCGAAGAGGCCCTCGTGCGCCAACTGTTGGCGCAACTGCTCGAGACGCTGCAGGAGTTCGCCGATTCCCACGTGCGACAGGTCGAAGACCTGTACCGAGAGCGAACCTCCCTTGACCCAGAAGTCCGGCTTGACGAGCGCGATCACCCGGTCGCCCTGCGCGAACTCGCCGGTCAGCTTCTGCGCGACGGAGCGCCAGACCGTGAAGCTGACGGTCGCGTCCTGCCCGAGATCCTTGAGCTTTCCGTAGACGTGTCCGCCGCGGACCTGCCACTGGGTGATCTCACCCTCGACCCAGATCTGGCCGAGACGATCGATCCACTCCTTGATCTTCGCGCTCATGAGACCGACCGGCCACGGCGTCTCTCGGGTAGCGGGGGAGGCCGATGGCGTCGTGCTCATGCTGCGATTCTAGCGAGACCGGCTCGCGTGAGCCCGGTACGCTCGACGTTCGTTCGGCGCTCGCGCTGGTCCGACTTGCGCGCGAGCAATGCGGCTCCGCCGTCCGATGAGGGCGCCCGTGTCGGAGCTGCGCCCGTTCGCCGCCCGCGTAAGAAATCGAGATTCTCACACGACTCACATGGCGATCGGGTAGCGTCGAACTGTGACCGAAACCGAGATCTCCGGTGACCATTCGGTGCTGAACAGTACGCGTTCGACCCTGGTCGCCACTGATGCCGCACCGCTGCGACCGCTGACCGGGCCGATCGATCTTTCCCAGATCGATCTTGCGCTCATCGAGGGGCGTCGGGAGGTGCGAGAGAACCTCACCCGCTTCCTGATGCCGTACAAGTTCGCCATCGACGAGGTGATGACGAAGCTCAAGATCCTGCAGGAGGAGTTCACTCAGACGGGCGAGTACAACCCGATCGAGCACGTATCGTCACGGCTCAAGGACCCCGACAGCATCATCGAGAAGATGCAGCGACGCGGCGTGCCGCTCGAGACGGATCGAGTGCGCAGCACGATTACCGATATCGCGGGTGTACGGGTCGTGTGCGCGTTCATCTCGGACGTGTACCGTGTGTTCGAACTGCTCATCGCCCACAGCGATGTCACCGTGTATCAGGTCAAGGACTACATCGAGAATCCGAAACCCAACGGATACCGCAGCCTGCACCTGCTGCTCGAGGTGCCGGTGTTCCTGTCGAGCGGCCCGGTGCAGACGATCGTCGAGGTCCAGATTCGCACGATCGCGATGGATTTCTGGGCGAGCCTCGAGCACAAGATCTACTACAAGTACGAGTCCGAGGTTCCCGCGCATCTGCTGCAGGGCCTCAGCGATGCAGCGGAGCAGGCCGGTCGGCTCGATGCCACCATGGAGGGTCTGCATATTGCAATCCGCGGCGAACGCTCAGAGCAGAACGCGCAGCGTTCGGCCGCG
>JBEBSS010000004.1:0-101740 GCA_040394175.1 Leucobacter soli | reverse complement strand
CCGAGGTGATCGGGCCCGGCACTGCGCCGATCTGCCTCCCGAGCTGAGACGCATGGCCCGCAGTGTTCAAACTGCCCGAGTTGGTCCCCGCTTCGGTCACGAGCGTTGCCCGCGAGAGCGCCGCGATCAGCCGGTTCCGCTGCAAGAAGCGCCACCGTGTCGGCGCCGACCCGGCACCATCTCCGAGCAGATGGCCCCGGCCTCGCTGATCCGGTCGAGGAGCGACTCGTGCGCTCGCGGATAGGGCCGATCCGCCCCTCCGGCAAGCACAGCGATGGTTGGCGCACCGGCGGCGAGCGCGGTTCGATGAGCCACCGCGTCGATGCCGTAGGCGGCTCCCGAAACGATCGCGAGCCCCGTAGCGCACACTCCGTCGACGAGCTCCGCAGTGATGTGACTTCCATACCCTGTGGCGGCACGTGCGCCGACGACTCCGAGCGCTGAGGCCCGCAGGTGCGCCGGGTCGCCCCTGACCCACAGCATGTTCGGCGCGTGCTCACCCAGGTCATCGAGCATGATCGGCCAGAGGCGATCACCGCGAAGGAGCGCATGCACATTGGACGCAACGGCCCGTTCGATATCGAGCACGGTCTCGCCTCGGTTCAGACGGGGCATCCATCTCCCGAGCGCTGCCGTCGCAGCCCGCAGCGAAAACTCGATTCCGGATGCCTCGTTCGCTGCGCTCACCGCGCGCTGCAGCGTGCCCGCGTCTGCACCCTCGACGAGCAGCTTCAGGGCCGCCTGCGCTCCGATCGCGGAAAGCAGCGCACCTGCCGAGCCATCCCCGGGTTCGGCGATTCTCGACCAGGCGATGCGTGCGAGCATGAGGTCGGCACGCTGCTGTGTCATCGTGTCCGCGGAGCCGTCCAGCTGCCCCAGCAGCTCGACCAGCCTCGGCTCTGCCCGAAGCGCCTGACCGCAGCGCGATGCGATGCCCGTCTGTTCAGGACTCATAGCGCAGCACCTCCGCGTAGAGCAAGCGCCTGGCGGATCTCGGAACGCTCTGGGCTGGGCTTTTCCGCGAGATCGGCGAGCGTCCACCCCACACGTAGTACGCGGTCGTACCCGCGTACTGTGAGTGAGCCTCTCGCCAAAGCTGCGTCGAGGAGCGCGGTGGCTGCCCTCGGCAGCCTGTTCGAAGGCGATCGCAGCCAGTCGCCACGCACTTCGCCGTTGACGTTCCAGGGCGTATCGCGCAGTCTCCTAGCTGCACGCTGTCGCGCAAGGTGCACTCGTTCACGCAGTTCGCCGCTGGTCGCCCTCGGCAGATCATCGGTGTCGAGCAGCACGCTCGACACTCTGCGCACGGTGAGCCTGAGATCGATCCGATCCATGAGTGGCCCACTCAACCTGCCGAGGTAGCGGATGCGCTGTGAGGGCGTGCAGCGGCAGGGTTCGGTGATCCCGAGCGATTCCGCGTTTCCGCACGGACAGGGGTTCGCGGCCAATACCAATTGCATCTGGGCGGGAAGCGCGGCATGCACCCTCGCGCGATGGATCTCGACGTTGCCCGATTCGAGTGGCTGCCTCAGCGCGTCGAGCACTCCTCGCGGGAACTCCGGAGCTTCGTCGAGGAAGAGTATCCCGTGGCAGGCGCGGGTCACGGCCCCCGGCCGTACGCCGCTCGAATCACCGCCACCGATGATCGAGACGGCGGAGGCGGTGTGATGCGGGCTTTCGAATGGCGGCCTGCGCATCAACTCGGTGAGCGAGGATCCGCCGAGTGACGCAATGCTGGAGACGGTGATCGACTCTTGGGGTGTGAGATCCGGCAGGATCGAAGCGAGGCGGACCGCGAGCAGGGTCTTGCCTGCTCCCGGTGGGCCCACCATGGACAGATGATGTCTCCCTGCAGCGGCAACGACCAGCGCTTCAACCGCCTCGGGCTGCCCGATCACGTCGGCCATATCGGGCTCGGCGAGATTCTGCGATGCTTCACCACTGTCGCCGCACCGCGCGTCTGCCGACGCTGCGATCCGCCACCCACGGGGCTCTCCTCGATACCAGGCGACCGCACCGCTCAGCGACTCGGCAGCGATGACTTCGATACCAGGCACGAGTGCCGCTTCTCGCTCGCAGCTGGCAGGCACCATGACTCGCTCGAAACCGAGTCCTTTTGCCGCCAGCACCGTGCTCAGCAGGCCGGGAGGACGACGCAGTCCTCCGTCGAGGCTGAGCTCGCCGATGTGCGCGACCTCGCCGAGCCGGTCTCCGGGGAGCTGTTTCGAAGCGGCGAGCGCGGAGAGAGCGATCGCGAGGTCGAAACCCGAACCCTGCTTGGGCAGCGCTGCCGGGCTGAGGTTCACCACCAGGAAACGATCCGTGAGCGAGAGGCCAGCCTGCTGCGTCGCGAGCTTCACCCGCTGCTTCGCCTCGGCCAATGCAGTATCCGGGAGTCCGATGATTGCCATGCCCGGGAGTTGGTTCGACACGGCGGCTTCGACGTGCACGAGCGTTCCGTTGAGTCCGGTGAGCGCGATCGCTGCGGTGCGACAGACTCCGGTGTTCATGCGATGCCTCGCAGATGCTCGATCTTCGGGGCTTCGCCGGGCAGGATGGTCACGGCCACCGCGTCGATGCGGAGCGCGCCGGATACCGGTGCATGCTCGCGGACCCAACGCAGCAGCAGGGTTCGCAGACGGCCCGCTTTGCGCGCCGTGATCGCTTCGAAGGGAGTGCCGTACCCTCTCCCGCTTCGTGTTTTGACCTCTACCGCCACCACGTGATCGCGATCGCGGATGACCAGGTCGAGTTCTCCCGTTCTGCCGGATCGCCAATTGCGATCCAGCACTTCGCAGCCGAGCGATTGCAGATACTCGGTTGCGATCGTCTCGCCTCGGGCGCCGAGCATCAGGTTCTGGGGGCGAACGTGAGCGGAAGTTGATTGAGCCATGCGCCCAGCATCGCTGACCGTCGGGACCGATCTACGGGCGTGGTTCAGATCTGTGGATATCCCACCGATCGCTCCACTGTGCGCGACGAATCACGACTGCAGCGAGCAGGATCGAGGAATCGTGCGGGATCTCAGCGACTCAGTGGTCGTCGATCGAGAGTTCCTGTGGCAGCTTGAACTCTCGTGCCGAGAGCTCTTCGACGTTCACGTCTTTGAAAGTGAGCACCCGAACAGACTTCACGAAGCGGTCGGAGCGGTAGACATCCCACACCCAGACATCGGTCATGCTCAGCTCGAAATAGAAGTCGCTGCCCGCATCGCGGCGTTGCAGATCGACCTCATTCGCGAGGTAGAACCGTCGCTCGGTTTCGACGACATAGCGGAACTGCTGCGCGATATCTCGGTACTCGCGAAACAGGGAAAGCTCTGCGTCGCGCTCGTAATCGTCAAGGTCGTCTTCGTTCATCATCACCATCTTAGACGCTCCGGCTGACACCGTTGCCGGGGTTCTCCAGCCAGCTTGACATATTCGAAAGTTTGTTCGAATATTGCTGGCATGAGTCAACTCGCCACCGTACGCTCGCTCCAGCAGCGCATCTCCACGATGCAGCCTGCGAGGCTCGACGATGGTCTGCCGACTCCGCCGGAGCTGCGCCCACTCCTCCCCGGGGGCGCGCTGCGCAAAGGCGCCCCGATTGCCGTACAGGGATCGCTGCAACTTGCCCTTGCGCTACTCGGAAGCGCCTCTGCAAGCGGCGCGTGGTGCGGTGTCATCGGCATCCCCGAGTTGGGCTTCGAAGCGGCGGCCCAAGCGGGCTTGACGCTTGAGCGACTCGTGCTGGTGCCCGACCCCGGTGCGCATTCCCTGACCATTGCCGGCATGCTCAGCGAAGTGCTCACAATACTGGTGCTCTGCCCCAACCGGCAGCCCGCCCCCGGCGAGGTCGAACGGCTGAACGCCAGGCTGCGCGATCACGGTACTGCCCTGGTGGTCACGAACACGTGGCCGCGCAGCGATACGGCATTGCGTGTCACCGCATCCCGCTGGTCCGGTCTGGGCCGGGGTCACGGGCTGCTCCGCACGCACGAGCTTTCCGTCAGCTCGACCGACCGACGTGGTCAGCGCACGCACACGGTGCGATTCCGTGATGGGCGTTTGACATGAGCAACGACGAGGATCAACCCGCACGAGTACTCGTACTCGTCGTTCCGGCGTGCGAGCCGGAGCGCGCACTCCCCGAGCACCTGATGCGAATCGACCGCCTCTGGAAAGACGTGTTCGGGGCGGTGCAGCGGACCGTGCCCGGTGCTGCCGAATTGCAGCCAGGCCGCTGCGCGATGCGGGCCCGCGGACCGACGCGCTATTACGGAAGCGAAGCGGTGGCGGCACGAGCGGTGCTCGACTGCGTGGCAGAGCTGTTGCAAGACGGCTTCCGCGACGGGGTCGCAGTCGGAGTGGCGAGCGGTCGCTTCGCTGCGGAACAAGCGGCCACGGCAGACGAACGAACCGTCTGGCTGCACTCCCCCTCGCCGGGGGTTCGCCTCGTCGAACCCGAACGTACCGCCGAGTTTCTCAGCGGGCTGCCGATCGAATGCGCGGCAGACGAACTGTTGGCCCCCGTGCTCGTCGGGCTCGGGATTCGCACGCTCGGAGCGTTCGCTGCGCTCCCTGAGCAGGCGGTCCTGCAGCGCTTCGGGAAAGAGGCACGCATCGCTCATCGGCGAGCACGCGCACTGGGTGAGCTGCACGGCTCCGAGGTGTCGGACGGCGCTCCCCTGCGGGACCTCTCGGTGTCATGCGAGTTCGAGCCTCCGTTGGAAGGCGTGGATCAGCTCGCGTTCGCCTGCAGCACTCCTGCTGAGCGATTTGCCCGGGGGCTGAGCGAGCGAGGACTCGTCTGCACGGAGCTCCGTGTGGAACTGACCGATGACGCTTCGAGCGTCCATGAGCGCACCTGGTCGCATCCTGCCCACTTCACCGCCACGGACATCGTGAATCGGGTGCGCTGGCAGGCCGCCACGCTGCCCGCGGCACCCGAACGAGGTGGTGCGGGAGTAGCCTCGATCCGGATCGCACCCGAACGCACCGCCCCCGCAGCCTCGCACGAACCGGGACTCTGGAGCAACGCGCCTGAGGAACGCGTGCACCATCAGCTCACTCGCGTGCAAAGCCTGATCGGCCCGGAAGGCGTCGGCACCGGCATGATCATCGGGGGGAGGATCAGCACCGATCGCCAGCGCCTGATCCCCTGGGGCGCCAGAAGAGAGTCCGCTTCAGCTGCCGGCCCGTGGCCTGGGCACCTCATGGGCCCCCTGCCGAACGTGATCTCCACCCAGCACGCTCCGGCACGGCTCATCGACGAGAATCAAGCGATCGTGCTCATCGACGCAGACGAGCTGCTCAGCGAGTCACCCGCGTTCTTCGTCGCCGACGGCGCGGCTCCGCGTGCAGTACGAGCCTGGTCGACTCCCTGGCCGCTGCGAGAACACTGGTGGCACTCACGCACCGGACACGAGGCGCTCTATCGTCTGCAGATCGTGCTCGATGACGGGGAAGCCTGGCTGCTCAGATACACGGCGTCGTCAGGTTGGGCGGCAGAGGGCAGGTACGCCTGATGGGCTGGCACAATCCAGGCATTCCCTGGCGCGAGATGGAACGCCTCCTCTCCGGCCATGCTGATCCCCCGGCCACCGGTTCGAGTCCAAGCGCATCCTCCGGCACCCCGCACTCCGCGGCAGACGAACCGAGTTCCGAAGCAGGCATCGCAGCAGACGCTGCGCCGGCAAACGGACCAGAAGCCGATCGGGTTCCTTACGCCGAACTGCATACGCACTCTCACTACAGCTTCCTCGACGGTGCGAGTTCACCCGAATCGCTCATCGCCGAGGCATCGCGGCTCGGCCTCGAGGGCATCGCGCTCACCGACCACGACGGCTTTCCAGGTGCTCCTCGCTTCGCCGAGGCTGCTGCGACGCATCCGACGCTCGCGACCGTCTACGGCTCCGAACTCTCACTCGGCCTGGACTCACCGCAGCTCGGCGTCGCGGACCCCGCGGGCACTCATCTGCTGGTACTGGCATGCGGAGTGCAGGGATATCACCGGCTCTCCGCCGCAATCACCGAGGCGCAGCTTTCCGGTAGACAGAAGGGGCGCCCCCTCTACGACATCGAAGCCCTGGCGGATGCAGCAAACGGCGAATGGGCGATCCTCACCGGGTGCCGCAAAGGAGCGGTGCGGCAGGCACTCCAGAACGCGGCGAACCATACGGACGCGCAGCAGCAGGCGCAGCTGGAACTCGAACGCCTCACCCGCCTGTTCGGTCGCGATCGCGTGTTCGTCGAGCTCACCGATCACGGACACCCGGGTGACGACGCACGAAACGATCAGCTTGCCGCACTCGCCGAGGCGACGGGACTGCCCACTATCGTCACCGGCGCAGTGCACGCCGCCACCCTCGAAGACACGCAGCTCGCAGAGGCCATGGCTGCGATCCGCTCGCGTCGCAGTCTCGATGCGCTCGATCCGTTTCTGCCGGCGTCGGGCAGCGCTCGGCTACGATCCGGCCGCACCATGCTGCGCCGTTTCACGAGATATCCGGACGCGGTCACTCGTACGGCGACGCTCGCGCGAGAACTCGCCTTCCCGCTCAAAGCGGCAACCCCGAAGCTCCCGCGCCTCGATGTTCCGGAGGGACATACGCAGATGAGCTGGTTGCGCGAACTCGTGCATAAGGGAGCCGAGGATCGTTACCGCATGCCCGACGAATCGATCTCGGAGCGGCTCGAGAACGAACTCCGCGTCATCGAGCAGCAGGACTTTCCCGGCTACTTCCTTGTCGTGCACGACATCGTGCAGTTCGCCAGAAGAAACGGCATCCTGTGCCAAGGCAGAGGATCCGCTGCCAACTCCGCCATCTGCTACGTGCTCGGCATCACCGACGTCGATTCGATCTACTACCGGCTCCCCTTCGAACGGTTTCTGAGCAGCATGCGCGAGGAGGAACCCGATATCGATGTCGACTTCGACAGCGATCGACGCGAAGAGGTCATCCAGTATGTGTATGAACGGTATGGGCGACGCAACGCGGCACAGGTCGCGAACGTCATCAGCTACCGGCCGAAGAATGCTGTGCGTGATGCGGCGAAAGCGCTCGGCTACGACGCGTCCGCACAACGCAACTTCACCAAAGGACTTGAACGGCACGGTTCGGTGCCGAACAGCGAGGATTCACCCCTCCCGTCCGAGGTGCAGCAACTCGCGAACCGGCTGCTGAAAGCACCCAGGCATCTGGGCATTCACTCCGGCGGCATGGTGCTCACCGAGCGGCCCGTCGGCGAGGTCTGCCCCATCGAACATGCCCGCATGCCCGGTCGCACGGTACTCCAATGGGACAAGGACGACTGTGCAGCCATGGGGCTCGTGAAGTTCGACCTGCTCGGCCTCGGCATGCTGAGCGCATTGCAGCTCACCATGGATCTCGCCGAACAAGCGACCGGCGAACGCTGGACACTGGCCACGCTTCCCAAAGACGAACCCGGTGTCTACGACATGCTGTGCCGGGCAGACGCGATCGGCGTGTTCCAGCTTGAGAGTCGCGCGCAGTTGAACACCCTCCCTCGCCTGCGACCCCGCTGCTTCTACGATCTGGTGATCGAGATCGCGCTCATTCGTCCCGGCCCGCTGCAAGGCGGGGCGGTTCACCCCTACCTGCGACGACGCAGCGACAACGAAGCAATCACCTATCCGCACCCACTGCTCGAATCGGTCCTCAAGCGCACCCTCGGCATCCCGCTCTTCCAAGAGCAGCTCATGCAAATGGCGCAGGCCGTCGGCAACTGCACGCCCGAGGACGCCGATCTGCTGCGCCGAGCAATGGGGTCGAAGCGCGGGATCGAGAAGATCGGAAGCCTGCAGAAAAAGCTCTTCGCGGGCATGAAAGAGAACGGCATCGACGACCAGACCGCGAAAGGCATCTACGCGCAGATCGAAGCATTCGCAGACTTCGGATTCGCAGAGAGCCACTCGATCAGCTTCGCGCTGCTCGTCTACGCGAGCGCATGGTTCAAACTGCACTATCCCGCCGCATTCCTGATCGGACTGCTCCGATCTCAGCCCATGGGCTTCTACTCCCCGCGCAGCCTGGTCGAAGACGCGCGCAGGCACGGGGTCGAAGTGCGCACCGCAGACGTGCAGCACCCGCAGGTACTGGCCTCGCTCGAAAGCACCGGCGAGAGAGCCGCGGGACTCGCCGCTTGCGTACTGCAGGAGCAGCCCGCCCCGGGCGCATTCGACGCCAGCACTCCCGATCGCTCGGCGACGCATCGCCGTGACGGCGCATTCGCTGTGCGTCTCGGACTCTCCAGCATTCGCGGGATCGACAATCGCACCGCGCAGAGAATCGTCACCGCGCACGAAACGGGGCCGTTCACCGACCTCGCCGACCTCGCCCGACGGGCGGATCTCGATCGCGCGGCCCTCGAGTCACTCGCCACTGCCGGGGCGTGCGAAAGCCTGGGCATCACTCGCAGAGAAGCCCTCTGGGACGCAGCCCCCGCATCCGACAACCGCGAGCGCTTCCTTCCCGGCATCGCAGTGCACGTGCAGCCGCCCCTGCTGCCCATCCTCAGCGAAGCCGAACAGACATCGCTCGATCTGTGGAGCACGGGCATCATCGCGGGCAAGCATCCATTGGCACTCCTCCGGCAAGAACTCGATCGGCGCAGCGTCATCCGTTCAGATGCGCTCAGCCATGTGCGCCACGGGTCGTTCGTGCGGGTGGCAGGCCTCGTGACGCACCGGCAACGCCCTCGCACCGCCGGCGGAGTCACCTTCCTCACCCTCGAAGACGAGTCGGGCACCGCGAACGTCGTGGTCTGGAGCTCCGTCTGGCAACAGTTCGCCCGTGTCGCTCGAGGATCGCCGGCGCTTGTCGTTGCCGGCACACTCGAACGCAGTGTCGATGGACTTCCAAACGTCATCGCCGGGGCGTTCGAACCGCTCGCCGCCCCCGAATCAGTTTCCTCACGAGACTTCCGTTGATGCGCAGTAGGCTTACGGCGTGAACACATCGACTGCGTTTCTCACGGACCGATACGAGCTGACCATGGTCGACGCTGCGCTCGCAGCCGGCACCGCCAACCGCCGCAGCGTGTTCGAGTTGTTTGCGCGCAGGCTCTCCGGAGCACGACGCTACGGCGTCGTCGCAGGGACTGGGCGGCTGCTCGAAGCGATCGAAAACTTCCGATTCGAAGACGCCGAGCTGGAGTGGCTGAGAGACCAGGACTTCCTGCGCCCCGAAACGCTCGACTGGCTCGCGGGCTTCCGATTCTCGGGCGACATCTGGGGATACCCGGAGGGCGAGGTGTTCTTTCCGGGTTCACCACTGCTCACGGTCGAATCCTCCTTCGCCGAAGGCGTGCTCCTCGAAACGCTCGCGCTCAGCGTGCTGAACGCCGATTCGGCAGTGGCAACCGCCGCGAGCCGCATGGTGCAGGCGGCGAATGGGCGTCCGCTCGCCGAGATGGGGTCTCGCCGCACCGGCGAGCGCAGCGCCGTCGCAGCGGCGCGCGCAGCGTACATCGCCGGGTTCGCTGCGACGAGCAACCTCGAAGCCGGACGCAGCTATGGAGTGCCCACCATGGGGACCGCCGCTCACTCGTTCACGCTCTTGCACGACAGCGAGCGAGAAGCGTTCGAGGCGCAGGTCGCCGCGCTCGGCGTCGGCACAACGCTGCTCGTCGATACCTACGACATCGAGCAGGGAGTCCGAACCGCGGTCGAGGTTGCGGGCACCGACCTCGGCGCAGTGCGCATCGATTCGGGTGACCTCCCTGTAGTCGTCGCTCAGGTCCGTGAGCTGCTCGACCAGCTCGGAGCGACGAATACCCGCATCACAGTGACGAACGATCTCGACGAATACACCGTCGCCGCGCTCTCCGCTTCGCCGGTCGACAGTTTCGGCGTAGGCACCTCGGTGGTCGTGGGCAGTGGTTCTCCGACCATGGGGATGGTCTACAAGCTCGTGGCCAGAACCGGCGACGATGGCGAGTGGGTATCCGTCGCGAAGAAATCGGCGGACAAGGCTTCGGTGGGCGGACGCAAGAGCGTACGCCGCCTTCGGGACGCTCGCGGAATCGCACGTGCAGAGCTGCTGTACCTCGGAGACGGGCCGGGAGGTGCCGACGAAGGAGCCGAGCTCAGCGAACGCAGCCGAGAGGTGCTCGTACCCCTCGTCCGCTCAGGCGAAGTGCAGGCGGAACACATCGGCGGCGAAGGCATCGAGGCCGCGCGTGAACGTCATCGACGCGCTGTCGCCGAACTGCCACCGGTCGCGATGAGCTTGACGCGTGGGGATCCGGCGATCCCCACGGAGTATCGCTGACCTTTCATACCAGACGAGGCGAAGCCGGGGCGGCTCACGCCGCTGGCGTCGCGACAGCTACTTCTTCATCCGCTCGTACACCTTCTTGCAGTCCGGGCATACGGGGAACTTCTCCGGGTCCCTCGACGGAGTCCATTTCTTCCCGCACAGGGCACGAACCGGTTTGCCGGTCACCGCCGATTCGAGGATCTTGTCCTTCGGCACGTAATGCGAAAAGCGTTCGTGGTCGCCGTCCTCGAGCTGTTCCTGGTTGAGCAGTTGCTCGAGTTCACGGTCGAGCACATCGACGCCACCACCGGTGTCTGACTTATCACGCGTGAAGATACCCATGCCTCGATTCTACGCACGCTGCTCCGAGCCCGCTGAGACGCGCCCGCAGCAGTAGGATTGCGCTCGTGATGCTTCGCCGAATCAGTCAGCTGTTCATCGGACTCGCGTGTTATGGCTTCGCCGCGGCGATGATGGTGCGCGCAGAGCTGGGCGTCGATCCCTGGACCGTGTTCGCGCAGGGAATGTCGAACGTGACGGACCTCAGCCTCGGACTGCTGACCATCCTGATCGGCGCGGTGGTCCTCCTGCTCTGGATTCCCCTCAAGCAGAAGCCCGGCGTCGGCACTGTCCTGAACATTGTGATCATCGGTTTGATGCTCGATGTCGGTCTGATGATCCTCGATACCCCCGTCGAACTCTGGCAGCGCATAGTGCTGTTCCTGGGCGGGCTCGCCCTGCTCGCCGTCGCGACGGGAGTGTACCTGGGCAGTCACTTCGGAGCTGGACCCCGTGACGGGCTCATGGTCGGACTGCACCACCGGCTCGGCCTCCCGATCTGGGTGGCCCGCACTTCGGTCGAGATCACCGTGCTCGTCACCGGATGGATCCTCGGGGGAAATGTCGGACTCGGCACGCTCGCGTTCGCCGTGCTGATCGGGCCGCTCTGCGGACACACCCTTCCACTGTTCGATATCCGGATCCCCCGGAAGCCGCAGCCGAGCACGGAAACCGAGCTCGAGCCGAGCTAGCGCCTCAGTCGAAGGTCTGCGTCAACGCAATCAGTTCAGGCGCGCCACGGTCGAATACTCGCCCACCGATCAATATCCCGATGCCGAGCACGACGACGCCCCACACGGCTCCGAATCCGAGCGCGACCAGGTTGAGGCCGAGCGTCGGGTCGATGATCGCGTACGCGGAGACCAGCACGGGTGGAACCGAGAGCGCGAGTGCGACCAGCATCGAGAGCGTCTGCGCGAGACCAGCACCCGACCCCTGGACCGCGGGCTGCGCGAACGGGCTGTCGCCTGGCCGAGTCGCGGGGTACGGCATCAGCGCCGAGAACACGCTCGACGTCGCGGCGGCCACGAGGAGTACCGCGAGGTTCATCCCGATCACCGCGGGCAACAGGCGCCAGTCCCCGCTGACCGTCACCGTGATACTGGATCCCACGACCACGAGCGGCAGACCGATCAGCATGATGGGGGCAAGCCGCCCTGTCCGGTCATGGGTGCCCTTTGTGCCGCTTGACACGTGCATCCAGATGGCCGTCGAGTCGAGTGCGACATCGTTGTGCACCGACCAGCCGAACAGCAGCAGGATGACGGGCAGCGGAAGCAGCGCGAGTGCGTGCACATCCATTCCGGCGATCCAGAGCGCTGCGATCATGATGATCGGAGCGATCGGAATCGCGAAAAGAGCGACACGATAGCGTGGATCGCGCCGCCAATAGGTGAGCGTGCGTGCCGCGATGACCGAGCGTGGCTTCGCCGGGAATCGCTCGAAGACCTCCAGCCCGTCGCGGCTGACGCCGGCGGGCGCAGGACGCTCTACGCTCGTCAGCGAGCGCGCGACGAGCAGGTACCAGAGGATCAGCAGCACGACGAACGCCGCACCTGCCACCGCAAAACGAGAGAGCGCCGAAGAGACGTCGCCTTGTTCGGCAAACGCGAGGCCGGCAGCCGGCGCTCCGAAGGGAGTCCACCCGAACACGTCGGCCGCGTCTTGGATGGGCTTGCTGCGCGGCGAGCGCAGGGCGTCGGCCAGTAGGAACACGATCACCGGAAGCACAGCCAATAGCAGCAGCAGGCCGGTCCAGCGCAGCACCGACATCGCCCGTGCGGGCACCACGAGACGGACCATCGCCGAGCTCACCCGTGCGAACGCCATCGCGAGCAGCAGCGTCAGGGTCCCGGCCGCAATAGTGGCCCCCGGGACAGGCGCCCATTCCGGCCGCAGTGCCACGAGCGCGGCCATCCAGATCAGCAGCCAGATCGTCGGCCAGCTGATCAGCGTCGACAGGAAGAGAGCCGTCGCGATGCTCGCCGGTGTCGCCGGATACGAGGCGAACTGTCGCGGCTCCAGGCTCCCGAGATTCGCGAAGAAGGGGACAACGGCGATCAGCGCGAGCAGGATCGAAGACAGGAAGACATCGATCGACATACGACCTTCGGCTCCGTCCGAGAGCCACAGCGGAAGCCAGGCATATCCCACGGCGACCAGGATCGAGACCAGCCCAACGAGCAAGGCTCGGGCGACGCGCCGAAAATCCCCTCGGAACGCCGAGAGCAGCAGCGCTACTCGGAGTCTGAAGAGCCGCGCAACCACTCCAGCCCCTTCCCTTCGTCCTCGGGCTTGGTGAGATGTTTGAAGCGCTCTTCGAGACTGATGCCGTCGCGGACCTCGTCGACCGTCCCCTTGGCCACGACCGAGCCGTCGACGATGACGACCACGTGATCGCAGATGCGCTGGATCAGATCCAGGCTGTGGCTCGACATGATGACGCTGCCGCCACCCGCAACGTACTTTTCGAGGATTTCGGTCACGTTCGAAGCCGACACCGGGTCGATCGTCTCGTACGGCTCATCCAGTACCAGCACTTCGGGCGCATGGATCATGGAGCACGCGAGGCCGATCTTCTTCTGCATGCCCGCCGAGTAATCGGAGACCGGGCGATCCAACGCGGATTCAAGGCCGAACGCCGTCGCCAGTTCTGCAGCGCGCTTCGCCACAGTGGACTGATCGAGTCCCTGGAGGACCCCCGCGTAGTAGAGCAACTGACCACCGGTCAAGCGGTCGAACAACCGAAGCCGATCGGGGAGGCTGCCGATCACCCGCTTCGCGGCCGGTCCGTTGCGCCACACGTCGATATCGCGCACGGAGATGCGCCCCGAACTCGGTCGGTTGAGTCCGGTGATCATCGACAGCACAGTGGTCTTGCCTGCACCGTTCGGGCCGACGACGCCCGTGAGCGAGCCGGCGCGCACCTCGAAGGACACGTCTGCTGCCGCGAGCACCTGACCGTACGACTTGGTGAGGGATTCCGCTTGCAGCACAATTGCGTTTCCTGCGGCGGCCTCGGCACGTTCACGCGCGCGGACCACCGAGGGCACGGGAACTTCGATGCGACCGGTCCTCGGCGAGGCAGGAGCCACCGTCGGCTCGGGTGGCATCGTGGCTTCGGCGGGTGCGCTGCGGTCTCCCGCAGCAGCGGGCTCGACCGGTCCGGCCGGCAGATCAGGGCCGGCCGAGTCTCGGGAGGCAGCGCCATCGTCCGATGCGCCAACGGCGCCGGATTCCGCGGCAGCGGCGGTTTCTGGAGCAATTTCGACAGTCTCAGCGACGACATCGAAGCCTGCGATTCCGGCCTCGATGAACTCGGTTTCGCCCTCGGGGCGCGGCTGCGGTGCCGACCGCGGAACTCGGCGCTTTACCGTGCGAGGGGGCGCTGGAGCCTGGCTTGCAGCCGTCGACTCGACAACGTTCGCGTTGTCGGAGAACTCTTCGCTGGGCGGGATTGCAGGCACGCCTATAAACCTATCAAACGTGCGGCCCCGAGACGCGCCCGAGCGGTTGGGCGCGCGCAGAGTTTGAGAAACAGGCAGAATGTCCTTGTGACGAGCTTCAGTGAACGGCCGCATACGAACCGTGCGACAGCCCTCAGGTCGTTGCGCCTGCTCACGATTCGCGATCTCAAGGTTCGCTACTCCACCTCGCTGCTGGGATATCTGTGGTCGATCCTCGACCCACTCGTCATGAGCCTGATCTACTGGTTCATCTTCACGCAGCTCATGTCGCGCTCCATCGGCGAGGCGCCGTACATCGTGTTTCTCCTGTGCGCGATGCTTCCCTGGGTGTGGTTCAACGGTGCGGTGAGCGACTCCACTCGAGCGTTTCTGCGAGATGTGAAGCTCGTGAGGTCGGTAGCGCTCCCCCGGTGGATCTGGGTGGCTCGCATCGTCTGCGCCAAGGGTGTCGAGTTTCTGCTGAGCCTGCCGGTGCTCGCGCTCTTCGCGATCCTGAACGGCGCGAGCGCGAACTGGCTGCTCGTGCTCTATCCCGTCGGCATCGTGCTGATGGGTGCGCTCGTACTCGGAGTGGGATTGATCCTCGCGCCGCTCGTCGTCTTCTTCCGCGATCTGGAGCGCGCGACGAAACTCGTGCTGCGCGTACTCTTCTACGCCTCCCCCGTGATCTACGGCGTCGGCGATCTGCCGAGCGCGGTGGCTCCGATCTCCTGGCTGAATCCGCTCTCGGGCATCTTCTCCCTCTTTCGCGCCGGGTTCTTCCCCGACCAGTTGAACTGGGCGCTCATCGGAACCTCCACGGGAATCACCGCAGTGGTTCTCCTGATCGGCATTCTCGTCTTCCAACGCTCAGTCGGTGGCGTCTTGAAGGAGCTGTGAGCGTGCATCCCGAAACCTCTGACATCATCACCGCCACCGGTCTCGGCGTGCGTTTTCGCCGGAATCGAGGATCGCGCCGCAGTTTCAAGGATCTGTTCTCGAGCTCGCGCAGACGCAAGGCATCCGGTGAATTCTGGGCGCTGCGAGATGTATCGTTCTCGGTCCGTGCGGGCGAGGCGATCGGTGTCGTCGGCCGCAATGGGCAGGGCAAGTCGACCCTGCTGAAGCTCGTCGCAGGCGTGCTCCTCCCCGATGAAGGGGGTGTGCGCGTACTCGGCGGGGTCGCACCTCTGATCGAATTGACCGGAGGCTTCGCGGGCGACCTGACCGTGCGGAACAACATCCATCTCACGGCCGGCCTGCACGGGCTCACCAGGCGGGAGATCGCCGACCGCTTCGACTCGATCGTGAGTTTCGCCGAAGCCGACGACGTACTCGATACCCCGTTCAAGCACTTGTCGAGCGGCATGAAAGTACGCGTCGCGTTCGCGGTCGTCTCGCAATTGGACGAACCAGTACTGCTCGTGGACGAAGTACTCGCCGTCGGAGACAAGGCCTTTCGGAACAAGTGCTATCGCCGCATCGACGAATTGCTTGCGGACGGCAAGACCCTGTTTCTCGTGTCCCACAGCGAGCGAGATCTGCGCCGGTTCTGCACGAGAGGCCTCTACCTCGACGGAGGTAAGCTCAAGTTCGACGGCCCCATCGAAGAGGCGCTCGATCGCTACAACAGCGACCACAACACCTGAGCGCGCACGGATTCGGTGGACGCATACGCCGACCGGTTAGCCGCGGAGACGTTCCTCCGCTTGTGCCATCAGCACATCGATCGCGTCGTGGAAGCGCCGGGTCGGCGCCCCAGGCGTGGTATCGCCGAAGTAGTGCTTCGACCAGGTGACCAGGCGCTCGCGCGCCGCGGCGTCGCCGATCACGCCATCGAGCACCTCGTCCACGGACGCGGTCTCTTCGACGCTCAACCATTCGCAGACGCTGAGATAGCCCCCCTCATCGATTTCCGCTTCTGCAGCCACAGGCCGTGTGACCATTAACGGCTTGCCCGTCGCGAGACGGTCGTAGACCATCGCGGAGATATCGCAGATGGCGACATCCGGCAGGCTCAGCTGCCAGCCCAGCACCGGAGCAGTGTCGTAGACATGCTGCGCGGAGGGATCATTCCGGTTCGCCTCCTCGATCGCCGCGATGATCCGCTCGTTCGCGGCGCCGAACTCCGGATCGACCACACCGCTTCTCGGGTGCGGTCGATACACGACTCGGTGCCGACCGGTGTCGAGCAGCCTCCGGACGAGATCCTCGCCGTGACTCGCAACCGAGCCGTAGCTCGCGGCCGGGCGGTCGCCCTCCCAGGTCGGCGCGTACAGGACCACCGTGCGATCGTCAGGGGTGAAGGGCGGCTCTCCTGTGAGGTGGTCGGTCTGCGGGCGCCCGATCGAGAAGGTGCGGCTGTCGAGGTCGTAGTCCCACAGCACACGATCGAGCCGTTCGCGGGCGGCGTTCCCAGCGATGAACGAGTAGTCGTACGTCTTGTACTGGTTGCTCACCATGTACATCTTGTCGCTCTCGCCGTGATTGATGAACACGTGCCAACGCCGTCCGTATCGCATCATCTGGAAATTGCGCGTGTTCTGGTTCACGTAGAGCACGATCTCGAGCGGCTGCTCTTCGAGCAGGCTCTCGATCTCGGTGACCTTCTGCGTGAAGGTGACGGCCAGGCCGCTCTCCTCCATCAGCAGCTTCGCACCAGCCGGGTTGCGCGCAATGACGAGCACCGGATGCGTCTTCGAGAGCTCCTGAAGCGGTGCGTACCACTGGCGCATCTGATAAATGTTCACATCGCTGTCTGCAAAGTAGACGCCAACGCGATAGTGCCGTTTCCGGAGCGGACCGCGCTGCGCGAGGAGCTCCCGCACTCCGAACAGCGCACGGCGTCCCGCGAACACTTTCTTGGCGAGTTTCCTGGCACGCTTCACATCGCTTGCAATCTGCATACCCCAAGCCTAATTGAGCGAACGCATGACAGAATGACGGAGTGGATCTGGAACCCTTGCCGAAGCTTCCCGGCGTGAGCTACGTGATGCCGGTGCTGAACGAGGAGGAGTACCTCGAGAGCGCTGTTCGAACGATCCTCGCGCAGGACTACGAGGGGGCGAAGCAGATCGTGCTGGCGCTCGGCCCGTCGAGCGACCGTACCGACGAGATCGCCGCGCAGCTCGCCGACGAGGATCCGCGAGTCGTACTCGTGCCCAACCCCGAGCGGGACATCCCGATCGGCCTCAACCTCGCCGTCGCCGCGAGCGTGCATCCCGTTGTCATCCGCGTGGACGCACACAGCGAGCTGACCGCCGACTACACGCGCCTCGGCATCGAGGTGCTGCGCAGCGAGGGCGCCTCGAACGTCGGAGGCGTCATGCGGGCTGCCGGTCGCACCCCGGTGCAGCGCGCCATTGCGGCGGGCTACAACAGCCCCTACGGACTCGGCGGCGGCGCCTACCATGGCGAAGGCATCCCCGGGCCAGCCGAGAGCGCCTATCTCGGGATCTTTCGCCGCGAAGCGATCGACGCCGTTCACGGCTACGATCCGATCGTCCGAAGGGGCGAGGATTGGGAGCTGAACCTGCGCATCAGGCGCGCAGGCGGGATCGTCTGGTTCGAACCCGCGCTCGGGGTGACCTATTGGCCACGGGCGAGCTATCGGGATCTCAGCAAGCAGTTCTTCGCGACCGGCGCCTGGCGGGCAGTGCTCACGAAGCGGCACCCGCGGGAAACGCCGTGGCGCTTCTACATGCCGGGCACCCTCGTGCTCGGTCTCGCACTCAGCCTCGTCGTGCTGGTGCTGCAACTGTCCGGCGCACTCCCCTGGGGCTGGTGGTCGATCGCGCACGCGACGCCTCTGGCATATCTCACCGCGGTGGTCTTCGCATGCACCAGGCTCCCCGATCTGCGCGGCTCCGAGCGGCTGCTCGGCCTCTGGGCGCTGGTCACGATGCACCTGAGCTGGGGGACGGGGTTTCTCTACGGCATCGCCGGCGGCGCAGGGCGCACCGTCGACAAGTCGCGCATGTAATCGACAGCGGTCCCGTCGCGGCAGGACATGCTCGGCTCAGTTCGTCAGGACGCCACGAGCCACGAGCGCGTCGACGACCCGCTCGGCGGCGTGTCCATCGTCATGCGGCACATAGCGATCGCACCACGCCGCATATGCCTCGCCCCGGGGGACCCCGGCACGCGCCGCTTCTGCGATCTCGGCCCTCGTCCGGAGCAACGGCCCCGGGGCCGTCGCCTCGAAGTCGAACGTGAATCCGCGCTCGCGATCCCGGTATGCCTCGATGTCAGGCACGAAGAACAGCATCGGCACCCGGGCTACCGCGGCATCGAACATGACCGAGGAGTAGTCGGTGACGAGCACATCGGCAGCGAGGATCACGTCGTTCACGTCCGGGTGCGCCGAGGCATCGAGCACGCCCTCGCTCAGCCCGGCGTAGGATCCCGCACTGCGAGTATGTCCTCGCGCAACCACCACCCAGCCGTCACCGAGATCCCTCGCGAGCGCATGGACATCGAGCGTGTCCACCGCCTGTCCGCCGTCGCGCCAGGTCGGCGCATACGCGAGCACCCGTTTTCCGGAGGCGATGCCGAGCGCACGCTTCGCACCGTCAACGGCGATGCCGATCCTGTCTCCGGCCGCAGTGGCCTCGGCGAGCCGGTCGTCTCGCGGGTAGCCCAGTTCGAGTATCTCGCCTCGGAACGCATAGCTCTTCCGGAACTGCTCGGTCGAGTGCGGGTTTTGCGAGAGCATGATGCTCCAACGTCGGCTCTCACGGTGGATCGCCAGACGCGCGCGCAGGCCGATGCCCGGGCGTCCCAGCGCAAGATGCTTGAGCATCGTGCCATGCCAGGTCTGCAGCACGGTCTGATGCGGCCTCCGTCGGAACCGGTATCGCAACCAGTCGTTGACGATCAGCACATCGGCCCGGCGACGCGCCGCGAACCAGTCGGGTGAACCGACGAGCACGGCGTGCGCACCCGCGGGTACCTCCATGCGCTCGCTCGCGACACTCCAGTAGCGCGACCGCTCCGGGAATCGTCTCGCGATCTCGGCGTCGAGCGCGAGCGGGTTGCAGCTCAGCTGTCGGCCGTAGAAGCTCTCGAAGAAGACCGCGCCAGCTGGAACCCGGTCTGCATCGCGCAAATCCAGGTCTCGAATCGCCGAGACGACTCGCCTCGCGGCTCCGCCCTCGGGATAGGCGTGGAAGCGTTCAGCGAGCGTCTGCGAGTCGGCCTCGGCCGCGCGCCGCTGCGGCGAGTCGAGAAGGACTGCCGACAGCCGTCGCATGACCTGACTCCAGTCCCGCTGAATCCTGCCGGCGGCGGTCACTTCGAGCGGCTCGTAGAGGCCTCTGCTCAGTGTGTAGTCTTCGAGATCGGGTGCGAACCACACGATCGGTCGCTTCATCAACGAGAAATCGATCGCGATGGAGGAGTAGTCGGTGATGACCGAGTCGAACGCACCGAGCATCGGTGTGATGTCGCGCGCGAGATCTCTTCCGAACAGATGCACCCGCTCTCCCAGGAGAGATGCATACGCTCCCGCCCCCAGCGGGTGAGAGCGGATCAGCAGCCTTGCCCCCATCGCCTCGAGCGCGGCTCGAATCTGCGCCGCTTCTTCCTCGGTCGGCTCTGCCGGATCGGCCTGGCCGTCTCGCCAAGTGGGCGCGTAGAGCACCAGGTGTTCGCGAGGGCCGGGTTGCTCGCCCTTCGGCAGGCCGAGGCGTTCTCGCACCAGGGTTCGTGCCGTCTCCGCAGCGCCCTGATCACGCGCCTGAAGTGCGAGCAAGTCGTCCCGGGGATCCCCCAGAACGCGCACCTTTCCCGGAGCCACACGGTATGCAGAGCGAAGTCTCTCGGCCGCCGTCACCGAACCTGCGACGTAGAGCGAGATCTGTTTCGTCCCGGCCGAATACATGCGCCCCAATACGGCGCGGAGCGGGGCGGGGCCGCGCACCGCAGTGGTGATCGGGGAGTCCAGATGGAGCTTCTTGAGCGGGGCTCCATGGATCAGGTTGATCACGCGGCCACCGAAGATACCGAAGCGATTGACGTCGCCGAGCCCGTGCGTGACCACGATCTGTCCCGCGCGCAAGGTCGCCCAGAACCCGGCCCGCCCTCGTTTGGGCAGGGCGATGAGTCCTTCGGCTTCGGCATGCTGAGCCTCGACGTCGTTGGCGACCAGCCACCTGATCTCCGCAGCCGGATCGTCCTGCCGAAGGGCCAACGCGACCTGAAGCGCCCCCTCGCCAACGCCGATCCCGCTTCCGAACACCCACCGAGTCGACACACGCGGAATGAAGAATGCGATGCATGCTGACAGCACGTACTTCGGCACGGCGAGCAGCTTCTGCAGATTGCCGCTCGCGAACTCGAACCGCCCAGTACTCACCTGGCCACTCTATGGCATGAGCGCGCCCCGTCCCTCAGCCGAGGCTGAAAACCGGGGCGCGCACGCGACCCAGCGTGGGTCGATGACGACCTACCAGTCGAGTGTGCCGAGCGTCACCTCTGCTTCGCCCTGCTTGCCGCCGCGGCTGTATGAGATGGTGACCTGGTCGCCGCCCTCGTGCATGCGCACGAGCGCGGACACCGAAGTACCCGAATCGGCCGGAATCCCGTCGACGGCGGTGATGACGTCGCCCACCTTCAGACCGGCCTCGGCCGCGGGACCGCCGGCAACCAGCTCGCTGATCAGACCTCCCGCGAAATTGCGATCCTCATCGGTGTCGGCCGACGAATCGTTGACTCCGATACCGAGCAGGCCGTGCGAGGGTCGTTCGCCCGCGATCAGCGCGTCTGCCACGCGGGTCACCATGTTCACCGGAATGGCGAAGCCCAGACCGTCGCTGCCCGCGGTGCTCGCATCGCTGCCGTTCGAAGCGATCGCGACGTTGATGCCGATCAGCTCGGCGTTCGCGTTGAGAAGCGCTCCGCCCGAGTTGCCCGGGTTGATCGATGCATCGGTCTGGATCACGGGCAGCGTGACCTGAGTGGCGGTTGCCTGCTGCTGCTGGCCGTTCTGCTCCTCATTCGGATTGCCGAATCGGTACCAGGGGAAGCCGTTGTTCTGATCGGGCTGGTCCTGCTGTTCGTTCGGCTGCTCCGGAATGATCGGGCTCCCCACGGCGATGCCGCGGTTCAGTGCGCTCACGACACCGCTGGTCACGGTATTCGAAAGGTTGAGGGGAGCACCGATTGCCACGGCGAGATCACCGACGTTGATCTTGGAGGAGTCGGCGATGTCGATCGGAACGAGGTCGTCGGCGTCGACCTTGACGACGGCAAGATCGGCGTAGGGATCCGTGCCGACCACGGTGCCGTCGAGGATGCGTCCGTCGCTCAGCCAGACCCGGATCTCCGGATCGGAGCCGGCCGCGCCGTCGAGCGTCACCACGTGTGCATTGGTGACGACATAGCCGTCCTTGCTGTAGATCACGCCCGACCCTGAACCTGCCCCGTTCGCGCCCGACACCTCGAGGGTGACGACGCTCGGCGTCGCGGCGAGCGCCACTCCGGAGACGTTGGTCGCCGAATCGAGATTGTTCAGCGTCACCTTGCCGCTGGCCTGGGGCTGCACCACGGAGACCGGCTGCTGGTTGGCCGCGACGAGCGCGCCCGCACCACCGCCCACGACACCGGCGACGACCGCGCCGATCGCGATCCCCGCGAAGAACACGCCGGCTCGCGACTTGGTCTGCGTGGGCGCAGCAGACTCTGCGGGTGCGCCCACAGGGGCGGATCCGACGGGAACTGCGGGTGCCGAGCTCGAGGCGGCAGCGGTGCTTGCCTCAGCGAAGTGTGTCGGGTGCGGGGCGTAGCCCGCGGTCGGGTGCGGGGTTCCGTACGGAATCTGCCGTGCCGTGTCCGGGAGCGGCACAGTCGGCTGCGTGTACTGCTGCATGGGAGGTGCGGGCTGAGCACTCGTCTCGAACTGAGGTGCCTGCTCGGGCGGAGCGATCGGCTCGGGCTGCTGCGGGGCGCGGTCGGGCTGCTGCGGGTCCTGCGCGGGATCTGGGGTGGTAGTCACGGTCTGTCCGCCTTTCTCGTACTCCCAGATTGCCGAGCGTTCCTATGAATCTGATCAGTGGCTTCTGTGTGCAGCCTGCGTGAGACTCGTTTGCAGCTCCGCGAGACGCACTCGGTACTGCTCGACGTTGCGCAGCTTCACGTCCTCATAGCCTCGGATCAGGTCCGGAAGCGTGGCGAGTTCTGTGGCGAGCACCAGCTGCTCGGCGCGAATCGATCCGAGGATCCCGCGCACGTTCGTCTCGTACTCGGTGATGAGCTCGCGCTCCAGTCGGCGCATCTTGTCGTAGCCGAACGGATCCAGCGCAGTGCCGCGCAACCCCTTCAGCGACCGGAGCAGCAGGAAGGCGGGACGGAACCACGCACCGAGGTGGATCTTGTGCTTCAACCCCATCGCCTTGAGCGTCGGCGGATGAAGCCGCCATTGCACCTTGGCGCCCTCGCCGAACTCCTTGGCGATCTCCTCATCCATCTTCGAGTCGAGGGCGAGGCGTGCGACCTCGTACTCGTCCTTGTATGCGAGCAACTTGAAGAAATACGTGGCCACCGCCTCCGACAATGCTCCCGCAGCGCCGCAGAGCGAAGCCTCGGCTTGTCGCACTTCCTCGACGAAATCCTCGTATCTCCGGGCGTAGGCCTCGTTCTGATAGGAGACGAGTTCGGTGCGGCGTCTCGCCACGATCCGTTCGAGTTCCGAACCCTCATCGGCGCGGACGAGAGCGCTCGGCCGCAGCGCCGAGGCAGCCTGCTCCCCCTCGAGTGCCCTCAGGCCTTGATCCAGCGCACGCCTGTCCGCCACATACTGACGCCCTCGGCGGAAGGCTTGCAGGTTTCGGTGCACCGCGACGCCATTCAGTCCGATCGCCTCCTCGACCGCTTCGGGAAGGAGGCTCAGCGCGCCCAACTGCACCGCGACACCCAGCAAGAACATGTTGCCCATCTGCTCCGTCCCGAAGAGCCCCTCAGCGTAGCGCCGCAGATCGAGCGAGACGCAGGTGCCCTCGGTCAGTTGGTCGGTGACCCGGTCGAGGGTCGCTTCCACATCTGGGAAGGTCAGCCGCACGTCACTCACCATCGCGCCGGTGGGCACGATGGAGGTCGAAACGATCGCCGTGGCGTCGGGGGCGAGTGCGACGGTGTTCTTCGGATCGGCCGCGACCAGAAGATCGTAACCGAGGTATAGATCGCAGTTGCCGTCGCCGATGCTGTTTCCCGTTTCGAAGGGCGTCGGCTCGATCACGAGATCGGATACCACCGCACCGCCCTTCTGCGCCAGCCCGGTGCGGTCGAGGGTGCGCACGTAACGGCCGGAGAGCACCGCCGCGGTCGCGAGCAACTGCGATGTGGTGACGACGCCGGTACCACCGATGCCCATCAGCCTGATGCGGTGGGACTGGCTGGCCGTCGGAGCCGGTGCGGGCAGTTTGGCCGCATCGAGATCGTCGAGTCCCGATCCTCGCCCGCCCTTGACACCGGGGCGCACGGTGACAAACGCCGGGCAGTCGCCGTCGAGGCAACTCCGATCGACGTTGCAGGAGCTCTGGTGGATTCGAGTCTTGCGGCCGAACTCGGTCTCGACCGGCTGCACCGAGAGGCAGTTCGATTTCTCACCGCAGTCGCCGCATCCCTCGCAGATGCGCTCGTTGATCATCACGAACTCCTCGGGCTTGCGCGCGAGTCCGCGCTTGCGCTTGCGGCGCAGTTCGGTCGCGCACTCCTGCTCGTGAATCAGCACGGTGGTTCCGGGGATCCTCGCCAGGATCTCTTGCGCGTCACCGAGCCGGTCGCGATGCCAGACCTCGACGCCACCAGGCATGCGTTGCCGTTTCAGCGCACGTGGCTCGTCGCTCGTCACGATGATTCTCGCCACGCCTTCGGCGAGGAGTTCGCCGACCATCTCGGGAATCGTCATCTGCCCGACCGCGTCTTGGCCTCCCGTCATCGCGACGGTCGAGTTATAGAGAATCCGGTAGGTGATATTCGTCTTGGCCGCAATGGAGGCGCGGATCGCCAGGCTGCCCGAGTGGTGGAAGGTCCCATCGCCGAGATTCTGTACGAAGTGGCCGTTCTCGACGAACGGAGCCATGCCGATCCACTGCGTCCCCTCCCCTCCCATTTGGGTCAGGCCGACGACATCGCCGACCTGTTTGGGATCCATGAGCAGGACCATCGCATGGCAGCCGATACCGGCGCCGAATGCCGAATCTGTCTGCGGTTTCGTCGAGCTGTTGTGCGGGCAGCCCGAACAGAAGTAGGGAGTGCGCTGCGCGAGTGGCAGGTAGATTCGTTCCCCGAGGGCGCCCTTGCGCTGCGCAAGCCACCGCTCCACCCCGGGAACCGCTGCGAGGCCGGCGAGTTGCGTGGCGAGCCCCTTCGTGACGCTGTCTGCGGTCAGTTCTCCATGCGCTGCGAACAGTTCGCGCCCTTCGTGATCCCGCTTTCCGATGATCACCGGACGCTGCGGCACGTCGTAGAGCAGTTCGCGAATCTGGGCCTCGATGAATGCCCGCTTTTCCTCGACCACGATGATCGTTTCCAGGCCGTCGGCGAACTCGAGAATCTGCTTCCGCGAGAGCGGCCACACCACTCCGAGCTTGAGCACGCGCACGGTGGATCCGTTCTCCGCGTGCGTCGCGACACCGCCTCCGCCCGGGCCGGCTCCGAAACCGAGTGTGCCGAGCGCTTCCATGGTGTCCAGGTATCCGGTGCCCGCGGTGACGATGCCGACTCGATCGCTCGGATCGCGTCGCACCGTTCGATTCACCGGATTGAGGTCGAGGTACTCCTGTACGATGCGCATCCGGGTCGAAAGCATGTCGCGTTCGAGCGGTCCGAGCGTGGGCTGCAACAGGCGAGAGGTGGGTTCGTGCAGGCCAGCGCCGAAAGGCAGCACCGGAGCGAATCCATCGCCGGCTTTCAGATCGACCGTCGTCGACCCGTCTGCGACCGAAGTCACGATCTTCATCGACGACCAGAGCCCGCTCGCTCGCGAGAGGGAGACTGCATGCCGTCCGAGTTCGAGCACCTCGGCGGCGTCACTCGGATAGAGGATCGGCATCATCAGGTCAGCGAGGGCGTGCTCCGAGGCGCAGGGCACGCTCGACGACTTGGCCGCTGGATCGTCGCCGACGAATGCGACCGCGCCTCCGTTCGGATGGGTTCCCATGAGGTTCGCGTGTCGAAACGCGTCGGTCGCGCGGTCGAGGCCAGGAGCCTTGCCATACCAGTAGCCGACCACGCCGTCGACCGTCGGCTTCAGTTCGTGAATGAGCTGCGTCCCCTGCACGGCCATTGCCGCGGCTTCCTCGTTCAACCCGGGTTCGAAGCGCACTCGGTGCTCGTCGAGCAGCTTGCGCTGCCGGGCGAGTTCGAGATCGTAACCGCCGAGAGGCGAGCCCTCATAGCCGCTGATGTACGACCCGCTCTGCAGACCGGCCGCGGCATCGAGCCGCGCCCGGTCGAGAGGGAGCCTCGCGAGGGCTTGCACGCCCGTCATCAGTACCCGGCAGGTCTCATCAAGGTAGCGGGCGTTGAGCGGATTCAGAGTCAATTCTTCGTTTCGCAACGCTCCACCGTCCTTGGTAGGTCATCTGAGCACAGTGGCTCATCATTTTGTGCAATAGAATCCCATCAAGCTGCCACCTGAATCAACTGTTCCGCGGTGGACTATTCAATATGCCAAGCAACCCACTACTTTTGGAGGCTATCTTGAGCAATATGCTTAGGATCGATCGACTCGACGGCGAGCTGATCTCACTGCTTGAGCAGGATGCCAGGCAGAGCATCGGCGACCTCGCCGATCGGCTCGGCGTCTCGCGCAACACGGTGCAGTCCCGGCTGCGTCGCCTCGGCGAAGCGAAGCTGTTGCGAGGATTCTCCCCCAGGCTCAATCTCGTCGAGGCCGGAATCAACGTCGAAGCCTTCGCCGCACTCGCACTCGACCAGGGGAAGCTCGACGATGTCATCGACCTGCTCGCGGAGATTCCCGAGGTGATGGAGATACACGCCACCTCAGGACGAGAGGATCTGCTCGTGCGCCTCGGGGCGGCATCGCATGCCGAGCTCCAGGAGCTGATCCAGCGTATCGTCGCGCTCCCCGGAGTCGGCCACTCCAACACGACGCTCGCACTCACCACGCCGCTGCCCTATCGAGTCGGCCCGCTGGTCGTCAAGGCTACGCGCGATGCGGGCTGGGGACGATCGACCGCGCTCCCCGAGCAGTACCGGGACTGAACGAAGAGAGTCGCCTACGAAGACGCCCGCAGCCGAGGTTCCACTGCGTGCTGCCGCAGGTGCCGAGGCTCGGCGAGGGCAACTCGAGGCGCGCGACGCGCATTCTCCGTGAACACCTGCAGCATCGCCGCGAGCAGATGTCTCACCACGATCGGTTCCGATCCACCTGACGTGCGCACGCACCTTCCGGCAAAAAGTGCAATGGCTCCTGATCAGGGAAATTCCTGATCAGGAGCCATTTTCTCGTTGCGGGGGCAGGATTTGAACCTACGACCTCCGGGTTATGAGCCCGGCGAGCTACCGAACTGCTCCACCCCGCGGCACAAGAATTAACTTTAGCACGCAAAGCGCAACAGCTCAAATCGACGTCGTCTACTGCGCCTGCAGGGCCCTCGCAATCGCATCGCGGAGACGCTGATCAGCCTCGCCGTAGGCCGTCCAATCGGCTGCCTTCATGGCATCGTC
This sequence comes from Leucobacter soli, assembly GCA_040394175.1. Lineage (GTDB taxonomy): Bacteria > Actinomycetota > Actinomycetes > Actinomycetales > Microbacteriaceae > Leucobacter > Leucobacter soli_A. Next base: position 75,001 of record JBEBSS010000004.1, on the reverse strand, counting down.
ACGGTCGGTCAGGGCCTTCTGCATGTCACGGAGCGCCTTCTGCAGGTCGGCCGAAGAACCGCCGCTCTCGCCTTCATTGGGTGTCGCCGACGTCTCGTCGCCGGGGTCGACGGCCGAGCCATCGTCAGGAGCCGTCTCACCATCGTCGATGAGCTCGCCGTCCCCTGCGGAAGCGCCCGAGTTGCCGCCGAAGAGCTGGTCGAGAGCAGCGTCCAGCGTGTCCTCGAACGCGATCTCGTCTCCGAAGGAGGCGAGCACTTTCTGCAGGATCGGGAAGCTGGTGCCCGACGAAGCCTGCACGTAGACCGGCTGCACGTACAGCAAGCCGCCTCCGACCGGCAGCGTGAGCAGGTTGCCGCTCATCACCTTGCTGCCACCCTGGCTCAGGATGTTGAGCAGTCTGGACACCTCGGAATCGGTGGTGAAGCTGTTCTGCACCTGGCCTGGGCCCGGAACGGAGTTGCCCTTCGGCAGCGTCAAGAGCTTCAGCGTGCCGTAGTCGTCCGAGATATTGCCGTCGACGTTGCCTGCGTTCGAGTTTGCGGCGAGATATCCGGTGAGAATATCGCGCGCGTTCGTCCCACTCGCTGCGGGAATGTAGGTGGAGTAGATCGAGAAGTTCGGATCTTCGCCCTTGCCCGCCGCAAGCGTCAGGTAGTACGGAGGTTGGCGCGGGGCCTCGCCGTTGTTGCCCTGAGTAGCCGTCGACACCGGATCGCTCGGCGTGCGCCAGGCGTCCTCGTCGGAGTAGAAGGCACCCGGGTCCGTGACGTGATAGGTCGAGAGCATCTCACGCTGCACCTTGAACAGATCGCTCGGGTAGCGCACGTGGCTCAGCAAGTCGCCGCTCATGTCGTCCGTGGACTGCAGCATGCCCGGGTACACCTTGTCCCACGCCTGCAGCAGCGGATCTTCGGTATCCCAGGCGTACAGCTTGATGCTGCCGTCGTAGGCGTTCACGGTCGCCTTCACGGAGTTGCGAATGTAGTTCACCGGCTTCGCCAGCGCACTGGTGCGCGGGTTGTCGGCATCGACGATCATGGAGTTGAAGTCTCGCATCTCCGAGTACGGGTACTGGTCTGAGGTCGTGTACCCATCGATGATCCACACGACCTCGCCATCGACCACAGAGGCGTACGGCGACGAATCGACCGTCAAGTACGGCGCGACCTTCTTCACACGGTCGACCGGGTTGCGGTCGTAGAGGATCTGAGATCCGTCGACGACTGCCCCAGAAAGCACGATCTCCATCGACTGGAACTTCAGCGCGTAGAGCAGTTTCGTGAGCACGTTGCCGAGCACCGGACCACCATCTCCCGTGAATGTGGTCAGGTTCTGACGGCCGCCGTCGGTCTCCTCGACGGTCGCTTCGTCCTCGGCGGCGACGTCGTCGTTCGGAGTTGCCTCCTCGCCCGCGCCGGACCCTTCCGCAGTCGGATCCTCGGCTGAGGGATCCTCTGCAGCGGGATCTTCCGACGCCGGAGCCTCCGTCGCCGGATCCGCCGCCTGGTCGTCAGCCGGGTAGTCGATCTCAATCGGCTTGTCCCGCTCGCCGCCGACGATGGAGTACTCGGGGGACGTCATGCCGAAGTAGATGCGAGGCTGGAATTCTCCGAGGCGTCCGCTCGTCGGAATTCCGCTTTCGAGGAAGACCGGCTCTCCGCCGCCCGACCTCTGGTTTCCGTAGGCGGCGACGAGGCCATAGCCGTGCGTGTAGACGAGGGTGCGGTTGAACCAGCCGGTCTGACCGGACACGTCGATGTCGCGAATCGCTGAGACCGTGTCCTCGATCTTCCCGTCGATCTCATAGCGGTCGACGCTCAGCGACTTCGGGAATTGGTAGTACTGACGGCTCTGCTCGAGCTGGGCGAATGTCGGGGACACGATCGATGGGTCCATGATGCGGATGTTCGCCGTGGTCTGCGCGTCGCCGCGAAGCTGGCCTGGCTCGGCGTCCGTCGCCGCGTCGTATCGCTCGACCTTCACCGCGTCGATGCCGTATGCGGACCTCGTGGACTCGATGTTCCGGGCGAGGTACTCGCTTTCCAGGCTCTTCTCATCAGGGCGCACTCGGAGCTCCTGAACGACCCACGGATAGCCGACACCCACGACGAGCGCCGACACCAGCAGCAGGGCCGTACCGATGACGGGCAGCCGCCACTTGCCCGTGAACGCGGTGATGAGGAACAGAACGGCGACGATGATCGCGATGCCCGCGAGGATCTGCTTCCCGGGAATCGCAGCATGCACGCCGGTGTAGGTGGCTCCGGTGAATCGCCCCTGGTAATCGGTCAGAGCAGCATAACGGTCGAGCCAGAGGCTCACGCCCTGGAGCGAGAGGTAGAGGAAGGCGAGCACCGCGGCCTGGATCCTGGTGGCCTTCGAGACGCGCACGTCGCGGCCGGCGAACGAGATCCCGCCGTAGAGATAGCTGGTCGCCACCCCGAGGATGAGGCAGATCAGGATCACCGCGGAGGCGAATCCGAGCACTCCCTGCCAGAAGGGCAGCGAGAACAGGTAGAACGAGACGTCCAGGTTGAACTCGGGATCGGTCTGACCCGTCGGAGCCGAGTTCCACCAGAGGAGCACTTGCTGCCACGAAGTCGCGGCCGCGAATCCGCCGAAGAGCCCGAAGACCGCCGGCAGGCTCCACTTGATCAGCTTGCGCAGTGGCTCGACCATCTCCTGATAGCGATCGAGCTGGGCCGTCAGCCGCGCATACACCGGCCGCTTGCGATATGCCAGATCGATCGAGAAGAACACGGGGAGCGCCATCGAGAAGAAGCCGATGAGAAACATCGCTCCTGCGGCGAACCACTGGGTGAGCAGCACGGGAAGGTAGCCGAGCTGGTCAAACCAGAGCACCTCCGTGAATACCGAGGCTGCAGCAAGGAATCCGAGGATGAGCAGCACAACAATCACTACAGTCACCGCGATCGGGGACATGCGGCGCTTGCGGGACTGCGGAACGGCGGTGGTCGAGTCTGTCACGTCGAAACTCTCTGTAGATTGTGGGTTCTGGCGTCCCTCCAGCCTACCGAGGACCCCTGACAAGAACATTGGGATTCCTGGATCGGTGCCCACCCGCTGCCCGCTGTTCGCAGTGAGCGCAACGCAGGCCCCCTCGAATCCGCACTCTCTCGGTTGATTCCGACGACCTTGCCGTAGCGTGGAAGCATGAACGATCGCGATCACGACGACTCCGCTGAGCAGCCGAACAATGATGCGCTGAGCGAGTTGCAGCGCATGCTCAACGAGATGCTCTCGGGGCAGACTCCGACCGGTGAATTCGACCCGGCCGCCTTCGCCAAGGCCGCTGGGCTCCCCGGCGATCCTGCTGCGCTGCAAGGCCTGTTCGCGACGCTGCAGAACGCCATGCGGAATCCGTCTCAGGACATCGACTGGTCGAATACCAGGCGCATCGCGATCGAGGTCGCCGCACAGGGATCCCCCGCTGCCGATGACTCGATCGCGCAGCGCTCCTTTCCCGTCGCATCACTCTGGCTCGATGAGGCGACCGAGGTCGGCGCGACTGCGGATGCCCCTCGGACCATCACACGAGTCGAATGGGTGCAGCAGACGGTCGACACCTGGATCGGGCTCGCCGAGCCGGTGGCCGAGTCGATCGCCAAGGCCCTCACCGATGCGCTGAGCAGTCAGCTCCCCGAGCAGCTCGGCGGCGCGCTCGAGGGTCTTGGTCCGATGCTGCGCAGCGTGGGCGGAGCGCTCTTCGCTACCCAGCTGGGACAGGTCATCGGAAAGCTCTCCAGTGAGGTCGTCGCCGGCGGAGACGTCGGCATTCCGCTCTTCGAAGGCCAGGGCCGCGAGGGCGGAGCACTGATTCCGAGCGGCGTCGCTGCGTTTGCCGAGGGGCTCGATCAGAATCCCGAGGCCGTGACCCTGTACCTGGCGGTGCGGGAGCTCGCGCACGCCCGGCTCTTCCGGCATACCCGCTGGCTCAGACTGCATCTGATCTCGGCGATCACCGACTACGCCCGCGGAATGAGCATCGACACGCTTCGCATCGAGGAGCTGGCCCGCGACATGGATCCATCCGATACCGAAGCCATGCAGCAGCTCGTATCGAGCGGCGCGCTGATCCCGCCGAAGACCCCGGCTCAGGAAGCTGCGCTCGAACGTCTCGAGACCATGCTCGCCCTCATCGAGGGCTGGGTCGACGCGGTCACCGAGTCTGCCGTGTCGCGCCTCCCAGGGAGCGACGGCATCGCGGAGATGGTACGGCGCCGTCGAGCGGTCGGCGGTCCCGCGGAGCATGCCTTCGGCACGCTGGTCGGCCTCGAACTCCGGCCCCGCCGCATGCGGGAGGCCGCGGCGCTCTGGCGAATGCTCGGTGAGCGCGGAGGCATGGAGCGTCGAGACGGGCTCTGGGCGCACCCGGACCTGCTGCCGACCGCGGAGGAGCTCGATCACCCCGCCAGGCTGCTCGAACGGCTCGGGCTCGCTGGCGCTACTCCGGAATCCGCACCTGCAGACGATTTTGATCGGGCGCTTGCCGAGTTGCTCGACGGCGACCTCGATTCGCCAAGCACCGACCCGGAGCCCGACGACGACGACGACAGCACCCCGAACCCGCTGCAGCCGCCGCCGGTCTAGGGCACGCCCGATTCGTTTGTCGTCCACAGGCTGTGTTCCTCCCCGACTCGGCCGAGTCCTGTGGACAAGCTCGGAACACCCCCGGCTCCGTCGCAAGATGGGGAGATGACGCACGAATATCTCGCCCTCGACCCCGCGCTTCCGATCTGCTGGGAGACCACGGAGATCCTTCGCATCGGATTCGAGCGAGCCGAAGTTCGTGTGCGCTCTCCCTCCCCCGCAGAACAGCGCTTCATCGGCCAGCTTCGACTCGGCGTCCGACGCAGCGATCTCGAGGCAGTTGCACGCAGAACGGGGCTGCTTCCCCCCGAGCACGAGGCGCTCCTGCGCGAACTCGCGCCAGCTCTCGTGTCGAAGAACCCTTCGGCGCCGATCTCGCACGACCTTGCCGCCGCACCGGCGATCACCGTTCGCGGCGACGGTTCCTTCGCTGAGGCAATGCGGACCCACTTGAAGCTCGCGAGGGTTCCCTCCGCGGCACACGATGCTCCGCCTGACCTCGTGATCCTCGTCGAACAGTTCTTAGGCCCGACCGCGCGAGGCCAATCCCTCCTCAGCGATGGCATCCCCCACCTGCCCGTTCGCTTGACTGACCGGCACCTCTATGTCGGGCCGTTTGTTCCCCCGGGCGGTTCACCGTGTCTCTCCTGCGTCGAACTGCATACGCTCGACATCGATCCGGTCCTGCAGATCCTCGCCGCGCAGCTCGCGAACGGTGCACCAGCGGCGGCAACCGATACCTGCGCCTGGTTCGCCAGCACCCTCGCGGTCGCCACTGCGATCCAGTACCGCGCCTCGACGCACCGCATGGTCGACCTCGTCGGCGTCAGGCTGCGCTACCCCGTGCACGACCGCATCCTCGCGCCAGTGCCGACGGTCGAGCATATTCCGTCCCACGTCGACTGCGGCTGTGTCACGCTCGCACGATCCGCGAGCGAGTCCTCACGAACCGAAGCGGAGCCCGGCCTCCTCGATGAAGCGAGAGGGCAAGCGCTGCGAACGAGCCGAGCCGGCAGTTCCAGAGATACGCAGCGAGTCCCGCGCGCGCGTGAAGGCGACGTACGCGAGCCTTCGTTCCTCATCGACGGCTGAGTCATCGAGTGCGTAGGCGTTCGGGAGCAGCCCCTCGTTCATGCCGATGAGGTGCACCAGACTCCACTCCAGACCCTTTGCGGAGTGCACGGCGCTCAGCGTCACCGCTTCGACCGTCGGCTCATGGTGAGCCCGCGATCTCGCGAGAAGCTCCTCGCTGAACGACTGCATCGTGGCGTCGTCCGGCTGCTCGTCGAGCATCGTGAGAATCGCGTTGAGGGCGTCCCAGCGTTCTCGCGCGGATCCCCCCTCTGGCGGGGTGGCCGTCCAGCCGCACGCACGCAGCACATCGCTGACGATCTGGAAGAGAGGCCGAGTGTCGGCCACCTTGGCCTGACCTCTCATCAGCATGACCGCCTGACGGACCTCGGCACGATCGAAGAACCGCTGGGCACCGTGCACGCGTGCGGACACGCCCACGCGCTGCAACTCCGACTCGATCATTGCCGACTGGGCGTTGGCTCGGTACAGCACGGCGATCTCGCTTGCGGGAGTGCCCGACTCGATGCTCGATCGGATCGCCGCCGCGACTGCCCGTGCTTCCTCGTGCTCGTTCCCGAACCACTCCGCGGTGACCGGGATCGTCACATCGGTGCGCTCGGTCCGGAGCGTGAGCGCACCCGGCCGTCCCTTCATCAGCCTGTTCGCCGCCCGAACGATCGCCTCTGAGGAACGATAGTTGCGCTCGAGCCGGAACTCCCTCGCGTGGGGATACTCCCGCCCGAACCTCAGGAGGTACGAACTCGACGCGCCCGCGAAGCTGTAGATGGTCTGGCTCGCATCGCCCACCACACAGATCTCGTCCCGATCGCCCAGCCAGACCTGCAGGAGTGCGTGCTGCAGCGGCGACACGTCCTGGTACTCGTCGACAGTGAAGAAGCGATAGCGTTCGCGCACCTGCAGCGCGGCGCGCGGCTCGGTTTCCAGCATGCCGGTAGTGAGCACGAGCACGTCTTCGAAGTCGATCTGCCTTCGTTCGGCGAGAACCTTCGCGTATCTCTCGTGGATCTCGAGGAGTTGCTCGGCCGTCACCCCGGAAGGGATCGGATGCGGCTGCTCGGAGGACACGAGGCGAGCGGCATAGCTGTCGAGATCGAGCATCGATACTTTGCGCCACTCGATCTCGGCCGCGATGTCTCGAAGCGTCTCCCCCGGCAACCGCAGCCCGAGGGACTCGACCGCCTGCGAGATCACCGGAACTTTCCCGGAAAGCACCTGGGGCGCCGCACCCCCGACCAGCTGCGGCCAGAAGAAACTCAGTTGTGCGAGTGCCGCACCGTGAAACGTCTGGGCACGCACCCCCGCGGCCCCGAGAGCCCGCAACCGGGTCTGCAACTCCCCCGCCGCTTTGCGAGTGAAGGTGACGGCCAGCACTCGGTCCGGGGCGTAGGCTCCGACTCTCACTCCGTGGGCGATGCGATGCGTGAGGGTGCGGGTCTTTCCGGTTCCCGCGCCTGCGAGCACCGAGACCGGTCCGCGCAGGCACTCTGCGATCTGCCGCTGGTCCGGATCCAGCCCGTCGAGCAGATCACTGCTCACTGTCGCCCTCAGAGACCCAGAGATCGATCAGCCATCGAGCGATCGACAGGTTCCTCGGAAGCATCAGATCGGGGCCGGGGTTGCGCAACTCTTCCCGGGTGAACCATCGCAGCTCGGAGATCTCGGTGGGATCCGGGCGCAGCGATTCGGGATCGGTTCCGGCCGCGACGCGCGCACGGAACCCGAGCATGAGCGATCTCGGAAACGGCCAGGGCTGCGATGCGACGTAACGCACCTCGTCCACGACCATGCCGGACTCCTCGCCCACCTCGCGCACCACGGCCTGCTCAGCGCTCTCGCCCGCTTCAACGAATCCGGCGAGAAGCGAGAACCGGCCGGCCTCCCAGAGCACGTTCGATCCGAGCAGCAGTCGATCCTGGTGCTCCACGAGAACGATGACCGCCGGATCGGTTCTCGGGAAATGCTCGCCGCCGTGCTCGTCGACCCGAGCCCAGCCGCCCTGCGCACTGGTCGTCCGCCCTCCATCGCGGGGAGAGAAGGGCATCGAGCTGTTCCAGTTGACCACCGCGAGTGCGACCGTCATGAGTTCCAGCTCTGCAGCGGACAGTTCCGCGCCGACGGCGAAGGGATGCACCCACCCGCCCACGGGGTCAGGGTACTGGTCGTCGGCGGAAACCGCCGCGCAGAAGACGGCGATACCGCCCATTCTCCCGAGGTAGAGGTGTTCGGGGCGCCGTTCACCGGGCACGCCGAGAAGATCGAGATGCCGCCGATTCTCGCCGACGCGGATCGGGAGGAGGGAGCCCGCTTGCACTCGAAGCAGGACCGTGCCCGGTTCGCTCCAGGCTGCGTCGAGCGCGCGTTCGTCCGTCCGCGTCGCCGCATCGCGGTCCAACCCGCCGTTCGTCAGCGGGAGCCCGACCATTTCCACCATTCGACTTCCTCACCCGGATGCATTGCGTTCCCTGCGCGTGGCGCACTGCGCGAGGCGCAATCGCTGCCTACGCTGAGGGTATGGCCACCACTCCATTCACTCTAGCCGCCCTTGCCACCTCGGCGGTTCCGGGCCTGATCGTCACCGGCACCCGATCTCACACATCGGGCAGCGCGGGCACGTTCGTCTCGGCCGTGCTCGAAACGGAGACGGGTGATGTCATCGTCCGTGTGCCGACGAGTCCGTCTGCGGAGGTGCAGCAATCCGCAGAGCTGCTCGGCATCGCCGCTCTCGCGGAAGGGGCTCGAGCGCATCTTCCGTTCGCGATACCGGCGACGCTCGGGATCACGCGGGCGAGAGACACCCGAGCCGTCGTCAGCACGTTTCTCCCGGGCATCCCGGCGGTGATGGAGCAGATCGAATCCGACCCCGATCTGCTGCATCAGGTCACCGAGACGATCGCTGCGATCCACGGCCTGCCGGGCGGCATCGTGCGCGAGGGCGGACTTCCGGTGCGCGATGCGCAGGAAGTGCGCGCCAACGCCGAACGTCTCGTGCAGCGCGCGGCAGATACGGGCATGCTTCCCTCGACGGTGCGGGCACGCTGGAACGACGTGCTCGATGCGGACTCCGTGTGGAGCTTCGAGCCGACGGTCGTGCACGGTGCGCTCGCGCCCGAGCTGCTGCTGGTCGAGGAAAACTCGGTCTCGGGGGTGCTCGGCTGGCATGAGCTCTCTCTTGGAGACCCGGCTTCCGACCTCAGCTGGCTGCTGCTCGCCGAACCTGAGGTGTTCGACGCAGTGCTCGCGCAATACACCGCCTTGCGCGGGGTCGCGGGTCAACAGGAGCTCTCGGTCCGGGCCCGTTTCGCGCACGAACTCGAAGTGGCGAAATGGCTGCTGCACGGTTTCGAGTCGCATGATCAGGGCGTCGTCGACGATGCCGTCACGATGCTCGACCGTCTCGTCGATCGGTTGGGCCTCATCGGTGCTCCGTTGCCGAAGCAGCGTGTGCTCTCTGAGCACGAGGTCGAGCAGATGCTCGACGAGACTCCTGTGGACGCATTCGATGCGCGCTCGGAGACAGCGGAGCTCGAATCTCTCGACGAGGATCGTGCCTTCGCGTCGGGCGGAGACTTCGAGGAGATCCACGGGGTGCCGGACTCGCATGACGCGCGGGACTCGAGTGGCGCTCGAGACGAGCGTGATCCCGACGGCGCCTCCGATCGTTCCTGAGCTTCGCCTTCCGGTTCAGCGTTTCTGCTGCGTCTGGACCCACAAGCGTTCGAGATCTTCGAAGCTCCTGGAGTGTGCTCCCCGCAATTCCTGACCTTCCGCGACGTAGAAGAGGGTGACATCGATCTGCTCCGGCTCGATGTCCGTCCATCGGGAATAGGCGTGTCGATAGAGGTCGAGCTGCAGGAAGCGCAGCGACCTTTCCTCGTCGTTCTTCGGCGGCAGTCCCGATTTCCAGTCCACGATTTCGTATCTTGAGACTCCGTTCGAATCATCGCGGTAGACGGCGTCGAGCTTGCAGACCAGCGTACGATCGGCGAACGGAAGAGTGATCTCGAGCTCGACCGCGATGGGCCGTCGATCGGCCCATCGCGATTGCTCGAACCGTTCGATCAGGGCCTGCAGTTCTTCTTGAGGCTCGGTGAGGGCGAACTCGTCGGGCTCCAGGCCCGCAAGGGCGAGCGAGGTACCCATCGCGGTGCTCGCGCGACGTTCGACCCACTCATGAAACAGATTGCCGGTCCGGGTGCGTCGATACGGCCGTACCGGCATCGGGCGGAGGCGACGGCGCTCGGCCTCGACCGGGTCCTCGATGAACTCGTGAAACGTCGAGGCGGTCAGCCTGGTCACTCGCTGAGCATCGAGCAGCTCCTCCTTCGGTCCGGCGCCTGGCGCGGGCGTTCGCTCGGCTGCCCGCTCTGCGAGCAGGAGTTCGACCACCGGATGCAGGGGCGTGGATCCCGAATCGTCGCGCATCGCATCACGCATCGATTCGGCCGCGGCCAATACGGCGGTCGTGCGCTGTCCCAGCGGGTCGAGCGGCCATCGCAGCGTGCGCGGAGCGTCCGACACGGGATGCTCTGGGTGAGCGCTCTCCCGCGGGAGTGGGTCGATCAGGTGCGCGTCCGCCAGTTCCTGGAGAAACACCGACGGAACGCGCGCCTTGGACTGACCACCCCAGAACGAGCAGGTGAGCAACAGACGGGACGCGGCGCGCGTGATCGCGACGTATGCGAGGCGCCGCTCCTCAGCTGCGTGCCGGTCCTTGAGCTGGTCCTGATACACCGCGATTGCGTCGATCGCTTCCTTCTGGGTCGTTGCGAGGGCGAGATCCAGGCGTGGCCTGGCGGCGGCATCTCCTCGCAGCTCGTCGGGCAGCTGCCCTGGCCGCAACCAGCCGATGCCCTCCCTCGAGCTCCCGGGGAACTCGTCCGCGACCAGTCGCGGGATCGCGACCAAGTCCCATTCCAAGCCCTTCGAGCCATGCACGGTGATGAGCTGCACGGTTCCGGGTTCCGGCTCGGGAACGTGCTCCGCAGCCTCGTCGTCTTCGGTGGCCCGTTCGAGCCAGGCGAGCACCGACGCGAGCGTGCCGTGTTCGTCGCTCGCAAGGAATTCCTCGACCATTTCGGCGAACGCGTCGAGGTTCGCCCGCGCCACCGCAGAACCCTCGTAACCGGTGTGCTCGGCCGCATCGAGCTCGATGTCGAGCCTGAGCGCGGAGCTCACCGAGCGCAGGAGTGCCGGAATGTCGCCCCCGACTTCCTGCCGCAGGCCACGAAGCATCTGACCGGCCTCCCGCAGACGCGCTCGGCCGATATCGGTGATCGCGGAGAGTGCGCGGTGGTCGAGCCCGGGCATTGCCGCGATCTCGTCGAGCGCGTCGAGCAGGGTGTAGCTTCGCTCGGTATCGGAGTGGGCTGCCATGGCCTCGAAGTCCGTCTCGCTGAGCTTCTGCTTCGTATGGTCGCGTGCCGAGAACCAGCGGGCGGCCTGATCGAGGCCGCGCAGATCGGAGACCCCGATACGGAAGCGCGGTCCCGAAAGCAAGCGAATCAATTCGCTGCCGGCGTCAGCGAACCAGATGCAGCGCAGCGTGCTGACGAGATCTGTGATCTCGGGGGTGGTGAGGAGCCCGCCGATTCCGATGATGCGGTTGGGCACTCCCGCCGCCCACAGCGCCTCCGACACCGCACCCATGTGTCTTCTGCTGCGGAAGACGACGGCGGCGGTGGCCGGCTTCGCGTTGCGCGCAAGGTGCTCGCTGCGCGCATCGCGCATCCAGGAGGCGAGCGCTTCGAACTCCTCTGCGATCGTCTCCGTCGCACAGACCTCGAGCTGGACCGGTACCGGCGGTTCCTCGATTCCGAGATACTGAGATTTCGAGCTCAGCGGCTTCACCGAGATCCCGGTGGTCTCGGCTTCGAGTTTCGCCGCAAGCGGTGCACTGACGGTATTTGCGGCGGCGAGGATCTTCCCGGGGTTTCGCCAGCTGAGAGACAGACTGAGCGTGGTCCCGGCCGAGGATCCCCCTCCCGCGCGTCGGAAGTCGCTGTGGAACGTCTGCAGGTTGCTTGCCGAAGCGCCGCGGAAGCCGTAGATCGACTGATGGGGATCGCCGACCGCCATCACCGAGTTGCCGCGGAAGAGCATGGAGAGCAGTGTCGTCTGTCCGACGGAGGTGTCTTGCACTTCGTCGAGGAGCACGACCGGAGTTCGCAGGCGCAAGGCCCTGACGGCGTCCGGCGAACGACGCAAAGTCTCGACCGCGAGCGCCAACTGATCGGAGAATTCGATGAGGCCGCGTCGGCGCTTTTCCTGCGAGAACCGTTCCGCCACGCGCACTGCCAGGCGGGTGGCCTGCAGATTGCCCAGCACGGCGCTGATCCCTGAGTACTGACCGGTCGGCTTCTTCTCGTTGTAGGGAAGTTCGGCAAGTTGCTCAAGGGCCGCTGCGGCGCGCAGCACCTCGTCGAAGCTCGTCAGGTTGTCGGATACTGCGTGGTCGAGATTCAGCACCCGTTTCACCAGGACGGCGATCGAGTCGCTGCTCTCGACGAGCGCCGGTTCGTCACTCGCGATCACGAGGTCCCTGGCGATGCCCCATGCCCTCGGGCCGTCGATGAGGGTGGCACCTGCGGAGACTCCCGCGAACGCCCCGAACTCCTGCACGATCGCCGATGCAAACGCGTTGTAGGTGCTCACCTCGGGTAGGTCGAGCCCCTCGTTCATCATCGCGGAGAGCGCTTCTGCGCGCTGCGCCTCGGCGGTCGAGAGCGCTCCCGCTCGAGCTGATCGCTCGAGTTGCTCGGCGAATCGCACGAGGCGCTGCGTCACGCGCTCGCCGAGTTCCCCTGCCGCCTTGCGGGTGAAGGTGAGTCCGAGGATCTGCGACGGCTTCGCCAGCCCGTTTGCCACGATCCAGACCACCCGGTTGGCCATCGTCTCGGTCTTCCCGCTGCCTGCGCCCGCGACGACGAGCACGCTGCCCTCGAGCGTCTGCTCGATCACTTCGGTCTGTTCCGGGGTGGGAAGGATGGCCGTTTCGCCGGGCCCCGTCATGAGCTCCGCGATTCGGGCGGCAGAGAATATCGGTCGCGTCGAGGTCATGCGTGGCTCACCGCCGGAATGATGTGAATGCTGCAGGCTCGACTGGGAGCGTGCGGATTCTCGCAGTGGTGTTCGAGCTGGGCGGTGAAGCGCCCACCGGCCATGATTCGTCCGACTTCCAGCACCCGCTGCTCCAATTGCCGCTGCTCGCTCTCCCCGAGTTCGTCCTGACGCACCTCGGTGTACTGCTCACCCTTGCTCTTCCGGGACTTGCTGAGCGTCTCCGGGTGGACGTACAGCAATTTCGCGCCGCCTGCGGACGCGGCCTCGACGCGGTTTCCCTCTGCATCAACGAACGCACCCCTGAGCACTCCGAGTTGATACGCCTGAAGCTGCGCGTGCTGCTGCAGTTCGGCTGCGGTCGGCACCCGCCTGCCGGTCTTGAGGTCGACCACCGTGATCTCGAAACCTCCGCCTTTGAGAGGGGTAGCCTCGATGCGGTCGGCGCTGCCGCGAAGCCGCGCGAACTCGATCGGCAGCACGAACGATGCCTCTCCCGCGAGCAGCCGCTGCTCGGACCGCTCGAAGCGAGCGAGGTAGCTGGCCAGAGCCTGCGCCATCGACTCGGTGTCTCTCAGCGCCCGCTTCTCCTGCCATTCGGCTTCGAACGAGAGACTCTTCCAGCCCTGGGCGACCTCGGCCAGCAGATCTTCGGCGGTCGCTGCAGGGTCGGCGGTCTCCATTGCCCGGTGCAGCAGCGTGCCGATATTGGCCCGGTAGTCGGACGTGCCGCCGCCCAGTCGGGAGATGATCCAGTCGAGGGGGCAGGCTTCTGCTTGCTCCATCTGCGACGGGCTCACCGACACCGTCGCGTCGGGGTCGCAGTCGATGTCTGCGAGCGGCGCTTCCGTGCTGGGGGCACGCACGCCGTACCACTCCTCTGGGTCGGCTCCCGCAACTCCGTCACGTGCCAGTGCGACAAGCGCAGCGCGAGCCTCGGCATCGTTCGGGTCGCGGGTGAGTCGGCGCCTCATCTCGGCGACGACGCCTCTCAATGTGAGCCGGCTACTGGGAAGTCCCTCCTCCTCCAGGAACCCGGCGCCGAGGGAGAAGAAGATGCCAGGATGCTGCTCCTCGTTCGACACCGAGACGACGAGCGCTTCCTCCGCGGCTCTGGCGATCGAGTGAGCGAACAATCGCAACTCGTCATGCATCGTGTCGCGGCGCGACGGCCGGTCGGCCTCTTCGCCTCGCAGCCACCGTTCAAGCGCGGTCACGCCCAGAAGCGATCCACGCGCGCGCAGATTCGGCCACGCGCCGTCCTGCACTCCGAGCACGCAGACGAGTGCGAATTCTCTGCCGATCGCCCCCTGAGGCGTCGTGACCGTCACCACCTCGCGTTCGCTGCTCGCCGCGAGCGAGTCGGTGGGCACCGAGCTGATCAGTATCTCCTCGAGCACCCCGGCGATGGGCCTCTCGCTGTCCTGCTCCTCATGGCGCTGCAGCGCGAAGAACAGTCCGACGACCGCATCGAGCGCGCGGTGGGCGTCGTCCGAACGCACCCCTCTCGATTCGAGCGCTTGGCTCTGCAGGTCAGCGGCGAGGCCGCTGCCCTGCCAGATCTGCCAAAGCACCTCGCGCGGCGTTCCGCCGGAGGCATGCACCGATGTCGCCGTCGCCGCAAGCGTGCCGAGCCGGTGCAACCGTCGCGCACCGCGCATGTCGAGCACCGGGCGGTCCCCTGGCAGTTCGAAGCCTTCGAGCACCAGTTCATCTGCTCCCGCAGGTTGCCGTCCGGTCGCCTGCGCGTCCCTGACTTCTTGCAGGCGAAGCGCACCCCGCAACCGACGGAGCGAGATCGGGTCGAGCCCGCCCACGGTGCCGCCGAGCAGTTCGAGCACGTCTCGCGCGCCGAGTCGCGCCAGCCCGAGCGAATGCTGCAGGAGCCGGATGAGCTCTCTGACCAGCTGGTGCTCTCGGAGGACCACCCCGCCGGCAGCCACGCTGCTCGGTACCTGATTTCCCGCGAGCACTCGCGAGATCCGCGTGACCTCTCTTCGGCTGCGGCAGATCACCGCCATTTCCGACCACGGAGTCGGAGCGATCCCGCCGAGTCCGAGATGCGCGGCGCGGAGTCGATGCGCCACTACTCCGACCTGTTCGGCGCCAGTCGCCACGGAGACGAAACGCACCGCGTGGGCACCCGCGACACGATCCGGCGAGGCCACGGCCTGCCGCTGTTGACCTGCTCCGGCGGTTCCGATGCGGCCGGTCAGCAGAGACACCATCTCCCGAACCTCGGCGCCATGTCGATAGACGGTGTCGAGCACGACGCACTGCTCTTCGGTTCCGGGCATGCGGAGCCGCTGCTTGCGATGGAGTTCGGGGAGAATTCCGGCCATCACGCGAGTGCGCTCCCCATGGAATGCCCCGGTGGCGATGTCGGGGTCGCCGAATGCCCAGACCTTCGTCCCGCGCTCGGCGAGCGCGGCCAGCAGCGCGAGCGCGCCCTCACCGAGCTCAGCCGCATCATCGATCAGCACCAAGCGCGGCACGTCGATATCCGTATTCGATCGCAGCACCCCGCAGGCGGTCCGCTGCATCGCGCTCGAGGAGAGCTCGTCAGGTCGAGTGGTCGAGAGCCGGAGCCGCACCGCGTCGAGCAGTTGCAGCGCCACGATCCACTGCTCCGAGAACTCGGCCGGCGAGGCCGCCGTTGCCTCGCCGAGCCCGCGCAGGGTGTCGATGAGCGTGTTCGGTTGCAGCGAGAAGTCGTCGAGCACCCGATTCAACTCGCGCACCTCAGCGCGAAACGCCTCGCTCAGCAGCACTTCGGGAGCAAATGGGATCGGGTCGGGCCCCTGCCAGCCGCCGGCGAGGGCGTCCTCGATCACCGACTCGACCACTTCGTCATGGGCCGTGCCCGTGAGCAGCCGCGGCATGGACTCGCCTCGAAGCGCGGCGTGCCGCTGGA
This sequence comes from Leucobacter soli, assembly GCA_040394175.1. GTDB lineage: Bacteria > Actinomycetota > Actinomycetes > Actinomycetales > Microbacteriaceae > Leucobacter > Leucobacter soli_A. The sequence continues at coordinate 59,322 of JBEBSS010000004.1, read as the reverse complement.
GGACGGCAAAGGCGAGCGAGGGCACGGTACGAACGAAGGTGCCCCCGATCGGCCGCTCGATGCGTGCCTCGATGCGACCGCGCAGTTCGGTCGCGACCAAGCGGTTCGGAGCGAGCACGAGCGCATCGCCTTCGTTCCATGCGTCACGCATCACAAGGCGAGTGAACGCTTCGACGAGCAGGCTCGTTTTCCCGGTGCCAGGAGCCCCCAGCACCCTGGCATGACGATCCGGATCAAGTTCGAGCACCCGCCGCTGAGCAGCATCGAAATTGGTCATGTCATCAGAGTAGAGGTCGGCTCGGACATTCTCGATTTGTACGCACCTGACAGTAAACCCCTGTCGAAGTCGGTGGCCCGTGCCAGACTGGTCTGGCCCCGATCCTCGTAGGAGAGACTGCAATGACGCAAACGAGTGCCGCACCGGAGACCGAGACCAAGCAGAAGAGGAAGCGCCGGTTGCTGCGAGCGCTCGGTTGGACGCTCGCAGTGCTGCTCGTGCTCGCCCTCGGCATCGGCGCATTCGGCTGGTACACGGTGCAGCGGTCGTTCCCCCAGACCACCGGCAGCGTCGAGGTGCCCGGCCTCGAGCGCTCAGTCACCGTGCAACGAGACGGCAGCGGCATCCCGACCATCACCGCCGATTCCACCCATGATCTCTTCTTCGCGCAGGGTTTCGTGCATGCGCAGGATCGATTCTGGGAGATGGATTTTCGTCGCCATCTCACCGCCGGCAAATTGAGCGAGCTGTTCGGGGAGTCACAGCTCGGCACCGACAAGTTCTTGCGTTCGCTCGGGTGGCACGCGATCGCGGAGCAGGAGGTCGCGGCGCTCACCCCCGAGACCCGTGCGTACTACGAGTCGTACGCAGACGGGGTGAACGCTTATCTGGCTGAGCGACAGGGCGCCGATCTTTCGCTCGAGTACGCGGTGCTCGGCCTGCAGAACGCCGATTACTCTCCCGAGCCCTGGACGGCCGTGCACTCGATCGCCTGGCTCAAGGCGATGGCGTGGGATCTTCGCACGAATATCGAAGACGAGACGGCGCGTGCGCTCGTATCGCAAGAGTTGGACCCCGAATTGCTGGCGGAGCTGTATCCGAGCTATCCCTTTGACGATCACCCGGTCATCGTCGACAAGAACTGGGCCCTCGAACTCCCTTCCGCAACGCTCGCTCGGAAGGCGAACGAGCTCGCTTCGCGGCTCTCCGATCGGCTCGCCGACGTGCTCGGCGGCGAGCTCTCACACACGCTCGACTCGGTCGACGAGATGATCACATCGCAGAGCGAGGGTGTCGGCTCGAACTCCTGGGTCGTCAGCGGCGACCATACCGAATCGGGAAGCCCGCTGCTGGCGAACGACCCGCACCTCGGTGCGTCTCTTCCCTCCGTCTGGACGCAGATGCAGTTGCGCTGCTCGGCGGTGAGCGATGAGTGCCCGTTCGACGTCGCAGGCTTCAGCTTCTCGGGTCTGCCAGGCATCGTGATCGGGCACAATCAGCAGATGGCGTGGGGCTTCACCAACCTGACCACCGATGTGGCCGACCTCTACATCGAGCGAGTCGACGGAGATACGTACTGGAAGGACGGCAAGACGCATCCGATCACGGTGCGCAACGAGGTCATTCGGGTCGCAGGGGGCGAGGACGTGCCGCTCGAGGTGCGCTCGACGGGACACGGACCGATCATCTCCGGGCTGACCTCTGATTTCACATCGATCTCGACGGCTCCCCGCCTCGGCAGCGGCGTCGGAGCGAGCGAAACGCCGGTCGCCCCCGATGCCTCAGCCGAAGCCCTCACCGGCGAGTTCGCGGTGAGCTTGCGCTGGACCGCGCTCGACCCCGGCAGTACCGGCGAGGCGATCTTCGCACTCAACAAAGCGGAGAATTTCGACGACTTCCGAGCGGCGGCTGAGATGTTCGATGTTCCCGCGCAGAACCTCATCTACGCCGATCCGGCGGGGAATATCGGCTATCAGGCACCTGGCCGCCTCCCCATTCGAGGCGCAGGCGACGGCTGGCTTCCCCAACCAGGCTGGGACAGTGCGTACGACTGGCAGGGCTTCGTTCCCTTCGAGGACCAACCGATGCTCTACAACCCGGACTCGGGCTACATCGTGACCGCGAACAATGCGATCGTAAGCGACGACTACCCGTACTTCCTCAGCCGCGACTGGGACTACGGCTACCGAGCAGCTCGCATCGTCGAGCTGCTGGATGACGCGATCGCCGAAGGGCCCGTCAGCGGGCAGACCATGGCCGACATTCAGATGGACAACCAGATGCCGGCGGCCGGATCGCTGCAACGCGCATATGAGTCGATCGAGATGGACGATGCTGAGGTGCAGCAGGCGATCGACGGGCTTCGCGCCTGGGACGGGCAGAATCACGAGGAAAGCGGCGAGGCGGCATTCGCGAATGTGCTCTGGGAGCGTGTCACCGCGCTGATGGTCGGCGGCAAGGGAGCCGAGATCGCGCGCGACGATCAGAGCCGCTTCGCATCGTTCTTCGAGAACCAGCTCGCGTCGCCTGATGCGCCGTGGTGGAAGAACGACGAAGCCGGCGTATCGACGCAGGAGGAGCTCCTGCGAGTCGCGGCGCAGGAGGCCTACGATGAGCTTGTGAACGCGCAGGGCACGGATCAGTCGAAGTGGAACTGGGGCAAGCTGCATGCGATCACGCTGACCCACGGAACCTTCGGTACGAGCGGCATCGCACCGATCGAGTGGCTCTTCAATCGCGGTCCTTTCACGGTCGGCGGCGGCTCGGGAGTCGTGAACGCGACCGGCTGGTCCCTCGATGAGGGCTATGCGACCACCAATGTTCCCTCGATGCGCATGGTGATCGACACGAGCGATTGGGACTCGTCGACCTGGATCCACCTCACCGGTCAGAGCGGGCACGCGTTCCACAGGCACTACACCGATCAGACCGAGGACTGGTCCGTCGGCACGCAGCGCGGGTGGGCGTTCACGCCGAAAGCAGTCACCGCCGCATCGCGGGACACGCTGACACTGACGCCCACGGTCTGATGCGCTGTGGGCGAAATAGGGCGAGGATCGGGCGCGCGCCACAGAACCTCGCCCTAGACTCGCAGGGAAACCAATCGTGTCCGTGACCGGCACCGCATCACAGGAGGAACCGTGGAAGTTCGCATCGGCATCAAGCACTCCGCCAGAGAGCTCTCGTTCGAGACCGAGTCCACCCCTGATGAGGTGCGCGGCCAGATCGAGCAGGCCGTCGCAAACGACGCCGCGCTGCTGACACTGAGCGATACCAAGGGACGGCAGTACCTCGTCGACACCGACTCGATCACGTACGTCGAACTCGGCGCCGAGGCCGGACGCAAGGTCGGCTTCGTCAACTAGCGGCGTTTCATCCGAGCACTCGGTAGAGTCGCGCAGCTGCCTCGACGACCGCAGGATGCTCGATGCTCAGCGGCTCGATACCGACGAGCTTCAGACCCTCCGGTGGTGCGTTCTCCGCTCCCCAGAGCATGACCGAGGTCTCCGACGGCAGCTGCGATGACCACCAGGAGATTCCGGAGTGGTCGAGAGACGACTCCGCGTGAATTCTCCGCGCGAGGCCCTGCGTCGTCGGAAGATCCTGCACCACGACTTGGCTGGGTCGGATCTGCAGATGGGCGAGCACCTGCGCGTCGTCCAGGTCCTGGAGCCTGAGATCCTCGTCGAGTTCGAACGTGGCGAGCGCCCGGGAGTGACCCGCAGGCGTCAGGAAGACCTCGGGAATCCAGCGCTGCTTGTTATAGAAGCTCTCCGCGACGGCTCCCACGGCGCTGCGGGAGAGATACCAGGAGTCGTAGAGGTCGGCGTTGTCCCATCGTCCGTGCGACTGCGGGCTCGGGACAAAACTCCAATGCCCGGGTTTGCCCCGTCTGGCACCGGGGATGCGCGGATAGCAGCGGTAGAGTCGCATGGTGATTGCAGGCCGGTCAGGCGTACGCGCCCTCGCCCTCGGCATCGAGCGCACCGATCACTTCGGCGATTCGCCCGAGCCTCACGCACTCGCGGGGCGTGGATCCTCGCAGAAACTGATTCGGTGAATCGAGCCAGATCGGGACGACCTTCTCATGCATGACCGACTCGGCGCGAGCGACGATGTAGGCGAAATCCATGATCGCTCTCGCCGACTCCGCCGAAGGGGCCTGTACGCCCTGCTTCCACCGAGTGACCTGCGAGGGACGTACCCCGACCAGTTCGGCGAGCAGCGCGCCGTTGCCCGCAGCGGCGAGCAGCATGCGGAACCCGTCGCCGAATGCCGGGTTGGCGTGAAGCGGAGTGACGGTGCTCATGCCCTCATTCTACGCGCAATCTCAGAATTGCGCGCAAGCACCCCGTTCGAGTAGCACCGCCACTTCCAGGTGCGACGTATTCGGAAACATATCGAATACCCGCCCCTCGACCACGCGGTATGCGGGCATCGCAGCCAGATCTCGCGCAAGGCTCTCGGGGTTGCAACTCGAATAGACGACCGATGGGATCCCGCTCTGCTCGATCCACTCGGCAAGACTCGGCCCGATGCCTCGCCTTGGCGGATTCACCACCAGCATCTCCGGAAGCTCCTCAGGGGTGCTCGAACGCGCGAACCCTGTCGCATCGGCTGCGAGAAACTCCGAGCGCACCTGCGCCTCACGAGCAGATCGCCGGGCCGAATCGATCGCGGACTCGCTCAGCTCCACCCCCAGCACCGCCGCCGCGCTTCCCGCCTCGGCAAGAGCGACGGCGCAGTGCAGCGCGAATCCTCCGACACCGCAGTACAGATCCCAGAGCGACGAAGGACTCGCATCGACCGCCCAAGCGGCGACCTGGGCGTACAGTTCGCGCGCCACCGCGGTGTTCGTCTGAAAGAAGCTCTGCGGCATCAGATGCAGAAGCAACGGGCGGGTCTCAGAGCCCAGCCGCATCGTGAGCGAGGAGCCGAGCAGCATTTCCTCCCGCTCTCCCTCGAGCACCGCCTTGTGCTCCGGCAAGAGATTCACCGAGATGACGGCCGCGTTCGGCACCGCCAGACGCAGCCCATCGAGTCTCGCGCGAAGCACGTCGAGCGCCAGCTGACTGCGCACCACGAATCGCAGCATGACTGCGCCGGCACCGGTCTCCGGATCGACCGGGGCAGCCGTGACATGCACGAACTTCAGCTCGCCTCGGCGGCCGGGCACATCGTACGGCTCGAGCCCGGTCGATTCGAGAAACGTCGCGACCGCAGGAATCACAGCGGCGACCTCAGGCGACTGGATCGCGCACTCGCGAAGGTCAACCCCCTGTCCCGTCGGCCCCAGAATCCCGAGAGTCACGCTCCCGGGGCGACCACCCACCACGAGTTTCACCCGGTTGCGGAATCCCCGGTCTCCCCCGCTGAACGAAGGCAGCCACTTCGGCACCTGCGGGAGGAGTTCCCGGCAGCGCCTCTCCTTGTCACGGAGCTGACGCGCGTAGGGCGTCTCGATGAGCGTGCAGGAGCGACAACGATTCGCCTCGAAATAGTGACAGTGGAGCAGGCCTTCGCGACCGTCGCCGCGATCGTTCGAGAGGCGCAGGGCGCGAGCGGTCATGATGAGCGGCTACGCGGTCAGGCCGAGATCGTCCATACGACGCGAGTGATCGGCGATGAGCTCAGTGAAGATCGGCTCCACATGGCTTGCAACGAACGTGCGGCCCTCGCTGAGCGCGAGCACCTCTCGCGACACCAGCAGCGTGTCCCCCACGAGCCGCCGCCCCCACAGGGCGAGTCGGTTCGCGAGCGGTGGATCCACCGCGATCTCGGCGGCGAGGAGCCTATGCAGGTCCTCACGACCGGTGTGGTCCACGAGGATCTCGATGGCCTCGCCGCGGAATCCATCGTCGAGACCGCGTGCAAGCTCGGCGAAGAACCCGTCGAACAGACCGCCGACGAGATAGATCGACAGCACGTGCTGATGCCAGTCGGGGGTATCGATGCGCTCGATGTAGCGATCGATTACCGGGGTATAGGGCAGCATGACGAGGTGCGGCTCGCGACCACGACGACGAAGCTCTTCGCTCAACCGCTGATGCTTCGAAAGCGTCACCCCCGCCGAACGCGCGAGCACCTCTTTCGACTCGAGGTCGGGCGCACCTGCGACCGCCCGCGCCGCGGCTTCGTAGAGCTCCAGCTGCAGATAGGTAGTCAGCCCGAGAAACGGCATGATTCCGGGCGCGAACTCGGAAAGCTGAAGGCGCACCGCTTCCTCGCCCGCATCGCGCGAGCCGAGTTTGCGCGTCGGCATCGTCTCTTTGCGCAGCCGTTTGATCCACTCGAACACGTCGCCAGTGTACCGGCACGCGCCCGCCGACACCGCATAGACTGTATGGAGCGGCCAACTCAACGGCTGTCTCAATCCGTACTCACACGTCGTGGCCAATGGAGCGCCGACGTACTACGCCTGGGTGAGTCAGCGCGTAGTGACACCTCACCGACAGGAATACACGTGACAACGTTCACCGAACTCGGCGTCGACCAGGACATGGTCGACGCACTCGCTGCCCAGGGCATCGTAGAAGCTTTTCCCATTCAAGAGCAGACCATTCCGCTCGCCCTCGACGGCCAGGACATCATTGGCCAGGCGAAGACCGGTACCGGTAAGACATTCGGCTTCGGCCTGCCCCTGCTGCAGCGCGTCGGCGAGCAGCCGGAGCCCGGTGTGCAGGCGCTCGTCGTCGTGCCCACGCGGGAACTCGCTGTCCAGGTCTTCGAAGACCTGGATCTTGCCGCGAAGGGACGCGCAGTCCAGGTCACCGCGATCTACGGCGGGAAAGCCTACGAAGGTCAGATCGAACAGCTGAAGGCCGGTGCGCAGGTCGTCGTCGGTACGCCTGGCCGCCTGCTCGACCTCGCCGGTCAGCGGTTGCTCGATCTCAAGAACGTGCGAGAAATGGTTCTCGACGAAGCCGACAAGATGCTCGACCTCGGCTTCCTCGCCGACATCGAGAAGCTCTTCGCGCAGACCCCTGAAACCCGCCACACGATGCTCTTCTCGGCGACCATGCCGGGCACCATCGTGGCACTCGCTCGCCGGTTCATGCGCAATCCCATCCACATTCGCGCGACCGACCCCGACGAGGGGGCAATGCAGGCGAACATCGAGCACATCATCTATCGTGCGCACTCGCTCGACAAGGACGAGGTCATCGGCCGCATCCTGCAGGCGGAAGGGCGCGGGAAGACCGTGATCTTCATGCGCACGAAGCGCGCCGCAGCGAAGCTCCAGGAAGAACTCACCGACCGCGGTTTCTCGGCGGCTTCGGTACACGGCGACCTCAACCAGGATCAGCGAGAGCGCGCGATGGCCGCGTTCAAGGCGGGCAAGAAGGAGATCCTCATCGCCACCGATGTCGCCGCACGCGGGATCGACGTCGACGATGTGACGCACGTGATCAACCACACCGTGCCAGACGACGAGAAGACCTACCTGCATCGAGTGGGCCGCACCGGCCGAGCGGGCCGCACCGGCATCGCGGTGACTTTCGTCGACTGGGACGATATGCACAAGTGGGCCCTGATCAACAAGGCATTGGACTTCGGCATCCCCGAGCCCCGCGAGACCTACAGTTCCTCGCCGCACCTCTTCGAGGAGCTGCGGATTCCCGAGGGGACGAAGGGACGCCTGAAAGCCACCCCGGTCAAGGATCGTGCGCCGCGTGGCGACAACCCGCGCCGCAGCAGCGAGGGATCGGCGAGCGGAGAGGAACGCTCTGCGCGGACCCGCAGTCGCCGTCGCACGCGCAGCGACAACCCGCAGGGCCGCGGTCGCCACGAGGCGCACGGCCATGAGGGGCACGGTCATGACGCAGAGGGCAAGAGCGAACCGGGCACCTCGAACGAGCCGCTCGTCTCGAGCGAGGGCGGCGAAGCACCTCGCCGCCGCCGCCGTCGCGGCGGTCGCGGACGCAGCCAGAGTTCCGCGAGCAGCGCGATCGAGTCGGCGCCCATCGCCGAAGCAGCACCTTCCGGCGACTAGTTCCCCGCGCGGTGCCCTGCGCGAGAGCTTGCGCAGGGCACGCAGCGCTCTGCGAATGGGCGCACCTCGAGCCGCTCCTCTGGAATCGGCTCCCCGCAACTCGTGCAGACGCCGTAGCTGCCTGACGAGAGTCGTTGCTGCGCATCCTCGATCTGGCGTGCCTCGGCGCGAGCGCCCTCGAGCAGGCCGACGATTCGCGACCATTCGGAGGAGAGCGGGACACCTTCGGGATCGTGCTCGTCATCGTCCGAGCCGTCGCGTCGCGCGCGCATCAGGTCGCGGAGCTCCACCTCGAGACGCGCGATGCGCGCAGCAGCACGCGCGCGCAGTGCATCGAGCATCCGCTGAAATCGCGCGTCGGTCGACATTCCGTCAGTCTACCGACGTGTAAGACCGGTGGCGGGGCAGGCCCCGAGAAGAGCGCGAACGGGACGAACGACGTCGTCGTCGTCGCGACCACGACGCATCAGCGCCGAAGCCATCGCGCTACGCCGCCTCCCGTCCGTCGACGTAGAACCAGAGCCCGTTCTCTCGCACGAAGCGGCTCCGTTCACGCTGCTCGAATCGCCCCCCAGAGCCACGGCCGATCGCGGTGAAGGTCACATATCCGACCTCGTCGAACGGCCCTCCCGCCTCAGTCGACTCCACGAGCAGACGCCGCCACTCGACCGTGTCGTCGAGTTCGAGCGCCGATGGCCGCGTCGACGCATGCCAGCTTCGAAGAAGATACTCCGCGACACCGAGCGCGAAGGCGCTGTAGCGCGACCTCATCAGCCGCTCGGCCGTCGATGCGGGCGCCCCCGCATGCAACGGTCCGCAGCAGCTGGCGTAGGCGTCGCCCCGTCCGCACGGACAGCGTTGCAGGTCCGACGTCACGGCCATCTCCTAGTGCTTGACTGCGGCGAGCGCGCGAATCGCCTGCCAAGTCTCTGCAGAACTGGTGCACTCGCCCAGACGATTCTCCTTGCCCGCCCCGTGGTAGTCGCTCGCCCCGGTGATGTGCAGACCGTTCGACTTCGCAAAAGCGGTCAGCGGCGGGATCCAGTCTGCCCGGTTCTCCGGATGATCCAGCTCGATCCCCCAGAGACCGGCGGCCACGAACTCCCCGAGCGCGGACACATCGACGGACCTCGTCATTCGGCCTGCGGCGGGGTGTGCAAGCACCGGGACTCCCCCGGCGTCGAGCACCATCCGAATGGCATGCACGGTGTCGATCGCATAGGTCGGCACGTAATAGGGCGAGCGCGGGTGCAGGACCTCCTCGAACGCAGTACTTCGATCGGGATAGTATCCGGCGTTCACCAGCGCGTCTGCGATATGGGGTCTCCCGAGCGTGCGGTCCTCGCCGCCCTCGATCACCGCATTCCAGTCGATATCGAAATCGATCGCGAGACGCGTCACCATCTCCTTCGCACGACCGTGCCGAGACGCGCGAACCCTGGCGAGTGCCGCCCGCAGCTCGGAAGCGCCTGGATCGATTCCGTAGGCCAGCAGGTGGGTCGAGCGATACGCGTGCTTCGTCGTGACCTCCATGCCCGGGAGGAAATCGATACCCGCACGAGCGGACGCTTCACGCGCTTCCTCCCAGCCTTCGACCGTGTCGTGGTCGGTCAGCGAGAAGCCGGCCAGTCCGATCGAAGCGGCCTCCGCAGCGATGTCAGCTGGGGTCGTCGTGCCGTCACTGCGCACCGAGTGCGTGTGCAAGTCGTAGCGGGCCGGCATACAGCCATGTTAGACCCAGTCTGAGGTGGGAGAATGGCAGCATGAGCGAGACGAGCACCACCGATCAGGCGAATGCCACCACCCACGAGGCCGAGATCGACAACAGCAATCGCAGCACGACCCCGAAAACCGATGCCTTCCTCGAGTACATCATGTCCGGCTGGTCGGAAGGAGACCACGCCCTGCCCCGGCAGCGCGAGGCCGCGTCTTACGCGGCGAAGCGCCGGGCCGTCCTCGGGACGCGATTCGTCGGCTCGCGTCTCGTGATCGCGGCGGGCGCGATGAAACAGCGCTCGAACGACACGTTCTACCCGTTCCGCGCCCACAGTGCGTTCTCGCACCTCACCGGCTGGGGCAGCGACAGCGAACCGGGTGCGATCCTCGTGCTCGACCCCACCGGGTCGACCCCATCGGGCGGCTCGTCCCTTGGCGACGACGCCGCGGCGGTCTCGGGTTCGGCGGACGAGGCCCCTACCCATACGGCAACGCTCTACTTCCGCGAGCGCGCGGGCCGGGACAACGAGGAGTTCTTCGCGAACCCGGAAATCGGCGAATTCTGGATCGGAGCGCGACCCTCGCTCGCCCAGGTCGCGGCCGACCTCGGCATTCGCACGGCGCCGCTCGAAGCATTCGAAGCGTTCGAGACCGACCTCACGCTCGACCACGACGGCCTGGCCCAGGCGGCATCGGAGTTGCGGCTCGTCAAAGACCCCTACGAGCTCGCTGAAATGCAGGCGGCGGTCGACGCGACTGCTCGCGGCTTCGACGATGTGCTCGGGCAGCTCGACCGTGCCGTCGCCGAGCGCCGCGGCGAACGCATCGTCGAGGGCGTCTTCAATCTGCGAGCCCGGCTGGACGGCAACACCGTCGGTTATGAGACCATTGCCGCCTCAGGATCGCACGCGTGCACCCTGCACTGGATCGAGAACAACGGCGAAGTTCGCGAGGGCGACCTGATGCTGCTCGATGCGGGGGTGGAACTGGACAGCCTGTACACGGCGGACATCACGCGCACCATTCCGATCTCGGGCAGGTTCTCGCCCGTGCAGCGCCGCGTCTACGAAGCGGTGCTGGAGGCGGCTGACGCAGCACGCGCGATCGTTCGACCGGGCATCCGCTTCGGCGATGTGCACGATGCTGCGATGAAGGTGATCGAGCGCAAGACCCGAGAATGGGGCCTGCTCCCCGACGCGGGCGAAGGAGATGAGACACCGTACCATCGCCGCTATATGGTGCACGGCACCAGCCATCACCTGGGTCTCGACGTGCACGATTGCGCGCAGGCTCGACGAGACCTCTATCTCGACGGCAAGCTGGAGGCGGGCATGGTGTTCACCATCGAGCCCGGACTCTACTTCCAGCCGGACGATCTGACGGTGCCTGAGGAGTACCGTGGAATCGGTGTGCGGATCGAGGACGACATCGTCGTCACGGAGGACGGCTGCGTGAACCTCTCCGCAGGCATCCCCCGAGAAGCCGACGCAGTGGAGGCATGGATCGCCGAGAAGCGCGGGCTGTAGCCCAGTGGCAGGAATGCCCGATGGCCGATCCAATCGGGTCCGACATCTCATCGCGTGCGGCGCAGGAGCGATCGCGCTGCTCTCGGTCTTCATGATTCCCAGCGGGATCCTCGGCTACCTGGCGGCGATCCTCATCGGAGTCGTGGCGGTAGTCATCGGGCACAGCTCGGTCCGACTGCCCGGTTCGTTCCAGTGGATGGCAGGCGTCGGACTCGGCATCGGCTACCTCGAACTGCTCTTCGCGACCAGTTTGCTGGTGGTTCGACTCGCGCGCACCTTCAGCGGCTGAGCCTCGACTGCGCCGCTGCCTGCTGCTTCCGTGCAGCGGTGCCGTGTCGCCGTCGCACGCCGCTGCCCCGCACCGACGTGCGGAGCACACGGGTCGTGCCGCCGGTCCTAGTCCCCGGCGGCGGCGCGATCCGCGGCACGCTGGTCCGAGAGCGCGGCGTCGTCGACCTCGCCTGGCGCTGCCGGGGCTCCGAACGAGAGCATCAGACGGTTGGCCCAGGCGAAGAAGGCGGTCGATTGGATGACGTCGAAGACATCGGCATCACTGAGGCCGACTTCGCGCAACTCGCGAACGTGGTGCTCGCCGAACGCGATCGGGCTGTTCGTGAGCGCTGAGGCCGCGCGCACGATCGCACGTGCGCGCGGTTCGAGCTCGGTCTCTGGCCCCTCGCGCAGCAGACGCTCGACCGTCTCCGCATCCTTCGAGAACGTCGCGGTGAAGCGTGCGTGCACGCTGGCGCAGAGTTCGCAGCCGTTGACCCGGGAGGCGACGGTGGCGGCGAGTTCCCGGTCCCCGCGAGGCAGGCCGCCACGCGTCAGGAAGATCGCTCGATCGAGCGAGGTGCGGGCGGCAAGGGAATCGGGATGCCAGGCGAGGAGGCGGAAGTACGGCGAGTGCGGCCATACGCTGCCTTCGTAGGCCTCCCGCTGCCGATCGCTCGAGGTGTCGGGGCCAGCAGGCTCGATCCACGCATGCCAGGCGCGTTCCTCCATGGTGAAGTGCGGGCTCATCGGGCTCCTCCCTGCAGCACGCGCAGTCCGTGCACCGCGCGCGTCTGATAGCTGACGAACGTCACGACCTGGGCGAGGACCACGATCTCGCTCACCGTCCAGCCTGCAGCGAGCAGCGAATCGAGATCATCGGGAGTCGCCGCAGCGGGCCTCTGCGTCAGAAGGTCGGTATGGCGCAGCAGCGCGCGGATGTCACGGCCCGCGGAGCGCGCCGCTTCGCTCTCGGCACCGCCCTTGACGAGCTGCACCGCGAGATCTATCGAGATTCGCGGGTCGTCCGGTTCCTCGCCGAGTTGCTCGGCGTAGAATTCCTCGACCTCCTTCGAGTGGTCGACATGCGCCGCGCGCGCGGCTGCGAGAAGCCGGATCGCACGGCCGAGACCCGGGGCCTCGTCATGCTCGGGCACATCGAAGAGTGCGTGCAAACTCTGTTCTGCTGCGCGCGTGGCGTCGGGACGATGCCCTCTGAGTTCCTCGGAGCGCTGTGGGTCGAGACCCGCCAGCGCGCCGATCGTATCGGCGATGGTCATGATGCCCTCTCTTCTTCCTGCAGTCCCTGCCCCAGATACGCTTCCTGGATCGCTGGGTCCGATGCGAGTTGCGCGGCCTCGCCCGAGAGCACGACCTCTCCGGTGCGGAGCACGTACCCTCTCGAAGCGATGGAGAGCGCGAGTTCCGCGTTCTGCTCCACCATCAGGACGGATACCCCCAGCGCCCGATTCAGTTCCGCGATCTGCGCAAGGACCTGCTCGACGATGAGCGGTGCGAGGCCCATCGTGGGCTCGTCCATGCAGATCAGACGAGGACGACTCATCAGCGCTCTGCCGAAGGCGAGCATCTGCTGTTCACCGCCCGACATCGTGCCCGCGCGCTGCTTCTTGCGCTGCGCGAGCTTCGGGAACGCCTCGTACACCTCTCGGAGCGTGGCGGTGATGCCGCGATCTCTGCGAGTGTGGGCGCCGGTGAGCAGATTGTCTTCGACCGACATGTCGGCGAAGACGCGTCGCGCTTCTGGTACCGAGGCGATCCCGGCGCTGACCCGTCTCGCGGTCGACCAGGACGAGATGTCCTCGCCGTTCCAGAGAATTCGGCCGGAATCAGGTCGCTTGAGTCCGAGAATGGTCTTCATCGTCGTGGACTTGCCCGAGGCGTTTCCTCCGAGCAGCGAGACGATCTCACCGTCTCCCACCGTCAGATCGACGTCGATGAGTGCGGGACTCGCCGCGTACGAGACGTGCACACCCTCCAGTTGCAGCTCAGCCATTGCGGTGCTCCTTCGCGAACGATGCCCCGAGGTAGGCCTCGATGACCTTGGGATCTCTGCGCACTTCGGCCGGGGTTCCCTCGGCGATCACCCGCCCTTCGTCGAGCACGACGATCCGGTCGGAAAGGGTCATGACCAAATCGAGTTTGTGCTCTACGAGGAGGATCGTTTGCCCCTGTCGTTTCAATTCGAGCAGTTGGGCGAGCACTTCGCTGGTTTCGGTCTGGTTCATGCCAGCGGTCGGCTCGTCGAGCACGAGCAGTCGAGGATCTGCGACCAGCGCCCGAGCGATCTCCGTGCGTCGCCGGTTCGCGTACGACAGCGTGAAGGCGTATTGATCTCGTCGCGGGGTGAGCCGCTCACCGAATCGAGCGAGCTGCCGGTCGACCAGCGGGTCGGCCGCGCGCCGTGCCCGGGGCCGTTCGAACAGAGCGGCCACGGTTTCGCGTAGCAGCGGCGCCCACCGGAGCCCGGGGACTTCCCGGAGTCGCGAGTGTCGTTGGCCGAGCCCGTCGAGCCCGACGAGCACGTTGTCGCGAACGGTGAGATTGCCGATCACACGGCCGTTCTGAAAGGTGCGGGTGAGCCCGAGCCGTGCAATCTGGTGCGGTTTTCGGCCCGTGATGCGCTTGCCCTCGAGCTCGACCTCGCCGGAATCGGCGGCGAGCACTCCGCTGACGATGTTCAGGGTGCTGGTCTTTCCCGAGCCGTTCGGCCCGATGATCGAGACCACCTCTCCCGCTCTGACGAGGAGATCCACTTCGTTCACCACAGTGAGTCCGCCGAAGCGCTTGACGATTCCGCTGACACGCAGCAACGGCTCGCTCATCGCTGTGCCTCCTTCTCTGCGGCCGTCGTTGCGGCCGCCTCGACGCGGTTGCGCGATCCTGCGACGAGCCGTCGCAGCCAGAGCGGCAGGTCGAACCTCGCCCACAGCCCTTGCGGTCGCGCCAGGATGAGCGTGAGCAGCAGCACACCATAGATGAGCAGGCGCCAATCGGCGAGCGGCCGGAACAGTTCGGGAACTCCGACGAGCACGGCGGCGCCGAGGATCACGCCGATCGGGGCGCGGAGACCACCCAGAATCGCGATCGTCACCGCGAGCACGGAGAGCGCTACGCCGAACTGCTTGGGTTCGATGAACGTGACCTGGACCGAGTACAGCGCCCCGGCAACGCCCGCGAGCACTGAGCCGAGACCAAACGCGAGGGACTTGTAGGAGGCCGCGTGCAGGCCCGCGGAAGCGGCGGCGACTTCGTCCTCGCGAACGGCAGCCCAGATCCGGCCGAGCCTCGAACTCCCGAGTTTCGAGACGAGCAGGATCGCGATCGCGAGGATCGCGAACGTGAGGAGATACATCGGGGTGGCGCCACCCAGACTCATTCCGAACAGCTCTGGCCGGGGAATGGACGCGATGCCCCGGGAGCCGCCGGTCACCTGCGGCAGATTCAACGCGAGCGCCGAGACGAACGCACCGGCGGCGAGCGTGGCCATCGAGACGTAGTGACCGCGCAACCGCCAGGTGGGTGCGGTGAGGAGCACCTGCAGCATCCCCGCCGCCAGTCCCGCGGCGAGCATGCTCGGCCAGAATCCCCAGTCGAAACGCGTGACGAGGATCGCCGAGGTATAGGCGCCGATCGCGAGCGCACCGGCCTGACCGAGGACGATCTGGCCGGCGAAGCCTCCGGCGAGAGTGACCGAGAGCGCGAACAGCGCGTAGATCCAGACGAGACTGCCCGCCCGCAGGAAGTAGTCGCTCGACACCAGGGGAACCAGCGCGATGAGCGCCGCACCGGTCACTGCGAGCCACGGTGGGAGTCGCAGCGGCCGACCCGCGCCGAAGAAGGTGCCCGTCATGGGTTCGCTGGCGATCGCCGGC
This sequence comes from Leucobacter soli, assembly GCA_040394175.1. Classification (GTDB taxonomy): domain Bacteria; phylum Actinomycetota; class Actinomycetes; order Actinomycetales; family Microbacteriaceae; genus Leucobacter; species Leucobacter soli_A. The sequence goes on along the minus strand of JBEBSS010000004.1, from coordinate 43,926 downwards.
ACACGACCGAGCAGTCCCCCCGGCCGGATCCAAAGCACGAGCAGCAGCGAGCCGAACGTGATCAGCTGGCGCACCGAGTCTCCCCAGATCGAGACGCCGAACGCCTCGGCGATGCCGAGCAGCAGGCCGCCGAGCACGGCTCCGGGAATCGACCCGAGCCCGCCGATCGTCGCGGCTGCGAACCCTTGGAGTCCGGCGAGGAAGCCCATCCCCGGTGACACGTTCGAGGTGTACATGCCGACGAGCAGTCCCGCGACTCCGCCGAGCGCGGAGGCGATGACGAACGAGAGCGCCTGGATGCGCGCAACGGGGATGCCCATCTGCTGCGCCGCCTCGGTGTCCTGCGAGGTGGCTCGGATCGCTCGACCGGTGCGGGTCCGGCCGAGGAGCAGCACCAGTGCCAGCACGCAGAGCAGGCTGACCCCGACGATCACCAGTGAGAGGGTGCCGAAGCGGAAGCCTGCGATCTCGAAGTTGTCACGCGGGAATGCGCTTTCGAGTCGGCGGGTCTCGGCTCCGAAGAATCGGAGAGAGAGGTTGTCGAGGATCACTCCGACTGCGAAGGTCGCAAGCAGCACCGCGATTCCCGGGGCTCTGCGCAACGGTCTGACCGCGATCAGGTAGACAGCCCAGCCGAGGAGCGCGGTGATCGCGATCACCGCGGGGGCGACGAGCCAGAACTCGAGCGCGAGCGGCCCGGACAGCCACCAGGCGAGCATCGCGCCGACCGCGAATACCGATCCGTGGGCGAAATTGACGATGTTCGAGACGCCGAACACGAGAGAGACGCCTACTGCGATGAGTGCGTAGGTGCTGCCCCCGATGAGGCCTGCGAGAAGGATGTCCAAGGATGCTCCGCTGTCGAGTGCTGCGTGATTGGTGGGTCCGGGCGCCGAGCGAGCGCGACCGCCTGAATACGCTCAGGCGGTCGCGCTCGGTGAGGCGTTCCGGTGTCAGCTCTGGATGGTGAAGGCGCCGTTCTTGATGACGAGCGGGAACTGCTCGGCATCGCTCACTCGACGAGTGTCGTCGAGGGTGAAGGAGCCGTAGAGCACCGAGTCGAACGGCTGACCGTCGTCCAGCGCATCCCGCAGTCCCTGACGGGTCAGATCATCTGCCCGCTCGGCTCCCTGCACGACGGCGTAGAGCGCGTCGTAGGCACGGATCGCGTAGTCACTCGGCGTCGGCGCTCCGGTCGCCTCCTCGAAATCGGCGATGAACTGCTGTACCTTCGGATCCTCGTTCGAGGGCGTGAAGTAGCTGAGCGTCTGCACGCCTTCGGCGGCGTCGCCCGCGAGCTCGATGAATTGCTGATTGTAGATCGAACTGATGCCGACGATCGGTACCTCGATGCCGAGCTCACGAGCCTGGCTGGTGATCAGCGCACCGTCAGCAGCGTACGAGATCAGCACGATCACATCGGGATTCGCGTTGCGCGCAGCGAGGAGCAGCGGCCTGAAGTCGGTTCCCGCGGGATCGTAGGCGGTCGCGTAGACCTCTTCGAGGCCGGACTTCTCTTCGCCGTTCTGGAAGAAGCCGTAGGTTTCCTGACCCCAATCGGTGTCGTGGTAGAAGACCGCTGCTTGCTTGCCGGTCTCAGCAGCGAATTCGGCGAGTCGCGGCGCCTCGTGCTCTTGCGACACCCAGGTCGCGAAGACGAAGTCGCCCGGATCCGTGACGGCCGAACCGGATGCGGAGAAGGCGAACTGCACGAGCCCGCCGTCCTGGTAGATCTGACTGGCCGCTGAGGTAGCCGGGGTGCCGAAGTCGCCGAGCACGGCGAGGATCGACGAATCGTCGACGAACTTCTGCGCGACCTGCGGGGACTGCGCGGGATCTGCTTGTGTGTCTTCGTAGACGAGCTCCACCTGGCGACCCTGCACACCCCCGTCGGCGTTGATCTGTTCGAGCGCGAGGTCGAAGCCCTGGCGGAAATACTCGCCGTACTGAGCGGAATTGCCGGTATCGGGTAGCGCAACGCCGAAGCGCACCGGCGCCGAGGCGTCATCTCCAGCATCACCCGCGCCGGCGGGGGCCGAGCACGCGGCGAGGCCCACGATGAGGGCGGCAGCAGCGCCGAGGCCGACGAGCTTCTGGGGTCTTGGGGACATGACTGTTCTCCTGAAAGGGACGGAGCGGAAAAGGATGCGCGACGGGCAATCGCACAACGCCACGTTATGGGACGTGAACAGAAATCAATAAATCACATTGAGTAATGTTACGCATAATCGAGCACAAGGATTTGCATGTGCCGCTCAATCTGTGGGATACCCGAAGAATGACAACTTCTCTGGCGATCATCGGTGGAGGCGTACGCGGCACCGCTGCACTCGGCCGCCTCGCCTCCAGAGTGCGCGGATCCCAGGAGAACTCACCGCGGGAGATCCACGTCATCGACCCGTTCCCACCCGGATCGGGACGCATCTGGCGCCACGATCAACCCCGCGCGCTCGTCATGAACACCGTCGCAGCCCAGTCGACGGTGTTCGACGACCCGAGCCTTGGCTTCTCCGCCGCGCAGCCCGGCCCGACCTTCGCGGAGTGGTGCGCCGAGGTCGCAGCGGGACGCATCGAGGCTGACGAACCCTGGACGCGTTCGACCGCACGCGATATCCGTCCATGGTCGTCCCCACCGCGAGCGCTCTACGGTCGCTACCTCAGCTGGGCGTTTGCTCGGTTCGCCTCGATGCTGCCCGAGACGACCACGCTCCACGTGCACCGGGAGTGCGCGCTCGCCGTGGAGCACGCATCGAGCGGTTACGAAATCACACTCGCGAACGGAGCGAGGATCAGGGCGGACGGAGCGCTCCTCGCGCTCGGCTGGCTCCCGCGAGTTCCGTCGAGCGGCCAGGACATCTCCCCCGATAGCCCGATCGACCAGAACCTCGCGTCGCTGGGCGCCGGCGAACGTGTCGCGGTTCGCGGCATCGGCATGGGATTCACCGACCTGCTCAGTCTCGTGACCGAGGAGCGGGGCGGCGAGTTCGAAGCGGATCCCGAAGCCGGCCGGCCGGGTGCGCTGCGCTATCGTCGAAGCGGTGCGGAACCCGTCATCTTCGCGGGATCCCGCAGCGGACTGCCGTTCCTCGCGAAACCCGCATTCGGCGCCGTGCCGCCCCGGGCAGAGTTTCCCGCGCTGCAGTCCGCTCTGCCGGAGCTGCGCTCGAGGCGACCGCTCGATTTCGCGCATGACGTGCTGCCGCTCATCGAACACGCCGCAGCGGCGAGCCACTATGCGGCACTCGCCGCACGGCACCCCGCCGCGTTCTCAGGCGACCCCCGCGAACTGCTCGTCCACTTCGAATCGACCGCGGTGCACGCCCATCGGCATGAGCGAGACCACTGGCGGCGAGCTGCGCAGACCCTCGTCCCCGATCCCGCGCTGCGATTCGATCCCGAACGCATCGGGGCACCCCTGCGCGGGCGCACCGCAGCGACCCTCGATCGCGAGACCGCGGCAAGGATCGCGCAGGACGCGCATCAGGCCTCTCTCGGGTTCGGGAGTCCGCAGAAGTTGGGGCTGCACGTCTACCAGGCGGCACGGGCGGCAATCATTCCGGTCACCGAGTTCGGCGGGATCTCATCCGACAGCCAGGCCTCGCTCGACCGATACCTCTCGCTCGCCAACCTCGCAGGCAGCGGCCCGCCGCTGTTCCGCATCGAGCAGCTGCTCGCACTGCACCGTGCCGGGATCGTCACGTTCCTCGGTCCTCGCCTCGAAATCATCGAAGCGGGCGGCAGACGACATGCGCGCAGCGCCCAAGTCGCCGAACAGGGCGTCCCGATCGACCGCGTCGTCGAGGCACGGCTCGATCTCCCTGACCCGCTCCGGGTCGAGGACCCCCTGCTGCGTTCGCTCACCGATCTCGGATTGGCTCGAGTCTGGCCGGGGTCGCGGGACCGGCCAACGCTCGAAATCGCCCCGGCAGACAGTGCACTCATCGGCCGAGACGGTGCGCCAGTCCCGGGGTTGCACTCCGTCGGGCCGCTGCACGAAGAACTCCGACGCTTCACCATTATCGCGCCGATCCCCGACGCAGGATCCACCGTCCTGCGAGAGATCGACTCTGCGGTTTCCGCACTCCTCGCGCACCTCTCGGTCCCCGCGAACGCGAGCGCCGCCTCAGACATCCCTCAATTCAAGGAGCACGTGTGACCAATCGATATGACCGAATCGTCGTCGGGGGCGGAGCGATGGGCCTCGCGACGACCTGGCAACTGGCGTCGCGCGGGCAGCGCGTGCTCCTTCTGGAGCGCTTCGCCCCCGGGCACACCCGAGGGGCATCGCACGGCGCAACCCGCAACATGAACAATGCGTACGCTCAGACACACTTCCTCGATCTGTACGACGAGGCGCTGGGCCTGTGGCGTGAGCTCGAGGCGGCCTCGGGAGCGCAGTTGCTCAGCCTGGGTGGGCTCGTCAGTCACGGCGATCCCGACCGAGTCCGCGCAGCGCATGCCTCGCTGACCGCGCGAGGCGCGGCGTGCGAGCTGATCGAACCCGACGAGGCAGCGCGACGCTGGTCCGGGATGCGCTTCGAGGGCGCGGTTCTCGTGAACCGCGACGCCGGACGGATCTCCGCCGCAACGACGCTCCGCACGCTCGATCGGCTCTCCCGCTCGCTCGGAGCCGAGCTGCGCTACGAGCATCGAGTGATCGGGATCACCGCCGACGAACGGGGAGCGCGTGTCATCGCCGACTCCCCCGACGGCGAGCGCATCGAGTTCGAGGCGGGGGGCGTGGTCGTGACCGCCGGCGCCTGGAGTGCATCGCTCCTCGAAGGACTCGTCGAACTCCCGCCGCTTCGCGTCACCGAGGAACACCCGGCGCACTTCGCGATCCATGCACCCTACGTCGAGGCAGACTGGCCTTCCTTCAACCACTTCCAACCGGAGCATCGGCAAACCGGGTATCGAGGGAATGTCTACGGCATGCTCACGCCGGGCGAGGGCATGAAAGTCGGCTTTCACGCGACGGGTGACGAGGTGGATCCCGATCACCGCAGGTTCCGCTCGCCCGACGAGGCCCGCGCGCAACTGCACGAGTACGTCGCCGAATGGTTCCCCGGGTTGGATCCCGACAGCGCCGTTGAGATCAGCTGCACCTATACGCTCACCCCCTCTGAGCACTTCATACTCGATCGCAGCGGCCCGATCACGGTTGGCGCCGGCTTCTCGGGTCAGGGATTCAAGTTCGTTCCCGCGATCGGGCGGGTGCTTGCGGACGCCTCGCTCGGGATCGCCGATCCGCCGCAGGAGTTTCGTCTCGCGGCGCACTTCCCAGACGCGTAGTCGAGCGGGAGCGAGTGAGCGACGACGGGCCCCGTCACCGATGAGCGGACCCGGGTGTCGAGTACTCAGGATGAGCGGCTGACGCTCAGGGGGGGGGTGATCACCGACCGCTCTGGCCCGTGCCGGAGGGCGGAGCCACTTTTGCGTCCTGCGCCGGAAACAGCACCTTCTGGATGATGATGATGGCGCTCGCAGTAACGGGGATCGCCACGAGCGCGCCGAGCACCCCGCCGAGGCTTCCGCCGCCGACAGCCGCGATGACGACGATGGCACCCGGAACGGCGACCGCCTTGTTCATGATCCGCGGGCTGATCACGTACGCTTCGATCTGCATGTAGACGAGGTAGTAGATTCCGGCGAAGAGCGCGGTCATCGGAGAGACGAAGAAGCAGAGCAGCGTGTTGATGATCGAACCGCTCAGGGTTCCGACCAGTGGGATGAGCGATCCGACGAACGCGATCAGCGCGAGCAACGCAGGCATCGGCGCCCCGATGATGCTGAGGAACACCAGGCTCAGCACCCCGTTGATCGTGGCGAGGCTTACCTGCCCGATGACGTATCTGCCGACGGCTCCCGAGACGTCCTCCAAGAGCTCGGAGAACCGGGGACGTCCGTAGGCGGGGACGAAACGTGCCGCGACGCGCTTCATCGCCCGCAGAGAAGCCATGAAATACAGCGTCAGGATCAGTACGATCATCACCCCGGTCACGCCGCCGGCGATGCCCGCACCGACGGCGAGCAATCCTCCTCCGATCTGAGTCAGGTTGTTCGGATCCTCGATGAAATCGACTCCGCCTTGAATCGCCTTGTCGACGGAATCACCGTACTGGGAGGTGAACTGGAGGAACCAGGGACTGTTCGTGAAGTCCTCCACCATTTTCGGCGCATCCTTCACAAGCGTCGAGACCTGACTGATGAGCACTGGGATGATCGCGAACATGATCCCGGCGAACAGGAGGATCACTCCGAGGACCACCGCGGTCACCGCTGCCGGCCTGGGCAGCTTCCGCTCCAGAAGGGACACCACGGGGTCCAGCCCGAGCGACAGGAACAGCGCAACGCCGATGTAGATCAGCACCGTCGCCAGGTGCCCGACGATCGCTCCGATGAGCAACGCGACGAGCACACCGAGCGTGCCGAAGAGCCCCACCTTGAACGGACTCAATCGAAGCGACCGGAGTTGCGAATAGAAGCTGGGCGTTTCGCCCGCTTCGGTGGTCGACACCGTCGTTCGTTCGTTCATCATCGTTCCCCGTTCGAGCTGAGAATGTCAGTCGAGCATTTCCCTCCGCTTCTGTCAACGGGTTGAGAAATGGAGATACGCGCGGGAACCGGGAGACCAGGCACCGGAGCCGGGGTTAGCTCTCGATCGGTTCCGAGAGGATGCGCCGTGCCTCATGGACGAGTTCTTGGCTGGTGATGAGGTCATATCTGGTCGCGACGAACTGCATGACCGAGGAGAAGTCCCGACGGTTGCGGTTCATCGCGTACGAGAGCACGCCGAACAGCATGCCAAACCCCGCACCGATCACAATCGCCGCGATGAAGAGCCCTGCGATGCCTTCATTGTCCGGTTGGAAGAGAAAGAGCAGCAGACCGAGGAAGAGGCCGAGATAGGCACCTGAGAGCGCTCCCATCAGCGCGACCCTCGCGTAGCTGAGTTTGCCGGTGACTCGTTCGACGCTGCGCACATCGTTCCCGAGGATCGAGACGGCATTGACCGGGAAATTCGCTCTGGCGAGGCGGTCGACTGCTTGCATTGCATCGACGTAGTGATCGTAGGTCGAAATGACCTCGCCCTTCGGCAGCTCAGGCATCTGAGGCATGCGGCGCATCGCCGTGGGGTTGCTATTGCTCATACCCCCGATTCTGCCACTGTTCCCGATACTCTTGTTGTGTGAGCAGCTCAAGGGTCTTCGTCGGTCGCCTCGCTGGGCGCGGGGTATTCGATCCTGCCGGTGAACGCATTGGGAAACTGCGAGATGTCCTGGTGGTGTACCGTGCGCAAGCGGCACCCAGAGTCGTCGGCCTGATCGTCGAGATCCCCGGAAAGCGACGCGTCTTCGTACCGATCGGGAGGGTGACCTCCATGGGATCCGGCCAGATCATCATGACCGGCCTCATCAATGTTCGCCGCTTCGAACAGCGAGGAGGCGAGACGCGCATCCTCGCGGAGATGATCGGCCAGGAAGTGCGTCTGGTCGAGGGCAGCCTGAGAGCCCGGATCGAAGACGCGGCGATCGATCGCACACGCGCGGGCGAGTGGGTCGTGAGCCAGTTCTTCGTTCGCCTGCCGAAACCCGCGGCTCCCTTCGCGAAGGGAGACTCTCGAACCGTCGGCTGGAACGAGGTGCGCAGGGAGAGCGAAGGATCGGGTCATCACTCCGCTGAGCTGCTGATCCAGACGATGGTCGATCTCAAGCCCGCCGACCTCGCCGAGGCGCTGCTCGAGCTACCCGACGCACGAATGATCGAAGTCGTCGGCGAGCTCCCGGACGACCGCGTGGCCGATGCGCTCGAGGAGATGATCGAGGGCGACCAGCTGGCCCTGCTCGCCCAACTCCCGCGGGACCGCGCGGCCGACGTGCTCGACCAGATGGAGGCCGACGACGCAGCCGACCTCATCTCCGCCCTCCCCACCGCCCAGGGTGAGCAGCTGCTCGAACTCATGGAGCCAGAAGAGGCCGAAGACGTGCGCCGTCTGCTCGAGTACGCGCCGGACACGGCAGGCGGCCTGATGAGCCCGTCCCCGATCGTGCTCTCCGCCGAGTCGAGCGTGGCCGAGGGTCTGGCGATGATCCGTCGCAGCGAGGTTCCGGTGGCGATGGCCTCTGCGGTGTATGTGACACATCCTCCGTACGAGACGCCGACCGGAGAGTATCTCGGCATGGCCCATTTTCAGCGAATGCTGCGGTTCCCCCCGCATGAGCGCCTCTCGGCCCTCCTCGACACCGAGGTCGAGGCAGTCCCGGTGCACGCGAGCACTGCTGAGGTCGCGCGTCGCCTCGCGAGCTACGACATGGTCGCGCTTCCAGTGGTCGATCACAGTCATCAGCTCGTGGGAGTCGTCACGGTCGACGATGTGCTCGATCATCTTCTGCCCGACGACTGGCGCCATGCCGATGACGACGCGGAGGGCCAGCAGTGAGCGCATTCCGCCGCAAGGAAGATTTCGACGCGCCTCAGCAGGCGCCGAGCAGACGTCGCCGCTTCGGTCTGAGCTTCGGCGACGGCGAAAGCGGGTCGGGCAACGAGGTGTTCGGGCGCTGGACCGAGGGCATCGCCCGCGGAATGGGCACCCCGTGGTTTCTACTCGTGCTGTCGCTGTTCTGCATCGCCTGGCTCGTCTGGAACACGCTGGGCCCCGAGGAGTGGCGCTTCGACTCCGCGGCGCTCGGCTTCACCGCGCTCACCCTGATCCTCTCGCTGCAGGCTTCGTACGCCGCTCCGATGATCCTGCTCGCCCAGAACCGGCAGGACGACCGCGACCGGGTGCAGATCGAGCAGGATCGGCAGCGGGCCGAGCGGAATCTTGCGGACACCGAGTTCCTTGCGCGCGAAGTCGTTGCGCTTCGACTCGCCATCAAGGACCTCCCAGATCGTGATTTTGTCCGGGCCGAGCTGCGCGCGCTGCTCGCCGACCTCGCCGAGTCCGATGCTGAGACTGCGGAAGAGGCGGCGACGGCGGCGATCGATGACATCGAGAGGGTCCACGAGTCAGGCCCCGCGAAGAAGCATCCTCGTGCCGACCGAAGCTGAGCAGTCCGTCTGGCGCGCGCTCGAGAGCGTGCGAGATCCCGAGATCATGCGCCCCATCACCGAGCTCGGAATGGTGCGCGGGGTAGAGGTGACCGAGCAGGGACTCGCGACCGTCGCCATCTCGCTGACGATCGCGGGTTGCCCCGCTGCTCGTCGTCTCGAAGCGGACACCCTCGAAGCGGCACTCCAAGCATCAGGGGTCACCGATGCGAAGGTAGTGGTCGACGTGATGAGCCCTGCCGAGCGGCAGGCGTTCATCGAGACGGTCCGCGGCAGCGGTGCGACGCGCCGGCCGCAGTTCGATCGTGAATCGCTCACGCGGGTGATCGCGGTGACGAGTGGGAAGGGCGGCGTCGGCAAATCGAGCGTCACTGCGAATCTGGCGGTCGCGTTCGCCGCGCAGGGGCTCAATGTCGGCATAATCGACGCCGATATCTTCGGGTTCTCGATCCCGGCGCTCATGGGACTCTCCCGAGAGGGCCGGGTCGATCAGCCCACCCGTGTCGACGATCTCATGCTGCCTCCAGTCGCTCACGGGGTCAAGGTGATCTCGATCGGCATGTTTCTCGGCGACAAGGATCCTCGCACTACCGCCGTCTCCTGGCGTGGGCCGATGCTGCACCGGACGATCGAGCAGTTCCTCCGCGACGTCTGGTTCGGTGACCTCGACGTCCTCCTCCTGGATCTCCCTCCGGGCACCGGCGATGTCGCGATCAGCGTCGGCCAGCTTCTCCCCCAGGCCGAGGTCGTCGTCGTCACCACTCCGCAGCCGGCTGCGGCCGATGTCGCGGTTCGGAGCGCCCTCGTGGCCAGGCAAACCGGACAGCGCGTGATCGGCGTGATCGAGAACATGTCCGGCCTGGTTCAGGCCGACGGCACGGTGCTCGATCTCTTCGGCACGGGGGGCGGCCAAGTCGTCGCCGACCGGCTCTCGGCAGACCAAGCGGAAGCGGTCCCACTGCTCGGTTCGATTCCGCTGAGCCCCACGTTTCGCGAGCGCGGAGACGAGGGCGCGCCAGCGGTGCTGACCGCGGTCGACGACCCGGCATCCGTCGAACTCGCGCACATCGCTGCTCGACTCGCTTCCCGGCCGCGAGGTCTCTCAGGAGTCGCACTCCCGCTCAGGCTCGATGAGCCGCCGACCCTCAGGTCGCCTCGTCGTCGTAGTTGAAGCGCACCGCGTCTGCGCCCGCCGAACGTGAGGCGTTCGCTTCCGCGCCAGTGGCGGCAGAGGCGAGCGCTGCGGCGCCGGCCGCCGCCACGACACCGGCGGTGGACTCTGCAGCGCGTGCTTGCACCCGTTCCCGACGGGCCTGAGCGGCCTCCATGGCCTTCGCCTTGCGCGCTTCCGCCTGGGCCTCTTTCTCGTCCTCGAGCAGTGCGTCTCGGATGATGCGACGAGGATCGTACTGTCGAGGATCGAGCTGCTTCCAATCGACGTCGTCGAACTCGGGGCCCATCTCATCCCGCAGGCGATCCTTCGCGCCGTCGGCCATTCGCTTCACCGATCGGACCAGCTCACCGAGGCGCTTCGCGTACCCCGGGAGCTTCTCGGGACCGACGACGAACAGCGCGATCAACAAGATGATGAAAATCTTGTCGAAAGTCAGACCGCCGAAACCCATGTTGCTTATCGTAGCGCGTTCGCCTGCGCGGCTTGCACCGCGCGCCACCGGGGCGTACCGGCCCAAAGCTTGTACCCTGATCTCAGTCAGATCGCCTGAAACTCGGAGGAACCTTGAGTCGGCTCGAACGCAATTGGCAATACGCCGAACAGTATCCGAACGAGAGCGATGCCCAGGTGCAGGCACGCAGATTCTCGCTCGAGTTCGGCATCGAGCCGGTCAGCCGAGCCGTCGCGGCGCAGCTGTCCGGACTCGTGGCTGCAACCGCTTCCACCTCGATCTGCGAGGTCGGGACCGGCGTCGGAGTGAGCGGACTCGCGCTCATGCGCTATGCGCCCGAGGCCACCTTGACTTCGATCGAGATCGACCCAGAGCATATGCGTCACGCTCGCGCGATCTTCGCCGAAGCAGGCGTGCCGAACGCGCAGCTCCGACTGATCGAGGGCGATGCCTCGCAGGTGCTCTCCCGTCTGAATCTCGGGGCCTACGATATCGTGCTGCTCGACGCGGATCCGGGCAGACTGCTCGAATACGTGGAGCAGGCCCTGCTCGTCGTTCGCGCAGGAGGCACGATCCTGATCCCGAGCGCCTTTGCGCACGGCAAGGTCACCGACCCCGCTGCCCGAGACGAGCACACGCAGAATCTGCGAGACCTCCTGGCGACCGTGTCCGAGTCACCGGCGATCGCCCCGGTCCTCTCGCCCGCGGGTGACGGCCTGCTGATGCTCACGCGCCTCAAGGACTGAGGAAGTGCACTGAGAAGCAGAGAACCCCCGCCGGATCCGGCGGGGGTTCTCTGTATTCACGAATCACGCTGCTCAGCCGTCGAGCACAGCGTTCAGGACATCTCTCAACTCGGTCGCCTCTGCGTCGTTCACCGAGACGACCAGGCGGCCCCCGCCCTCGAGCGGCACGCGAACCACGATCACGCGAGTCTCGCGCACCGCTTCCATGGGTCCATCGCCGGTCCGGGGTTTCATTGCAGCCATTGCTTCTCCTCTATGTGAGCCTACCTATACCATTCTATCGGGCAGAACGACCGTCTCACGAACTAGTTGGGCTCAGATTGCAGCCAGTGACGCAGGGATTCGGCGGCACTCACGATCTGAGCGACGGCGACTCGTTCATCATCTGCATGCGCGAGAGAGGGATCCCCCGGCCCGAAGTTCACTGCCGGGATGCCCAACGACGAGAAGCGTGCGACGTCAGTCCAACCCACCTTGGCTCTCGGCTCAGCCCCGACTGCCTGCACGAACCCCTGAGCGAACTCTGCGTCGAGGCCCGGACGGGCCCCCTCCGCTTGATCCACGATCTCGACCTCGTCCGCATCGGAGAAGAAGTCTCGCAGGAACTGCGCTGCCTGACCGGTGTTGCGATTGGGCGCGAAGCGATAGTTCACCTCGATGTCGCAACGATCGGGAATCACGTTGCCCGCGACCCCTCCGGCCACTCGCACCGCGCTGAGTCCCTCGCGATACTCCAGACCGTCGACGAGTACGGTCGGCGCCTCGAAGTCGGCGAGACGCTGCAGCAGAGCTCCAGCGCGGTGAATCGCGTTCACCCCCATCCAACTGCGCGCCGAGTGCGCCCGCTTGCCGTGCATGCTCACACGCGCGCGCATGGTTCCGTTGCAACCGCCCTCGATCGCGCCGTCAGTCGGCTCGCAGAGAATCGCGAAGTCGGCGTCGAACAGCTCAGGGTGGTGACGGAGCGCCCGCCCCAGACCGTTCAGCTCGCTCGCGACCTCCTCGTGGTCATACCACACCCAGGTCACGTCGTGGACGGGCGCGACGAGTTCGAGTGCAAGCGAGAGCTGCACCGCCGCGCCCGCCTTCATATCGACGGTTCCTCGCCCCCAGATGTACGCTTCCCCCGACTCATCGAGGATATCCCGCACGGGGAGGTTCGCATTGATGGGGACGGTGTCGATGTGACCGGCGATCACCACACGACGGGCGCGCCCCAGTTCGGTGCGGGCGATCAGCGTGTCGCCGTCCCGAAAGACGGTGAGGTGCGAGGCGTTCCGCAGCAGCGCTTCGATCGCGTCGGCGATCCTCGTTTCCGCTCCCGAGACGGATGCGATATTGCACAATTGCCTCGTCAGTTCAACCGGGTCGCTCGGATCCAGCACAACGGTGTCTGTTGGGTTGCTCACCCTACTACCCTAGACGCATGAGCAATTCACGCATTGCGTGGGCCGATGGGCTCGCCACAGTCGCCTCCGATGAGACCACCCTCGATGCCTGGTTCCCCTCGCCCCAACTCGGCGCCCGGGAGGCGAATCACGCGCTGCCCGCGGAACTGCTGGCGCAGCAGGGGCACGACGAATACCGCAGGGTCGCGATCAACGCGGTGAGCGTCGAGATCGATCTCGACGCCGCACCGGCAAGCACCGAGGACGCCTACCTGCGACTGCACCTGCTGTCGCACTGTCTGGTGCGCCCCAATGAGCTGAACCTCGACGGCATCTTCGCGGTGCTGCCGAACATTGTCTGGACGACTTCGGGGCCGATGCTTCCCTCGGACTATGCCGAGCAGCTCTTCGCACTCAAGCGCAACGGCATCTCGGCGATCGGACTCGACAAGTTTCCGCGGCTGACGGACTACGTCGTCCCCGAGGGAGTGCGCATCGCCGATACCTCCCGGGTGCGTCTCGGAGCGCACCTCGCACCAGGCACGACGGTCATGCACGAGGGCTTCGTGAATTTCAATGCGGGCACGCTCGGCGCCTCGATGGTCGAGGGTCGCATCTCGCAGGGCGTCGTCGTTGGCGATGGCAGCGACATCGGGGGTGGCGCCTCGATCATGGGCACGCTCTCGGGGGGCGGGACCCAGCGGATCTCGATCGGAGAGCGAGCCCTGCTCGGCGCCAACGCCGGCGTCGGCATCTCGGTCGGAGACGACTGCGTCGTCGAAGCCGGACTGTATGTGACCGCGGGCACGAAGGTGCATCTGCCGCAGGGAACCGCCGAGTCGAATGCACCGAGGTCGGTCAAGGCGCTCGAACTCTCGGGGCTGCCGAACCTGCTCTTCCGCAGGAACTCGACCAGCGGCGCGGTCGAGGTCATTCCTCGCCGCGGCACCGGCATCACTCTGAACGAGGCACTGCACGCATAGCGAGACGCAGGCGATCGGAGAAGGACCCGATCAGCGATCCGGTCCTTCTCCGATGCTCGCCCACGGGCAGAGAGGAAATGTCACGAAGGTACGCTTCGCGAGCAGGAGCGGCACCTTCGTGACACATGCCTCTCGGGAAGCACGCGGGCACCGTCGACGCTATCGGTTGAGGTGGCGCTCTGCGCTCCCGATGTAGAGCTGCTGCGGACGACCGATCTTCGTCTGCGGGTCTTCCCGAGCCTCGCGCCACTGCGCGATCCAACCGGGTAGGCGGCCGATCGCGAAGAGCACCGTGAACATGCGGGTGGGAAAGCCCATCGCCTTATAGATCACGCCCGTGTAGAAATCCACGTTGGGATAGAGCTTGCGCTCCTTGAAGTAGTCGTCCTCGAGCGCGATCTGCTCCAGTTCCTGGGCCAGTGCGAGCAGCGGATCATTCACGCCGAGCTCATCGAGCACCTTGCTCGCGCTCTCGCGAACGATACGCGCACGGGGATCGTAGTTCTTGTAGACGCGGTGGCCAAAGCCCATCAGTTTGACCCCCGCCTCCTTCTTCTTGACCTTCTCGACGAAGGCCTCCACGCCCTGGCCGCTCTCCTGAATCTGGCCGAGCATGTCGAGCACTGCCTCGTTCGCGCCGCCGTGCAGCGGACCCGAAAGCGCGTTGATACCCGCGGAGACCGAGGAGAACATGTTGGCGCCGGTCGAACCGACGAGACGAACGGTCGAAGTCGAGGCGTTCTGCTCGTGGTCGGCATGCAGGATCAGGAGCTTGTCGAGCGCATCGACCAGCACGGGATTGAGTACGTAGTCTTCTGCGCGGTTGCCGAAGTTGAGGCGCAGGAAGTTCTCGACGAAGCTGAGATTGTTGTCGGGGTACAGGAACGCCTGACCGATCGTCTTCTTGTGCGCATACGCGGCCAGCACCGGCAGCTTCGCGAGCAGACGGATCGTGTTGACATGCACGAACTCCTCGACCGAGGTGTCGAGCGAGTCCTCGTAGTAGGTCGACATCGTCTGCAGGCCACCGGAGAGGACCGCCATCGGGTGCGCGGTATGCGGCACGCCTTCGAAGTAGTAGCGCATGTCCTCATGCAGCAGCGTGTGCCTGCGGATCTCGCCGTCGAATGCGGCGAGCTCGTCAGCAGTCGGCAGTTCGCCGTAGATCAGCAGATAGGCGACCTCGAGAAAACTCGACTTCGCCGCGAGTTCTTCGATCGGGTAACCGCGGTAGCGCAGGATGCCCTGATCGCCGTCGATGTAGGTGATCGCCGACTTCGTCGAGGCGGTGTTCACGTAACCGTAGTCGAGCGCGGTGTAACCGGTCTGGCGAGTCAGCGCGCTGACGTCGATAGCTGGGTTGCCGTCGGTCGCGGTCAGCACGGGCAGCTCTGCCTCGCGTCCAGCTACAGTCAGCCTTGCGGTCTGTCCCTGCGTCGATTCGGTCACGTTGCCTCCTCGTGAGTCGGTGCAGTAATTACCGCCTCTGTTGAAGGCGATACTCTTCAGCTTAGCCCTTCAGAAGCGTGCAACAGGCCCTGCGACACCAGTTGCAGTAGTGAAATTTATCTCGATATCGAAATAATCGCGATTTTTCAGGCGAGTATCGTTGGCCGCTTCACCGCGCAGAACTCGGGGGCCGCACCTCGCTCAGCCGAGCGATGCCGCGTGGTGCAGGAGCCGCCCGGCAGCCTCCTCGATATCGGCATCGCTCGCGGTCAACGCGAGTCGCACGTGCAGGGGCGAGTGCTCGCCATAGAAGTGTCCCGGGCCCGCGAGAATGCCGAGATCCGCGAGTTCTCCGATGCTCTGCCACGCATCGAGATCACGGGTGGCCCAGAGGTAGAGCCCGGCCTCGCTCCCCTCGATTCGGTATCCGGCGGCTTCCAGCGCCGGTCGCAATATCGCCCGGCGCGTTCGGTAGCGGGCACGCTGCTCCTCGACATGCGTCGCATCCGAAAGGGCCGCGACCATCGCCTGCTGCACCGGGCCGGGGACAATAAGGCCGGCATGCTTGCGCACCGTGAGCAGCCTGTCCACGAGACCGGGATCGCCCGCGAGAAACGCCGCCCGGTATCCGGCCAGGTTCGACTGCTTGCTCAGGGAGTAGATCGCCAGCACGTCGCGATGATCCTCGCCCACCACTCGGGGATCGAGCAACGACGGGATCGGCGTCTCGTCCCAGGGCGCATCCCAGCCGAACTCGGCGTAGCATTCATCGCCCACGATGACCGCACCGAGCGCTCTCGCTCGCGCGACCGCAGCGCGCATCTCCTCGAGTCCGAGCACGCGACCGTCAGGGTTGCCCGGCGAGTTCACCCACACCAGCCTGGTGTGCGCGGGCCACTCGGCGGGGTCGTCCGCCGCGATCGCCTCCGCCCCGACAAGTGCCGCACCCATCGCGTACGAGGGATAGGCCACACGGGGAAACACTACGGCTTCTCCCGGGCCAAGGCCGAGAAGCATCGGCAGCAGCGCGACGAGTTCCTTCGATCCCACGGTTGGCAGTACCGCGTCGGGTGCCACCGTCACGCCGCGTCTGCGCAGGTACCAGGCGGCGATCGCCGCCCGAAGCTCCGGTGTGCCGGCCGTCGCCGGATACGAGTGCGACTCAGTCGCAGCGGCGAGCGCGTCGCGCACGGACAGCGGCGTCGGGTCGACGGGCGAACCGATCGACAGGTTCACGGCTCCGCGCGGATGCTTCCCCGCACGCGCGGCGAAGGGCGCCATCGCGTCCCAGGGGTAGTCCGGCAGCGATTCACGCATTGCGCGTCACTCGCCGAGTCTCGGCAGCGCGGCGACCAGCGGGTGGTCGAAGTCGTATTCGCCGACCTTGGCCGCACCGCCTGGTGAGCCGATTTCATCGAAGAACTCGACGTTGGCTTTGTAGTAGTCCGCCCAGACCTCGGGCAGATCGTCCTCGTAATAGATCGCCTCGACCGGGCAGACGGGCTCGCATGCCCCGCAGTCGACGCACTCGTCGGGGTGGATGTAGAGCATCCGCTCCCCCTCGTAGATGCAATCCACCGGGCATTCGTCGATGCAGGCGCGATCCTTCACGTCCACGCACGGAAGTGCGATCACATACGTCACGATCAACGCCTCTCTGGTCTGCGGTTACCCGATCCATCCTACTCCCGACAGGATGATGCCCAGCCAGCACGCTCCGATCATCACCGGCCCGAAGGCGAAGTCCGCGCGCCCTCGCGCGCGGCTCGCGAGCCCCGCAGCGATTCCGAACACGCCGATGAAGAGCGGCACCCAGAGGCCAGCAATCCAGAGGCCGCTCCACCCCGACATGAGACCGATCAACGGGGCGAGCTTCACGTCTCCAGCTCCCACGGCAGCCGGGGCGGCATACCAGCTCACCAGCAGCACCCCACCGTAGAGCACTCCGGCGCCGACAGCCCCGAGCAGCGGGATCCACGAGGGTGACGCCTCGGTCTCGCCCGCCAGCACCGCGCACAGCACCAGCAGGGCGAGAGTGCCGCACGTCCCCCAGGCGAGAAGCTTGTTGGGCAGTCGATGCGCGCGCAGGTCGAAGATCACCAGCGCTCCGCCGACAGCGGCGAACACCGCGTGGGCTGCGACGTCGCACAGCAGCGCAGGCGATAGGACGGTCATGTCCACCCGCGCGCTCCCGACTATCCTCGAACGCGAACCGCGCCCGGGGGAAGGCTCCACGCCAGACGAGTCACTGCGTCACCTCGGTTCCGATGCCCCGAGCGGTGAAGATCTCGAGCAGCACCGAGTGCGGTTCGCGACCGTCGATGATGGCCGCCTTCTGCACCCCGCTGCGCACCGCATCCAGGCAGGCACGCATCTTCGGGATCATCCCGGACTCGAGATCCGGCAGCATCGCCTCGAGATCGTCGGCGGTGATACTCGACACCAGCGAGTCCTGATCTGGCCAGTTCGAATACAGACCGGCGACGTCGGTCAGGATCACCAGTTTCTCGGCGCCGAGCGCGGTTGCCAGCGCACCGGCCGCGGCATCGGCGTTGATGTTCAGCGACTCGCCCGGATGGTCCTTGTCGGGCGCGATGCCAGCTATCACGGGGATCAACCCGGCTTCGATCATCGAGAGCACCGGCTCGGTCCGCACCCCGACCACATCTCCGACGAGGCCGAGGTCGACGAGTTCCCCGTCCACCTCCACGGGGTCCCGGCGGCGACCGATGAAGAGACCGGCGTCCTCACCCGTGGTGCCCGCGGCGAACGGTCCGTGCGCGTTGATCTGCTCGACGAGCTCCGGGTTGACCTTTCCCGTGAGCACCATTCGAACCACCTCCATCGCCTCCGGAGTGGTCACCCGATATCCGCCGCGGAACTCGCTCTGGATATCGAGGCGCTTCAGCATGTCGCTGATCTGAGGTCCGCCGCCGTGCACCACCACCGGACGGATACCGGCGAGCCGCAGATACACGACGTCCTCGGCGAACGCGCGCAGCAGATCCTCGTTGATCATCGCGTTGCCTCCGAACTTGATGACCATGATGCAGTCGCGGAACTTCTTGAGCCACGGCAATGCCTCGACCAGCACCTCGGTCTTGGTCGCTGCTTCCTCGTGCGTCACCGTGCTCGTCGTGTTCCTCATAGCTGGAGCTCCTCGTATCGGGTCGCGCTCACCGCGCGGTATCTAGGAAGAATATGCCGAGTTTTCGTGCACATAGTTGTGCGTGAGGTCATTCGTACGCACGGTCGCGGTGGAATCGCCGGCGAAGAGCTCGATCAGCACGTGCGTCTTGCGCGGGGTCAGGTCGCACTCGCCGACCGGGCGATCCGGACCTCCCGCATGGCAGAGGCGCACGCCGTTGAAGCTGACGTCGACCGCGTACGGATCGAAGGCGGCGCGAGTCGTCCCGATAGCGGCAAGCACGCGGCCCCAGTTGGGATCGTTCCCGAAGATCGCCGCCTTGAAGAGGTTGTTCCGAGCCACGGAACGGCCGACCTCGACAGCCTCCTCGACACTCACGGCCCCCGTGACCTCGATGTCGATATCGTGGCTCGCACCCTCGGCATCGGCCTGGAGCTGAGCGGAAAGGCTGTCGCAGACCTCGGCGAGGGCTCGCGCGAACTCCTCCGCATCGGGCGCGACTCCGCTCGCACCGCTCGCGAGAAGGGACACCTGATCATTCGTCGACATGCACCCATCGCTGTCGAGCCGATCGAAGCTGCTAGCGGTGGCCCCTCGCAGCGCACGATCGAGACCCGCGCTGTCGAGCTGCGCATCGGTCGTGATCACGACGAGCATCGTCGCGAGGCCCGGCGCGAGCATTCCAGCGCCCTTCGCCATCGCACCAATGACCCACCCCGCGTCGCTTGCGTAGCTCGCCGTCTTCTCGACGGAGTCCGTGGTGAGGATCGCCGCTGGCGCAGTCGCGTCATCATCGCTGAGGGCAGCCACGAGCGCGGGCACGCCGTTCACGATCTTGTCGCGGAAGGTCTGGTCGCCGCTGCCGATGAGGCCCGTGGAGCAGACCAGAACGCGCTCGGCGTGAGGATCGCCCAGTTCGCGGGCCACTGCCTCAGCAGTGAGCCGCGTCGTCTCGTAGCCGAACTCTCCTGTGAAGCAATTGGCACCGCCCGAGTTCAAGATGATCGCGTGCGCCTCGCCCCGCTCGGCAACCCTCCGACTCCAGAGAACCGGATTGGCTTGCGCGCGATTGCCGGTGAAGACCACTGCGCTCGCCTGCTCTGGCCCATCGTTGACGACGAGCGCCAGGTCGGGCTTGCCGGTGCTCTTGAGTCCGACGGCAATGCCTGCCGAGCGGAAGCCTTTGGGGGTGGTGACGGTCACGAGTCGCTCCTGTTCTTCGCGTCGCTCAGGGGGCGACGCCGTCGATGCTGAGTCCGGTGTGCTCAGGAATGCCGAGGGCGATGTTCGCCGACTGGATGGCAGCGCCCGCGGTTCCCTTCGCAAGATTGTCGAGGGCTGCGACCACGATGACGCGGCCGGTGTGCTCGTCCACGGCAACGCCCATGAGGCAGGTGTTCGCCCCGAGCGTGTCGGCCGTCCGCGGGAAGACGCCCTCCGGGAGCACATGCACGAAGCGCTCCCCTGCGTACGCGCTCACCCATGCGTCGCGCACCTGCGCCGCGGTCGCACCGGGCGCGATCCTCGCGGTCGAGGTGGCCAGAATGCCGCGGCTCATCGGAACGAGCACGGGCGTGAAGCTCACGCGAGGATCCTCGGCACCCGCACCGCGCAGCGCCTGCTGGATCTCCGGGATGTGACGATGGGTGCCGCCGACTGCGTAGGGATTCGCCGTCCCCATCAGCTCGGCTCCGAGCAGATGCGTCTTCGCCGCTTTGCCTGCACCGCTCGGACCGACCGCGAGCACACTCACGATGTCGTCGGCTTCGATAACGCCAGCGGCGATTCCCGGTGCGAGCGACAGCGCCACCGTGCTCGCATTGCAGCCGGGCGCGGCGATCCTCGTCGCTCCCCGAAGCAGTTCGCGCTGCTTCGAACGCTCGCCGTGTTCCCCGAGCACCATCAACTCTGGAACACCGTATTCCCAGGGTTCATGGTGCTCACCGCCGTAGAACTTCGCCCAGTCCCGGCCGTCGCGGAGCCGGTGATCTGCGCCGGCGTCGACCGCGAGTCTCACGTCGGTCAGCCGGGCGGTGAGTTCCCCTGATGCGCCATGCGGAAGTGCGAAGAAGACGACGTCATGACCATCGAGCCTGTCCGGAGTCGTCGGCTGCAGCGTGAGGTGGTCCAGTGATCGGAGGTGGGGTTGATGCGCGATAAGAGGATCGCCCGCACTCGAATGACCCGTCACGGTGCGCACGTCGAACTCGGAATGCGCGGAAAGCAGGCGCAGGAGCTCTCCGCCTGCGTACCCCGAGGCACCCGCAACCGCAACGCTGTAAGTCATGAATCGAACCACCTTTCCGGATACCAACGTACCGGAGGTTGGATACCGCTCTCGGAAGTGTCCGGATGGAACAAGAAACCCCCTCCGATCGGAGGGGGTTTCTCACTGTGACCCCAGCGGGATTCGAACCCGCGTTACCGCCGTGAGAGGGCGGCGTACTAGGCCGCTATACGATGGGGCCGTGTGCTTCGAACCGGTTCTCACCGGCAACTTGGCAACCCGTCTATATTGCCACAGGATTTCTGGATCCGCAAAATCGGCCTCCGGGACGCGGCGTGTCATTTCCGGAGCGTCGATGTCCGGTTCCCCGGTTCCGCTCCAGAACCCCGCTGCCTAGACTTGCCGCATGCGCTGCTTTCGACTCTCCCACGCCGGAATCGTCCTCGAATCGGAAGGGGCATCGCTGTTCATCGATCCGGGCAACTTCTCCTCGGCAGAGGAGATCGAGGCCGCGATCGTATCCGCCGAAGGCCCGCACGGCATCGTGATCACGCACGAGCACGCCGACCACTGGACGCCCGAGCATGTGCGGGCGATCCTCGACGTCGCACCCTCGATCCCGATCTACACCACTGCGGCCACGAGCGAGGCGCTCAGCCGGGCCGGCATCGTCGGAGCCATTCCCGTACACGAGGGCGAACGCGTCGAGGCAGGCCTCTTCACCCTCGATTTCTATGGACGCCGCCACGAAGTGCTGCACTCCAGCATTCCTGTCATCGAGAACGTCGGTGTACGGGTGAACGAGGCGTTCGCCTGGGGCGGCGACTCCCTGACACGTCCGCCCTTCGCAGCAGACATCCTCGGTGTACCGATCGGGTCACCCTGGTCGAGCATCGCGCAGGTCATGGACTTCACGCTCGACGCGGCTCCGCGGCGTGCGTTTCTCACCCACGACGGCATGCTCAGCGCGCGGGGTCTCGAACTGTTCGCGGATCGGGTGCGCTCTTGCCTCGCGGCGCACGGGGGCGAACTCCTCGAAATCCCGACGCTCGCCGAGGATCCAGCGGCACGACAAGACCTCGGGTAGCCGAACGGCTCGAACCCGAGGTCCCGCGATCGTCGATTCAGGCTTTCGCCACAGTCACCGTCACCGGAGTGACGTTCGCGAAGAGGTCGAGCACGGGGCAGTTCACGTCGACCGCGTCGCGGAGCTCCTCATACCGTTCCTGAGTCTCCGGACCGATCAGCTCGATGTGCAACCGAACGTCGCTGAATCCGGGGCGCACGCTGGGATCCTTGCCGAGGAGTCGCGCCGCATCGAGGTCACCCTCCGCACTGACCTTGATGTCATCGACCTGAATTCCGAGGACCTGCGCGTACAGGCGGTAGACCACGACCTGGCAGCCGATCAATGCACCGAGAGCGTACTCGACGGGGCTCGCCGCGACATCGTCTCCGGCGAGCGGCGCGGGCTCATCGATCACGAACTCATGCGCGCCCGCACGCAGACGGGTTGCGACGGCACCCTCGCCTACGCCCTCGACGCGATAGGTCAGTTGCGACGAGGATCGATTCCTGTCGATGCGATCGCTCCAGGCGGCACCTGCAGCACTGAGGCGATCGGCACGATCCTGGCCGGAGATTTCGGGGATGGCGGTGGAAGCGGTGAGTGTCGTCATGCGGCAAAACTAGCGAGAAGGGAGGAGGAGCGCTCGCATCAAAGACACACTCCGTCACCAAGAGCAACATGCCGTTACGGAAGGTCACAGACGGTCGTTCTCCGGCCGTGTTCGTGAATGCATGCGCCGCTCCGTCGCTCGGAGACGAGGCGTGCGATGCGACCGCTTCCCGGCCGGGTCGGGGCGCGACGTATCCCGACGCCGCCGGAGCACGTTCACGGGCACAGCACGCCCTGGGGGAGATAATTGTGACATGCTGCTCACCACTCCCCTGCTGGCGCTTCGCGAGATGACGGCAGACGATCTGCCCGCGCTGCGATCGATGCTGCAGGATCCGGAGACGATGCGCGCCTACGAGGGGCCCTTCGACGAGGAGATGGTGGTGTCATGGCTGTGTCGCATGCTCGAGAGATACCGGAACGATGGCTTCGGCCTGTGGGCCGCGGTGCTGCGAGACACGGGCGAGATGATCGGACAATGCGGCCTGACCCGGCAGCACATTCTGAGCGAAGAGGTCATCGAAGTCGGATACCTCTTCAATCGCGACCACTGGCATCAGGGGTTCGCAGTCGAGGCGGCCTCCGCCTGCCGCGACCACGCGTTCGCCACGCTCGACGCACCACGGGTGTGGGCACAGATCCGCGACACCAATCTGCCGTCCATGAATGTGGCGATACGGCTCGGCATGACCGTGCGCGGCCGCTTCATCAAGCGCTACCGCGGGGTCGAGATGCCGCATCTGGCGTTCGCCGTCGACCGACCATGAGGGAGTTCCGCCTCGGACGAATCCCCGCACTCCGCGCTGTTCCTCTGCGTGACAGGTCGCTGAGACGAGGCGGCCTAACCGTTCCGCAGGCGGCGGGCAATCGTTCTCGCGCCCTCCGATAGGCTGGCCAGGTGCATCTCGAAGTCGTCGACGGAGAGCCGCCGATTCTGTTCCTGCACGGCGGCGGTGTATCCGGCTGGATGTGGGAACCACTCAGAGCGCGCCTCGATCCAGCAGTCGGGGCGCTCGTTCCCGATCTCCCCGGACACGGGGCCAGCTTCGAGGAGACTTACACGGGCCACGAATCCGCTGTCGCAGCGATCGCAGCAGTCGTTCGACAGCGTGCACCTTCGGGCGTGCACGTCGTGGGCTTCTCGCTCGGCGCGCAACTTGCGATTCTGTTGGCGAGCATGCACCCCGATCTTGTGAGGACCGCCGTGGTCGTGAGCGGTGAGACGATACCCGCACCGATGCCGCGCGCGACCCTCGCCCTCCTCCGGTGGACCTCGCCCCTCGCCCGGAACGAGCGGTTCGCGCGTGCGCAGGCCCGACAACTCGGCGTGCCTCAGCCTCTCATGGACGAGTACATCCGAGACAGCTCACGCATCTCCCTCGACACCCTGCTCAACAGCGTCGCCGAGAATATCCGGTTCACGCTGCCCGCCGAGTGGAGCGCCTTCAGCGGTGGGGTCACGGTCGTGGTCGGCGAACATGAGCGTGGCCTCATGCGGCGATCGGCTCGCCACACCCACGAATCGCTCCCGGGAAGCGAACTCGCAATCGTTCCGGGATCGGCCCATGACGTCCCGTTCACCAGTCCCGATGCGCTTGCCGGGATCATTCGTGCGGTCATCAGGCAGGCTTGAGGCAAGTGATCATCGAGGAGAACCGCAGCACGTCGAGTTGAGCGGCTGGAGCCCCGGCGCCTTTGTCGCGTTCTCCCCCGGCGGCGTTGATCAGAACGCTCGGGGAACCCGCTCACCGATGACCCCTCGGACCCGGATGAGGCGCGCATGAGTGCCTTGCGGACCACCGCGGCTCGACTCTCTCGCGTCGCGGAGTGTTCACCAGGCGAGCGCCAGCTGGTGCAGGGGGTGAGCACCCGTCATGGAGAGAGTGCGGCCCCGGCCGGCTGAGTCCTCTCGCTCAGAAGCGTGAAGGCCGACGCCTGCGCTGCCTGCGTCTGTGCGGCTCGACGATTCAGGTTCTCGCTCCAACTCGGGTACACGCGAAACCCTCGCTTGCCGGGATGCCGATCAGATCGGGTCACCCCGAGCGCGTCGAGTTGCGCGGACGTGAAGCGAAAGACGCCGAAACGCTCTCCCTCTCGGACGAACACCAGGAGACCACTCACCGTGTCCTCCGTGTCGAACGGGCGGGTGTCACCCGATTCGTCACGCATCCACACGGCTACGAATGCCCCTGGTTTCTTGGGAGTCACGCGCGCGGTCCGCACTCGCCACCGTTCGGAGCCGAGCATCGCCGTTCCGGACTCGTACTCACCACCCTGCGCTTCAGGCTGAGGGCGCCCGAGGTCGCCCTCCCCGTCTCCGACGATCGCGAGAAAGGACTCATAGGCCGTGAACTGCATCGCTTCCCCTCCCTCTGGCAGACAGCAGGCTTGTCGGCATCGCTCAACGCCGCCGCTGGCATTTCGGGCAGAAGTGGGATGAGCGGTTCATGAACGCGACGCGCTTGATCGGCGAGCCGCAGCGCGGGCACGCCTCTCCCCCGCGCCCGTAGGCGTTCAGCGAGTGCGCGAAGTACCCCGCCTCGCCGTTGACGTTGACGTACTGCTCGTCGAAGCTCGTACCGCCCTCGATGAGCGCTTGCGCGAATACTTCACGCACTCGCGTCAGGAGTTCGACGGTCTTGCGCTTGCTGAGCGCAGATCCGAGCGTCTCGGGGTGCAGCCTCGAGCGCCAGAGCGCTTCGTCGGCGTAGATGTTCCCAACCCCGCTCACGAGCCCCTGATCGAGCAGCGCCCGCTTCACACCGGTCGATCTTCTGCGCAACGAGGAGACGAATCGTGCATCGTCGAAGGCTGGATCGAGCGGGTCACGTGCGATGTGCGCGGCCTGACTCGGCAGCGCAGGCAGGAGACTGCCTCGTCCCGCGGCGAAGCCGTCATCCGTGGGAACGAGTGGATCCACTGCGAGGGATCCGAACAGTCGCTGATCCGCGAAGTCCACGCGGAGCTCTCCGTGGTCGGGGTGTTCGACCCACAGTCGGACTCGAACGTGCCGATCGTCCGGCGCCTCATGGGCGCGCAGAAGCACTTGGCCGCTCATACCGAGGTGCGCGAGCAACGCATATCGTGGCTCGACGAGAGCAGCCGGATGCTCGCCACCGACGCGGGTCTCGTCGGCGAGGTGCAGCGGCATCCACAGAAACTTGCCGCGTCGAACGGGCTCGGTGAGCCGAGCACCGGTAAGCCTGCGCTCGAAGTCCGCGGCAGGATCTGCCCCCTCCTGCGGACGATGACGCCTCAGCGAGCGGAGGTCCCTGACTTCGACACCGGCGATTCGAGCACCGTCCACCGCGGGAGCGAGCCCGGCTCGAACCACCTCGACTTCGGGGAGCTCTGGCATCTCAGCGGCTCTTGCGGTGTTTCAGGTCACCCCGGTCGCGCAGCCGCATGACCAGTTCTCGCGCGGCGGCGATCTCAGCGGCCTTCTTGCTGATCCCCGAGCCCTCACCGCGCACGCCGTCGAGCTCGACGGTGGCATGGAATCGCCGGTCGTGATCCGGTCCTGATCCGATGATCTCGTACGCGGGCCGGGGAACCCCTCGGGCGTCCGCCTCTTCCTGCACCGTGGTCTTCGGGTCAAGAGAGATGGTGAATCGCTCGGGATCGGCGAGAAGCGGCTCGATGAGTTTGCGCACGAACTCCGCAGCGCTCTCCGGACCGCTCGAGAGGTAGACCGCTCCGATCATCGCTTCCACAGCGTCCGCGAGCAGGGATTCCTTCTCGCGCCCGCCGCTGCGCTCTTCCCCGACGCCGAGCAGCAGTTCGTCGCCCACGCCGATGCCGCGAGCGACTTCGGCGAGGGCGACGCTCGACACGAGCGCGGCTCGTCGACGCGACAGTTCGCCTTCCGAGAGATCAGGGTAGTCGGTGAAGAGTTTGACCGTCACCGCTTGTCCCAGAATGGAGTCGCCGAGGAATTCGAGTCGCTCGTTGTGCGGCGATCCACCATTCTCATATGCCCAGGATCGGTGGGTCATCGCGAGTTGCAGCAGCTCGGGATCGACGCTCACTCCGAATGGCGCAAGAAAGCCGCCGACCTCACCTGCAGGTGATTCCGACGGCTCCCTCATAGAACTTGGCGACGCCTTGCTGAACCCAACACGACAGCACGCGACGTGCTGTGCAAGCGGATCAGGCGTCAGCTACCTTGCGGCCCTTGTACTCGAGGAACAACGCGTTGCCCTGCGAGTCCTCGACCACGCGTGCGCGGTGGGGAAGGCTGTACACGGTGCGGCCGTTCTCAACGGTCTTCACCAGGTTCGGCGTTGCGGCCTTCCACGCCGAACGGCGGTGGCGGGTGTTCGAACGCGACATCTTGCGCTTGGGAACAGCCATGATGCTCTCTTTCCTACTTGCTTTCTGAACCGGTCTGCCGGCTCACGTCTTCTTCTTCGGCCAGCAATCCGGCCAGCGCAGCCCATCGCGGATCGACCGCACTGGACTCGGCTGCAGCCTCGGCATCGCGCATCTTGCCGGTCTCAGGGTCGAGACCAGGGCAATCTGGGCGGCACACGGGCTGAAACGGCAGTGCAAGCACTACCGCGTCTCGGAGCGGGGGTTCAAGATTCACGTGATCACCGTGAACCCCATACTCTTCGGCCTCCGTAGGAGTATACGCGAAAAGCTCTTGAAATTCGACTTCGAATGGTGCGGTGAAATCTTTCAGGCACCGACCGCACTGGGCATGCATCGTCGTCCTGGCCGTCACAGAGGCCAGGACACCCTCGTGCACCGACTCCAAACGCACGTCGAGATCGATCGGCTCGCCGGCCGGAACCGACGCCAGCGCCTCTCCGAAGGCTTCAGGGGCTTCGAAACTGCGTTCGCGTTCGCGCATCTCACCGGGACGATTGTAGATGTCCCGAATGTTCTCTTCGTATACGCGCATGCTGGTCACCGATATAGATTAGCCGATCCACCTGCGATTCACCTGACCCGCGCAAGAGGTATCAATTCCGTAACCCGCACCTGATTCACAGGCCGCATTCCCGCCCCGCCCACGCGCGGATCCTATGATTCTCAGACAACGCCACGAATCCCCGGCGCCTCACTCAGAGCAGGAGACATCATGCAATTTGCCACAGCGACGAAATCGAGGATCACCGCAAGTGTCGCGGCAGTCCTGCTGCTCGTTCCGCTCGCCGCCTGCTCGGCGCAGGGATCCTCGAGCATCCCTCTCACTCACGACGGGAGTGCGCTCGAGGCCGCCAGCCAGAGGGTCGCATCGGGCACGCAGGAGATCTCGCCCGACGCCCTTCCCGAGGCTGGTCGCTCGGTCATCAGCACCGGCAGTATCACGATCGAGGTGAAGGACCCGAGGGACGCGGTGGAGCAAGCGACCGAAGTGGCGGAACGCCTCGGAGGCTATGTGCAGTCGCAGACGGTCAGTGATGTGGGCACAGGAGGCCCGGAGGGTGCGAGCCTCACGATCCGGGTGCCGTCGAGCACGCTCAACGACGCGTTCCGGGAACTCGGGGATCTCGGAAAGACACTCGACGAAAGCCGCTCCGCGGAGGACGTCACCGCACAGCACGTCGACCTGCAGGCCCGAGTGGAATCTCTCGAAACCTCGGTGGCACGGCTCACGGAGCTGATGGCCGGTTCTGCGACGACGAGCGAGTTGATCGAGGCGGAGTCGGCGCTCGCCGCTCGCCAAGCGGAACTCGACAGCCTCAAGGCCCAACTGACCGTGCTCGAGGATCAGGTCGACGAGTCGACCATTTGGGTGAGCTTCACGACGAACAGCGCACTTCCAGGGGGTCCCTCGAACTTCTGGGAGGGCCTGCTCGCCGGACTGCACTCGCTCACCGTCGTCGGCGCTGGCGCGCTGGTGCTCCTCGGCATTCTGCTGCCGTGGCTCGTCATCGCCGCCGTGATCGCTCTCGTCATCGTGCTGCTCGTGCGCTCGGGAAACCGGCGGAGGGCGCGTCGTGCGGCTGGGCAGATGCCTGCGGCACCGGCGGCCGCGCAGGTACCGGGGACGACTTTCGACACCCCGCAGTCGCCGGTCTCGGGTGAGGCCTCTCAGTCGACCCCGACCCCGACCCCGACCGCGGAGTAGCGGGCGGTGCGGCTAGGCCGGTCGAGTGGTGTCGAGATACTTTGCGACAACCGGCGGCACATAGTCGCTCACGTCGCCGCCGAGAGAGGCGACCTGCCGCACAAGCGAACTCGACACGTGCGCGTGGCCCGGTTCGGGCAGGAGGAAGACGGTTTCGACGCCGGCAAGGCTCCGGTTCATGAGCACCATGGGAGTCTCGTAGGCGACGTCGATCTGCGAGCGGAGTCCCTTGACGAGGACGGTTGCCCCGACCTCGGTGCAGTAATCGACCAGTAGACCGACCGACCACGATGCGACCGTGATGTTCGGCGGGATCTCGGGATCCTCGTCGATGGCTTTCTGCAGCAGGTTCATGCGCTCGCTGATGGGCAGCATCGCGTTCTTCCCCGGATTGTGCACGACGAGTACATGCACTTCGTCGAAGATCGCGGCTGCCCGACGAATGACGTCGAGGTGTCCCAGCGTGACGGGATCAAAAGAACCGGGTACGACGGCGATACTGCTCATACCGTCCAGCCTAGAGGCTTCGAAGCCGTAGCCATGCATGAATCCTGGGAGAGGCGGAACTTCACAGATACGCCGTGAAGCGGAGAGCGTCGCTCGTCGGCTGCCTCGTGGCTCGGTGCGGCAAGCCCGGTCGCGGTCACGACTTCGCGAGGTTGTCGAGCGTGCGCTGCTTCGCCTCTTCTGCCAGTTGCGCGGCGAGAAGCGGCGCGCTTTCGAGGCGCGGATCTCGAGCGAACAGTTCGGCGGCCAATTCTCGAGAGCGCTCGATCAGCTCGCCGTGTTCGGTCACGCGCAGGAGCCGCAGCGTCGAGCGGCCGCCGGATTGCGCGGTGCCGAGAATATCCCCCTCGCGGCGCAGTTCGAGGTCGCGCTCCGCGAGTTCGAAGCCGTCGATCGTCTCGGCGACTGCCTCGACGCGCTCGCGTGCGACACTCCCCGGCTGCGCATTCGTGAGCAGCAGGCAGAGGCCTGGCAGTTCTCCGCGCCCGACGCGGCCTCTGAGCTGATGCAGTTGCGAGACTCCGAAGCGCTCGGCATCGCGCACGATCATCATCGAAGCGTTCGGTACGTTCACGCCCACCTCGATCACCGTCGTCGCAATGAGCACGTCGACCTCGCCCGCGGAGAACGCGCGCATCACGCGGTCCTTCTCATCGGCTTTCATCGCTCCGGTGAGGGCTTCGACTCGAATGCCCGCATAGTCCGGTCGGGCGCTGAGCTCTTCGAGGGTCTGCTCGACGCTTGCCAGTGGCGGCGGCGCCGCGGCACCGTCGCTTTGCGCCTCATTGAGCAGGGGGTCCGATTCGTCGTCTCCGTCCTCTCGGGTGCTCGCCGAGATTGCCGGACATACCACGTAGACCTGACGGCCGGCGGCCACCTCCTCGAGCGCCCGGACCCACGCGCGCTCGGCCCACTTGGGTCGTTCGAAGACCGGCACTGCGAAGGTCGTGATGCCCTGCCGGCCCGGTGGGAGACCTCTGATGAACGTGGTCTCGAGGTCACCGAAAGCCGTCAGCGCAACGGTACGAGGGATCGGAGTCGCGGTCATCGCGAGCACGTGCGGATTCGTTCCCTTCAGTCGAAGGGCCTCCCGCTGGTCCACGCCGAACCGGTGCTGCTCGTCGACCACGATCAGCCCGAGATCGAAGAACGTCACACCGTCGCTGAGGAGCGCGTGCGTGCCGACCGCGATGCGAGACTGACCGCTTGCCAGCGCGAGCAGCGCGCGGCGCCGCTCAGCGGCGGGCATCTTGCTGGTGAGCAGTACGGGGTGCACCTGGCCCGCAACGCCGGGCCCGAGCGCCTCGGCGATGCTGCGGAAGTGCTGCGCGGCGAGCACTTCCGTCGGAGCGAGCAGCGCGCTCTGCCCCCCGGATTCCGCGACCTGCAGCATCGCCCGCAGCGCGACCACCGTCTTTCCGGAGCCGACTTCGCCTTGGAGCAGGCGATGCATCGGGTGGGACTCGGCGAGTTCGGTGGAAATCGTATCGCCGGCCTGCTGCTGGTCTGTCGTCAGCTCGAACGGAAGCGCTCGATCGAAGGTGTCGAGGAGGCCCGCTGCCACGTGTGACCGCTCCGTGCCCGGCAGCGTGCCAGCTCGTCGTCGTCGATCGAGCAGAGCCAGTTGCAGTTCGAACGCCTCTCGGAAGCGCAGGCTGTCGCGGGCCCGCTGCCAGTCGGTTCGGGTGTTCGGCCGGTGAACGAGTTCGAGCGCTTGCCCCAGTTCGAGGATGCCCTCTTCGGCTCTGAGGTCCCGAGGAAGGGGATCCTCGATCGGTGTCGTGTCGCCCAGCGCGTCGAGCGCTAGGCCCACCGCTCGGGCGATAGTCCAGCTGGG
This sequence comes from Leucobacter soli, assembly GCA_040394175.1. Lineage (GTDB taxonomy): Bacteria > Actinomycetota > Actinomycetes > Actinomycetales > Microbacteriaceae > Leucobacter > Leucobacter soli_A. Next base: position 13,208 of record JBEBSS010000004.1, on the reverse strand, counting down.
AAGCTTCGAGGTCGCAGGATAGATCGGAACCGGTCTCTCGGAGAACGCGAGGGCAGCGGCCTGGTCGAGTTGTTTCGACCGTTCCGGGGTCAGTTCGTCGGACGCGGCGGAATCCGCCGCGCTCGCGCTGTCAAAGAGCTCGTAGTCCGGGTGCTGCAATTGCAGCTGTCCGCGATATTCGCTGACTTTGCCTGCGAAGATCCCTCTCGCGCCCGCGACGAGTTCTCCGGCGCGCCAGGCTTGGTTGAAGAACGTCAACTGCAGACTGCCCACGCCATCGGTGATGCGGGCTTCGAGTAGTTTGCCGCCCCGCTGCATCTGCCTGCTGCGCACGTCCAACACCTGCGCGAGCACGGTCACGTGCTCGCCGATGGGGAGTCCGGAGAGCGGCGTCAGTTCGCCCCGTTCGGAGTACCTCCTGGGCAGGTGCCAGAGCAGATCGCGCACGGTGTGCACCCCGAACGCACGCTCGAGCGCAGTCGCGGTGCGCCCGCCGACAACGCCGTCGAGGCGCGATTCGAGCGTTGCATGGGCCATGCACCAAGGCTATCTCTCGTCACCGACAAGGAGCCCGAGTGCAATCAGGCTAGGCTCGTGTGCTATGACGAGGATCATCGCCGGTACTGCCGGGTCGTTGCGGCTGGAGGTTCCCAAGGCGGGTACGCGCCCGACGAGCGACCGCGTTCGAGAGGCGATCTTCTCCTCGCTCGAATCGTGGAATCTGCTCGCGAATTCGCGCGTACTCGATCTTTATGCCGGCTCCGGTGCGATCGGGCTGGAATCGGCGAGCCGCGGCGCGAGGGCGGTGGTGCTCGTGGAGAAGCACCCTCAGGCAGCGCAGGTGGTCTCCCGGAACGCGAAGATCGTGCAACAGGCGTTCAGGGGCTCCGGCGTTCCGAGCATCGATGTTTCCCGATCCTCCGTGCAGACGTTCCTCGATGCGGCCGAGGGCGATCGTTTCGAGGTGATCGTGCTCGACCCGCCCTATGAGCTCGGCGAGGAGGAGCTCGCGCTGAACCTGGCCTCGGTGGCGAAGCTCGTCGCGGAGGACGGCGTGGTGCTGGTAGAGCGGTCGAGTCGTTCCCCTGAGCCTCGCTGGCCCGGTGGTCTCGTTCGTTTTCGCGAGAAGCGGTACGGGGAGACCGTGCTCTGGTGGGCGGAGGCGCCGACCCCGTAACTCTCGCCCTTCTGCGAGTAGCGCCGAGCGCTCTCGCGTCAGATGAACCAGGCGTCGAAGGTGCGTACCCCGTATTTCGGGGCGACCGCACTGTTCCACCGCGATGCGAAGCGCTCCTTGGGCGCATCTGAGGCGTCTGCCGCCGCCTTGCCTGTGGCAGAGAGCGTGGCGCATCCGTTCGCGTGCGCGGCTTCCGCCCACGTCACGTATTCGACGTTCGCCTGGTGCGAGAGTTCGATCGCCTCCGTGAGATCGGCGAGCAGCTGTTTGCCTTCCGGGATCTTGTCGACGGGCATTGCATCGAGCGATTGCAGCAGCTCGGCGCGATTGTCGCGCACCGCCTGCATCGCTGCGATGGTGTCGGAGTAGCCGCCGGGGCCTGCCGAGCAGCCGGCGAGTTTCGGCAGTGCGTCCTTCAGCATGGCTCTTCCCTGATACGCCTTTTCGAGCACCTCGATCATGTATCTGATCTGGTCATCGGCCGTCGATTTCGGCGCCCGGACGTCGAACGCACCCGTCTCGTCCGAGGACTCCGCGATGCCGCGCACTCCTGCTCCCATCGGCACGAATACATAGCGCACGAAACGCAACTGCTCGTTGACGAGCGATCTCGTGGCGCCGTCGCGCAGGGTCGCGGTGCCGATCTTGTAGTCGAGGGTGAGCTTCGATCCGTCCGCCATGGTTGCCACGTATCGGCTCACGTCGGCATCCCACAGCACCGAGGATCGTGCCCTTTCGCTCGTCGGCGCGGTGGCGCCGAGCGAGAATCTCGGCGTGCCCTCGCTCCCGGGCTGGTACGCGACGTAGCTCGGGGTGTCAACATCGACACCGCACACCACGATCCACCCGTCGTCGAGTTCCATCCATGCCAGCAGCAGCGTCTCGCCGGGGCAGGCAGGCACGAAATCGGGGGCCGTCTCGATGACCGATCGGATCACCGACTCCGAGTTCGCACGCGAATCAGTCGGGCCGAGGAAGGTATATCTGTCGATCACGTGCGACCCCTCGGCTGTCGAGCAGTTCGTGCACTTGGGGTGACCAAACAGCACGCCGCTGGGTCCTCCGATGATCTCGGCAACCTCGTACACCGGTTCGAAGCTGTGCTCGGCGACGATCTCGCCGGTCTCTGCGCTCAGCACCTTCACGCTGGTTATCGGGTCGCCCACAGGTGGGGCGCCCTCGAAGAGCAGCACCTGGCCGCCCGCGATGACCGGCGCGCGGTCGTGACTCGAAGCGCCGGGGAGGAGGAGTTCTTCTCCCGTTTCAATGTCGATGAGCGAGAAGCCGAGGGTATTGCCCTGCTCACGCTGCAACAGCAACGCGTCACCGCTGGCGCGGCGCACCATCTGCGGGTCCTGGAAGTGGCCGGGCAGAGCACCCTCAACGCTCCATAGCTTCTGCCCGTCTTTCGCGTCGAACAGCGTCACCGTACCCGGCTCTGCAACGATGATCTTGGGCGATCCGCTCTCGATGATCGCCCAGTCGAACGAGTCGGCGCGAGTCAGCACGCGTTCGCTTCCACAATTCGAACCCAGGTAGTGCGTCGTCTCGGAAGCGCGCAACCACACGCAGTCGGGCTGCTCAGCGTTCGACACCGTACCGGCCGACTGTCCGCCGATCTGGGTGTCGGCCTCCTGTTCGCCCGAGGTCGAATAGCTCGTGGCGGTCTCTTTGCTCTGGAGCACCAGGCGATCCCCCTCAACGTGCACCGAACCGTACGGGGAGTCGACGTTGAAGCGAATGCCACGTTCTCCGAGCCCGATGAGCTTCGAGCCGTCCGTGAACGAGGTCGTGCACACGGCCTGCGTGAGCACGGGGTTGGTCGCGCACGAGTACGGGTATCCCCAACCCGCTTCCGTCCAGATCGGCTCGCCGGTCTCGTTGTCGAGGAGAGTCCAGCTTGCTGGCACGTCCCCGCCTGTCGCCATCGGGTTGTAGTGCACCAACACGCCCGACTCGAGCTGAATCGGCTGATCCGCCCGCTCGGCCTGATTGATCGGCCCCATCATTCTCGGCAGATGACCCCACAACTCGGCTTCGGGAGAGAGGTCAGCGCCCGTGAGGGTCCATTTCACTTCGACCCCATCGGCAAAGCTCGCCTGCCGTTCGAGTTCGGCGGCAGGCACCGCTCGGTTGTTCGAAGAGGATCCGCCGAACCAGCGATCGAACGTTCCGCTCAGGGCGAGCGCGGTTCCGGTTCCGGCCAGCACGAGCGCCGCGATCGAGACGAAAGCGATGACGGCGACGGCGGGGCCGCGCTGCTTCGGCGAGACTGCCGAAGCCTGCGAGACGATCGGGTCTTGCACGACGGCGGGCGGCTGCCCCTCCAGCGGCGGCATCGCGGCGAGTGCGTGCGCGAGCGACGCCGCAGCGTGCTGCTCGGATGAACGGTCCGAAATCCACTGGCGCAAACCGTCGTAGCTGTTCGGGTGATGCCAGATCTCGTTCCAGAGATCGGGACGCGCAGCGGCAAGCTCCGCGAGCTGCTCTGCCGACACGCTGGGGGGCAGCGCGCCGCCCTGATTCGGGAGCGCGGCTTCCCAGTGATCACCTGTCATGCGGCAAGACTAATACAACAAGTCATACAGTCGTCAGCGTACGACGCAGGCCCGAGTCTCCCCCGGGCCTGCGTGATCCCTGTGGCGAGAAACCTACCGTGGGATCAGGGTGTACTTGGTCGAGAGGAACTCGTGGATTCCTTCGAATCCGCCCTCTCGGCCGATGCCCGACTGCTTCATTCCGCCGAAGGGTGCAGCAGCGTTCGACACGAGGCCGGTGTTCAGGCCCATCATGCCGGTCTCGAGCTTCTCGATCATGCGCTGACCACGAGCGAGGTTCTCGGTGAACACGTAGCTCACGAGGCCGTACTCGGTGTTGTTGGCGATCTCGACGGCCTCCTCCTCGGTGGAGAAGCGAATGATGCCGAGCACCGGTCCGAAAATCTCCTCGCGCATGATCGCCGACTGCGGGCTGAGCTTGTCGATCACCGTCGGCTGGAAGAAGTAGCCCGGGCCTTCGATCGCTTCGCCACCCGTGACGATGGTTGCTCCGGTCTCGACCGCGTCCGCGACGAGACGGGCCGTGTTCGCCACAGCCTTCTCCTCGACGAGTGCGCCGATGTCATTGCCCTCTTCCGCACCGCGGCCGATGGTCATCGCCGAGACCTTCTCGCCGACCCGACGAGCGAACTCGTCGGCGACCGACTCGTGCACGATGATGCGGTTCGCAGCGGTGCAGGCCTGGCCGATGTTGCGGAACTTCGCGAGCAGGACTCCTTCTACCGCCTTGTCGAGATCGGCATCCTCGAATACGACGAACGGCGCGTTGCCGCCGAGCTCCATCGAGGTGCGAAGCACGTTCTGCGCAGCGGCCTGCAGCAGCGTCACGCCCACCGGCGTCGAACCGGTGAAGGAGAGCTTGCGCAGTCGGGTATCCGAGAGCAGCGCGCTCGACTGTGCGCTGGACTTCGAGGTCGCAACGACGTTGACCACTCCAGCGGGCAGGCCGGCGTCCTCGAGCAGCTGTGCGAAGAAGATCGTGGTCAGCGGGGTGAGCGCGGCGGGCTTGATGACCACCGTGCAGCCCGCGGCGAGTGCCGGGGCGATCTTGCGGGTCGCCATCGCGAGCGGAAAGTTCCACGGCGTAATGAAGTAGCAAGGGCCGACGGGAATGTGCGAGACCACCATATTGCCGGTGCCCTCGGGGTTCGGGCGGAAGTCACCGCGGACCCGGACAGCCTCTTCGGAGAACCAGCGGAGGAACTCGCCGCCGTAGTTGACCTCGCCACGAGCCTCGGCGATGGGCTTGCCCATCTCCATCGACATGAGCAGTGCGAATTCTTCCTTGCGCTCCATCAGCAGGTCGAAGGCTCGGCGCAGAATGTTCGAACGCTCCCGGCTCGGGGTCGCCGCCCACGAGTCCTGAGCCGCGACAGCGGCATCGAGTGCGCGTACGGCGTCCTCGACGGTCGCATCGGCGATGCTCTTGATGACCTCTCCGGTCGCGGGATCGTGCACGTCGAGCGTGGCCCCGGTCGTCGAGGGCTGCCAGGTGCCTCCGATTCCGAGACCGGACTGGACGCGATCGAGCAGCTCCTGCTCGTTGGGCTTCAGTGCCATGATGAGTGTCCTTTCAGCGGTGTGACTAGTTGGCGGCGATCGCGTCGACGACGACCTGCAGGCCCTCGCGCAGCAGCTCTTCGCTGATCGTGAGCGCGGGCAGGAAGCGGATGACATTGCCGTAGGTGCCGCAGGTAAGCACGACGACGCCCTGCTCGCCGGCGACCTTCGCGACCGCGTTGGTGAGCGCGGCATTGGGAGCGGTCGAGCCCGATTCGACGAGTTCGATTGCCATCATCGCGCCACGGCCGCGGATGTCGCCGATGCGGTCGTCAGTCTTCTGCAGTTCGCCGAAGACTTCCTCGATGATCTGCTGGATCTTCTGGGCGCGCTCGAGCAGGTTGTCTGCCGAGTAGGTCTCGATGGTGGCGAGCGCCGCTGCACAGGCAACCGGGCTGCCCGCGTAAGTGCCGCCGAGACCGCCCGCGTGTGCGGAGTCCATGATCTCAGCGCGACCGGTCACGCCGGAGAGGGGCAGACCGCCTGCGATGCCCTTGGCCACGGTGACCATGTCGGGCACGACGCCTTCGAACTCAGCAGCGAACATCTTCCCGGTGCGCGCGAAGCCGGTCTGCACCTCATCGAGGATGAACACGACGCCGTTCGCATTTGCCCACTCCTGCAACGCTGGGAGGAAGCCCGCTGCCGGAGCGATGAAGCCGCCCTCGCCCTGGATGGGCTCGATGATGATCGCCGCGACGTTGGATGCGCCGACCTGCTTCTCGATCTGGGTCAGCGCGAGCTCTGCGGCCTCAGTGCCCGACAGTCCGTCGCGGTAGGGGTAGGAGGTGGGAACGCGGTAGACCTCGGGTGCGAAAGGACCGAAGCCGTCCTTGTAGGGCATGTTCTTGGCGGTCATGCCCATGGTGAGGTTCGTACGACCGTGGTAGGCGTGGTCGAAGACCACGACCGCGTCGCGCTTCGTGTAGTGGCGAGCGATCTTGATAGCGTTCTCCACCGCCTCCGCACCTGAATTGAACAGGGCTGCGCGCTTCTCGAAGTCACCGGGGGTGAGCTCGTTGATCTTCTCCGCAACCGCGATGTAGCCCTCGTAGGGGGTCACGGTGAAGCAGGTGTGCGTGAACTGCGCGACCTGCTGCTGCACGGCCTCGACGACGCGGGGAGCCGAGTTTCCGACACCGGTCACGGCGATGCCCGAGCCGAGATCGATGAGCGAATTGCCGTCTGCATCGACGAGCACCCCGTCCCCGCCTGCGACGACTGCGATCGAGAGCGCATGGCCGACGCCGGAGGCGACCGCTGCGCTCTTCCGGGCGATGATGGCCTCCGACTTGGGGCCGGGGATCGCGGTGACGAGCTTGCGCTCCTGCGGCAGCGAGCGGCCGCCCTGGATGTGCTCAGACATAGATTGCTCCTTCAGATTGCGGAACGGACAGGTGCTTGGGTGAGGCGCTCGGTCGATGCCGTGCGTGTCAAGCACCAGCCTAGGACTCGCAAAGGGGAAAGCAGAGTGACATAATGGCGAACAATGGACTACGATTTCGCCACCCTGGCAAGACCCAGCACGATCGAACTCGACGCGCTGCTGCACGACTATCTACTCGGTCTCGTGCTGATCGCGGGCGGCGGGCGGGGGCCCGAGGCGTATCCGGTGCAGTGGGTGCATGTGAGCGACCTGTCGGACCCCACGCCGTTCCTCACCCCTCGCACCGTCATCCTTACCACCGGCAGTCAGTTCGCGACGCCGCTCGAACGAGACGAAGCCGCCGCATACGTGCACCGCCTGAACCAAGCGGGCACGACCGCACTCGGCGTCGGCGTCGGCGTGCAGTGGGATCGCATCCCGCCCTCGCTGATCGAAGCGTGCGAACAACTGCGGTTGCCCCTCTTCCGCGTGCCATACGACACTCCGTTCATCGCCGTCGTGCAGACCGCCGCCCGGCTGATCGAGGCGCAGGTGCATGCGGAGGCCTCATTGGGTCGCGAACAGTTCAGCTCGCTGAGCAGCCTCGCCAGACGACGCAACGTGAACCAGGCGGAACGTGCGCTCCGGGGTGCCGTGCTGAACCTGCTGCTCGGCGGGCAGCGCGAACTCGCAGAACAGGTCGCAGCCGAACTGCTTCCACGACTCCCCCGCGGCCAGATCTCGGTCATCAATGCGCCCACCCCGGTTCCGCCGCAAGTGCTCAGAGACTTGACCCCGCTGATCAGCGAGCAGCCCGGAATCCTCTCGGCGGAGGATCAGCAGCGTCTCGTGATCATCGCGGAGCACGGCGAACTCTCCCAGCTCAGGCGAATCCTCACAAGACACTCGACGAATTGCGGTATTTCGGAGCGCGGCTCCGCGAGCGAGATACGCGAACTGCTGGAGCAAGCAGAGCGCGCCTCCGAACTCGCCAGGCACGACCCCGACGCCGGACCGGTCGCCTACCGCCCGGAGATGCACGCCGGGGTACTGCAACTCCTGCAGCAGAGCCCAGAAGCCACCCGACGCGCCCACGGGCTTCTGATTCCACTCAAACAGCACGACGAACGACACCGCGATGACCTGCAGCACAGTTTGGCCGTCTGGCTGTCGCACCACGGTCAGACGAGTGCCGCCGCTGCCGAGTTGGGAGTGCACCGGCACACGCTGCGCACCCGGGTCAGCACCGCGGCAAGCCTGCTGCAGCGAGACTTGGATGATCCGGACACGCGCGCGGAGCTCTGGGCGGCGCTGCGCATCGTGCGCGGCGCTCCTCAGGCGCCCGGTGGCAGCACTCCGTAAGGATCCCAGCCACGAGGCTCGAACGGCACCCCGTCGAGCAGCACCGTCGCCCCATCCGCACGAGGATCGAGTACATCGCCGATCCGCTCGAAGCCCGTTGGCAGCTGCACACTCGGAGGGAAGGTCGCCAACAAGCCGTGATCCTCGCCCCCCGTCAACATCGAACGAATCGGAACCGACTGGCCTCGTTGCGACCCGAACGCTTCGAGGAGCCGATCGGAATCGAACGACACCGTCACTCGACTCGACTCCGCCAGCCTGGAGGCGTCGAGCGAGAGACCGTCGGACACGTCCATCATCGCCGTCGCACCCGCAGCGGCCGCGTCGGCGCCCGCGGAAATCGGCGGGTTCGGGGCGAGCTGAGCCGCGAGCGCGGCGGGGTAGTATTCGCGCAGACGCGAAATCGAGCGCGCGTGCGCCTTCCCGTCGGAGTCCGCTGCGTCCCGGAACAGCAGTGCCAGGCCAAGCCCGGCGAGGCCGAGGTCGCCGCAATAGGCGACGATATCTCCCGGAAGCGCTCCCGATCTCAGCACAGGCGGCCGCCCACGCATATCCCCCAGTGCGGTCACCGCGATGAACAGCATGGGCGCGGTGCCGAGGTCGCCCCCGACGACCCCGCAGCCCGGGGCCAGTTCGGCGCACGCTGCGTCGAGCCCCTCGGCGATCCCTTCGAGGAGTTCGGTATCAGTATCCTGAGGGCACGCCATCGACACGGTCAGACCGACCGGAACCGCCCCCATCGCCGCGATGTCCGAGAGGTTCGTCGCCGCGAGCTTCCAGCCGAGGTCGAAGCCGGATCCAGCCGCTTCAGCACCGTGCCAGGCGAGCCGAAAGTCCGGGCCCTCCACCATCGTGTCGCTCGTGACGACCAGGTCGCCGTCGAGCCCGAGCACGGCGGAGTCGTCTCCGGGACCGATCGACGCTCTCGACGCCGGCCGCAAGTGCGCCAGCACACGCTGCAGCACACTGCGCTCGCCTGCTTCGCCCACCGTACTCACTCCACCAAGCTATCTCACTCGCTCGCGCGACACTCCCGCGCCGCACTCCTGCAGCGCACTCGTCCGTGTTCGAGTCACAGCCGGGCCCATACGAGCAGCGATAGGCTGGATCGGTGAGCATCATGGGCAAGAGAAATCGCGTGATCGCTGCGATCATCGCGGGAGGAGCGCTGACAGCCGGACTCGTCGGATGCACGGGCTCCGTGCCGATGCAGGCCGCTGAGAACGCGAACGACCCAGCTTGTGCAGACGTGATCGTGCGCCTGCCCGAGACCGTCTCCGGATTGGAGAAGCGCGCGACGAACGCCCAGGCGACCGGCGCATGGGGCGATCCCGTCGGGGTCGAACTGCGCTGCGGGGTACCGACGAGCGGCCCCACAACCGATCTGTGCGTCTCGGTGAAGGGCGTCGACTGGATCATCGACGAATCCGAAGCCCCGCTCTATCGCTTCGAGGCCTACGGTCGGAACCCAGGTCTCGAGGTCTTCGTGAACAGTGAGATCGCGAGCGGTACGCTGGTCGCGACGGATCTCACGAACGTCGCGAAAATGCTGCCGCAGGAGCGCCAGTGCACCGATTACGACACCGCTCGAAGCGTCGAATAGCGCGGTCGCACCTCAGGCGGCGCGCGAACGCCCTTCCAAGGCCAGCTCGATCAGCTCGGTGATCAAGGAGGTGTAGCTCAGCCCCGACTCCTCCCAGAGTCGCGGATACATCGATACCGGAGTGAAGCCTGGCAGCGTATTGATCTCGTTCAGCACCGGCCCCTCCTCCGTCAAGAAGAAATCGATCCTCGCAAGGCCGGCGCACTGCACCGCATCGAACGCCTGCACCGCCGCCTCGCGGATCGCGGCGAACTCGGCCTCCGTCACGCGCGCCGGAAGCTCCAGTTCCACGCCAGCAGCCCCGAGGTACTTCGCCTCGAAATCATAGAACTCCCTGCCAGTGAACACGATCTCGCCGATCACAGCACTCGTGCGGGGCGCGGAGCCGTCTCGTCCCTGCAGCACGGCGATCTCAACCTCGCGTCCGGACACGCCGGACTCGATCAGCACCACAGAATCCTCTGCGAACGCCACCGCGAGCGCCTCGGGCAGCTCGACCGCCTCAGTCACGCGGCTCACCCCCACGCTCGATCCCGCGCGAGCCGGCTTCACGAAGAGCGGGTAGCGCAGGCCCTCGTCGAGGCCGGACACGATGCCGGGATCTCGATCAAACTCGTGACGCGTGAGGGTACGCCAGGGTGCGACGGCGATGCCCGCGTCCGCGAGCACCGTCTTCGCGACGTGCTTGTCCATCGCGAGTGCGGAGCCGAGCACCCCCGAACCCACATAGGGCAGATCGATCAGATCGAGCATGCCCTGCACGGTGCCATCCTCGCCGAAGGGCCCGTGCAAAGTCGGCAGCACAACATCGACGTGTCCGAGCGAGGACACGGTGCCGTCGGCGGAGACCAGGCTCAGGGCCTTCGTATCGACCGAAGCCGGCCACAGCACCCGTGTGCCGTTCTCAACGACCTCGGGCAGCGCCCCGGCCTCGAGTCGATAGTCCGCGAGATCGCTCTCCTTGAGCAGCACGGTCGCCCCGCGCTTCGTGATGCCGACGGGAATCACGTCGAAGCGGCCGCGATCGATCGATCGCAGCACACCGGCCGCGGTGACACAGCTGATGCCGTGCTCGCTCGACCTGCCGCCGAAGAGCAACACCACGGTGCGCTTCTCAGGCCAGAAATCCTCGGAGCTCATGCTCATTTCCCTCTCATCCGCTGCCAGAACCGCCGGAGTCCGCCGTGCTGCTCCGCGGCAAGACTCAGCTCAGGCTTCGGTACATCGTCCTCGGTCGCCAGATGCGGGCCCAGATTCTGGGGCCGCATCGTCCCGTCGAGCACCATCTGCACCTGCTCGACGATCGGCATCACGATGCCGCGCTCGCGCGCGAGCTCCAGCACCGATGGAACCGATGTGATGCCTTCGGCGGTCTGCTGCATCTGCTGTTTGGTCTCCTCGAGCGAGAACCCTTGGCCGATCAGCCGCCCTGCAGTGTTGTTGCGGGACAGCGGCGACTGGCAGGTGGCGATCAGATCGCCCAGACCGGCAAGTCCCGAGAGCGTGCTCGGATCCGCACCCGAGGCGACGGCGAACTCGGTCATCTCCGCAAGCCCCCGGGTGATGATCGCCGCCTTCGTGTTCTCTCCGTAGCCGACTCCGTCGACAATCCCGATCGCCAGTGCGATGAGGTTCTTCAGCACACCGCCGAGTTCCGTGCCGACCACGTCCGTATTCACGTAGCTTCGAAAGTACGGCGCTGAGCAGGCGGTGGCGATCCTCGTCGCAACCTCGAGATCCGTGCACGAGGCGACCGCACCGGTCGGCTGCTCCTTCGCGATCTCGAGCGCGATATTCGGCCCCGAGACGACACCGATCCGGCTCGGATCGAGGTCCAGCGTGTCCGCGATGACCTCGCTCATTCGCATGGTGGTGCTCTTCTCGACGCCCTTCACCAGGCTGACGAGCACCGTGCGCGATCCGAGATACGGTTCGATTGCGAGCAGATTCTCACGAAGCGTCTGACTGGGCACCGCGAGGAAGACGAGTTCGGCGCCGCGCAAGGCGAGCGCGGGTTCACTCGTTGCCTGCAGCGTCTTCGGCAGATTGATCCCCGGCAGGTACTGACTGTTGCGTTTCGCGACCTGAATCTCCTGCGCCTGTTCAGGGCGCCTCGCGAGCACGGTGACGTCGCAGCCCGCATCGCTGAGCACCTTCGCGAACGTCGTGCCCCAGCTTCCCGCGCCGATCATTGCGATCTTGCGACCGCGGTTGCGCTTCTGGCCCTGAGCCGGAATCGCGATCGAACCGGTGCCCGCACTCAAAAGCGACCTGTTTCGCTCTGCTGATGCTTCGACGGATCCCACAACTCGGCGGGCGGCTTCTCGCCGCGGAGTCCGGCAAGCAGCTTGGTGATCTCGGTCATGAGCAGCACAGTCGCCTCGTTGACCGTCTTCTGATCGATCTCCCGGTCCTTGAACACGGACAGATCGAGCGGTTCGCCCACCGCGACCTCGATGGTCTTACGCGGAAACGGGTGGATCCTCTTCGCGTAGCGAGGCATCAAGTGCTGCGTCCCCCAGTGCGCCGCCGGGATCAGAGGGATGCCGGTCTCGAGCGCAAGTCTGACCGCACCGCTCTTGCCGCGCATGGGCCACAGACCTGGATCTCGGGTAAGTGTTCCCTCCGGATACACGATCACTCCGGCTTCACGGCGGATCAGTTCTCCCGCCGCACCCATCGGATTGCCGTCGGTGCCCCGCACGCTGCCCTCGCGGCGCACCGGGATCTGGCCCGATGCACGGAGCAGCCACCCCAGCACAGGAACCTTGAACAAGCTCTCCTTTGCCATGAACCGCGGCAAGCGTCCGAGATGCCAGATCGCGGCGCCCATCGCAATCGGATCAATCTCACTGTAGTGATTGGGCGACATGATGAACGGACCGGAACCCGGCAGCTTCGAGTCCGGGGTGAAGCGGTAGCGCACCATGCACGACCACAGCGGCAGGATCAGCGAGGCGAGCACCCAGAAGAAACTCGGCCGCCGCTTTTCCGCGGACTGCCTACTGCGAATCTTCACGGTCTCCGTCATGCCTGCACGCTACCCTTCAAACACGAAGTCAGCGCCGAGCTGACGCAGCTTTTCGATGAAATTCTCATACCCTCGCGAGATGATCCCGAGATTCGAGACCTTTGTCTGCCCCGCCGCGGTCAATCCAGCGATGAGATAGCTGAAACCGCCGCGCAGGTCCGGAACCTCGATATCGGCGCCGTGCAGGGGCGTCGGCCCGGTGATCACCGCGGCCTGCTCGAACTCCCGGCGCATCACGCGTCGGCGTTCATCGGCGAGTCCGTCCTTGTACACGACGATGTCGGCGCCCATCTTGTTCAGCGCATCGGTGAATCCGAAGCGGTTCTCGTAGACGGTCTCATGAATCGTCGAGACGCCGTTCGCCTGGGTCAGCGCGACGACGAGCGGCTGCTGCCAATCCGTCATGAAGCCGGGGTGCACGTCCGTCTCGATCGTGACCGGCTTCAGCTCGCCCCCTGGATGGAAGAAGCGAATGCCGTCATCGTGCACCTCGAAATCGCCGCCGACCTTGCGGAAGACGTTGAGGAAGGTCATCATCTCCTCCTGCTGCG
>JBEBSS010000003.1:0-113901 GCA_040394175.1 Leucobacter soli | reverse complement strand
CGATCACCGCGTACTTGTGATTGTCGAAGAGCCGGAAGTAGCGGTCGAGGCGCACGTCGACGCTCGACGGCTGCACCATTTCGGGTTCGCTGGGCGACAGCCCGATACGCCCGGATTCGAGTTCGGCCTTGATGTCTCGGTCTGAAAGCAGCACACCCCCATTCTAGGTTGGCTGCGCGCGTTCGATGCTCGTGGCCGGATCACTCGCTGCGGAGCGGCTGACCGGTCTCGTTCCAGGCTCCGGCGGCGTCTCCGCCGGGTCGAGTCGCCGGAGCGCGTCGCTCAGGGGGATTCGGTGATCGGCTCGGTGATGGCGAACAGCAGCTCGGCGAGTTGGTCGCCCAGTCCGTCGAAGCTGCTGATCGACGTGGCGCCAGAAAGGGCGGCCGCCCGAAGCTCGCGCTCGTACACTCCGCTGAGCACGGGAATCGCATGCTGGGCCGGAAGCGAGAAACGTCGGCCCGCGACTCCGATGACATGGGTGACCGCTTCGGCGATCTCTGCATAGAACCGCACCATGAAGTCGCGATAGCCGTGAGCGATCGAGGGATCCCGCATGGCGAGCAGCAGGAACTCGGTTTCGAGCACGAACCAGGTGGTCGCGTCGGTCTCGGGCATGAAGAACTCGACGATGTAGTTCGCGACCTCGGCGGGTCCGAGGCAGAGCCCCTGTGCTCGCAGCTCGGGTTCGAGCGCGATCGCCTGGGTCTTGAGGTGCGCGGTCCTGCGGGCGAACTCGCGCTCCAGCAGTGCCAGGAAGAGCTGTTCCTTGCTCTCGAAGTTCGAGTAGAACGCGCCGCGAGTGAAGCCCGCGCGTGTGCAGATCGCTTCGACGGAGGCGCCCTGCAGTCCCTCTTCTCTGAATGCCTCTGCCGCAGCTTCGAGCAGTCGGTCCCGGGTAGCTTGACGGCGCGCGCTCGGTGCCAATGCGGGGGCATCGTCGGTGTGAACGCTCAGTCTTTCATCAGCTACGGACATGTTGGATACATTACTGTATTGATTTGGATACACAAATGTATCGAGATCCACCGGAAGGCCGTCATGTCGTCAATGCTCTACGCTCTCGGGCTCCGGGCAACCCGTGCCAAGGTGCTCGTGCTCATCATCTGGTTGGCGATCCTCGCGCTCCTCGGAGCGGGCGCGGTCTTCCTGTCGAAGGGAGCGAATGCCCCCATCACGATTCCCGGCACCGAATCGCAGGCGGCCATCGATACCCTCGGACGCACGTTCCCCGAGGTGAGCGGCACCAGCGCGACCATCATCGTCGTGGCACCGGACGGCGTGCGAGTCGAGAGCGAGCCGTTCCGCGGCGAGATCGAGCGGGCCGCCGAAGAGATCGAGTCGCTCGACGCGGTCACCGCGGTGTCGACCCCGTTCTCCGAGCTGGCGGCGAGCGGGCTGAGCGACGACAAGCAGGCCGCGCTGCTCACCGTGCAGATGCAGGCATCCGTGGGCGAGGTGCCCGAGGCGACCGTGCAGGGAATCCAGGACGAGACCGAGCGCCTGCGAGCCGAACTGCCCGAAGGCACCCAGGTCTCCTATGGCGGCGACGCATTCTCCACCGCGATTCCAGGATTCTCCGTCACTGAGGCGGTGGGCGTCGTCATCGCGTTCATCGTGCTGCTGTTCACCCTCGGGTCGCTGATCGCCGCGGGCATGCCGCTGCTCATCGCGATCCTCGGAGTGGGCATCTCCGTGGCCGGCATCTTCTTCACCACCGCCTTCATCGACATGACATCGACGACCCCGATGCTCGCGCTCATGCTCGGTCTCGCGGTGGGCATCGACTACACGCTCTTCATCGTCAGCCGGCATCAGGAGCAGCTCCGCGCCGGAGTCGAGATGCGCGAGAGCATTGCCCGCGCGACCGCGACGAGCGGCTCGGCCGTCGTCTTCGCCGGTCTGACGGTCATCATCGCCCTCGTCGGCCTCTCGGTTGCGGGCATTCCGTTCCTCACCGCCCTGGGCGTGGCCGCAGCGGCCGGAGTCGCCGTCGCCGTGCTCATCGCGGTGACCCTCACCCCCGCCGTGCTCGCCATGGCCGGCTACCGGATTCTCTCGAAGAAGCAGCGACGGGCGCTCGAACCGACGGGCCCGGAGCAAGGCGCCGCGCTGCGCGCAGGTGCCCCCGAGGTCGAGACGGTCTCGGGCCAGATTCCAGCTGCGCCGATCGTGTCGAAAGCCGATCGCTTCTTCGGCGGCTGGGTGCGTGCGGTCACGGTGAAGCCGCTCTTCACCGTGATCGCCGTGCTCGTCGTGCTCGGGGCCGCGACGATCCCCGCCTTCGGCCTTCGCCTTGCCCTTCCCGGAGCGGAGACCCTCGAGGCCGACAACCCAGCGCGCATCACCTATGAGCTCACCGGCGAGCACTTCGGCGAGGGAGCGAACGGACCGCTGCTGCTCACGGGCTCCATCATCTCCAGCACCGACCCGCTCGGCCTTATGGAAGACCTCGCCGACGAGGTGCGCGCGCTTCCCGGAGTCGCCGAGGTGCCGCTTTCGACTCCGAACCAGGGCGCGGACACCGGCATCATCCAGGTCGTTCCCGAGGAGGGACCGCAGGCCGAGAGCACCGCGGCGCTCGTGGCGGAGCTGCGTGCGCACCATGACGAATGGCTCGACGAGTACGGAGTCAGCCTTGCGGTGACGGGGTTCACCGCGGTCGGGATCGACGTCTCGCAACTCCTCCTCGAGGCCCTCGTGCCGTTCGGCATCCTGGTCGTCGGCCTCTCGCTGATCCTGCTCGCAATGGTGTTCCGCTCCGTCTGGGTGCCGATCAAGGCGACCCTCGGATACGTGCTCTCGGTGGGCGCGGCCTTCGGTGCGGTCGTCGCCGTCTTCCAATGGGGCTGGTTCGCCGACCTCCTCAACGTGCATCACGCCGGGCCGGTGCTGAGCTTCATGCCGATCATTCTGATGGGCGTGCTCTTCGGACTCGCAATGGATTACGAGGTGTTCCTGGTCTCGCGCATCCGAGAGGAGGTCGTACACGGCTCGGACAGCAGTGCGGCGATCAAGCGAGGCTTCGTCGGATCAGGCCGAGTGGTGACCGCGGCGGCGATCATCATGTTCGCCGTGTTCGCCGCCTTCGTGCCCGAGGGCGACCCCTCGATCAAGGTCATCGCACTGGGCCTCGCCGTCGGCGTATTCGTCGACGCGTTCATCGTGCGCATGACGCTGGTGCCAGCGGTGCTGCAGTTGCTCGGCGACCGCGCCTGGCGCATGCCGCGCTGGCTCGACAGGCTGCTCCCCGCCTTCGACGTGGAGGGCGAGGGGCTGGCGCGCGAACTCGAACATGCGAACTGGCCCGCAGACATGCCGGATGCGAGGATCGCCGGCTCCGGCCTCACCCTGCCCCGGCTCGGCCGTGTGCCCGACCTGCGCATCGCCCCAGGCGAGGTGCTGCTGCTCGACCCGGCCGATCCCCGAGCCATCTCGCTCGCGGCACTGCTCGCGGGGCGCGGAGCGATGAAGACCGGCACGCTCAAGGTCGTCGACCTGCTCCTGCCCGAACGCGCGGCGTCTCTGCGAGCGCGCTCGGCCTGGGCCGATATCGGTGCGCTCGACGACGCGCTCGCCGACAAGCCGGCGCTTCTCGTGCTCGATCTCCGCGACGCGCCGGGGCTCGGAACTCGGTCCGCTCTGGGACGGCTCCCGGATTCCAGTGCCGAGGCACTGTCGACGACCGATGCCACGCTGATACTCATCGGCACGCGCACACAGGCCGACGCCGTGGTACCTCGCGGCGTCCCGATCGTCGAGCCGCTGCTTCGCATGCCGCAGACGGCCGAGGTGCTCGAGCCGGTCGGCGTGGTGCCCGACCCGCGGGTGCAGATTTCAGAGGAGGGCGCACGATGAGCGCGCAGATGAACCGGCTGCGGGGCGGCCGGGCCGCGAACTGGCGAACGATGCTCGGACTGCTGCTCGTACCGCTCACCGCCGCGGGCGTCCTGCTGTGGGGCCTCTGGAACCCGACCGAGCGCCTCGATACCGTGACGGCCGCGGTCGTCAACCTCGACGAACCCGTCACGATCGACGGTCAGATGGTGCCGCTCGGGCGCGTGCTCTCGGCCGAGCTCATCGATGGCGATGCCGACACCAACTTCACGTGGCAGCTCACCGACGAAGACGATGCGGAGGCAGGCCTGCGCGACGGGCGCTACGCGACGGTGGTGACCATTCCGGAGAACTTCTCGGCAGCAGCGACCTCGTCGTCTGCAGCGGCCTCGGGCGACGTCTCGAAGGCGAAGACAGCGACGATCGATATCGAGACGAGCGAGCGCGGCAGGCTGCTCGACGCGGCATTGTCGGGCATTGTGACGACGACCGCGACGAGCGTGCTGAACGAGCAGCTCGGCTCGCAGTTCGTCGGCGGCATCTTCGTCGGTATGACCGAGATCGGCAAGGGCGTCGGCCAGGCCGCAGACGGTGCCACCCAACTCGCAAGCGGCGGGCAGGCACTCGCAAGCGGTGCCGACCAGCTCGCGAGCGGAGCGACCGAACTCGCGAATGGCACGCAGCAGCTGGCCGCGGGCACACAGGAGTTGTCGAGCGGTGCGGCGGGGCTTGCGTCGGGTGTCCGCGCCCTTGCGAGCGGAGACGGCGGTGAGAATACTGGGCTCGCCGGGCTGGCAGCGGGTGTGACCGGTTACACGAGCGGCGTCAATGGTGCGCTTGCCGGACTGCAGCAAGGAGCCGGAGCCGCGGTGGTGCCGCTGCAGCAGCTGCGAACTGCGATTGAGCACGATCTCGTGCCGCTCCCGCCGGACGCTGACAAACAGAGAACACTCGCTGAACTGGACCTGCTCATCACGCAGCTTGAGGGAGCGTCGAGCACGGCTCCCGGCTCGCCGATCGAGCAGCTGAAGGCTGCGGGCACCGGCCTCGCGGCCGGGGCGCAGGGCGCTGCCGCAGGTGCCGATCAGCTTGCCGCAGGTGCCGAGCAGCTTGCGAGCGGGGCGGCCGCGCTTGCCGCCGGCACGCCGAGCCTCGCCGCGGGCACCTCGCAGCTCGCGGGCGGCGTGACGGAGCTCGCGAGCGGCGCGCACCAGGCGGCAGACGGCACTTCCTCGCTCGCTGAGGGATTGCACGAGGCCGCGAGCGGCATCCCGAGCTACACGAAGAGCGAGCGGGATCGCCTCGGCGAGATCGCAACCCGACCCGTCGAAGCGACGGGCGCGAGCGACGAGCTGTTCAACGCCTCGGGCGTGCCGCTCTTTGCGGGCATCGCGCTGTGGGCGGGTGCGTTCGCATCGTTCCTGGTGCTGGCACCACTCTGGCGTCGCACTCGTGGGGCGGCGAGGGGGATCGGCTATCTGACGATGCGCAGTGCGCTGCCCGCCGCCGCGATCGGTGCGCTGCAGGGCGGTGTGGTCGGACTGATCCTGCCCGTGCTGCTCGGATACGACTTCGGTCAGGGGGCCGGCTTCTTCGGCTTGGCCCTGCTCGCAGGAGTCGCGTTCTCGCTGGTCAACCAGGGGCTTTCGTCGCTCCTCGGCGGGTTCGGCCGATTCGTCTCCTTCGCACTGCTCGTGATCGCGTTTGCCATCGGGGTGATCTCGACCGCACCTCCGATTCTGCAAGCGATCGGAGACGGGAGCCCGATCGGTGCGCTCTTCGAGGGGTTCCAGGCCGTTGCCATGGGAACGAACGGTATCGGCGGAGCCGCCTTCGCCCTGGTGCTCTGGGGGCTGGCGGGGCTCGCACTCACGGCGTTGGCGGTGGTGAGGAGCCGCAAGCGCCCGATCGGCTGAGGCGGGCGGCGGTGCCGGGGCGACGGTGTGAGCGGGGCCGAGTGAAGTCTGGGTGAACTCTCCGCCGCGCTGCGTTGGTGCACCCGTTCCGGTCGCGGCTCGGTGCTAGCGTGGTGGGCGATAGCGCCTAGGGTTCCGGGGTGCGGCCCGCCGCGTCCGCCTGGTCCGAGCGGCGCCACGGTCGGATTCCGTGATCCGCCGTCATCTGACAGGACAAAAGCCCGGAGGAACCGCGTTCGCCTGCCCAGAACGGCGAGCAGAAGGTTCCCATGCCGAACGAAGCGCTCCTCCTCGTCGTCGTCGCTGCGTGCGCCCATGCCGCCTGGAACATCATCGCGCACGGGTCGAGTCGCAGCGGGTTGCCCTTTCTGTTCTGGGGCGCGGTGACGAGTACGGTACTTTGGCTCCCCGTCGTGCCGTTCACGGGAGGTCTCGGCGCGGGCGGTTTGCGGGGTCTGGCCTTCGGGGCGAGCGTCTCGGCGATCCTGCATGTCGGATACATGGTGCTGTTGCAGCGCGGCTACGCGCTCGGCGATCTCTCGACGGTGTATGCGACGGCCCGCGGAACGGGTCCGCTTCTCACGGTGCTCGTTGCGATCCTGCTGCTCGGCGAACGCCCTTCCCCTCTCGCTCTGGTCGGAGTTGCGGGCGTGATCGTCGGAGTGGTCTCGATGGGCATGATCGGTCGACGGCCTGCCCCGGCGTCGCTGGCCCGGGGCAGGCCGGGGTCTCGCCGTCGTGCCGACCCCGCGTTGCGCTTCGGCCTCGCGACCGGGGTCGCGATCGCCGCGTACACGATCTGGGACACCTATGCGCTGCGCTCCTGGGAGGTTTCGCCGGTGGCGTTCATGGTCGGCTGCACGGCGCTCGAAGTGCCGCTGCTTTTGGCGCTCGGTTGGCGCCGCCGAGCCGAGCTGATGCCGATGCTTCGGGTGCAGTGGAAGCGACTGCTGTGCTTCGGCGCGCTCTCGCCGCTCTCGTATATTCTCGTCCTCGCCGCGGTCACGATCGCCCCGGTCTCTCTGGTCGCTCCGGTACGCGAGATGAGCGTGGTGCTCGTGAGCCTGTTCGGCGCGCTCTTCGGGAGGGAGCGCAGGCCCGTCCTGCGACTCGTGGCCTCGGCTGCGGTCGTCGGGGGAGTCCTGCTGCTCAGCGTATGAGCCGACGACCGGAAGGCGAGGGTGCGAGGATCGCCGGCGATCTAGGTGCCGAGCCCGCGGAGGTAGTGCTCGCCGTTCGAGGAACGGCCGGAGGAGGACACCGAGAACCGCACGATGTCGCTGCGGTAGTGGTCGTCGGAGACCTCGTAGATGCGCCCGTCGGCGTCGTAGGAGATGCGGTGCAGTCGAAGCACGGGGGCTCCCGGTGCGATCTCGAGCATCTCGCTGTCGAGCGAGTCGGCCGACACTGCGTCGATCTCGTGGTCTACCGTGCTGGAGGGGAATCCGTGCTCGGCGAGCAACTCGGTGATCGAGACCGCGTCGAGATCGTGCTCGAACAGCAGCTGACCGATGTCGGCGATGTATCTGAGTCGTTCGAACATGGTCGGCCGGCCGTCCAGCAGTCGGAGGCGCAGCACTTCGACGACGTGCTCGCTCTCCTCGATGCCGAAGGCCGCTGCGAGCTCGGAGCCCGCGCGGCGTCGCGAGACCTGCTGGGTGACCGCGCCGGGGAGGGCCCCGATCGACTCGGCCCAGCGGGTGAATGGGATGGAGGCGTCCACCGCCTGAGTGGACTTGCGTCCGACTACGCGCGCCGGGCGTCCCCGGCCCGTCTCGATCAGTCCCTCGCCTCGCAGCAGAGCGAGTGCGTTGCGAACCGGGCCGCGGGAGGTCGCCCACGTCTCGGCGAGTTCGGCTTCGGTGGGCACGTCGGCGCCGGGGGCGAGAGCCCCGCGCACGATACGTTCGCGGAGCTCGTCGGCAATGCGTTGATATACAACTTCGCTCACATAGGCATACTACATGGAGCGAATGCGCGGCGATCTGCGGATGTATTCCGGTCGTTCGACGTACATCTGGGCGAAGTTCTGGTGAACACAGGAGGAATTGTCACGAGTTAGGTACTCTTCTTGCCGGCGGGGGTGCGACAGTGGACACGGTTCGATTCCGTACACACCTCGAAAGGTCATCATGAACCTCCGTAAGCTCGTCATCGCCGGAGCCCTCGCCGGCACCGCACTGCTCGGTCTCACCGCTTGCTCCGGAGCCGCCAGCGCGGACTCGGGAACCGATTCGGGCGCCGCCGATTCCACCGGCTTCGCCGTGAACTCCGACACCCTCGTCTTCGGCGTCGTGCCCGACTCCGTCGACACCGAGACCAATTACCAGCCGCTGATGGACTACATCGCCCAGGAGACCGGCAAGACCGTCGAGTACCACGAATCCACCGACTACGCGGCGCTGATCGAGGCCGCGATCGCCGGGAAGGTCGACATCGCCTCCTTCTCGGGCTTCACCTACATCACCGCGACCAACAACGGTGCGAACCTCATCCCGATCTCCTCGATCGTGACGGAGGAGGGCCAGGAACCCGGTTACTACTCGCAGGCCATCGTGCCCGCGTCGAGCTCGATTTCGTCGCTCGACGAGTTCAAGGGACTCAAGATCTGCTTCGTGGATCCCTCATCGACGTCAGGCTACCTCTTCCCGAGCTACAACCTGCTCGAACTCGGAATCAACCCCGAGAGCGACGTGACGCCCGTGTTCGCAGGCAAGCACGACGTGAGCGTGCAGAAGGTCGGCGAGGGCATCGAGTGCGAGGCCGGATTCGCCGAGGACAGCGAGGTCGAGAAGTCCGACAAGGTGAAGGTCATCGACCAGGTCATGGTTCCAGGAGCCCCGGTGGTCATGTCGGGCACCCTGCCCGCCGAGCTGCAGCAGGAACTCGACAAGATGCTCCGCGAGGTCAACATCGACCAGATCATCGACAGCGGCGTCACGAGCGCCGACAGTGATGCCTTCCGCTCCGTGTTCTTCTCCACCGAGCCGGTCGACGACGCGTACTACGACGTGATCCGCGACATCTGCAAGAAGACGAACGCGAAGCAGTGCCAGGCCTGATCGCCTGAAGCCGCACCCGCCAGAGCATCCGAGAGGCCGAGCATCATGCAGCAACCGAGCCGCACCCCCGTCATCAGCATCGACGGACTGACCAAGCGCTTCGACGACACCGTCGCGCTCGACAACGTCTCGCTGAGCGTCGAACGAGGCGAGATCCTCGTGCTGCTCGGCCTCTCGGGCTCGGGCAAGTCCACTCTGCTCCGCCACGTCAACGGACTGGAGGCACCGAGCTCCGGAGAGATGCACGTGCTCGGCGAGTCCGTGAACCGGCTGACCGGGCGCCGACTCAGGAGCCTTCGCAGCCGCGTCGGCTTCATCTTCCAGCAGTTTGAGCTCGTCGGCGCCCTCACCGTCCTCGAGAACGTTCTGAGCGGGGCGCTCGGCTCGATTCGAGGCCCCCGGCTGGGGCTCTTCGGGTACTCCCGGGAGCTGAAGCTGCGTGCACTCGGTCACCTCGATCGCGTCGGGCTGCTCGACCGGGCCTACCAGCGCGCGGACACCCTCTCCGGTGGGCAGCAGCAGCGCGTCGCGATCGCCAGGGCCCTGATGCAGAACCCCGAGGTGCTGCTCGCAGACGAGCCTGTCGCGTCCCTCGATCCCGAGTCGAGCATGCAGGTCATGGCACTGATCCGAGAGATCGCCGCAGATGACGGCCTGACCGTGGTCTGCAGCCTGCACCAGGTCGACCTGGCGATCTCGTGGGCCGACCGCATCGTCGGCCTGCGCCACGGCGCGCTGGTGCTCGATACTCCCGCGGAGGGCCTCAGCAAGGCCGAAGTCATGGAGATCTACGGGCGGGTCGCGACTCCCACGAGCGAACTCGAAGCCGTGAGCCGCGAACTGGTCGACGCATGACGGCCGTGCTCGCTCCGGAGGTCCCCTCGGGTACGCCGGCTCCGCAGGATTCGCACGACTCCCTCTTGGACCGTGCGCCGACGCGCAAGCTCGATCCGCAGCGCATCGCCGCGGCGGTGTCACTCGGCATCCTCGCTCTTCTCGCGCTCGTCTCGCTCCTCCGCATCGACATCTCCATCCCCGGTATGTTCGCGAGCATCGGCAACGCCCAGCGATTCTTCGAGCGGGTCGGCGGACTGGCATTCCCCGAGCCCACGAGGCTGCTGGAGCTCACCGTGCTCACAGTCGGTCTCGTCCTGACCGGTACCGTCTTCGCCGCGGTGCTCTCCGTGCCGATCGCCTACCTCGCCGCATCGAACACGACCCCCAACCACACGGCGCGGGCGATCGCCCGCTTTCTCGGCGTGTTCACCAGGGCGCTGCCCGACGTGGTCCTCGCCATGCTCTTCGTGCTGCTCTTCTCGCTCGGCGCGCTGCCGGGCATTCTCGCGATCGGCATCCACTCCATCGGCATGATCTCGAAGATGTTCGCCGATGCGATCGAGCAGATCGACGAGGGTCCCCGCCTCGCAATCCGTGCCGCCGGCGGCAGCAAGCTGCAGGAGTTCACGGTCGGCATTCTGCCCCAGGTCACGCCGTCCTGGGTCGCCACGGTCCTGCATCGAAACGACATCAATCTTCGAGGTTCGGTGATCCTCGGCTACGTCGGAGTCGCCGGCCTCGGCCTCGAGATGTCGTACGCCTTCAAGTCGCTCGACTACGGCCTCGGCCTCGGTATCGCGCTCGTCATCTTCCTGCTCTGCGTCGCCATGGAAGTGATCTCGAGCGGAGTGCGCGTGACGATGCTCGGCGACCAGGCCGGCAGGGGCGTGTTCGTCCGCCTCTTCTCCCGACGAGGATCGCGCGCAAGCGACTCCGCCGAGCGTCGGGCTGTCGCCTCATCCGCATCTGCGGCTCGCTTCGCAACACCGGAAGCGGCGCTTCGACGCCCCTGGACGGCCGCGAGAGTACGCGGGACTGGCTTCGGCTGGCTCGCCCTCATCGTCGTGGTCACCGGAGTCGTCGTGAGCGAGATCAGCTGGGGTGACTTCCTGACATTCTGGGCCAAGCTGCCGCCCGTGCTCGCCTCGTTCTGGCCCCCGAACTTCGGCAGTTACGGCTTCGAACGCATCTTCTTCGCGATGATCGAGACGATCCAGATCGCGCTCGCAGCGGCGCTCATCACCTTCGTCGTGTCGATGGTGCTCGGCTCATTCGCCGCCCGCAACGTCGCGCCCAATCGTGCCGTCAGCGGCGGAGCGCGCCTGCTGCTCGTCGGAGTACGCGGGGTCCCCGAACTGATCCTGGCGATCGTGCTCATCGTGATCACGGGCCTCGGGGCGCAAGCGGGCACGATCGCGCTCGCCGTCGGCGGCGTCGGGTTGCTCGGCAAACTCATCGCCGACTCGCTCGAGGAAGTGCCGCGCGGACCGGAGCGGGCGCTGATCGCCGTCGGCTCGAGCCGCACGCAGATGTTCTTCGGGGCGACGCTGCCGCAGAGCGCCCAGGCGCTCATCGGGCACACTTTCTACCTGCTCGACACCAATATTCGCGCGGCGACGCTGCTCGGCATCGTCGGCGGTGGCGGAGTCGGCTACTACCTGTTGAACGCCGGGCAGGGATCGAACTACCAGCTGGTCGGGTCGATCGTGCTGATGATCCTCGTCACGGTGCTGCTGGTCGAAGGGCTGGCGATGTGGATGCGGAAGGTGCTGCGCTGATGACACTCGCGAAGACGTTCGACGTGGCCGTCGTCGGCTCGGGCATCGTCGGGCTGGGCGCCGCCTATGCGGCCGTCCGCAGAGGTCGCACCGTGTGCGTGATCGAGCAGGGCACCCGCCCGACCGGATCGAGCATCCGAAACTTCGGCCATCTCTGCATCGGCGCCCAGACCGGCGAAGCCCGGG
Organism: Leucobacter soli; assembly: GCA_040394175.1. Classification (GTDB taxonomy): domain Bacteria; phylum Actinomycetota; class Actinomycetes; order Actinomycetales; family Microbacteriaceae; genus Leucobacter; species Leucobacter soli_A. Next base: position 102,285 of record JBEBSS010000003.1, on the reverse strand, counting down.
AGCTTGCAGAAGCGGGGCGAGAGACCTGGCTGCGCCTGTCGCGCGACGCCGGGTTCTGGCTGCGCGAGTCCGGCACCCTGGTCGCTGCGAGGCATCCGGACGAGCTCGCCCTCCTGGAAGCGGCCGCGGCCACCGGCGGAATCACGGTGTACGGCGCGGACGAGTTCGCCCGTCGCGCCCCCGTCGCGCCCCAGACGGTAGTCGGCGGTGCGCGAATCGAGGGCGATCTGCAGACGAATCCCCGCACTGCGGCCGAGAAGATCATCGAGCACCTCGCCGCGCTCGGCGTCGCCTTCCTGCTGCGCACCTCCGCCACCTCGGTCGGAACGGGCATCGTGCGCACCACCCGCGGCGCGGTGCACGCGGGCCAGGTGATCCTCGCCGTCAACCATGACATCGACCGCCTGCTTCCCGAAGTCGCCGAAGCGGCGAGCATCCAGCGTTGCGTGCTCGATATGCTGCGCGTGCAGATACCGCTGCGCCGACCGCTCGCTGCCCCGTTGCTGACCGGCTGGTCGCTGCTGCGATACGGACGCTTCGACAGGCTGGACGAAGTGCGGCCGGTGCGGGAGCGACTGCACGCCGACCGACCCGACCTGGCCGCAATCGACCTGAACCAGATGTACACGCAGCTGCCCGACGGAAGCGTGATCGTCGGCGATACGCACCACCGGCACCCCGCGCCTCTTCCCTTCCAGACCGAGGACGCGCAGCAGGCGTTGATCGACGAGGCGCTCGAACTGTTCGGCGTGCCGACCCTGCGGGTCATCGAACGCTGGCAGGGAATCTATGCGAGCGGTGCGAACGAATTCCTCGATCGCGAGGTCATGCCCGGTGTGCGCGCGATCGCCGCGACTACCGGCATCGGAATGACCTGCGGCCTCGGACTCGCCGAGCGCGCGATCGAGACCATGGGAACCGTCCCGCAGAGGCCCGCCTCTTCCCCGCACTCCAAGGAGCAGACCGCATGACCACGAGTACGACCCCCCACCAGACCGCCCCCGCGACGCCGATCGAACTCGTCGTCTTCGATATGGCGGGAACGACCGTTCGAGACGAGGGCGTGGTCGAGCGCGCGTTCGAGCGCGCGGCAGAGCGAACGGGCGTCGCGGATCGCCTGCCATGGGAGGAAGCGCTCGCGTACGTGCGCGACACCATGGGCCAGTCGAAACTCGATGTCTTCACGCATCTCGCGGGCGGCGACGCCTCGCTCGCGGAGCACGCTACCGCGAGCTTCGAGGAGGCCTATGCCGAGATCGCCTCGGAATCCGGTGTCGAGCCCATCGAAGGTGCGGCCGACCTGATCGGCGAGCTGCGCGAGCGGGGACTGAAAGTGGCGCTCACCACCGGGTTTGCGCCCGTGACCCGCGATGCGATCCTCGACGCCATCGGCTGGCGCACCCTGGTCGACGTCGCGCTCTCGCCCGTCGACGTCGGACGCGGTCGACCCGCCCCCGATCTGGTGCTCACCGCCCTCATGCGCACCGGTGCCTGCTGCGTGCAGGCGGTCGCGGTCGTCGGCGACACCGAAAGCGATGTCCGCTCGGGTCGCCGCGCGGGCGCGAGCCTCGTCGCCGGAGTCCTGACCGGCGCCCATGACCGTGCCGCTCTCCTTGCTGCCGGTGCCGACGCAGTGCTCGAAAGCGTCGTCGGGCTTCGCGAGTTGCCCGCCTTCAAGGCCGGCTGATCGTGCGCCTCCTCCGCGCACGTCGCGCGAAGCCGACCACGTCGAACCCGGTGGTCGAAGCGCACGGCGCCGCGGCAACCGACATGGCACCGGAGACCGGCGAATCCGCCTCCCCGACGAAGGTGCTCGCGCTGCCCGAAGCGACCGCCATGCTGTTCATGCGAGCCGGACAGCCGCACGAGCCCGTCGCAGTGCCTCAGGTACTGCTCGCACCGGGCGAAGTGCTCGTCGAAACCGAGTTCGCCACCGTGTGCGGCTCCGACGTGCACACCGTGCTCGGGCACCGCAGCGAGGCGACGCCGCTCGTGCTCGGGCATGAGAGCGTCGGCCGAGTCGTAGCGCTCGGAATCGAAGCGCCCCTCGCGTTCGACGGGACCCCAGTGCAGATCGGAGATCGCGTCGTCTGGTCCGTTGCGGTGCACTGCGGTGCATGCGATCGCTGTCTGCGGGGACTCCCGCAGAAGTGCCGCACCCTCCGCAAGTACGGCCACGAGAGGATCGGACAGGGATGGGAACTCACCGGCGGATTCGCGACCCACGTGCACCTGCGCGCAGGCACCGCGATCCTTCGGGTGGACGATGAGATGCCCGCACAGGTGCTCGCCCCGGCAGGATGCGGAATCGCCACCGCCTGGGCGGCGCTCGCCGCTGCGGAGCGCACCGTTCCGCTCGACGGAGCGACGGTGCTGATCACCGGTGGCGGGTTGATCGGGCTTGCGGCGGCGGCGATGGCGAACGAGCGCGGCGCGCACGTCGTGCTCTCCGACCCGGAGGCTTCCCGCCGGGAGCTGGCCTCGAAGTTCGGGGCCGACGCGGTGATCGATCCAGTGATGGGCGAGCCCGCCTCCGTCGATCCCAGATACGGCACTGTCGACGTGGTGGTCGAGGCTTCGGGTGCCCCGCGCGCGGTCGCGACCGGCATCGATTCGGCGGGCGTCGGGGCCGCAGTGGTGCTCGTCGGCAGCGTGTTTCCGAGCGATGCCGTGGCCCTCGCGCCCGAGCGCGTCGTGCGCAGGCAGCTCAGCATCTCGGGGGTGCACAATTACTCGCCCGAGCACCTGGCAGGCGCGGTCGGCTTCCTGGAGCGCGCGTGGCAGCGGTATCCGTTCGAGGCGCTCGTCGGCGAAACGTACGCACTCGTCGACCTCGGTGCCGCGTTCGTGCGCGCGGCTCGGCGCCGCGAGGTCCGCGTCGGGGTGGATCCGCGGCTTCCCGCCGTGTAGCGTCGGCGCGGTGGACTCGGCGTTGCGCGACCTTCCGGGGAGCGCGGTCGGCGGGGTTCCGCCGGGCTAGCCGTGGAGCGACGCGAGATCGGCCGGGGCGAGTGTGCGCGCCGCCGCGAGCTGCAGTTCGCCGCGATCGTCCCGCGGTATCCAGAGCAGTGCGGCACGCGGGTGTCGAGGATCCCGGGGCGTGAGCGCGGTGAGCTGCTGTTCGGGAGTGAGCCCCGCCGCCGCGAGCGACGCTAACTCTCGAGGGTTCAGCCCGACCGGTGTGGGGCCATTGCCCATATCGGTCCCGTAGAGCAGGTGCCCGCCGTGCCGCACGAAGCCGGCGACATTCGCCACCGCGATCGCGTGCGCGGTGCCGTAGTCGCCCCAGCCGTGAATATCGAGGGTAGAGCACCAGAACGTGCGTGCGGCGAGTTCGGCGAGTTCGGGCTCGGAGAGCATCTCCGTGAACGGCGCATGCGCGAGACGCGTCGCGCCGAGTCGAGCTGCGCGCAGTGCCTCCCCAGGCCCCTCGGCGTGAGCGATCACAGGCAAGCGAAGGGCCCGGGCGGCCGCGACGATCGCGCCGAACACCGTGTCGGAGAACACCGGGCCTGCGGCGCTGTTGCTCGCAACTTTGATCGCGGAGGCACCGGCCACGGCCATCTCTTGGACGGCAGCCGAGGCCGCAGCCTCGTCCTCGACCTCACGATAGCTCGCAGCGGGCGCCCAGGAGCGATCCGAGGGGTAGCCACCGGGAGGAGTCAGGAAGGCGCCCGCGTGACGCACCTCGAACGGCTGCGCCGGGCCGCGGCCCGCCGCGGCCTCGGCCGCCAGGTGCGAGAGTGCTTCCGGGTGGCCGCCGAGGTCGTGCACCCTCGTGAGCGGCGAGCCGGCGAGCGCCGTCCAGTCGATGAGGTGCAGATGCACGTGCCAGTCGGTGAATCCACCCGTCACGACTCCGCTGTCGAGGGACGGAGCGCCGATCGCCGCCTCCTCGTCGAACGCGTCGAGGATCAGCAGATCCTCGGCTCCCGCATCGGCTGCGCCATCGACGCGGCGCAGCATCGCAGGTCTCCACTGCCCGCTGCGGTCGAAGTGGGTGACGATCGCGCGATCCTCGTGCAACGATGCTCCTCTGGTTCGGGGTTCGGGGTTCGGGGTTCGGGTCTTGACCGATGCCGAGAGCCGGCTCGCGTGGCTCCCTTGCGAGGGAACCTCCCGCGCGACTCGCCGCGACGCCATCGCGGCTGCGCGTCGCACAGCCGCTAGCGCTGCACGCCGATCTCCGTACGAACCGCGAACAACTCGGGGAAGAAGGTGAGCTCGAGTGCTCGCTGCAGGAAACTGACGCCGCTCGACCCGCCCGTGCCGATCTTCATGCCGATCGTGCGCGTCACGACGCGCAGGTGCCGGAAGCGCCAGAACTGGAAGTTGTCCTCGAGATCGACCAGCTCCTCGCAGGCCTCGTAGAGATCCCAGTGCTCGCGGGGGTTCTCGTAGATGACCTTCATCGTGGCGACGAGCTCTTCGTTCATGACGTACGCCTTGGTCACATCGCGATGCAGCACCTCGCCAGGCACCGGCAGTCCTCGACGCGCGATCAGGCGCAGAAACTCGTCGTAGAGCGTGGGCCGCTCCAACTCGGCAGCGAGCATCGCATGGTTCTCGGGCTCCGCCTCGAACACGCGCAGCATGCGCTCGTTCTTGTTGCCCAGCGCGAACTCGATCGCTCGATACTGCACCGATTGGAAGCCCGACGAATTGCCGAGCGAGTCGCGGAACTGCGCGTACTCCGTCGGCGTGAGCGTGGCCAGCACCGACCACTGCTGGGTGAGCACCTCTTGGATGTGCTTGACGCGGGCGATCTGCTTGAGCGCCCCGCCGAGATCGTCGGCGCGCAGGAGTTCGCGCGCGCTGCGCAATTCGTGGATCGCCAGCTTCATCCACAGTTCGGACGTCTGGTGTTGGATGATGAACAGCAGCTCGTCGTGGTGCTCAGGGCGACTGACCGGATGCTGCGCAGAGAACAGCGTCTCGAGATCGAGATAGCCGCCGTAGGTCATCTTCTCGCGGAGATCGGTGACGACGCCGTCCTCGATCTCTCGGGTGTTCTGCTCGACGCTCATGGGTGCCTCCATCGGCTCGGGCGCCGATGGCGGGTTCGCCAGACGACGCTGAGGTTGCGGTTGTGAATCGCAGACCCGGTTGCCGGCTTCGGCTTCGATGGAGAAGCCCGGCCGACCGCGTCAACTGCGGTGCAAAGCGCGTCGATGGGTGTCGACGCAGCTTACGGCACGCGTCTGATCCACTTCTCTGTCGAGAACTTCTCTTCCACGAGCCGCTGCGCCTCAGCATACTCCTCGTCCGTGACCTTGTCAGCAGTGCCGCCATAGCGCCCCGTGAACACGTCGAGCATGTGCTCGATGATCGCCTCGCGTGACAGACCCGTCTGGCTGCGCAAGGGATCGACGCGCTTCTGCGCGCTCGTCGTTCCCTTGTCGCTGAGCTTCTCGCGACCGATGCGCAGCACCTGAGTCATCGCTTCCGCATCCATGTCGTACGCCATCGTGACGTGGTGCAGGACGGCTCCGTTCGCGATGCGCTTCTGCGCTGCACCGCCGATCTTGCCGAGGGGGCTCGTGATGTCGTTGAGGGGCTTGTACACTGCGTCGATCCCGAGGGTTCGCAGCGCCTCGAGTACCCAATCGTCGAGAAACGCATACGAATCGGCGAAGCTCATGCCGCGGACCAGCTCTTCTGGAACGTAGATCGCATACGTGATGCTGTTCGCGGGCTCCATGTACATCGCGCCGCCTCCCGAGACGCGGCGCACGAGCTGCGCTCCGCGCGCGGACAGCTGCGCCTCATCGACCTCGTTGATGACCGACTGAAAGCTCCCGATGATCACCGCGGGCTCGTCCCACTCCCAGATCCGCAACGTGGGGCCGCGTCGGCCGCTGCCGACCTCGTTCACGAGCACCTCGTCGAGTGCGGCGTTCATCATCGGGGACACGGCGGGCTCGTGCAGGATGCTCCAGTCGTAGTCGCGCCACTGCGCAGCCCCGGTGAGCGCCCGACGCACCGCGACGCCGATCGCTTCGGCCGAGAATCCGATCAGGTGCGTATGCTCGGGCAGTGCGCGCAGCACCGCCGCGCTCACCTGGGTCACATCGGAGTCCGCGTCGAGACCGTCGACCGCGTCGACGATCAGCGGCAACGCCTCGTCGGGCTCGAGGAAGAAGTCTCCTGAAAGCTTGAAGTTCGCGATCACCTCGCGATCCCGCCCTTCGCTGCGACGCCCGGGAGCAGCACCATCCCAGACGCCAGCACCGGCGGCGGGCTGCAGATCGAAATCGACCACGACCAACTTGCCGCCGGGAACCTTGTACTCGCCGTGATGTGTCATGGGTCTCAGCGTAGCCCCGGCCTAGTCCCCCGCAGGGAAGCGGTCGAGCATCCACGTCACGATCTCGGCGGTGACCTCGTCGCGATTCGTCTCGTTGAGCAATTCGTGTCGACCGTCGAAGAGGCGCAACGTCACGTCGCGAACTCCGCGCGCCCGGTAGGCATCGGCGAGCTTGCGCAGCCCGTCGCCCCGGCTCAGCGGATCGTCACGGCCCGATACGATCAGCATCGGCACGTCGGCGACACCCGGCGCCGGGGTGCCGAAGAGGCGCGCACCGTCGGCCAGGCCGAACAGCTTGATGATGTCGGCGGAGAAGCAGAGCGGGTCCGCGATGAAATCGGTGGCGGTGCGCGGATCGCTGCTGAGCCACTCGAATCCGTTGGCCTTCGGATGGCGCCACTGCTTGTTGAGATCGCCCGATTCCATCAGGAGCGGAGTGCGGTATGCGCTGCCCGAGAGCACGACCGCATCGAACGGGCGGGCCTCGTGGTTGATGATGCGCTGTGTCATGAGCGAACCCCAGGAATGCCCGAACATGATGAGTGGCAGGTCGGGGTGGCGTTCTCGCGCGATCGAGGTGAGTCGGAGGATCGCCTCTTCGGCCGCACGCAATCCGCCCGGCCCGAGCCTGCCGAGTTTCGAGAGGTCGCCGCCGTGCTGGCGACGGCCGGTCTCGCCGTGCCCGCGATGGTCGTCGGCGTACACGATGAAACCGTTGTCGGTCAGCACTCGGGCGAAGGCGTCGTAGCGCAGCGCGTGCTCCCCGATGCCGTGTGCTATCTGCACGATCGCATGCGGTTCACCCTCGGTGGCCGAGGTGGCGATCACGTCGGTGTCGTGATGAGAGCTGTCGGGACCCGGCAGCCAGACGTAGGCGTGTATGTCGATGCCGTGCGCGTCCGTGTAATCGAACTCGGTGTAGGCGGGTGCGTCGGGGTTCATGGCTCCATTCTGTCGCGTCGGCCCGCTTGCCGCTATCGGGATCGGTGCGGAGCCTCTGCAGCGCACGCAGGCACGTGCGCGGAGGCTCGAAGGACTCGGTTCGATACGTCCGCCGATTTTCCTGTTCTCCACGATCTCGACGGGCTTCTGCCGGGTCTATGCTTACGCTCAAGCGGCCATTCGACCGCCGGACATAGAAGATCAGGAGACGACGATGTCATCCACTGAACCAACGGGGCGTCTTGCCGACGACGAGCACCTCTCCGTACTCGGGTACGAGGGCAAGTTCGATCGTTCGATGAGCCTCTGGGCGAACTTCGCACTCGGGTTCACCTATCTCTCGCCTCTCGTCGGCGTGTACTCGCTCCTCGCGGTGGCATTGGCTACCGGCGGACCGCCCTCGATCTGGTGGATCGTCATCGTTGCCTGCGGACAGATGCTCGTGGCGCTGGTGTTCGGCGAGGTGGTGTCGCAGTATCCGATCCACGGCGGCATCTACCCGTGGGCTCGGCGACTGTGGGGTCGTCGCTACGCGTGGCTCGCGGCCTGGGTCTACATCTGGGCGATGATCGTCACGATCACGGCGGTCGCGGAGTTCGGTGCGGGCTTCGTTGCGAGCCTGTTCAGCGTGGAGCTGACGCCGGGCAGCAACCTGCTCTTTGCGCTCGGCCTGCTGGTGCTCGCGCTGGCGATCAACTTCTCGGGCACGCGTTGGCTCGCACGCATCGCGAGGATCGGCCTGTTCGCCGAGCTCATCGGTGTGATCGGCCTCGGCCTCTATCTGCTGCTGTTCCAGCGGAAGCACGACTTCTCCGTGTTCTTCGACAGCATGGGCACTGCGGGCGATGGATCGTACGTCCCGGTGTTCTTCGCTTCGGCGCTCGCGGGTCTGTTCCTCTTCTACGGCTTCGAGGCATGCGGCGACGTGGCCGAGGAAGTGTCCGATCCTGCCCGCCGCATTCCGCGAGCCATGATCATGACGATCCTCGTCGGCGCCGTCTCGGCGCTCTTCTCCTTCGGCGGGTATGTCCTTGCCGCGCCGAACCTGGAGGAGATCGTCGCGGGAGAGGTCGCCGACCCGATCCCGGCGATTCTCGAAGCGACGCTCGGCACCGCGGGGGCGAAGATCTTCCTGGTGGTCGCGATCCTCGCCTTCATCTCGTGCGTGCTCAGCTTGCAGGCCGCGGCGAGCCGCCTGCTCTACTCCTTCGCGCGCGACGGCATGCTCCCGGGCCATGCGTGGCTCTCGAAGGTCTCGGAACGCAGCAAGGTGCCGACGAACGCGCTCATCGTGGCCTGCACGGTGCCCGCCCTGATCTGCGTGCTCATCTTCGTCAACGAGAACATCCTCGTTCCGGTGACCTCGTTCGCGATTCTCGGCATCTATCTGGCGTTCCAGATGGTGGTCCTCGCCAGCTTGCGCCAGCGCTTCAAGGGCTGGAAGCCCGCTGGGCCGTTCAGCCTCGGCGCCGTGGGCATGATCGTGAACGTCCTCGCTCTCGCGTATGGCGTCTTCGCGATGATCCTGCTCGCAACCCCCGGCGCATCGGGTGACTTCTTCACCGACTACGTCGTGCTCATCGGCCTCGGCGTCGTGCTCGTGACGGGGCTGCTCTACCTCTTCATCGCCCGCCCGGATGCGAAGTCGAGTGCGCCCGAGGGCGACGCGAGGCTGGTGGCTGATGAGATTCGTCGGCGCACCGGGGCGGTCAAGGTGGGGTAGCGGTGCGGTAGGGTCCTCGGGCAGCGCGCCGCTAGACTCGGCGTATGGCTGATTTGGTGGTGTCGTTGCCCGAGGATCCGGGGCTTGCAGAAGCGGTCGGAGAGGTCTCCGGAGTCGAGTTCGTGACGTGGGATCTCGACGGGCCGTCGCCTCGCACGCGGATCGACATCGTGGTGCCCCCCTACTGGGGAGGCCGCAAGCGGCTGACCGTGCTCGACGAGGTCGAGGTTCGCCTCGTGCAGTGGCAGTCCATCGGCTTCGACGGCCTCGATCGCGTGGTGCCGGAGGGGCTGCCGGTCGCGAACGCGACTTCGGTCCACGAAACGTCGACCGCGGAGCTCGCCGTCGGGCTGGCGATCGCCGCGCAGCGCGGGGTCGCCGAGTTCGTACGCGACGGACTGCAGCGCACCTGGAATCTCCGCACGTTCCCGAGTCTCGCCGATCGCCGAGTGCTGATCGTGGGCTACGGCGGTGTGGGGAAGGCGACTGAGGCCCGGTTGGCCGGGTTCGAGACTCAGATCTCGAGGATCGCCCGCTCCTCTCGCACCGAACAGAATCTTGCGGGTCACGAGGTCGAGGTGCGAGGCTTCTCGCAGCTGCGAGAAGCACTGGCCGAAGCAGAGATCGTCATTCTCACCGTGCCGCTCACCGAGGAGACCACCGGCCTCATCGATGCGGACGCGCTCGCCGCGATGCCCGACGGCGCGTTGCTCATCAACGTCGCCCGGGGCGGCGTGGTGGACACGGCCGCGCTCGTCGCGGAGCTGCAGTCCGGTCGACTCCGTGCCGCACTGGACGTGACCGATCCGGAACCATTGCCCGAGGGTCACCCGCTCTGGACGTGCGAGAACGCGCTCATCACGCCCCATGCCGGAGGGGACTCGACCGCGATGCTGCCCCGAATGGCCGCGCTGATCCGGCGCCAGATCGAGCACCTGCGAGCGGGTGAGGATCCCGAGAACATCGTGCTCGGCGGCTGAACCCGTGGTCCGCCTGCACGACGCGCTCATCGACGGTCCTGCCGCGGGCGTGGATCCGTCGGAGATCGGCACGCCGAATCGCATCGGATCCGCCCTGGTCGCGGTGCGGGTGTACGAACCCGAGGCGGGGGACGCCCGAGTCGGCCCCTGGGGCACGCTCGTCTGGGCTCATGGCGGCTCGTTCGTGCGTGGCACCCTCGACTGGCCGGAGGCCGATTGGGCCTCTCGTCGCTTCGCGGAGGCGGGTCTCCGCGTCTACTCGGTCGACTACGCGCTCGCAAGCGATGAGCTGAAGGCGCCTGCTCCGTCGAACGATGTTGCGGCGGTACTTCGTGCCGTGCGCGCCAACCACACGGGCCCGGTTTTCGTCGGTGGGGCGAGTGCCGGTGGGCACCTCGCGGTGCTGGCTGCGCTTGCGCAGGCCGAGTTCGCCGGTGCGGCCCGGATGCCTTCGAGGCGCGCTGATGGCGTTGCTCTCGTCTATCCGACGCTGCACCGGGTCCAGCGACCGGACTCGGGTGTTTCGGCGCTCACGGCCTCCCTTCCCGGCGAACGTCGATTCGATGCTGAGCGAATCGCCGAGATGTATCGGTTCTACCTCGGCGAGGATCCGGCTTCGCCTCTCCCGCTCGACGTGGCAGGGGAACTGCCCCGCGACCGTCTTGCCGCGCTGCCGCCGACCGTCATCGTGAACGCGGATGCCGACGACCTGCGCGCTTCGGCGACGGAGTTCGCCGCGCAGCTGCGCGCGGCTCGTGTCGACGTGCGGGAGGCCGTGCAGCCCGGGACCGTGCACGGCTACTTGAATCGTCCTGACGCGTCGGCAGAGTCGACGCGGGATGCGCAGGCCACGATCGCACGCCTCGTTGGAGCGCTGCGGGAGATCCTCGACGCCACCGGAGTGCAGGACACCCCAGAAGAGAGGACGCTCGCGATGGAGCCGGCGATCACCGCACCCGTCTCGCTGACCATGCCCGACGGCAGGCTGAACCGAGAGGCCGTCGGCTGGGCGACGCAACCGATCGTGGATACGAGCGGGATAGCGTTCGGACGGGGGCGCAACAAGCGCTGGGAGTACTGGAACATCGCGACACCGACGCATCTGATCGGACTCACCGTCTCCCACATCGACTACGCCTGCGTCCCCGAAATCTGGGTGCACGATCGCGCGACCGGGATGGATCGCGGTGCGGCGGTCACGGTGATCCCTCCGCGAGGCACCGTGCTGGCGCCCGTGCTGGAGCGCGGCAGATCCATGGCGCGGGCGAAGGATCTCGCGATCGACATCGACGAAGTCCCCGGCGGCACGAGACTGCGATGCTCGATCCCAGGCGTATCCCTCGACGTGGTGGCGGCGCTCCCCGTGGGGCACGAGCGTCTCGCGCTCGTGGTGCCTTGGAGCGACACCCGCTTCCAGTACACGGTGAAGGACCTTGCGCGCCCGGCGAAAGGATGGTTGCGGGTCGACGGGGTCGAGTACGAGATCGGAGGCAGTGCGGGCGACTCCTGGGCCGTGCTCGATCACGGCCGGGGGAGGTGGCCCTACGACATCACGTGGAACTGGGGCGCGGGATCCGGCCGTTCGCACGGCCGTGTGATCGGCGTGCAGGTCGGTGCGAAGTGGACCGAGGGAACCGGCGTGAGCGAGAACGCCTTCTTCGTTGATGGGCGCATGTACAAGATCCACGGCGAGACGGAGTGGACATACGATCTCCGGAACTGGCGCGCACCCTGGCGAATCGTCGGCGGCGGGCTCGATGCGACGTTCGAGCCGTTCCACAACAAGCAGACGCGCACCGATCTGGTGCTGCTGCAGGGGCATACCGACCAGTGCTTTGGGGAGTGGAGCGGCACCTTCACTCCTGCGGGCGGCGAGACCTTCGAGTTCGACGGGCTCATCGGCTGGGCGGAAGAGGTGCACAACCGCTGGTAGGGCGAGGTTGCCTGCGGAGCTTCTCTGGCAGGCGGCGCGGTTCGGGCGCTGCTCGGGTGCGGTGGCCCGGGCCGTCGACCGGGGCTAGCGTAGAGGGACAGGCAATCGAGGGAGAAGCGAACATGCAGGCGATCGTGGTGCAGGAAGTCGGTGGGCCGGAGGTGCTGGAGTTCCGGGCGGTGGAAGATCCGAGGCCGAAGCCCGGTGAACTGCTCGTCGAGACGGCCGCGGTCGGGGTCAACTTCATCGAGATCTACCAGCGCAGCGGCGTCTACGAGCTTCCCCTCCCCTTCACCCCGGGAGCCGAGGCCTCGGGCATCGTGCGCGAGGTCGGCGAGGGGGTGGGCGGCTTCGCCCCGGGCGACCGCATCGCGACGGCCGGGGCGACGGGCACCTATGCCGAGCGGTTTGTGGTTCCTGCCGCCGAGGCCACGCACGTTCCGGATGACATCGACCTCGAGGCGGCCGCGGCCTTCCCCCTGCAGGGTTGCACGGCGCACTATCTGGCGACCTCTGCGGCGCGACCCGGGGCCGGCGACACGGTGCTCGTGCATGCCGGTGCCGGAGGGGTGGGCCTGCTGCTCACGCAGTTGCTCGTCGCGCGGGGAGTGCGGGTGCTCACCACGGCTTCCAGCGAGGAGAAGCGTGAACTGAGCCTCGACGCCGGTGCCGCCCGTTCCTTCGGGTACGAGGACTTCGCCGATCGCGCCCGTGAGTTCACCGGGGGCGAGGGCGTTGCGGTGGTCTATGACGGAGTCGGACGGGATACGTTCGACGACTCCCTCCGCTCGCTGCGCGTGCGGGGTGAGCTCGTGCTCTTCGGCGGAGCCAGCGGCCAGGTTCCGCCGTTCGATCTGCAGCGTCTGAACTCGGGCGGTTCGCTCTCGGTGACCCGCCCGTCGCTCGCGTACTTTATGCGCACCCCTGAGGAGCGGGCGTGGCGGTACCGCGAGCTCTTCGAGGCGATCCAGGACGGCTCGCTGACGGTGAGGATCGGCGAGCGCTTCGCGCTCGAGGAAGCCGCAGAGGCGCACCGCGCCCTCGCAGGCCGAGGAACCACCGGCAAGCTGATCCTCGTTCCATGAAACGACCAGCTCGTGCACGCGTCTGAGTTGCCGGTCCTCGGCGTGCGAGCGGCCAGCTCGGGCTCTGACCTTCTAGACTGCGATCAGGCCCGCGGATGAGTGGGAACCCCCGTCTCCGAAGGGCAGCCATGGATGTCGATACCCGCCTGAACTCGTGCACTATTGCTGACCTGCAGGAGGGGCTCGTCGGCACGACGGCGCTGAACCGGCTGGCCGGTCACGGCCTCGTTCTCGGACGGGTTCGGACGGCGCTGTGCGCCTCCGGCGACATCCTCGGGGCGATGGAGGCGATCGATCTGGTCGAGCCGGGCGAGGTGCTGGTGTTCGGAATGCTGGACGGGGGCGAACCGCACTGCTTCATCGGGGACAACATGGTGTTCGCTGCTGCGGCCAGGGGCGCCGCGGGGTTCGTGGTCGACGGATACGTGCGCGATCTCAGCGGGATCCGAGAGCTCGGCGCGACGGTGCATGCTCGCGGCATCGAGATGGGTGGCGCGACCGCATCAGGCCCATTCGATCTCGAGGGCGCCGTGGTGGTCGATGGCGTGGAGTTTCGCACCGGAGACGGCATCGCGCTCGACGATGACGGGATCGCTCGCTTTCCGTTTGGAGACCTCGACAGACTATTGGTCGAGGCCGACGTAGTGCTGGTGAGGGAGAAGGCCGTGCGCGATGCGATCCGATCGGGCCTTTCGCTTCGCGAGGCGCACGAGTCTGTGGGGTACAGCTACGGCGGTTGAGATCCGCCCCGTGCCAGGCGTCTCGGCCGTGCTCGGCGGCGCCGTTCTGCGCGCGGTTCGATCGCCGACTCCGAGTTTCGTTCCGGTCAGGACTCGCTGCGCCACTCGGCGACGAGGTCGTCGAGCGAGGACTCGGTGACTGGTTCGGTGGGTGTCTCGACGCTGGTGCGGCTGAAACGGGGCGCGAGACCGGGTTCGATTCGCCCATTCCGCTCGATGAACGTTCGTCTCGCGGCGAGGTGCGGATGGTGCGGAGCCTCGGTGAGAGAGAGTACCGGAGTGACGCAGGAGTCGGCTGCTGCGAACACGGCTGCCCATTCGTCGCGGCTGCGCCCGCGGAACGCGTCGGCCAGCGAGCGACGAAGTTCGTCCCAGCGTGCGCGTTCCCACTGCCCGGGGAGCTGCGCGGGATCGAGTTCGAGTCCGAGGATCAGTTCGGCGTAGAACTGTGGTTCGAGTGCGGCGACGGCCATGTACTTCCCGTCGGAAGTCTCGTAGGTATCGACGAACGGGGTGCCGGTGTCGGTCAGGTTCGATCCTCGTTCGTCGACCCATCTTCCCTCGGCGAACGCACCGTACACCGACGACATCATGTGCGCGACCCCGTCGACGATCGCTGCATCGACGACCTGCCCTCGACCGGAGCGCTGCCGTTCGAAGAGGGCCGCGAGCACGCCCGAGACGAGGTAGAGTGCACCGCCTCCGAAATCGCCGACCAGGGCGAGGGGCAGCTGCGGCGGTCCGCCCTTCCGGCCGATCGCGTGCAGCGCGCCCACGATCGAGAGGTTGTTCGGGTCGTGGCTCGCGGCGTGTGCAAGCGGACCGTGCTGCCCCCATCCGGTCATCCGTCCGTAGACGAGGCGCGGGTTGCTCGCGAGGCACTCTTCGGGGCCCAGGCCCAGCCGTTCCAGGACGCCGGGACGGAAACCCTCGAGCAGCACGTCCGCACCGTCGATGAGGTTGCGCACGGCGTCGCGCGCCCCGGCTTGCTTGAGGTCGGCCATGATCAACCGCTTGCCGCGGTGTTGAGGGTCGAGGATCGGAGAATCCGGCTGGCGCTCGGCCGGACGCTCCACGCGAATCACCTCGGCACCCATATCGGCGAGCAGCATCGCGGCGAACGCGGCGGGGCCGATGCCACCGATCTCGACGATGCGCAGGCCCGCGAGGGGCCCTTGGCTCTCGGGCATCAGGCGACGCCCCGTATCGAGGGGCTGTCGAGCGTGAGCACCGAGCTCAGCAGTTTCTTCGTGTACTCGTGCTCGGGGCCGGCGAGCATCTGCTCGGTGGTCATCTCCTCCACGAGACGGCCTCGCTGCAAGACGTACAGGCGGCTGCACAGTTCGGTGACCGTGGTCAGATCGTGGGTGATGAACACGTAGCTCAACTGAAGGTCGCGGTGCACCTGGGCGAGTAGTTCGATGATCTGCGCGCGCGCGGACACGTCGAGCGCGGAGAGCGGCTCATCGAGCACGAGCACCTTGGGATCGCTGGAGAGGCCGCGGGCGATCGCAACCCGCTGCCGTTGCCCGCCGCTCAGCTGACCGGGGTAACGTTGCAGGATTCCCGCGGGCAGCCCGACGCGCTCGAGCAGGTCTCCGGCGGCGCGCTTGCGCTGCTGTGCCCCCATGCGGCGCAGCGCTTCCAGAGGTTCGGTGATCGATACCCAGATGGGTTGGCGGGGGTTCAGCGAGGCGCGAGGATTCTGCATGACGGCCTGCACCTTCGGCCTCCACTCCCGGTAGGCGGATCCTCGAAGCGACGAGACTTCCCGACCCTCGAACCGGTAGCTCCCGGAGGTGGCGGTCTCGAGTTGCAGCAGGATTCGCCCGAGGGTGCTCTTCCCCGCACCCGACTCGCCGACGATGGCGACCGCCTCATTGTGGTCGACGGCGATGTTCACCTCGTCGAGGACACGGGGGGAGCGTCGACTGAACTGCTTTGAGATATCGGTGCATTCGATCAGCATGATGACCTACCTTGCGTGTCCGTGGTGAGCGTCCCAGCACCACACCACGTGGCGCCGGTCCCGCTCGAGAGTGGGCGGATGATCGTGATCGTCCGACAGCTGGGGATCCCCGGGCAGCAGCGGGCACCCACTGTCCTGGAGGGGAGCGGCCTCGATCGGATGCAGTCGAGGAGCCGAAGCCACCAGCGTCTGCGTGTACGGATGCCGGGGACGGGACACGATGTCTTCGGTCGTGCCGAGCTCCACCAGATGACCTCGGTACATCACTGCGATGCGATCCGCCATCGCCTTGATCACGCCGAGGTCGTGCGAGATCAGCATCATCCCCATCTCGTGCTGCACTCGCAACCCTTCGAGGAGTTGCATGACTTCGTACTGCGTGGTCACGTCGAGGGCGGTGGTGGGTTCGTCCGCGATGAGTACGCCGGGATTCTGGAGCAGCACCATGGCGATGGCTACGCGCTGGTTCATGCCGCCACTGAGCTCGCCCGGATAGCGTCCCAAGACCTCAGCCGGAAGGTTCACCTCGTCGAGCGCCCTGATCGACGCCGACTTGATCTGGTCCGCTGGAATGCGCGCGTGGCGCGCGGATTCGGCGAGCTGGGAACCGATACGGCGTACCGGGTTCAAAGAGGGAGTCGGCTCCTGCACGATCAGCCCGATCTCGCGGCCGCGGACCTGGCTCATGCGTCGCTTGTGCTGCGCGTGGAGGGCTTCGCCTCGAAGACGCACTTCGCCGCTCGCACGCCCGGTCTTCGGCAGCAGGCCGAGCGAGGCGAACGTGAGCATCGACTTGCCGCTCCCGGATTCGCCGACGACGCCGAGTACCTCGGACGGCCAGATGTTCAGCGACACCTCGGAGAGCACCTCGATCCGTTCGCCGCTCTGCGTCGGGAAGGACACCGACATCTTGCGCATCTCGAGAAGGGGAATGTCTTGCCTGGTCATCGGGTGCCTCCTAGCTCGGCGCGCGGCGCGGCGGATACGGCTCCGAGGGAGGGGTCGATGCGATCCCTGACCCAATCGCCGAGAATGTTGGCGGAGAGCGCGACCACAGCCACGATGATGCTCGGGATCAGCACCAGCGAAGGCATCGCGATGATGAACTCCCGGCCGTCCGCGATCAGTGATCCCCAGGAGGAGAGCGGTGGTTGCACGCCGAGACCGAGGAAACTGAGCGAGGCTTCGAAGACGATGGCCTTGCCGAAATCCATTGACATCATCACGAGAACCGACGGCATCACGTTCGGCAGAATGTGGCGACCGAGGATCTTCGGCAGCCGGAGGCCTGCGACGGTCGAGAGCGCGACGAACTCGCTGTTCTGGAGGACCAGCGCCTCGGCCCGTGTGACCCGCGCATAGCTGACCCAGGTGGAGACGGCGATGATCACGACGATGCTGATCACGCTGGGCGGGAGCACCGTCGCCACCGCGAGTGCAAGGACGATCACGGGGAGCGCGAGCTGGATGTCGATGAGTCGGGACAGCAGCGCGTCGGCCCAACCTCCCAGATATCCGGCCAGCATGCCGATGAGGGTGCCGATCACTGCCCCGAGAAGGGTGGCGACGGCGGCGATGCCGAGCGAGACGCGGGCTCCGTGGATCAAGCGGAGGAACGAATCGCGACCGAGTTGGTCGGTGCCGAGCCAGTGCTCCCACGTGCCCCCCGCCCATACGGGCGGGCGGAGTGCCTTGGCCAGATCCACGAGATTCGGGTCGCCGGGGAAGACGAGCGGCCCGAACAACGCGATCAGGACCGCAAGTGCGAGCACGAACAGGCTGAGCCCGGACGTCCAGGAGAACTTCTTCATCGCGAGGCTCCTTTGGCGAGGCGGACTCGCGGGTCGACCAGACCGTATGCGAGATCGGTGACGAGATTGATCACGATGAACGAGCAGGCGATCACGAGGACGACGGCCTGCACGACCGCGCTATCCCGATTCAGGACGGAGTCGAGCGCGAGCTTGCCGACTCCCGGCAGCGCGAAGACGCTTTCGATCACGACGGCACCGCTGAGCAGCATCCCGAACTGCAGGCTGCCGAAGGTGATGATCGGGAGCAGGCTTGCGCGGAGCACGTGATCGCGCATGATCTGCCCCTCAGTGAGGCCCTTCGAGCGTGCGAGCAGCACGTAGGGTTGGCTGAGCGACTCGATGGCGCCTGCGCGGGCGAAGCGTACTTGGGCGGCGAGCGCCCAGATGGCGAGACACACCGCGGGGAGGATGATCCCCTGCCAGGTGTTCACCCCGGCTACCGGCAGCCACTTCAGGTTCACGCCGAAAAGGTAGATCAGCAGGATGCCGAGGACGAAGTTCGGGAATGCGAGACCCACGGTCGACACGAAGATCGCGCCGCGGTCGGCGGTGCTGCCGGGGAAGTAGCCGGCGAGCAGGCCGAAGGGGATGCCGACCACGGCGGCGGCGGCCACGGCGATGGCCGCGAGCATCCCGGTGAGGGGCAGTCGCTCGAGGACGACCGCCATCGCGGGACGGCGGAAGAACACCGATTCGCCGAAGTCGCCACGGAGGGCGCTCCAGATGAAATCGGCATAGCGGACGAAGAGCGGCCGATCATAGCCGAGTTGAGTGCGCAGCTGGGCGTACGCCTCCGCGGTCGCGTCCGGCGGAAGCAACTGCGCCACGGGGTCTCCCAACACGGTCGTCAGGAAGAAGATGATCGTCAGAATCGCGAACAGCGTGATGACCGCCTGCAGTATGCGATTGAGAACGTATGAGGAGACACCCATGGCGCAGTTCCGATTTCCTACTCTGCTACGACCGCTGAGGCGAGGTTGTAGGCGATGACCGTGCCGGCGACCGGCGAGTACGTCACCTTGGGGCTCATCACGGTGATGAGATTGGGCTCGTACAGGAAGATGCCTGCGGGATGCTCGAGGAGGTAGGCGTTCGCCTTCGCGAGCGCTTCGGCTCGCTCGTCTCCCTGGAGTGCCGAAGCGGCCGCGAGCAGGGCGTCGTACTCGGGATCGCAGGTCGTCGAGAGCGC
Organism: Leucobacter soli; assembly: GCA_040394175.1. Taxonomy (GTDB): domain Bacteria; phylum Actinomycetota; class Actinomycetes; order Actinomycetales; family Microbacteriaceae; genus Leucobacter; species Leucobacter soli_A. Next base: position 83,603 of record JBEBSS010000003.1, on the reverse strand, counting down.
GCCGGAGCAGCTGGTCTGACTGTTCAGGCCCGCGAGCGGGTCGAACGCGCGGTTCGCCATGTTGATGTAGGGGTTTGTGGCCTCCTTCGCGACGAGCGCGTTGCCCATCGCTCCGTACTCCATGGGGTTCACGCTGGCCTGCACGCCGATCTTCTCGAGATCCGCGACCATCGCCTGGGTGGTCACGTCGCTTCCCGGGAACCGCCCCTCGGCGAGCGTAATGACGAAGGGGGTGCTGTAGTCGAAGCCGGCCTCGTCGAGCAACTGCCTCGCCTTCTCCGGATCGTACGGGTACGGCTTCAGCGAGGGATCGTAACCGGGGAGCGAAGATGCGATCATTCCTGCGAGCGGCTTCGCCTCGCCGAGGAACACGGTCTCGATGATCTGATCGCGGTTGATCGCATAGTTCAATGCCTGACGCACGCGGACATCCTCGACTCCGGGCTGAGCTTGGAAGAGCGTCCAGATAGGATCCCCGGAGGGAGTCGAGAGCACCTGCAGGCCCGCGCTCTCCATCTGCTCTTTCATGCGGGCGTCGATCCCCATGATCATGTCTGCTTGGCCGCCCTGCACCATGGCGGACTGCGTCGACTGCTCCGTGGCGAAGAAGAACTCGAGGTGTGCGACCTTGGCGGTGTCACCCCAGTAGTTGTCGTTGCGATCGAGGGTGGCGCGCTGCCCCTCCGCGTAGGAGGCGAGCGCGAACGGCCCGCTGCCCACGGGCTTCGCTTGGAACTCGTCAGCGCCCACGGATTCGATGTAGGCCTTGGGAACGATCAGCGCGGACATCGCGAGCAGGTTGTTCGGCAGGATCGGGTTCGGCGTGTTCAGGTGGAAGATCACCTGATTCTTCGAGACCACCTCGACGCTTTCCACGCTGGAGAGATCACCCCCGGTCGGGGACTTGATCTCGGGATCCTTGGCCCGATCGATGGTGAATTTGACGTCCTCCGCCGTCAGCGGCGAGCCGTCGTGGAAGGTGACGTCGTCGCGAATGGTGAACGTGTACTCCGTGTAGTCGTCGTTGTGCTCCGCTTCTGTGACGAGCGAGGGCACGACCTCTCCTTCGGGGCTCACGGTGTAGAGGCCGTCGAAGACGTTCACGTAGAACGCCGAGGTGTTTCCGATTTGCCCCAGTTGAGGGTCGAGGCTCAGAAAGCCGCTTGCCGCGACGACTCGTAGCGTGGCATCCGTATTGGGGGTATCGCTCCCGCTGTCCGTGGACGAGGAGCATCCGGCGAGGGCGAGGCCCGCGGTGAGGGCGAGCGTGGCGCCCAGAACTTTCCGCAACTTCATTGTCTTGTTCTCCAGTTCTTCATTGGTGTGTGTGGGTTGATGAGGTCGGGGAGGCGGATCAGCGCGCCTGCGCGTCGAAGTCGGTCGTGTCGGGTGTCTGCCACTGCGCCCGCAACGCGACTTTGTTGGTCTTCCCGGTCTGCGTTCTGGGCAGCGCTTCGACGATCTCGAGATATCGCGGAACCATGTGCGCCGGGAGACGCTCGCGCACGAATGCGATCAATTCGACGGGCTCTGCGCTCAGGTGTTCGACGAGTTCGACGACCACTTTCACCTCGTCTTCGACGATGTCCGAGGGCACTGCGATCGCCGCGCACATCAGCACCGCCGGGTGCGCCTCGAACGCGGATTCGACTTCGGTAGCCGGGATGTTCTCACCGCGACGACGGATGACGTCTTTCTTGCGACCGGCGAATCTGAGCGTGCCGTCCGAGAGCCGTCCGAGATCGCCGGTGTGGTACCAGAGATCTCTCCATGCGGCGACGGTGGCCTCGGGATTGCCGTGGTATCCACTCATGTGCGCGTGCGGGACGAGGCCTCGGACCAGGATTTCCCCGACTTCCCCGGCCGCGACCGGTGACCCTTCATCGTCGACGATGTTGACGTCGTGGTGCTCGCAGATCTGGCCGCCCATTCCCTGTTCGTGCGGCAGCGACAGGTTGAAGGCGGGAATACAGCATTCGGTGGAGCCGTAGAGCGCGACGAATCTCACTCCGAAGCGACGCTCGAAATCGCCGACGGATTCCGGCACGGCTCCGGCGATCGCGACGCGGAGGGGGTTCTCGGCGTCGTCCGGGAGCTCGGGGCTGTTGAGGAGATAGCTGACCACGGTGCCCATGGCGGTCATGACGGTGGCCCCGTATGCGCGGACTTCCGGGAGGAATCGGCGGACGCTGAACCGGCGAGACACTGCGACCGTGGTGCCCGAGATGAGTGCAGGTAGCACCGAGAGCATGGTCGCGTCTCCGTGGAACAGCGGAAATGGCGTGAACATGACGTCCTCGGGGCCGTAGCCCACATGCTCGATCAGTTCTCCTGCGGTGTGCAGCGCGAATCCGTGGCTGATGATCACCGGTTTGGCCGCGCCGGTGCTGCCCGAGGTGAAGAGGAACATGAGGGGGGCGCTCGGACCGACCGGAACGAGGATCGCGCTCGAGTCTTCGTGCATGAGGTCCGTGAACGCGCGGTGACGAGCGCCCGTGGGAGCGTCTTCTCCGATCCAGTGCAGGGTGTCCAGTCCGACCGTGCGCTCGAGCGCTTCGAGCATGGTGTCGCGGAACTCCTGGTGCACGATGGCGAGGCGAGCGCCGGTGCTCTCGATCATGCGCACGAGCGCATCGCCCTTGTAGTCGATGTTGATCGGCACCCAGACTGCTCCGAGCTTGGCAAGGCCCAGCCAGATCAGCAGCATCTCGGGGCAGTTCGGGAGGAGCACGCAGACCCGGTCTCCGGCTGCCACGCCAGCGGACTGGAACCCGCGCGCGAGGCGGTTGGTGAGTCTGTCGAACTCGGCGTAGCTGAACTCCTCTGACTCGAACGCGAGGAATCGTTGCCCGGGATCCTGCTCGGCGCGAATCGTCAGCAGTTCCCCGATATTGCCGATCTCGCGACCGTCGTGGAGCGGGAGGAGGGCAGGGGAGAGCGCGGCTCCGGTCATCGGATCCACCGCCCGGCATCGATGAGTTCCCAGACCTCGGCGCGGCCCGGGGAGGGGATGCGGTCGAGCGACATATGGCCGTTGAGAATTCGTACGATGAGATCGAGCCAGACGTGCGCGGCCGCGGGGTAGCTTCTTGAGAAGGCGTCGCCGTCGGCCTCGTCGAGCGTCAGCTGGCGCACGTTGTCTCCGGTCGCAGAGATCTCGTGGGGGATTCCGGCCAGCCAGAGGAATGCCGAAAGCGCGTGTGTGAGCTCGTCGAGCGAGGCCGCGGTGAGGCCGAGCTCCTTCATGAACTCGTGGGTGTACTGGTGCGCCAGCCCTTGCAGGCAGGTTTCGAGCACGCGACGGGCTTCGACCGGTCCCAGCAGCCGATCGATGGAGGCCAGGCTCTGGTTTGCATAGTCGCGGATGTAGTTGCGCCGCGCCTTCAGGCGCCGCGCCTCGGGCCACTGCGTCGGGTCGAGCGTCGGCGCGAGTTCGGGGATGAACTCGGGGGTGTGCTCGGCGTGCTCGAAAGCCAGCACTTCGCTCGGATGGAGGGGGCGGTCCATTTCCTCGAAGTAGCCCTCTTCGTAGGGCTGGCCTTCGGTGCGCACCTTGGTGACGACCCAGCGGAGCTCGGGGCTTCCCATCAGCTCTCCGTCCCTGGGGTGCCAGGTGGTGAATCCGACTCGTCGACTGCGGGAGGGCAGTGCGAGGAAGGAGAGTCCGGGCCAGGAGGCTTGCGGCGAGGGGTGCCGCAGCCAGGCCTTCCTGTCGCTCTCGATGATGATCTGGGAGGCGATGCCACCGATCTCGTTGCTGAAGTAGTGGTACTTTGCGGCCTTGAGCGCGGGCGGCTCGTCTTCGAGTCCGAGCTTGCGGATCGCTTCCAGGAAGCGTTCGCTCTGCTCGCCGAGCAGAGCTGCCTGTGTGAGTTCGATGAGAAACTCTTCGCCGAAGAATCGGTTCGCGGTGATGTTGAGACCGTTCCACACGAGGGAAAGGAACCGCGTGCGAATCGCGCATTCGAAACGCAGCTCATCGAGCGGCGTTGCGGCGGCGGGTGGGGAGAACTTCATCGGGTTCCTCTCAAGCTTCGTTGACTTGAAGAATTATTCTACACATTTTATCTAGAGGTCTAGCTTTAATTTACGGGAGATTTTGCGATCTGGTGGAAGAATTCGTTGATACAGCTGAAATTATGCGAAACGTCTACGGGAATATTGAGTGTATATTAACTAGAGCTTTGATGAAAATTTAATAAGAACCCTCGCTATTTATGGTCGGGTTCCGGTAAAAATATGGAAAGGAGATGACATGACATTTGACGAATCCGCAGCCAGGCCGACGCGCGGGGATGCGTTCGAAGCGACCGCCGCCGAGGCCGCGCACGCCCTCCTTGGCCCCGAAGCCGACATCTTCGCCACCATGCTCTCCTTCAATCTGTTCCGCGCGGTGAACCAGCTGCAGCGGGACCTCGAGACGAACGCGTACCGGCCGAACGGGATCAGCGCGGCAGCCTTCAGCATCATGTTCATGATCAAGACGGTCGGGCCCACCTCTCCGAGCAAGCTTGCGACGCTGTTGAGCACCTCCACCGCCTCGACGTCGAGCGCGTTGAACACTCTCGAGAAGTACGGGTACATCACGCGCCGAAGCGACGCGGAAGACAGTCGACGGGTGATCGTCGAGCTCACCACCGCGGGCGACGAAAAGCTCATCGGGGTCTTCGCGGCCGCCACTGAGCGGGAGTCGCTCTGGGCCTCCCGCCTGACCGGCACGGAGAATGTCATGTTCATGGAGTTGCTGCGCGCCCTGCTGCAGCGGCGTCCGGCCTAAGGAAAAGGTACCTCAGTGTCTCGTCTTCCCTCTCCCAACCGCATCCGCGAGGTGCACAGCGCCGGGGGAACGAGTTTCGGCCTGCTCTTGAGCGTTCCCGCCGCGCGACTGGTCGAGTGCGCGGCGATCGCGGGGGCCGACTTCGTCGTCGCGGATCTGGAGCACCATGCCTTCGATCAGCAGCAGCTGGAGGCGATGATCCTCGCCGCTGAATCCAGAGGAATCGCCACCATGGTGAAGACGCTCGACGACGATCCCAAGACGATCATGCGCCTGCTGGATATGGGGGCGCGCAGCATTCTTGTCCCCGACGTTCGGAACGCGCGCCAAGCGGCGGCGATCGCGAGTGCGGCGAGGTACGCTCCAATCGGTCACCGCGGGATGGATCTCGCCCGTGGTTCGGGGTTCGGGCGACTCGCCACCCCGCGAGAGTATGCGGCCTTCGCCAACGATGACGTGGTCATCGGCGTGATGATCGAATCGGCGGAGGGCGCGTCGAATGCGGCCGAGATCTGCGCGACGCCCGGCATCGACATGGTGCAGATCGGACCGACGGACCTTGCGATGTCGCTCGGACTCCTCGGCGATGCACTGCACCCCGAAGTCGTCGATGCCGTGAACCGGGTCCGAGCGAGCGCGCTGCGCGCGGGAATCATCGTCGGAACCGCAGTCGCCGATGCCGGAGCGATCCACGAGCAGTCGCGGACCGGGATCACGATGTTCGTCGCCAGCATCACCAATCTGCTGATCGACTCGGTCGAGCGGTTAACCGTCGCTTGCCGCGCCGTCGCGAGCGCGTGAGCCGAATACGCCATCGGTGAGGGTGGCGTACGAGGCCCGCACGATCTCTTCGAGCACATCGAGGTCGTTCTGCTCGAGGTCGGTCAGATAGAGGCAGCCAACCGCTGCCTTGTGGGGTCCGAGCCGTTCGAGCGCGGCTTGGTGGGCACCGACCCCGTCGGAGAGATAGACGGACATCGCGGCCTTGCGGGGTGCGAATCCGGCGGCCGCAGCGCTGCCACTGTGCCCGCTGTCGTAGCAGTACTCGTAGTGGCCGTAGCCGATGATGGTGCCGCTGAGCGTCGCCTGCTGTCCGGTCGCGCGCTCGAACACCCCGAGCAGGGTCTCTGCATCACGTCGGCGCTTGGCCGGGGTGACCTTCGCCAGGAAGGCTTCGATCTCGGGGCTGATGCTCGTCATGCCTGAATTCTAGGTGAGATTCGTGGCGGACTCCTCGCCTAGACTGACGACATGATTGGCGAGAACCTTCTGGGCCCAGAGCCCACCCTGCTGCCCGCGGACGATGCCGTCACCGAAGCGCTTCTGGCTGGCGAGGATCCTGCGGCGGTCGTGCGGGAGCACCCCGAGTCGCCGCTCGCATGGGCGTTGCTGGCCGATGCGGCCGATGCTGAGGGGCACGAGATCGAGGCCTATGCGTTCGCCCGAGTGGGGTACCACCGTGGACTCGATTCCCTGCGCAAGGCCGGGTGGCGGGGGGCGGGTCCGGTGCCGTGGTCGCACGCACCCAATCGCGGCGTGCTCCGCTCGCTCTATGCGCTTCGCAGGGCGGCCGACCGCATCGGCGAGCGCGGGGAGGCTGAGCGCCTCACCGAGTTCCTGCAGGGAGCAGACCCAGCGGCGATCCGGGAGATCGAAACCGAGAAGTGAGTGCTTTCCCGAAAGAGTGACGGATGTTCGGCATGAGCGAGGGGGAAACTGCGCGATCTGACTGCGCTAGACGCGATTTCTGAGTGAGCACCTACTATCGGGGCATGACACAGCTTTCGCCGCGGGTCCGTGTCGGATACGCGCTCGGGGGGATCACCTCGGGCACCTATGGAACGGTCCCCGGACTCATCCTGATGCCGTTCCTCACGGACTCTCTCGGAGTCGCGGCCGGCCTCGCGGGCCTGATCGTGTTCGCGCCGAAGGCCTGGGACTTCGTCCTCAATCCGATCGCTGGTCGGGTGAGCGATCGATCGAAGCACCCGACCGATCGCCGGCGCCCCTTCGTCATCCGGGCAGGGGCGCTGCTCGCGATCGTCTTCGTGTTCATCTTTCTCGGACCCACGCAGCCCCCGCTGCTCGCGGGTCTCTGGGTGCTGCTGATCTCGTTGGCCTGCGCAACCGTGTACGCGTTCTTCCAGGTGCCGTTTCTGTCGATGGCGGCCGAGATCACCGACGACTACACCGAGCGGACCCGCCTCACCACCTGGAGAGTGGCGGTCTTCAGCATCGCCATTCTGGTGTCGGGGGCGGCCGCGCCCCTGATCGTCGAGGCGGGAGGCGGCATCACCGGCTACCGCATCATGGCCGTCGTGATGGGCGTATTGATCCTCGCTGGCGCCGTCGGGCTCTGGCTCGGCACCCGGGGATCGGTGCTGATGCGTGAAGAGCAGGCGAGCGGCAGACTGGTCGAGCAGTTGGCAATCGTGCTCAGGGATCGCGATGCGCGGCACCTCATTCTCGCCTTCGTGCTCCAGGCGATCGCCATCGGCATGGTGCTCAGCGGGGTCGTGTATGTGGCGAAGCACGTGGTGCACGACCCGGCGGCTTCGACCTTCGCATTCGCCTGCTTCGTGCTGCCGGCCATCGTCTTCGCCCCGCTCTGGTCGAGGCTCGGGGTGCGCCTCGGCAAGAAGCGCGGGTTCATGATCGCGACCGTGGTGCTCTCGATCGGGCTGCTCGCGCTGCTCGTGAGCCGCACCGGTCAGACTTCGCTGATGCTCGTGGCCGCCGCGATCGTCGGCATCGGCTACGCGGGAGCTCAGATCTTCCCGCTCGCGATGATGCCGGACGTCGCGGCGGAGGATGCGAAGCGCTCCGGTGTGAATCGCATCGGGATGATCTCGGGTCTCTGGTCGGGGTTCGAACTGCTGGGACTCGCACTCGGCCCCGCGCTGCTCGGGGTCATCCTGTCGCTCGGCGGCTACGCGGAGGCAACGGGTGCCGCGGTGCAGCAGTCGGACGCCGCGAAGTGGGCCATCGTGATCGGGGTCTCGGTGCTACCGGCGCTGCTCTGCTTCGCGAGCCTCGTCCCCCTCTCGAAGTACCGGCTCGACGCGCGCCTTCGTGGCGCCGTGCTCCACGGCGACCACACCTGAGGTTGCCGGAAGGGTCGCCAACTGCCGGGTGCGTCCGGCGAACCCTGGTGCTCTCGATCGAGGGACGAGGGGCGGGGGATCGGCTACCAGCGCACGTCGACCCGCCGCAGCGAGCGACCCCAGTCATCGAGCAGGTGACCGTTGCGCTTGCGCGTGCCGAGCACGGTCCACCGGTCGACGATCTCGAACTCATCGCCGAGCGCGCGTTCGATCTCGGGCAGCGCAGTGAGAGTGGTCGCGCGCACGCTGATGCAGAGCGGCGCCGGGCCGACGACTTCGAGCACCCGATACGACTGCGGCAGGCGTCGCGCCTGCGCTCCGGCGGTGTGCATGCGCAAGGATCGCGCCCACAGCATCGCGCCCCTCCGCAGGCCCGCAGCCGGCACCGCGAGATCGCATCCGAGGCCGAGCCGACCGGAGGCGGCAGCCCGTTCGACCGCGCGCCTGGCCGTCGCCTCGGACACCCCGAGCTCGGACGCGAGTTTCGCCGCACTCATGCGGGGGTCCTCCGCGAGCACCGCGGCGAGCTCCGAGACGACCGTCGGTTTCGGAGGCTTCGGTGGTTCGGTACCCGCCGGACCCGCCATGATTCGCAGGCCGTTCCCGTCGAGCGCGCGGGTGCGCCACATCGAGTCCTCGGCGAGGACCGACGAGACGACGTGCATGCGCGGTGCCGAGCCCGCACCTTCGAGGCCGGCGGTGATCGCAAGCTCGCGCACTCGTGCGCCGAGCCCCCGGAGACCAGCGCTCGATGCCACCAGTGCGACGACGCCGGCAGATGTCTCGTCGATGCTCAGCGTCCAGGGCAGGGAGCAGATCGCGGCGAGGTCGGCGTGTCCCTCGAGTACCGTCATTGCGAGGTCGGTGCTGGACTCCCACTGCGACGCCTTCGGCCAGCAGGTGAGCCAGGCCAGGCGGTCCTCCCGCATCTGCTCGAAGCGCCGTGCGACCGTCGCGCTCTCCGCGCCGACGGCCGCGGCCACACGGGTCCACGGAGCGCGAGCATCGAGTTGCAGGGCGTGCACGATCGCGAGATCGAGTTCATCGAGCAGTCTCGGTTGATCTTCGACGGAAAACGATTGTTCGGTATTCATATGAAGGAAACACCAGGCCTCTCTCATGAAAACGACGAATCACAACGTCTTCGGTGGTATTGCTGATCATAGTCATACGATCGGCCTATGAATCTGCAAGCCCCCTCGATCCTCCGAACCATCGAGGATCTCGTCGACCTGGCTCCTCGTGCCACCGGCACGCCGGGAGGAGCCCGCGCCGCCCAGTACGTTGCCGATCGATTCAAGAACGCCGGCCTCGAGACGGAGTTCCTCGACGTCGAATCGTATGCGTGGAGCACCGACGCCCATCGCCTCGAGGTCGACGGGCGCGAATACGAGTGCTCGCCTATCCTGCACTCCGGGCTCGCCAGTCATGACTGGACCGGTCAGGTGCAGCACCGCCTGAACGCGCCGGTCGTCGACATCGGATCCGACCCGGTGCGCAAGCACGACGTCAGGGGCGCAGTCGTGCTCTTCGACCTCGCGTTCACGATGACCACCGCGCACACCCTTCCCCTGACGCTCTTCCTCTACGATCCCGAGCGCCGGGTGCGCCGCCGCGACGTGCTCGGCAGCCGCAACCCCTACGTCACCTCGCTTCCCAAGGTGATGCGCGACGCCATGCGTGCCGGAGCCGTCGGGCTCATCGGGGTCCTGCGCGACTATCCAGAATCCCACCGCTACCACAACGAGTACTATCGACGGACGCTCTTCCCCTTGCCCGGCGTGTGGGTGACAAGAAGCGCGGGCGAGGATCTGCGCCGCCGCCTCGCCGAGCAGACCGCGCGAGGCGGCGCGGAAAGTCGAGCCGAACTCGTGCTCGACGTGAGTCGTGAGCGGGTCACCTCGCGCACCGTCATCGGTGTCCTGCCCGGCCGCAGCCGCGACACCATCATGGTGCAGTCCCACCACGACTCGGTGAGCCCGGGCGCGGTCGAGGACGCGTCCGGCACCGCAGAGGTGATCGCCCTCGCCGAACACTTCGGAGCGAGGGCCCGCACCGGGGCGACGCGCGAGAAGACGCTGCTGTTCATCACCTTCGACACCCACTTCACGGGGTATCACGGGCATATGGAGTTCGCACGCCGCCACGTGCTCTCCGCGGACGCCCCCTGGAACATCGTGCTCAACACGACGATCGAACACGTCGGACTCCGCGCGGTGCGAGGCGCGAACGGGCAGTTCGAGTCGATACCGGAGACCGAACCGCGAGGCATCTTCGTGAATGTCAGCCCGGCATTCACTCGTCGCCTCGCCCGACTCGTGCGAGAGCATCATCTCGTGTCGACGAGTCTGCTCGGAGCCGCGGCACTCGAGGCGTCTGCAAGCGGGATCCCGACGGACGCCTCGTTCACCTTCGTCGCCGGAGTCCCCACCATCAGCCTCGTCTCGGGCCCGCTCTACCTCTACGACGACGCCGACACGCTCGAACGGATCGACGTCGACCAACTCGAACCCGTCGCCCGGTTCTTCGCCGATGTGATCGACGATGCGGACGGCCGCAGGTCCTCATTGCTCGGCGTGCTCCCCTCGCCGGTTCGGCGATTGCTGCCGCGAGGCAACTGGTGAGCGCGCCGCTACCCGGGCGGGAGATTCGGTTCCCCGCGAGATCGCTCGATGGCGCGACGCGGGAGCAGAGCGGACTGCTGCACCTGCCCGCATCGCCGGTCCCGCCAGACGGCTACCCGGTCGTGATCTACGGCCATATGACCACGGGTGCGTCACCCTCGTCCGCTCCGAGCCTCGCCGCCCCGGGCCACGTCGAGTGGCGGCGCATCTCGCAGGGCGACGCGCTCTGCGCCCGACTGCTCGATCAGGGGATCGCCGTGCTGCGCCCCGACTACGAGGGGATCGGCACCGAGGGTGTGCACCCGTATCTGATCGGCGCCTCGCTCGGAGAGTCGATGTCGGCCGTCATGCGCGCTCGTCGCAGTCTCGACGGCAGGCTCGGCGACGCCTGGGTGCTTGCCGGTCACTCGGAAGGCGCGGTCGCCGCGCTCTTCGCGTCCGCCGCCGCTCCCCCCGACGCCGATTCGCGGCTGCTCGGAACCGCCGCCTTCGCGCCCGTCACGCGCATGGACCTCAGTATCGGAGTCGCGCGCAAGCTCGGTGCCGGGATACCAGGAACCGGAGTGGTGTCGGCGCTCATCGGCCTCATGCTCCTCGGAGCCTCGGCCGAGGATCCTCGAATCCGAGCACTCATGGGCGAGGGCGGGCTCAGCGCGAAGGCGCGGGCTCTGCACGACGATCTCTCGACCCGCACGCTCGTCGAACTCGCCCGCTCCGACTCCTGGGGCGGGATCGCACCCCGTCAGATCGGAGGGGCGCGGCAGGCCGAACTCTGGGGGCTGCTCTCCGACTCATTTCGGCGGAACGAGGTCGGCTCGCTGCGCCCCCGCCCGCATCAGCCGCCCCTCCGGATCGACGCGGCACGCTTCGACGAGGTCGCCCCCGCCCCGCTCACCGCCGCTCTCATGCGTCGCTACCGGGCGGCCGGATTCGACCTCACGACACGCTGGTGGCCCACGCACCATTCCGGGGTGATGCGGGATACCCACGCCCCTTCGCGGGCCGCGGACTGGATCGGCGAGCGCTTCGGTAGACTGTCCCGGTAACTGCCTGCCAGTAATAAGGAGGGGCTGAGATGCCCGCAGTACTGATCACCGGTGCCCAGTGGGGCGACGAAGGCAAAGGACGAGCGACTGACCTGCTCGGAAGCCGAGTCGACTACGTGGTCAAGTTCAACGGCGGCAACAACGCCGGCCACACTGTTGTCATTGGCGACGAGAAGTACGCGCTGCACCTGCTCCCGTCCGGCATTCTGACGCCGGGAGTCACCCCGATCATCGCGAACGGCGTGGTCGTCGATCTCGCCGTGCTCAAGCAGGAGCTCGACGCGTTGAATGCTCGCGGACTCGACACCTCGAAGCTCAAGGTCAGCGCCAACGCGCACGTCATCACCGCCTACCATCGCACGCTCGACAAGGTCACCGAGCGCTTCCTGGGCAAGCGTCAGATCGGCACCACGGGGCGAGGCATCGGTCCGGCTTACGCCGACAAGATCAACCGAGTCGGCATTCGCATCCAGGACATCTTCGATGAGAGCATCCTGCGGCAGAAGGTCGAAGCGGCGCTCGACTTCAAGAATCAGGTGCTCGTCAAGATCTACAACCGCCGCGCAATCGGAGTGGACGAGGTCGTCGAAGAGCTGCTCAGCTTCCGCGAACTGCTCGAACCCATGGTCTGCGACACGAGTCTCATGCTGCACGAGGCGATCGAGAGCGGCAAGACCGTGCTCTTCGAAGCCGGTCAGGCGACCATGCTCGACATCGACCACGGCACCTACCCGTTCGTGACCTCATCGAACGCGACCGCGGGTGGCGCTTCGACCGGCAGCGGGCTGCCCCCGCACAAGATCGAGCGCGTGATCGCCGTCATCAAGGCGTACACGACCCGCGTCGGATCGGGCCCGTTCCCGACCGAGCTGTTTGACGAGATGGGCGAGTTCCTGCAGAAGCAGGGTGGCGAGTTCGGCGTCACCACGGGCCGTCCGCGCCGCTGCGGCTGGTACGACGCGCCGATGGCGCGCTACGCCGCACGCATCAATGGCGTCACCGACTTCGTGCTCACCAAACTCGACGTGCTCTCCGGGCTCGACACGGTTCCCGTGTGCGTCGCCTACGACGTCAACGGAGTACGCCACGACGAGATGCCGGTCAACCAGAGCGACTTCCATCACGCGAAGCCGATCTACCAGGAGTTCCCGGGCTGGAGCGAGGACATCACTGGGGCCCGCCGCTTCGAGGATCTGCCGAAGAACGCGCAGGACTACATCCTCGCTCTGGAGAAGATGAGCGGATCGCGCATCTCCGCGATCGGTGTCGGCCCCGAGCGCGAACAAGTGGTCGTGCGACACGATCTCCTAAGCTGACCTCTATGAGCGATTCATCGGATCCCGGGGCCAAACTGCTGGCACTGCGCAGCAGCATCGACAACATCGACGCCGCGCTGATCCACATGCTCGCGGAGCGGTTCCGCTGCACGCAGCAGGTCGGAGAGCTCAAAGCGGAGAACGGGATGCCGGCGAGCGACCCGGACCGAGAGGTGCGCCAGATCGCTCGGCTCAGAGCGCTCGCGGAGGAGGCGCAACTCGACCCGGAGTTTGCCGAGAAATGGTTCAACTTCGTGGTTGCCGAGGTGATTCACCACCACAGGCTCGCGGCGAAGGGTGCGACCTCGGGCGAGTGAGGACCAAGGCACTTGAGGCAACGCGGAGCGTTGCGTGCCGTATGTCCCGAGCCCGGTGTCGTCGCGTGCGATCCCTCTGCGACGCGCCCGATCTGTGCGAATGATGCCGACAAGCGATAGGGTGCTGCTGGGGGGAATCGCATTCGTGCGTCTGCGCCTTGGGGGAGGCATCGGGGAATAGCGCTCACAGTACTTGGAGCGCTGTTTTGCGCGCCTGGATTTCGAAGGATATTAGGGGAGAGCTGATGTTTCAGCAGAAGAACATACGACGGAGACCTCGGGGGTTCGCGAAGCGACTGATTTCGGGGATCGCCGTGCTTGCGATGAGCCTCGGGCTGGTCAGTCTGACTGCATCCGCGGCGAGCGCCGCGCCCGAGGACGCGCTTTCGGCGACGCTGATCAAGCCGGACGGCACTCCGGTGCAGCCCGGCGAGGTGATCGCCGAGGGTACTCAGCTGAAGCTGCGTGTGCAGTATCAGAAGCAGGCCGCGCCGAATGATCTCACCGGGACTACCCATCAGATCTCGCTCGGCAGCAATGTGACCGTCGGTGCTCCTCCTGCGGGCAACACGGCGGTGACCGGCATCTCCTCGATCGTGAACGGCATCGAGATCACGTTCGCCGATCCGTGGCCGGGAGACGTCAACCAGGGGTATCTGGACCTCGACTTCACCGTCAACGATGTGAATTCGAGCGGTGTCGAGGAGGTCACCTGGGAGGTCGGCGGCAAGCCGGGTTCGTTGCAGATCGTGGTGAAGAACGACGGGGACGAGTTCGAGAACATCGGCAGCGAGTCGTTCGACAAGGGCGTCAGCTCGGGCGGCATCAACAGTCATGTCGAGGTCGGCGAGGATCCCGCCAATCCCGGGGAGGTCGTCTTCCTCGGCCTGGATCCTGCGATCATCGGAACGCCTGTCACCTATACGCTGACCGTCGAACTGCCGAAGGGCAGCACGGGTACCGACTTCGATATCTCGGATCAGCTCCCGGCTGGGTTGAACTATGTCGCGGGTTCGTTCACCTCGACGCTCACCGAGTGGGATGCGGACGGCCGCAATCAGACCGTGACCGTGCTCGACGGGACCACCTCCCCGACCTCGTTCGATCCGACCGTCTCCTCGGCAGCGGATCCGACTGCTGCCGGTGAGAGCTTTGCCGGTCAGATCGATCTGCCGACGCCGTCCGTTCTGACCGTCACCTATCAGGCTGTCGTACCCGATGAGGCCTCACGGCTTCTCCTCGAGGACGCACTGCGCGCGAGCGCGGCAGCGCTCGGGGGCAACTCCGGCGGCTTCTCTCATGCGCTGACGAACACGGCGAAGTTCGGTCCCGGCGAGGTCGAGGCGACCGCGACCGTGACTCTCTCGGGAACCATCCCGGGCCCCTGCACGACCGGCTGCGGTGGAGCGGCGTTCGGCAAGTCAGGCGCCGGCGCTTCGGTCAACGTCATCGCCGACGGCGATGGCGTGATCGTCGACGAGTCTGGTAATCCGACACCAGTCGATACGACGTATACGCTTGCGGCAAATCTGTCGCAGTGGGACGGCCGGAACAACAACTACACGCTCGACCGCAATGTCGTGATCTCGGACACGCTCGGCTCGCAGCTCACCTGGAAGACCGGCGATGCCGACTTCCTCACGCTGACCGCGATCCCGGAGGCGACCACGCCGATCACGTCGCTGACCGAGGTCGCCTGCCCCGTGGATGCCGCTACCGATCCGATCGCGACCGCGTCGTCGAACTTCAACGGCGATGCATTCGTCGGGAAGTACTGCATCGACGGACAGCGCCTGCTGGTCAATATCGGCAAGCACGTGGATACCAATGTGTCGATCGCGATCAAGGCTCAGCTGCATCGCGTCGACGGCCTCGTCGAGGTCGGCGGGTCGACGGTGCTCGGCGGAAAGCGGTATGCGCTGCCGAATCAGGCGCAGTTCTGGCACCGCAACGGGGCACGCGCGAACGCGGACCACACGCAGTATCCGGTGAAGCTGCCCGACGACCGCAGCGGCGGCATCAATGACACCGCCGCCTTCACGAAGCAGGGGCCGTCCGGTGCGATCTCAGTGAATCCTGGCGAACGTGCCGTGGTGCCGTACGTGTTCACGGTCGACACCGCTGTGGCGGGCGTGAGTGCCGCCGACGCGCGGATCGAGGATCGCATCGACACGTCCGTCTTCGATCTGAGCGATCTCGGGCAGGTGGGCGTGAGCAGCACCTATGACGGTGTCGATGTCAGCGGAGATGTGGAGCTCGGCTTCGCGGACGGCGTGCTCACGATCGAACTGGCCGATGGATCGGCGCTGCCTGCGGACGGCACCTGGATCGTGACGCTGCAGATCCCGACCCATCCGCTCGAGGGCAAGGAGACGATCGACATCACGAACTACGCGTCGTTGTTCGGTACCGGCACCGAACCCTGGTACTGGTCCGAGGACGACTCGCGTGCGACGTCGTTCGGCGACGAACTCGAGGTGCGCAAGCATATCTACGATCGTGGCGCGAGCGACTGGAACAAGGTGCTTGTCGCACCGGTCGATGAGCATGGTGCGCTGGTTGAGGAAGTCTACGTCTACCGGCTGCAGCTGATTGCCCACGGCTCCTTCGCAGGGGCGATCCTCGCGGTGCAGGACGTGCTGCCGGCCGAAACCGAGTTCCTCGGATTCGTCGACGAGGCCGACGTTGCGACCGGCGGTCCGGTGCTGCCGAGCGCGACCGTTGCGTTGGGTCACGGCATCGAGGCGGTCTATGACGGCAGCAGCGGGCCGCAGGGTGAGATCACGGTGCATCAGGCTTCGGGGTCCCTCCCCGTCGGCGGTGAGGTCGCCGCGTACTTCGCAGTCAAGATCGACCGCGATGCGCCGGAGACCGTCGTGAACAGCTTCGGCGGGCAGGACGCCTCACTCGTGCCCGGTGGCCCGAGCATCGACATCGAGAAGTGGATCGATGAGGGTGCCGCTCCCACGTACGATGGGCGCGGACGACTGCTCAACGATGGTTTCGCGGGCGACTACGACGCGGCACCCGGCAAGAAGCTCACAGCGGGTCAGCCCGAGAAGATCCGCTTCACCGTCTCGAATGACGGCCCGGAGGACCTGATCGACATCGTGGTGAGCGACGAGCTCGCCTCGGGAACCGGAAAGATCACCGATCTGGTCTGCACCTTCGTCGCGGGTGGAGGCGGAGCCGCCCCTGTGACGGGAACGGAATGGGCTGGACCGCTCGCTCCGGGTGAGCGGTTCGAGTGCGAGGGCACCCTGCCAGCGTTGACCGCGGGGGCGACGCACGCGAACGTCGCGAGTGTCACCGCGGTGGGCGCGGTGAGCGGCCTCAAGGTGCAGGACGCCGACGAATGGCACGCCCATGTTCCCGCGGCTCCGCTCGTGAACACCGGCGGCCAGACGCTCTTCGGGGCTGCGCTGCTCGGCGGTCTCGGAGTGCTCGCCGGTGGCCTGCTGCTCCTGCGCAGGCGTCGTCACCTGGGATAGTGCGTCGCGCGGCGTCGCCCGCACCGTGCACGAGGCGCGTCCGCTCCGAGTCTGACTCGGGCGGGCGCGCCTCGTGCGTTCCGCGGCCGGGGCATCGGTCGGCAGCCAGACGCTGCTCGGTCGACGCGCTCAGCCGGGCAGCGCTGTGCGAGAGGCCTTGGCCTGGTCGATCGAGGCGAGCACGAGTGCGCGCAGCGCGTTTCCGCGCGTCGCGAAGCCCCGCTGCAGATCCGCGTACTCGAGCTTGCCGTGCGGGGTTTCGATCTCGATCGCGGCGAGCGGAAGGCCGTTCGCGCCCGTGTAGGCGCTGACGTCATACGGGGAGGCGCGCATGTCGACCTCGCGAATGTCGCGCGCGAGTTCGAATGTGTCGAGCAGCACGTTCCCGGGAACGAGGGGGCCGAGCTTCGTCGCCCACTTGTAGACGTCCATGCCAGCGTGGAGGCACCCGGCCTGCTCCAGCTCGAGCTGGTTCTCGCGAGTCGGCCGGAGCTCGTTTCGTGGCGCGGCATCCCCGGTGAAGAACCGATAGGCGTCGAAGTGGCTGCAGGTGATCGGATGCGACTCGACTACGGCGTCGGTTGCCTCATGGCCGATGCGCAGCGGCAGGCCTCCATGGCGCAGCTGTTCGGCGGTCATGCGGTACACCATCGCCCACTCGTGCAGGCCGAAGCAGCCGAATCTCGGGGTGCGTGCGAGTGTCGCGCTCAGCAGCCGGGCGACGTACTCCACTGTTCCGGCGCGCTTCGCGAAGAAGGCATCGAGGTCGACGGAGGCGTCGTCGCCCGTCACGGAGTAGTACCGCCAGTCCCGGCGATCCTCGGCGCCCTCTTCGAGCACGGCACCCGCACCCGGGTGCCAACGCCGCAACTCGCCCGGTGTGACTGGGTAGTAGGTCCACAGGAAGTCCTCGACCGGGTGGCGTTCCTGCCGGAGACGGCGCGCCCGGTGCTCCGCGGTCAGCGCGTCGACCCGAAGGTGATGCGCATGCTCGAGTCGACGCCACTCATCTCGGGGCAGCACTGCTGCAGGTGCGGGGTCGATCCTTGTCACCGAACCAGGGTATCTGAGCGGGCCCGCAGCGCAGGATAGCGGGCCGGGGGACATCTTCTCCCACATCTACTCCTTTCGTCTGTTGGAAGCGATGAGGTCGGAGGATAGGTTCGGATATGGACCGTTGTTGGCGGTCCATTATGGTGCGCTGCCGTGTCATCGGAACTGGGGGGGTTCGACACGGAATGGCCATCAAGGGGATGCTAGGGGAATTGATGACCGAGAACTCGGTACAGGGTGTTACTGCTGCGCGCGGATGGAAGCGCGTGCAGAAATTTGTGTCCGGAGGCGCCGCAGTCGCGCTCGTCTCAGGCATGCTCGTGGTGGCAGGACTCGGTGTGCAGTCGGCGATCGCCGCTCCGCCGGCGCCCACGGTCACCACTGCGCCGGCGAACCCGCCGCTCGTCGCCGGAGAAGAGGGTGCCGTCGACGTCACCTTCCGCAACAGCGCCGGATCGGTCGGTCCGTTCAACCTCAGCGCGACGCTGCTCCTGCCCGAAGGGGTCAAGGTCACCGCTCACGGTGCGCTCGGTGCACCGACCAAGATCTACACCAACGCCGACGGAGCACTCCCTGGCGCGTACAGCGCTTCGCTCGACTGCGAGGCCATGGGTCTGATCACCGGCCCCACTCCCGGCAAGTGCCAGGTGCCGGCCGGATCGCAGCTGTTCGTTTTCGAGAACATCTCCGACCTACCCGCGACCGCAGCCAACCGTACGTCCGTGACCCTGCTTCCCGACGCCGACCTCTTCGAACCGGGCAGCTCCGTCCCCTATGTCTTCACGGGGTTCACCAGCGACAACGCGAACCTCATCCCCGTCTTCCCCGGCAGCTCCAGCAAGGCAGCCAGCGACGCGCACACCTCTGCACCCGGCATTGGCGGCAGCCAGGTCGCGGTCGAGGCGCTCCGAGTCGCCAAGAGCGAGCCGAGCCCGGAGAACGAGCTGCTCCGCGGGGTGCACGACCATCAGACGGTCTACACGCTGCGCATCTCGCACACCGGCGAGGGCGACATCACGAACGCGAAGGTCGTGGACTACCTTCCCGCGGGACTCGAGTACCTCGGCTCGGGACAACTGGACCACACGACGCAGGCCAACGGGAACGGGTCGACAGAGGAGTACGGGACCTCGGGCACGATGGCGGCCCTCACGCCGCAGCCTGCTCGCTGGATTCCCGAGGAATCGATCGTCACGGTGCGTGGCGGGTTTGATTCGGACGGCAACTTCGTCGCCGACCCCGCGGGCGCAGTGTTCACCCGGGTGACCTGGGATCTCGGAACCCTGCTCGCGCAGGATGGCATCGCGCAGAACTTCGGCGACGGGGTCGCGGGCACCTCCGGTGTCGTCGAACTGCAGTACGTCGCAGGCATCCCGCTCTTCGAGAACAGCTACATCGAGGGCGTCTTCGACGAGCAGACGAACGGACCGCACGGTGTGCACGATCAGGGAGCAAACCTCGACAACAACACGGGCCCGTCGACCCGCCACGGCGAGGCATCGAACCCCTCGGATTCCGGCGAGGACCTGACGCAGTGGCGTCCGAACGGACTGACCAATACCTCGGTGGTGTCGGGCGACTACACGCTGAAGCATCCGGTCGACCCCGAAGACGCGGTCTACACCTCCTCCGCCTCCGGCAGCCACACCGTGGAGGCCGTGGACGTGCGTCTCCTGAAAGACGTAGACAATTCGCAGTTCACCCAGGGCGGCCTCGCCACGTACTCGCTCACCGTGTCGACAAGCGAGTACGTGACCGCCGAACTCGCAGAGAACGCCGGCCCGAGCTCGAACGTGCGACCCAATCGACTCGTCGATGACCTCGCCGACGGCATCTGCCCGGTGTTCCCCCCGACCGTCCCCGTGACGCCGGGTGCGAGCACGCAACCCGACGAGATTCCGAACCTCCGCATCGGCAATCCGAACGCGGGCATTCCCGCGGGCGACTCGAACCTCACGGCCGCCGAGTGGAGCTCCCGCCTGGGCGCAGCGAGCACCTGCAAGTACCCGAGCGACGCCGCGGGAGCCGCCCTCTCGGGAGCCACGCTCACCGGTGTCGCCTACGATCCGGCCTCGGGCCACTTCTTCCTCGATCTCTGGATCGATGAGTTGGGTCGAAGCGACAACCGAGTGGTCAGCTACACGGCGCTGCAGAACACCTCGTACACCGAGAACGACGGAAAGCCCGGCGCGACGAGTTCGGGCGACCGCGTCTCGAACACCGCCGAGATCCTCATGACGACGTCGCCGACGGATCTCACGGCCGCTGTGGAGAACTCGAACGGCACCGGAGTCGGCGGTGAATTCCGTGCAGCAGAGGACTCCCAGGAGTACCTCGATGCGCCCGAGGGCGGGCTGAAGAAGTATGTGCTTCCGAGGGCCGAAGGGGCGCAGACCGCGGCATCGATCACCGGTTCCGCGCTGGCTTGGGAGGACGAGAAAGCGCCGGAGCCCTTCGCCGCAGGAGACGAGGTCTGGTACAAGATCTCGCTGATCGCACCTGGCAAGGCCGATGTGCGCAACCCGCAGCTCAGCGACTATCTGCCCGTCGGCGTGGAGCTGCCTGCCGGGTGGCCGAATGCGGTGGACTCATCTGACCTCAGTCTCGGCTACACGGACTACGTGATCACCCCGCCGACCGTGCTCAAGGACTACGGAACCTGTTCGCTGGATCCCGCCGCCGACGAGGCCGACTGGCTGGAGCGGTACATCGGCAACGCCGGCGGGGCCCCCACCGTCGACGGCAATCTGCTCACCTGGAGTCTCGGAAGCGATCAGTGCGTCACCGGGAACACCGCCGATCGCTTCCTTCCGATCGACTCCCCGATCACGGTCTACATCAAGGGCATCGTGACCGATACCTCCGCCGCTGCGACGCAGGATCTCCCGCAGAACCTCGCCAAGTACCAGCAGCAGGGCCGCATTGGCTCGCAGAACGCGATGGAGATCTTCTTCTTGCGCGACTCCGCCGAGATCGAACTGGTGACCACTCCCGAACTGATCAAGGGAATCGAGAAGAACGAGTTCGCGGGGATCACCGGATTCGCGACGACGGGAGCCGACCCCTGGCGAGGAGTCGCACCCGGACCGAACTATCCCGCGGGATCGAACCATGACGGAAGCGGTCCCGACAATGGCTTCTGGAGCGACGTCGACGGCGAGTACGCCGTGCAGAAGGACGGGATCACCTTCCGCATCGACGTGAAAGCCCCCACCGGCAACGCCAACGGCAGTGTGGCGACCAAGGACTACGTCGTCTGGGATGCGCTTCCGCAGGGCGTGAAGGCTGCAGACGTCAAGACCAACCCCAGTGAGTACCGTGCGACCCAGGTCAACATTGCATGGACCAACATCGCCGCTCCCGGCGCTCCCGAGAATTGGGTGCAGGCACTCTCGGAAACCGATATTCCCGCTGGAAATATCGATTTCTCTGTGGTCGACCCAGGGGACCCCGGCTACCCGGCCGCAGGAACGTTGAACACCGACTATCAGGGAAGAAGCCTGATCCTGTGGAAAGTGAAGAACACTTCAATTCCCGGCTCGAAGGCGGCCGATCCGGCCGATCCGCACGCTGAAGTAATCAGCGGCTTCAGCCTGCACTACACCGTCGTCGCTCCGAGCGACGCGAGCGGCGGGGCGAACCGCAGGGACGCACTGCTCGGGCAGCAGTACGAGAACACCGCGTCGATCGTGCAGTACGACGCGTTCACCTCGACGTCGACCACGGGAAGCACGACCACCCTGGTGCCGTTCGGCGAAGACACCATCCGCAACAACGGCACCGCCGCTGCCCCGACGCTTCCGGCCGGCGCGAAGCCCGTGCCGCAGAAGGACACCTTCGACGACTCCTGGTTCCAGATCCCGGAGCCCGCGATGAAGAAGACGCTCGTCGCCACCGAGATCAAGGGCGACAACACGACCACGCCGAACGACCCGAACAACCCCGACAACGTGATCGTTCAGGGCGAGTATGCGACATACGATCTCTCCGTGGTGATCCCGGCGAACACGACCGTGCGCGACGGAGTGCTGTTCGACAACGGAACTCTGGTCGGCCAGACCGGCAACGGCACGATGCAGCCGAACACCGCCGACTATCAGGTCAAGAGCGCCGATCTCGTCAACGGCAGCGGGAACCCGGTCGTCACTCCGTCCGGCTTCACGCTGGGAACGGACGGGACGCTCCAGTTCCCCGCCTACTACCAGACAGGCAATTCGCCCGAGACCTTCACGGTGCGTCTGGTGGTATGGGTCAAGGACATCGACGAAACGACGAAGGCGCAGACACCCAGCGCCGATCGTCCGCAGATTCCCAACGGCAAGGTGCTGCGCAACACGGCGCAGTTCGACTCGAAGAACATCTCGGGCAGTCAGAACGGCCGGATCAGCGACACCGCAGATGTAACCTATCGCGAGCCGAATCTGGCAATTACCAAGAACGCCTCGCCGAACACGAACATCGCGATCGGAACGAACATCGTCTACACGATCGCGGTGCAGAACACGGGCAACCGCGTCGCGAGCTACGACAACATCGTGGTCGATACGGTGCCTTCCGGATTGCTGGTGAACGAGAACTCGTTCAAGATCGGCACCACGACCAGCTACACGGCCGCGACCAGCGTGGCGATCACTGCAGGTGCGCTCGCCGGCGATGAAGCGCAGTTCGCTGCAGGCACCGTGACGGACGGAGCAGGTGGAACCATTACCTGGAGCTTCGAGCGAACCAATGCGCTGAAGCAGGTCCCGAACACGGTCTACCTCTTCTACACCGCACAGATCGATCCTCAGACCGGCGGCGGCCAGTCGTTCACGAACACGGCGAAGGTGACGGGGCAGACCCTGCCTTCGACGCTGCCCGACGCCGATGATCGTCGAGGCGACCGGGTCAGCAGCGCTTCGCGCGCCGTGACCGCGACGACGGCGTCGATCGTGAAGAACGTTCGCGTGAAGCCCGCAGACGCGAGCAATCCGCCCTACTCGGATCCGGTCTCCGCGCCGATCGGGCAGACGGTGCAGTACAAGGTCGATGTCGGCTTGAACGCCTTCATCAACTACTACGAGATCGAGGTGAGGGACGCCCTCGCCGCGGGAGTCGAGCTCCAGCCGGGCACGGTCAAGGTCGAGATGAAGACCGGAGAAGCGCCCGCCGTCGACGTGACGAGCGATTGGACGCTCAGCGGAACCGATCCCACCCGTGTCTGGAAGTACACGAAGTCGGGTGCTGGTGGAGACTTGGCCTCCGACCCCGAACCACGCACGCTGACGTTCACGTACGACGTGCTGTTGAAGAACCTGGGCGTCGCACAGAACACGAACTCGCTGACCAACACCGCGGGTGTCACCTGGGCGATCACGAACGGGGGCGCACTCCGGACGCCGATCACCGACACCGCAGGAGTGACGGTCCTGAATCCGATTGTCGGAATCCAGAAGAAGGTCGACACGGTCGATGCGATCACCCGCAACCCGGATGCGAGCTTCGAGTACACCGTGACCGCGCGCAACACCGGCACGGCTGCGGGGAACCTGACCCCCGCGCACAACCTCACGGTGCAGGACGTCGTGCCTGCCGGTGTGAAGGTCGACACGACCCAGGCCGGACTCGCGGGCGCAACGTTCTCGAACGCCGCGAACCTCGCGAACGGACTGGGCGGCACGATCACCTGGACGAACGTCGGGCCGCTGTACCCTGCGGCTCAGGCCGGGGCGGGAAAACCCAATGCCCAGACCTTCACGTACACGGGAACCTTCGCGAACTCTGAAACGCTGACTGCCGCTGCGCTGGAGAACGCCGCGAACGTCACCCGCTTCGAATCCTTCGGAACGGGCGGGCGGGTCTACACGGCTCCGGTGACGGGCGCAGGTTCGATTCGCGATACCGCGAGCGTTGCTCCGCTCTTCCCGAGCGTGGTGCCCGTGAAGTCGGTCACCAACAGGGTCGCAGGCAAGAACTACGGTCTCGCCTATGTCGACACCGCGTTCAACTGGACGCTGACGGTGACCAACAGCGGTGCGGGCGTCGCCAAGGACATCTCGGTGACCGACACGCTTCCCAAGAACTGGGAGTATGCGGGCAACGCGATGATCAGCGTCGACGGCGGTCCCGCCGTGCCGCTTGCGACCGCTCCGACGTTGACCCCGTCGACCGTCGCAGAGGGCGACCAGCAGGTCATCACCTGGAACCAGTCCGCCATCCGGACGGCCGGGGCGACGCAGCTGGCCGCGGGCAAGGCGTTCGTGATCACATTCGACGCCAGGCCCCTTGCCGCGGCGACGTCCGACGCGGGCACCGGTGTGGAAGTGCATCCGCACCGGAACACGCTCAGCGTGACGGCGACGGATACTCAGGATCGCACGCGCAACGCAGCGGTCACCAACTACGCCGGCGCGAGCAGCACGGCAGACGCGTACATCGCCGAAGCCGACCTGAAGCTCGTGAAGACCGCGATCGGCGGGGTGACCAGCACGGTTCCGGCGAACCATCCGCTGAGCGGCGTGGCGGCCGGAAGCTGGGTGGTCGGACAGGCGCCCGAGGCCGGAGTGTACGTGCAGCCGCAGTGGCAGCTCACGATCGACAACCACGGACCCAATGTGGCGTCAGGCCCCTTCACGGTGACCGAAACCCCCGTGCCCCTTGCGGGAGTCACGCTCGGCGTCTGGAATGCCTACTACGTCAATGCGGCGGGCACCGAGACCTTCCTGCAGTCGTTCAGTGGGACCGGCCCGTTCATCGTCGGCGACAACAACAGCACGCTCCAGCCGAACGGCAGCGACAAGATCGTGCTGCGTGCGAATGTGAACATCGGCACCTCGGCGACGCCGGGATCGATGGTCCAGAACACGGCGAGCGTGGAAGGCCGGACCTTCGAGCCCGACGCAAAGAAGGGCCCGGACGCCGACAATCCGAACACCAGCACGGCCGAGAAGCCCCTGACGGAGAGCGCCGACCTGCAGGTGACCAAGACGGTGAGCGCAACGCCGAACGCCGGTGGAGCGATCTCCTGGTCGATCACCCCGCGCAACAACGGCCCGTCGGTCTCCCGCAGCACCGCGGCGAACCCGATCACCATCGCCGACACGATTCCTGCCGGAGTCAACGGTGTCGCGGACCCGTCGACGAGCATGTGGACGGCTACGACTCCGGGCGGGTTCCCCGCGGACGCCGGAGCGACGATCACCTTCGCCCTGAACGCGAGCTACACCTCACTGCCGGTGGGTGCGCAGACGGCGATTTCGCTGAGCGGAACGGTCGATCCTGCGTGGACCCCGACTTCCGGACCGCAGAGCGACGGAAGCATCCGCAACACCGCCGTGATCGCGCCAGGAACCGGGCTGACCCCGGATCCCAAGACGCCGAACAACACCAGCATGGTTCCGACGACGCCGACGTTCAACACCACGCTCGGTATCTCCAAGGATCGTGTGGTGAAGCAGGGCGGAGCCTGGGTGCTTGCCGCATCGCTGACCCCGGTGCCCGAGGTCCAGGCGGGCGATCCCGTCCACTACCTCGTCACCGTCGCGAACAACGGCGCAGCGGTCGCCCGGAACGTGACCGTCGTCGACGAAGTACCGACCGGGCTGACCTACACGGGCTTCGAGAACGTGTCGCCCGCCACCTGGTCGCGCACCGCGCACGCCACGGTGCCGTGGGATCTGTTCAGCCTGACGAGCGACGGCAGCACGCTGCCGGTCGGCGGCTCGCGATCCTTCGTGGTCGAATACGCGACCTCGCCCTCCACCCCCGCCACCGTGAACAACTGCGTACAGGCGGGCTCGAGCCAGAACAGCAGCCAGCCGCGCGATTGCGAGGGCTTCGCGTCCGACCGGGTCTCCGATCTCTCGTTGACCAAGGACGTCATCACCGAGCCGGGCGGAGCGGCGCTGCCCGATGGCGCGGGGGTGCTCTCGGGCAACGTGGTCACCTACCGACTGCTCGTGACGAATGAGGGACCGAGCGACGCGCTCGGAGCCATCAGCGTCACGGACTCGCTACCGGCGAACTTCACCTACGTCGACGATTCTGCGACCGTGAACGGGACGGCCGCCGCGCCCGTTCGGAGCGGACAGGACCTGACCTGGGAAGTCCTGCCCTCGACCGGAACGCTGCCGGTCGCCTCCGGCAGCAACACCATCACGATCGAGTTCCAGGCCACCATCGCGAGCACGCATGCCGCGGCTACCGGCATTGCCAACGAGGCGACGGTGACCGGCCAGAACGACCCGAATCCGAGCAACGACACCGATGATGCCAAGGTCAACATCACCACCGAGGCGAACATGTCGATTGCGAAGACCGTCGAGTCCGGACCGTGGTACGCGGGGAACACCGTGACCTACACGCTCACGGTAAGCAACACGGGACCCTCGGTCGCCGAATCGGCGCACGTCGTCGATGCCCTGCCAGAGGGGCTCAGCATGGTGTCGATGAGCGGCACCGACTGGACCTGCATCGCGCCTGCGGGCTCGTCCTCGGGCTCGTGCGACTACGACGGCCGGCACCCCGTGGGCACGTCGACCATCACGGTCGTAGCACGCATCGCCAGCGATCTTCCGAACACCGCGCTCACGAACCCGTTCGTGAACGAGGCGGAGCTCACCTGGACCGACAGCCGCACCTATACGGACCCGGCCGACGATCCGCGCCACGATGACGATGATGAGTCGATCACGGTGACGACCCAGGCCGACCTCGGTCTGGTGAAGACCGCGGTCGATCCCGCCGACAACACGACCGAGATCACCTCGGCCGTGGCAGGTCAGCAGGCTCGCTACCGCATCGACGTGACCAACTATGGTCCGAGCAACGCGGCGGCCGACCTGGTGGTCACCGACACGCTGCCGCTCGGCGTCTCCTACGTCGGGCCGGTGGACGCGACCGCGAGCGGTTGGGACATCGACGCGACGAGCTACGACCCGACCGTGCCGCAGGTGCTCACCTTCACGCGGATTGCCGGCGGCACCAAGATCGGTCTGCCCATGGTGGGCACGGATCCGACGAGCGCACCGATGATCCTCATCGACGTGCTCCTCGACCCGAGTCTCGAGCCGACCGACCCGCCGACCGTGCCGGCGCTCGTGAACACGGCAGTGGTCACCTCGGCCACACCCGAGCCGGCTGTCGACCCGCATCCGAACAGTGACGACGCCCCGTTGAACGTGACCCGTTCCGCAGACCTCGAGATCACGAAGTCGCATCCGGTGGCTGACCCCCGGGATCGCGTCTTCGTCGGCGATCCGCTGCCGTTCACGATCGATGTCACCAACCACGGAACTTCGGTGTCGAGCGGCTTCACCATCACCGACACCATGCCCGTCGGCTTCGAGGTGACGAGCGTCGTCGGTCCCGTGCTCGACGGGAACGGCGATCCGACCGGATGGACGATCGACTCGATCGCACCCGACCCCTGGGACGAGACGCAGACCACCGCTGTCGTAGCGAGCTACTCCGGAATCACGGAGGTGGGTGCGAACTCGCCGAGCCTCGTGATCGATACGATCGTGCACCAGTCGGCGTTCAGCGACACCGCTGCCGTGGTGAACCACGTCGGGATCACGAGTGCGAACGAGCCCGACCCGGACCCGACGAACAACGAGTTCGAAGATCCGGTGAAGGTGCGCCCCGTGGTGACCCTGGTCGTCGAGAAGCAGGCCGTCGGCGAGTTCAAGGTGGGCAAGCTCGGCACCTACTCGATCACCGTGGAGAACCGCGGCCCGCATCCGGACCACGGACCCATCACGGTCACCGATGCCCTGCCGGCCGGACTCTCCTTCAGCAGCTCGCCGAAGCTGCCGGACGGTGCCACGGTGACGCATGACGCCGGTCTGGTCACCTGGACGCTGACCGAGCCGCTCGGAGTGGGCGAGAAGGTCGAACTGCAGCTCGTCGTGCACGTGCTCCAGGCCGCCTACGATCAGCCGAACCACGAGATCACGAACACCGCGGTCGTCGACAGCGAATCCGATCTCACCAGTGACTCCGTGCTCACGGACAGCGCCACGATCACGGTCAAGCCCGTCGATCCGCTGGTCAACACCGGTGCCGAGATCGGCGGGGGAATCCTGGCGGCGCTCGCGCTGCTGCTCCTGCTCGGCGGCGGCACCTACCTCGCCGGACGCAGACGGCAGCAGGCGAGGCACGGGTAAAGCTGGCACCGGCGGCTGAGTCGCCGGTGCCATGAGGCAACGAGGATCGGGAAACGCCCACCCCCACGGGTGCGACCCGGTCCTCGTTGTGCAGAGTGGACCAATGCTCGCCGCGAACAGTGCACCTTGAAGCTTGCAGGCGGCTGGCGCCACGCGGTAGGAATGAAGCAGCCTCGATTACTGTCGGGTAGTCGAGCCCGCGATGACGCATTCCTGGAGGTCGCAATGACGGACGCCTACATCTACGACGCGGTGCGAACGCCG
The DNA here is from genome assembly GCA_040394175.1 of Leucobacter soli. Classification (GTDB taxonomy): domain Bacteria; phylum Actinomycetota; class Actinomycetes; order Actinomycetales; family Microbacteriaceae; genus Leucobacter; species Leucobacter soli_A. Next base: position 55,466 of record JBEBSS010000003.1, on the reverse strand, counting down.
CGAGGCAAGAATCGCGGAGGATCGCTGCACGGCACCAAGCCCGTGGACCTCGTCGTGCCGCTGATCGATGCGATCCTCGCGCGAAATCCCGAGCTGGATGCCGCGCGGATCGACGACGTCGTGCTCGGAGTCGTCTCCCCGATCGGTGAGCAGGGCGGAGACATCGCCCGCACCGCTGCGCTGCTCTCGGGCCTCCCCGAGTCCGTGCCCGGAGTGCAGATCAATCGCTTCTGCAGCTCGGGGCTCGAGGCCGTCAACATGGCCGCCCAGAAGGTCGCCTCCGGATACGAGGACTGGGTGCTCGCCGGCGGCGTGGAGTCGATGAGCCGCGTACCGCTCGGGAGCGACGGCGGGGCACAGGCGCAGGATCCGACCACCGCGTACGACACCTACTTCGTGCCGCAGGGGATCAGCGCCGACCTGATCGCCACGATCGAGGGCTTCAGCCGCGAAGACGTCGACGCCTATGCGGCAAGGTCGCAAGCGCGCGCAGACACCGCGTGGCGCGAGAAGCGATTCGAGAAGTCGATCGTCCCGGTGCGCGACGTGAACGGCGTCGTGCTGCTCGACAACGACGAGCATCGCCGCCCCGGTGCGACCGTCGAATCGCTCGGAGCGCTGCCCGCCAGCTTCGCGGCGATGGGAGCACAAGCCGGCTTCGACGCGGTCGCGCTGCAGAAGTACCACTGGGTCGAGCAGATCACCCATGTGCATGGCCCGGGCAACAGCTCCGGCATCGTCGACGGTGCGTCGCTGCTGCTGATCGGCTCGAAGGCCGCTGGCGAGGCTGCGGGCCTCACGCCGCGAGCAAGGATCGTCGCCACCGCAGTGGTCGGCTCCGAACCCACGATCATGCTGACCGGGCCGACGCCCGCGACGCAGAAGGCCCTCGACCGTGCCGGACTGACCGTCGACGACATCGACCTGTTCGAGCTCAACGAGGCGTTCGCGGCCGTGGTCATGAAGTGGCAGAAGGATCTCGGCATCCCCGACGACAGGGTCAACGTCAACGGAGGCGCAATCGCCCTCGGGCACCCGCTCGGCGCAACGGGAGGCATGATCCTCGGCACCCTGCTGGACGAGCTGGAGCGCCGTGATCTGCGTCGCGGCCTCGCGACGCTGTGCGTCGGATCAGGCATGGGCATCGCCACCATCATCGAGCGCATACCGAATGCGTGAGTATCGATCGCAATGCGATTGATCGCATGCACCCGCCCGCTCCACCGGGCGAGACACGGCGAAGGCCACGAACGGAGATTTGAGAGATGACGCAATCGGCAATTCACTACCACCGCGACGAACAGGGCATCGTCACGCTCACCTTGGACGACCCGGGCGGGTCGGTCAACCTCATGAACGCGGCATTCGAGTCGTCGCTGCGCGAGGTCGTCGACCGCCTGACGGCCGAGATCGACGAGGTGCGGGGCGTGATCCTCGCCTCCGCGAAGAAGACGTTCTTCGCAGGCGGGGACCTCGACAACCTGGCCACCTACGCACCCGAGAACTCGGCCGAGGAGGAAGCACACGTCAACGCGATGAAGCGTGACCTCCGGCGACTCGAACGGCTTGGCGCACCGGTCGTTGCAGCGATCAACGGAGCCGCGCTCGGCGGCGGCCTCGAGGTGGCGCTCGCCGCGCATCACCGCATCGCCGCCGATGTGCCGGGCAGTCGAATCGGCCTGCCCGAGGTGGGACTCGGGCTGCTGCCGGGCGGGGGCGGCATCACTCGCACCGTCCGCATGCTGGGCCTGCAGCGCGCGCTGACCGAGGTGATCCTCCCCGCCAGACGATTCACGGTGCGCGAGGCACAGCAGGTCGGCTTGATCGATGCCGTCGTCGAGACCGTGGACGAACTCGACGGGGCGGCACGCGCCTGGATCGCGGAGCACCCGAACGCCGTCCAGCCCTGGGACGTCAAGGGGTTCAAGCTGCCGGGCGGAGCCGTAGCCTCACCCTCCGTCGCAGCGATGCTTCCCATGATGCCGTCGACGCTGCGCGCCCAGCTTCGTGGCGCTCCGATGCCCGCGCCGCGCGCCGCACTTGCCGCAGCAGTCGAGGGCGCCTACGTCGACATCGATACCGCGCTGCTCGTGGAAACCCGGTACTTCGTGCACCTCGCGAACGGGCAGATCTCGAAGAACATGATCAAGGCGATGTTCATGGACCTCGGCGCGATCTCACGGGGTGCCTCTCGGCCTGCGGGCTTCCCTCGGTCGACACCGAGCAGGGTCGGCATCGTCGGTGCGGGAATGATGGGCGCCGCCATCGCCTATGTGACGGCGAAGGCCGGCATCGAGGTGGTGCTGAAAGACGTGTCGCTCGAGGCCGCCGAGCACGGCAAGGACTACTCGCGCGGACTCGAGGCGCGGGCGGTCGAACGCGGGCGCACGACCGCAGCCGCCTCCGAATCGCTGCTTTCGAGGATCACCCCCACCGACGCCTATGCGGACTTCGCCGGAGTCGACTTCGTGATCGAGGCGGTCTTCGAGTCGACCGACCTCAAACGGGCCGTCTTCGAGGAGGTGGAATCCGCAGTGCTCGGCGACGCCGTGCTCGGCTCGAACACCTCCACGCTGCCGATCACCACGCTCGCGACGGGAGTGTCGGCCTCGCGGCGGGGGGACTTCATCGGGGTGCACTTCTTCTCGCCCGTCGACAAGATGAAGCTCGTCGAGATCATCCGAGGGGCCGAGACGAGCGATGAGACCCTCGCCAAGGTGTTCGACTTCGTGCTCGCCATCGGCAAGACCCCGATCGTCGTGAACGACTCCCGCGGCTTCTTCACCTCGCGAGTCATCGGGAAGGTCGCCGACGAGGCGGCCGCAATGCTCGCCGAGGGCGTCTCGCCTGTCAGTATCGAACAAGCCGGCCTGCAGGCAGGCTACCCCGTGGGACCGCTGCAGTTGAGCGATGAGCTGTCGCTGTCGCTCGAACAGAAGATCCGGGGCGAGAGCCGCGAGGCGGTGATCGCCGAGGGCGGCATCTGGGAAGACCTGCCCGGTGACACCCTGCGCGACCGGATGGTCGAACTCGGTCGGCTCGGACGAAAAGCGGGGGCCGGCTACTACGACTACGACGAGAACGGGCATCGCGCCGGTCTGTGGCCGGGGTTGCGCGAGCTGACGGGCGCCGAGCCCGCTGAGATCCCCTTCGAGGACATCAAGGAGCGGATGCTCTTCGCCGAGGCGCTCGACGCCGTCGACTGCTTCGAGACGGGCGTGCTCACGAGCGTCGCCGACGCCAACATCGGCTCGATCTTCGGCATCGGGTTCCCGGTCTGGACGGGCGGCGTCCTGCAGTACGTGAATCAGTACGAGGGCGGACTGCGCGGCTTCGTGGCGCGGGCCGAGCAACTCGCAGCGCGCTACGGCGACAGGTTCGCGCCGTCTGCTGGGCTGCGAGCGAGGACGGAGCGCGGAGAGCTGTTCCTCTAGGCGACGACAACCCGGCCAGGATCCCGGACCACCAGCCCATGCGTGCATGTGCCCGCATCTGGAGGGCCCGCCTCTCGCCCTCCGCCTCCCCCCGCCCGCCCACTAACCCGCCCGCCCGCCGACCCACGCACCCGCCCGCCGCGACCCGCGCACGCCCACCCGCCAACCCGCGCGCGCACCCTCCTCCTCTTTCTCCTCACGTACTCATCCGCCCAAGCTTCGAAAGCTTGTCACGTATGTGTAGCGCCGTCCGGCGAACGACATATCGGTGACAGATTCTGGCGGGGGGCAGGTGAAGGCGGACGGGAGGTGAAGGCGCAGGCCGACAGGTCTGCAGAGCGGGCGCTCGGGCGCTCGGTCAGGTATCGGCGGGTGCAGCGCCGTGCACCGCTACTCGGCCCGATCCTTCTAGAATCGAGAGCGAAGCTCAATGAGTGGAGGGACACGCAATGGTGCAGCGCTGGTTCGGACGAGAGGGAACCGAGTTCGGACGAGGGATCAGCTTCTTCGACGCGATCTACGCGTTCGCCATCACGCTTCTCATCACCAATCTCGACGTGCCTCCCGCGGAGGCGTGGCAGGACCTCGGAACGCTGCTCGGCTCCGGCCTCGGGGATCAGCTGCTGGGCTTCGTGATCAGTTTCCTCGTGATTGCAGCGTTCTGGAAGGGCAACGCGGACCTCATGTCGCAGTTCCGCGGGCTCGATGGTGCTGCCATTGCGGCGAACCTCCTGACGGCCGGACTCGTCGTGCTGCTGCCGTTCACCACTCAGGGCATCAGCGATCCGCATCTCTCCGATCTTCCGCTGCCGACCGCGCTCTACGCGGTGAACGTCGCGGCCGCGCTCATCGCACAGCACCTGGTGTTTGAGATCGGATGCCGCAGGGGTTTGCTCGAAGTGCAGTACACGGTCCGCGAGCAGTGGGCGTGGCGGCTCGATGCGCTCGCCCAGGTCGCGGTGTTCGCGGTCTCGATTCCGATCGCGTTCCTCGTGGATCCGCAGTGGGCATGGCTGACCTGGGCGCTGCTGATCGTGATCTCGCCGTTGAGCGGGAACTGGGTGGCCCGGGTGAACAAGCACGCGCGTCTGTCAGCGGTCACCGATACCCTGAAGGCGTGAACTTCTGGAGCGAAATCGTCGGGCAGCCCGAGGCCGTGCGCGTGCTCGAACAAGCGGCCGCGCTGGGTGCCGAGCGCGAGCTTTCGCACGCCTGGCTGATCACCGGGCCGCCCGGTTCGGGTCGGTCGAATCTCGCACTGCGCTTCGCGGCTGCACTGATCGCGCGGGATCCTGGCGATCGAGATGCCGTATTCGCGCAGGTGCGCGGGCGCACGCATCCCGATGCCGCAGTGCTCACCACGCAGAAAGTGGTCATCGGTATCGACGATGTGCGCGATATCGTTGCCTCGGCTCATTTCGCGCCCGCTGAGGGTCGTCACCGCGTGATCGTGATCGAAGACGCGGATCGCATGCCTGAGCGCACGTCGAACGTGTTGCTCAAGGCGCTCGAAGAGCCGCCTGAGCGCACCATCTGGGTGCTGTGCGCACCGAGCGAGGCCGACCTGCTGCCGACCATCCGATCTCGCGCGCGTTCCCTGCGGCTGGTGACGCCTTCGCCGGCGGAGATCGCGCGGCTGCTGCATGAGCGCGACGGCGCCGATGTGCAGCTCGCCGAGCGCGCGGCGCGGCTCGCGCAAAGCCACATCGGCATGGCTCGGCGCCTCGCTTCAGATCCCGAGTCGCTGCGACGTCGCGAACGCACGGTCGAGCTCGCGCTGCAGGTCGAGACGCTCGGTGACGGAATGCGGGCCGCCGCCGAGTTGCTCAAGGTCGCGCAGGCCGATGCGGACGCGCTCACCGAAATGCTCGACGCGGGCGAACGAGCTGACGCGATGCGAAACATGGGGCTTGCGCCCGGCGCTGCGATTCCGCCGGCGCTGCGCTCCCAGATCAAGGCCCTCGAAGAAGATCAGAAGCGGCGAGCGACGCGTAGCCTCCGCGACGGTCTCGACCGTATTCTGACCGATCTCCTCTCCCTCTACCGAGACGTGCTGCTGACCTCGATGCAGTCGGGGCTCGAACTGGTGAACTTGGAGCAGCGGCGGCATGTCGACCGACTCGCGGAAGCTTGGGGCCGGCAGCGCACGCTCGGCGTGATCGATTCGATCGAGGCCGCGCGCACTCGACTATCCCGTGGCGTGACGCCGGGGCTCGTGCTCGAAGCCATGTTCGCGAGCGTCGTCTCGGGATCGATCTCGCAGGGGGCGCGATGAGCGAGGAGTACGACGATGTCCCACCGCTGCGCAGCAGGGGAAAGCGAGTCAGAAACGTCGTGCTCGCCGTCGCTCTCGCGGGAGCCCTGGCGCTGAGTTCGTGCTCGCTGCTCTTCGGGCTGCTCGACCGTGCGCCCGCGCAACCGGCTCTTCCGGAGGTCGTCGGAACCGACTTCGGTGCGCAAGACCCTCACTGGGTGGAGTGCTACCAGGACATGCAGTGCGCCAGGGTCAACGCGCCGCTCGACTGGAGCGATCCCGAGGGTGAACGCATTGAACTCGCGCTCGTGAAGCAGCCCGCGCTCAGCGGCGAACCGCTCGGCAGTCTCTTCGTCAATCCAGGAGGCCCTGGTGCGTCGGGTGTGGAGTATGTCGGATCGAGCATCGACTACGCGGTCGGCAAGCCCCTGCAGCAGGCCTACGATGTGATCGGCTGGGATCCTCGCGGAGTAGGCTCCTCCAGCGCGGTCACCTGCCTCGACGATGCCGGGATGGACGAGGTGCTCTTCGGCGCCAGCGCGACCGATGGGCTCGAGCAGGGCAGCCAGCAGTGGGTCGACGCCGCGCTGCAGGAGAACGCCGAGTTCGCAGTGGCCTGCCTCGAGGCGACCGGGCCGCTGCTCGGGCATGTCGACACTGGCTCGACGGTGAAAGATCTCGACATGCTTCGGGCCATCGTCGGAGACGACGAGCTCAACTATCTCGGCTATTCGTACGGCACCTATATCGGTGCGCGATACGCCGACGCCTATCCAGAGCGGGTCGGCAAGCTCGTGCTCGACGGCGCGATCGATCCCACGACGGGGGAAGCGGAGGTCGTGCGCGAGCAGACGCGCGGCTTCGAACTCGCGCTCCGGGCCTACATGGCCGATTGCCTCACGCGGAGCGACTGCCCGGTCTCGGGCGGCGTCGATGAGGCCATGCTGCAGTGGCGAGCGATGATCGATGCCGTCGAAGCCCAGCCTCTTGCCGGTAGCGACGGACGGAGGCTCTCCTCGGGCACCCTGATCACCGCGATCATCACTCCGCTCTACTCGAAGCAGAACTGGCCCTATCTCGATCAGCTGTACACCTCGGTGACCGAGGGCGATGCGGACATCGCGCTCGATCTGGCCGACTTCTATTACAACCGAGTCGGGGGGAGGTACACGAGCAATCTCATCACCGCGTTCGGCGCGATCAATTGCCTCGACTACCCCCGCTCCTCGCTCGACCTCGAGCAGATGCGCGCGGATGCCGCCGAGCTCGAAGCCATCGCTCCGACTATCGGCGCCTTCCAGGGCTACGGGGACGTCGGCTGCGCCGAATGGCCCGTGCCGGGAGTCGAAAGCCGAACTCCGGTGCACGCCGCAGGCGCGGATCCGATCCTCGTCATCGGAACCACCGGAGACCCTGCAACCCCGCTGCGCTGGGCCGAATCGCTCGCCGCCCAACTCCAGAGCGGCGTGCTGCTGACCTACGAGGGCGAAGGGCACACGGCGTACGGAGAGAGCGCCTGCGTGAACGACATCGTCGAGCGATACTTCCTGAGCAGGGCCGTTCCCGCTGCGGGGGTGCGCTGCGCGGCGTAGTCCTGTGCGCGAGCGCCGTGCGTGAACTCGGTACGAGCTCGTCGCGGTCGCTACCTGGGGCAACCAGTCTGCTGTTCCCGGAAAGTGACTTCCGCACCCTCCGACGCATGCTAAAGTATTGCCTTGTGCCGGGTGTACCCGGTCACGCCGACTTAGCTCAGGGGTAGAGCAGTTCCCTCGTAAAGAACAGGTCCCGGGTTCAAATCCCGGAGTCGGCTCTCCTGGCCCTCGTCGTTCTCGGCGAGGGCCTTTCTCGTCTGTTCCACGTCAATCGCAGAAGTGTTTCGTATCGCTTGCACGGAAAAGCCCCCACCCGGGGAAGGTGGGGGCGGTGCCGCCGAATGGGGGTGGCGGTCTTTCCGAAAGAGGCTTACTCAGAACTTATCGACACTCGTCGCGTGAGGGAAGGCCCGGTGCAGGCAATTTGCGCACACTTGGCGTCAGAACAGGAAGCCGCGCCTCAGGCCGAACCGATCGTATGCGCCCAGACCACGAGTTGTACCCGATCCCGCGCTCCGATCTTCTGCAGCAGATTCGACACATGCGTCTTCACGGTGGCCTCGCCCAGAAACAGCTCGCCGGCGATCTCACCGTTCGAGCGTCCGGTCGCGATGAGGGCGAGCACCTCGCGCTCCCGGTCGGTGAGCCCCGCTGAATCCATTGCGGACGCGTTCGGGAGCGGAATCGGCGCACCGGGGCCCGCTCCCGCCTTCACGCCGGACGAAGAAGCAAGCGCGCCCGACGCAGAATTCCCGATCGAGAGTTCCGACGCCCGCTGCATGACCGCGCGCGTCACATCGGAACCGAGCAGCGCCTTGCCGCTCGCGAGCGTGCGCACGGCCTCGATCAGCTGCTCCGCCCGCGAGGTCTTCAAGAGAAACCCGCTCACCCCGGCGGAGAGCGCATCGAACAGGTACTCTTCGTGCCCAAAGGTCGTGAGCACGAGGATCGACGGCGCGTTCGAGTCGCCGCGGGGCGACGAAGAGGCGGCCTTCTGCGCAGCCGCGAGGATCTGCCGGCTCGCCTCGATCCCGTTGAGCACGGGCATCTCGACGTCCATGCAGATCACGTCGGGGGACAGCGCGGCGGCAAGCTCCACCGCCTCCGCACCGTTCGCGGCTTCGCCCACGACCTCGAAATCCTCCTGGGTTTCGAGGATCACCCGGAACCCCGAGCGCACGAGCGCCTGATCGTCGACGAGCAGTACTCGGGTCATGTGCGAGCCTCCACAGTGTCATTCGCAACTTCGATAGCGGCGGAGAGGGGAACGGTTGCCCGGACGAGGAACCCGCTCGTCTCCGGTCCTCGTGAGATCTCGCGGCGGCCAGTCTCGAGCTGCCCGCCGACGGCCCCGAGTCGCTCGCGCATGCCGCGCAGACCGAGTCCCGAGGAGGCGCGGGCGGAGGCGGGCGGACGAGGGCCCGAGCCGGTGACGGAGGGCGAACCCGCGAGCGTTTGACGCACTCCGTTGTCGGTCACCTCGAGTTCGACGCGATCCTCGCCGAATCTCAGCCGGACCTCAGCGCTCGCGCCCCGCCCGGCATGCTTGCGCACGTTCGTGAGCGCCTCCTGCGCGACGCGGTACATGGCCACGTCGACGAGCAGCGGAAGCGACCGCGGCAGTCCCGCGACGATGAAGGTCGTCGGTGTGCCCGACGACTGCGCTTCGGCGACGAGCGCCGGGATGCGCGCGACGCCGACCGTGGATCCCGGTTCGTCTGCCTCGGGGCTGCGCAGCGTCTGGACGAGTGCCCGCAGTTCGTTGACCGCGGAGTGCGCGCTCTCCTCGACGACCCCGAGGGCCTGTCGAGCGGCGTGCGGGTCCCGGTCGAGGGACATGCGCGCGGCCGCGGCCTGCAGCCCCATGACGGACACGTGATGAGCCACGACATCGTGGAGTTCGCGCGCGATGCCGAGTCGGTCGAGGGCCACCGCCTGCGCTGCGCTCGTGCGTCGCTCGATCTCGAGTTCGCGTCCCTGCGCCTCGAGAATCGCTCTCACGCGGGCCGCACGCCAGGAGTTGAGGCCGAAGAACAGTGCGCCTGAGAAGTAGAACAGGTTCATGATGATCTGCAGCGCCGCGAAGGTCGCGAATGCCGAGAACAGTCCGACGCGCGAGACCCCGGGGAGCCAGTCGGGGTTCGAGGACGAGATGATGAGCGAGATGACGAGCCAGGCGCACATCGACACGGCGATGATGATGAGGCTCCACACGGCGAGCGTGCGGTTCGGCTCCCATGCGCCCACGGTGTAGAGCGCGATGAAGAAGCAGATGTTGATCATGAGTGCTTCCGGCACCGCGAACTGCCCGCAGACGAAGAATCCGATGCCAACGAGCACCGCGACGGGGACCGGGTACCGGCGACGCAGCGCCAGGGGCAGCGTGCAGAGTCCGAGCCCGATCACCCAGACCCAGACGGGAGCGGGATCGCTGTACATGCCGGTTCGCTGATACAGCAGCGAGGTGGTGATGGCGCCGAATGCGAGCACTGCGGCGAGCAGCACGTCGCCGCGAAGTTCCGCGCTGGTTGCGCGCGGGCGCACCCAGCCCTGGTCATACGATCGCGTCATGGTTCCAGGCTAACCACCCTGGGGCTGACCCACCTCATTCCTGAGGGGGAACGAGGATCCCCGCCGAGGCGGGCAGATCCGACTCGAGGGGGATTCGCCGAGCACCCGCCGCGGCCTAGCCTGGAGCGAACGGACCGAGTCGGAATCCCGATCGTGTGCCCTGGCCGCCCTGGCCACCGGGCCGATCGGGCTCCGCGGTTCACGAATCGAAAGGAGCGACATGATCGAGTTGAACGAGATCACGCGCAGCTTCGGCACCCGCCGGGTGCTGGAGGACGTGAGTTTCGAGGTCGCCGGCGGTCGCATGACCGGCTTTGTCGGGGGCAACGGCGCGGGCAAGACCACTACGATGCGAATCATCCTCGGAGTGCTCGCAGCCCATTCGGGCAGCGTCACGCTGGACGGCAAGGCGATCACCGCGGGGGATCGATCGCGATTCGGCTACATGCCCGAGGAGCGCGGCTTGTATCCGAAGATGAAGGTTGCCGAGCAGCTCGTGTACCTCGGTCGGCTGCACGGGCTCAGCGCGCAGGACGCGCGCGGAGAGGCTGACAGCCTGCTCGAGCGTCTGGGCCTGACGGAACGCGCGAACGACGCTCTCGAAAGTCTCTCTCTGGGCAACCAGCAGCGCGCCCAGATCGCCGCGGCACTCGTGCACCGGCCTCTCGCCCTCGTGCTCGACGAGCCCTTCTCGGGTCTCGATCCTATGGCGGTCGAGGTCGTGCTCAGCGTGCTGCGCGACTACGCCGCTCAGGGAGTCCCCGTGCTGTTCTCCTCGCACCAGCTCGACATCGTCGAGCGGCTCTGCGATGACGTCGTCGTGATTGGCGGAGGCAGGATCCTTGCCTCCGGGTCGCGCGAGGATCTGCGCGCCAAGCACTCGGGCCGTGAGTTCGAGCTCGAACTGACCGGCAGTGCCGCTGACGCCGGATGGGTGCGCGACCAGCCCGGAATCAGCGTCACCCGCCTCGACGGCGGGTACGCGCGCTTCGAGGCGGAAAGCGAGGGGGCAGCGCAGGCGGTGCTCGCGCGCGCGGTCGGACCGGTGACGGACGTCGGATCCTCGAATGGCAGTCATGTGCTGCGCTTCGGCAAGATCACTCCCTCGCTCGCACAGATTTTCAAGGAGGTCGTCCAGTGACCACGCAGCTTCAGCATCCCCAGGACGGAACGGCCTCGTCGCAGTCGCGACAGCTGGGCGCACCGCAGGCCACCTGGCTCGTCGCCGAGCGCGAGATCAGCACCAAGCTGCGCAGCAAGGCGTTTCTCATCTCGACCGGGGTGCTCCTGCTGCTGGTCCTCGGCGCGGTCCTCTTCGGCGGGTTCGCCTCCCAGAATGGCGGATTCGGCGATCCCACCAGGGTGGCCGTGGTCGCCGCGACCGCCGACCAGATCGACCCCGATGCGTTCGACATCGTGAAGGTCGCCGACCGGGCCGCCGCCGAACAGGCGGTGCTCGACGAGCAGGTGGACGCCGCCGTCGTGCCGGGTGGAGACACTCCGCTCGGGCTCACGGTGCTCGCAGCGGATAGCCCGCCCATCGATCTCGTTCAGGCGCTCTCCGCCTCTCCGAGCGTCGAACTGCTCGCGCCCACCGCAGAGAACCCGTTCCTCGCCTACCTGATCGCCATCGCGTTCGGCGTGGTGTTCATGATGAGCGCGATCACCTTCGGCACCACCATCGCGCAGAGCGTCGTCGAGGAGAAGCAGACGCGGATCGTCGAGATCCTGCTCGCGACCGTCTCCGCGCGCACGATTCTCGCCGGCAAGATCCTCGGCAACAGCATTCTCGCGCTCGGCCAGGTCGTCGCGATCGCAGCGTTGACCTCGGTCGGCATGCTCGCGACCGGGCAGGATCTGCTGCTCGGCGAGCTGGGCATGGCGCTCATCTGGTTCGCGATCCTCTTCGCCTTCGGCTTCGTGCTGCTCGCGTCGCTCTACGCGGCGCTCGCGTCGCTCGTGTCGAGGCAGGAGGATGTCGCCTCGGCGGTGAGTCCAGTCATGTGGCTGGTCATGATCCCCTACATCGCGATCATCATCTTCAACACCAATGCGAAGGTGCTCGCGATCATGAGCTACATCCCGTTCTCGGCGCCCGTCGGCATGCCGATGCGCCTCTATCTCGGCATCGCCGAGTGGTGGGAGCCGGTCGCTTCGCTCGGGATCATGCTCGTCTCGATCGCGGTCGTCTGGTGGCTCGGGGCGAGGATCTACGAGCGTTCGATCCTTCGCACCGGTGCGAAGGTCAAGCTGAAGGACGCGCTCACCACGAAGGAGTAGCGCAGAGCGCACGTCCGGGGTGCTGCCTGGCGCATCAGGTGGCACCCCGTGCTCCTGCGGTGGGAGGATCGGGTGGTCATGGCCGCCGTTCCGCCGTTCAGCCGTTCCGCTGGGCCGAGGGCCGTGCGACCGACGCTACTCGCGACCGCGCAGCCGGTCGATCTCTCGACGATCGCGCTTCGTGGGGCGGCCGGCACCGCGGTCGCGAACCACGTCCGACGGACGCTCGACCTTCGGCGGGGGCGGCGGAGTCAGATCCTCGTAGAGCGTCGCGGCCTCCGTCGCGCTCCCCCGTCGCGTCGCAAGCCCGACGACACGGTAGATCTTCTCGAATCCGTGCAGACGCACCCGGACCACGTCGCCCACGTTCACGGGTTGTGCAGGCTTCGAGGGAGCATCGTTCACCCGCACATGTCCCGCCTTCACCGCGGCCGTCGCCTGGCTGCGGGTCTTCGCGAGGCGCACGGCCCAGACCCAGGCATCCACTCGAACAGGCATGCACCGAGCATACTGCGGTACCCCGCGCGAGCACCCGGCTGTCCGGCCCGTTCGCCCGGAAACGTCGGCCCCACCGGCCGCCGATCCCGCGCCTTCCCCGGCACCGCGCAGACCAGAAGCCGAAACACGCGAGAATAGACGCGTGGAGTACGAGACCATCGCGAAGCCTGCCGAGGCAGAGCTGGAGATCACCCGCTCGCGCTTTCTGACCCGCCTCGAACGCGTCGAGACGGAGACGGAGGCACGAGCGGTCATCGCCGCCGCCCGCGAAGCTCACCCGCGTGCTCGTCACCATTGCAGCGCGTTTGTGCTCGGCCCCGACCAGCGCACGCAGCGTTCGAACGACGACGGCGAACCGAGCGGAACCGCAGGTGCACCCATGCTCGATGCGCTCACGAGCGCCGGCCTCAGCGATGTCGTCGCGGTCGTGACCAGATACTTCGGCGGGGTGCTCCTCGGTGCGGGCGGGCTCACGCGAGCGTACCGTGCGGCGGTGGCCGAAGCGGTCCTCGGTGCGACTCGCGTCACCCGGGCACCTCGGCAGAGAGTCGCGATCCTCGCCGCATACGATGTCGCAGCGCAGCTCGAGGCCGAGGCCCGTCGCCGCGGATGGGCCGTCGGCGATGCGCAATACGGCGAGGCGGTGGAACGCGAGTTCGCGGTCGCCGAGCACGAGCTCGATGCGCTGGCGGCACTCGCCGCGGAACTCAGCGCCGGTGCGGCGAGGGTGACCCCGGGCGAGATCTCGTACGTCGACCTCGGTGCCGCTGCGGGTGAGCGCCGACTATTCGGCGGACGCGCCTGACCAGAACCGGCGGCGAGACCACCAGACCACGAGCAGGGAGACGAGCGAGAAGGCGACCGCGATCACCGCAACGTAGATCGCGACGGTGCCACCCCCCTGATTCGGGTTCAGGAACGGGTAGGGAACCCATCCATCGGTCGCGCCCCGGACGAGCACGACCGCAACCCACGCGAGCGGGTAGATCAACTGCAGCAGCACGAATCGCCAGGGGAGCGGCTCCCGATCCCGCGCGAAGATCCAGTCGACGGCAACGAGGATCGGCCCGGCGTAGTGCATCGCCCAGTTCGCCCAGGGCACTGGCGCGCCCCCCTCGAGACCCAGAGGCGCGAGGAGCGTGACGTAGACCATGCCGACCACGGTCATGCTGACGGTGGTGAGCGAACGCAACACGACGATCCAGCGAGCCTGCGGTCCGGAGCGCAGAAGACCCGCGATTCCTGCGATCGCCGCGCCGATCACCAGCAGGCTATTCGCCTGAATCGTGAAGAACCCGAAGAAATTGAAGGGGTTTACCGGGCCTCGCGTCGCCGACTCGATCCACGTGACGATGATCGCGACGAGCGCGACCGCGGCCCAGAGCAGGCGCGCCGCTGCGAGCGACGACTGCCTCCACGATGCGGTATTCACAGGGCAAGCGTATCCGATCCGAGGAGCGACGAGATATGTCCGCAACTTCGATAGGCTCGCAAGTGATGCGCAAAACGAATGATCCCTCTCTCGGGCGTTCGTGGCGCGCCCCGGGCTGGGCGATCGTCGGATCCCTCGCCTTCGCCGGGCTGACCTCCGCCTTCATGTACACGCTGGTCGTCCCGCTGCAGGCCGAACTGCCGGTACTGCTGAACGCCTCCCGCGAGGACACCACGTGGGTGGTGACCATCACCCTGCTCGTGGCCGCCGTCGCGACGCCGATCTCCGGGCGACTGGGCGACATGTACGGCAAGCGACGAGTGGTGCTCGTGCTCTTGGTGCTGCTCGTGCTCGGCTCGGTCGTCGCGGCCCTCTCGACCTCGATCGCCTGGCTGATCGTCGGACGAGGCATGCAGGGGCTCACGACCGGCGTGATCCCGTTGGGCATCGCCATCATGCGCGACCTGCTGCCGCCCGCGCGCCTCGGCACCGCGGTCGCACTGATGAGCGCCACGATGGGCGTCGGCGGCGGGCTCGGAATGCCGCTCGCGGCCTTCGTCGCGCACGCGACCGACTGGCACGCGCTGTTCTGGATGTCGGCCCTGCTGGGTGCGGCCTGTTTCGTCGCGATCCTCGTCTGCGTTCCCGAGAGCGAGCTGCGCTCACCGGGCCGTCTCGACCTGCCCGGAGTGCTCGGGCTCGCGGTCGGACTCACGTGCCTGCTGCTGTACGTCTCCCGCGGGGCGGAATGGGGCTGGGGCTCGCCCGTCGCACTCGGCCTGCTGCTCAGCGGAGTGCTCGTGCTGCTCGTCTGGGGTGCGTATCAACTGCGCCGCAAGGATCCGCTGGTCGATCTGCGCGTTGCCGCGCGACCATCGGTGCTCTTCGCGAACCTCGCCGGATTCGGGATGGGCTTCGCGCTGTTCGCCGCGAACGTGACCTTTCCGCAGCTGCTCGAACTGCCACGCGAGACCGGCGTCGGCCTCGGGCTCACCATGTTCGAAGCTGCACTCTGCATCATGCCCGCCGGGTTGATCATGATGTTCCTCTCACCGCTCTCCGGATTCCTCGAGCGCGTATTCGGTCCGCGCCTGCTGCTCTTCGTCGGCACCGCGTCGATCGTCATCGCCTACGTGTTCGTGCTGCTGCTGTCGAGCGAGGTGTGGCATATCGTCGTCGCGAATGCGATCATCGGTGTCGGCATCGCCTTCTCGTTCGCGGCGATGCCGATGATCATCATGCGCTCCGTGCCGGTCGACGAGACCGGGGTCTCGAACGGGCTCAACGCCCTCTTCCGCTCGGTGGGCACCTCGAGTGCGTCTGCGGTGATGGGCGGCGTGCTCGCATCGATGAGCACGGCGGCCGGACCGACGGCTACCGCCTTCCAGGTGTGCTTCTGGATTTCGATCATCGCTGCGCTGAGCGCGACGGTGCTGGCGCTGCTGGTGCCCAAGTCCCCGGTGTAGGCCGGGTGAGCCGATGTGGGCTCGGGGCGGGCGGCTGGCTCGGGCCCGGCGCGTGCCAGCGCGTGCCGGCGCGGGCGGGCGTCAGCCGAAGATCATGGGGCGGTCGTCCTCGTCTTCGAACGACTCGCTCAGCAGCGTGGGATCGATATCGCAGACCACCGGCACGTGATCGCTCGGACCGTCCCCCTTGCGCTCCTCGCGATGAATCGACGCCGCGGTCACCGTGTCGGCGAAGGCTTGCGAAGCCATGATGAAGTCGATGCGCATCCCTTCGTTGCGGGGAAAACGCAGCTGCTTGTAGTCCCAGAACGTGAAGCCCTCGGGAACGAGCGGTCGCACCACGTCGTGCACGGTCGGTGAGAAGCTCGCGAAGAGCGAGCGCTCGTCAGGGGAGACGTGGGTGCTCAGTCCCTCGACGAAGGTCGGATCACCCATATCGTCGGGCAGCGGGGCGATGTTCCAGTCGCCCATGAGCGCAAGCGGAAGATCGGGGTCGTCGGCGAGCCACCGCTCGGCGTTCGCGCGCAGGGCCTGCAGCCACTCGAGCTTGTACTCGAAGTGCGGGTCGGCCAGCGAGCGGCCGTTCGGCACGTACAGGCTCCAGAGGCGGAGGTCGCCCACGGTCACGCCGAGGGCGCGTGCCTCAAGGGGCAGGCCGTTCGGGCCGATGCCCTGCACGCCCTCCTGCCCCTTGATGGGTGCGCCGAAGCCGGGCATTCCCTCGAATTCGCGGGCCACGTCGGTCATTTCGTGCCGGCTCGCGAACGCGACGCCGTTCCACTGGTTGAGGCCGTGGATCTCCAGGTGGTAGCCGGCTTGTTCGAACAGTTCGACCGGGAACTGCTCGGGCTTGCACTTGATCTCCTGCATCGCGAGCACGTCGATGTCCTCTCGCACGAGCCAGTCGACCACTCTGGGTGCTCGGGTGCGAATGGAGTTCACGTTCCAGGTGGCGATGCGCATGCTCTCAAGCGTAGCGTTCGGCGAGTGAGGCGGCGCGAGCACCCGGGGCGAGCGGGCTGCACCCGGTGCGAGCTGACGATGCGTAGGCTCGCACCTCGCCCGGCCTTGGGCCTGCTGCACCCTTGTCCTGCGGCCCTGCCGTCGTTGCCTCGACTGTTGCGGCCCTGCCGCCCGGCAACTTGAATCCCTCCCGCTCCCAGTTCGACTTGTCAGGGATGTGTGGTTGAGGTCCGTTTGCTGCACATCCACGACAGGCGAGCGGGTGGAGGGGGAGGGAGGGAGGGAGGGAGGGAGGGAGGGAGGAGGCGAGCGAGCGGGGGGGGCGAGCGGGAGGGAGGGGAGGGGGAAGGGGGCGAGCGGGTGGAGGGGGCGGGGGCGGCCGTAGGCTGCGGATCGTGGCCGCCTTGATCGGCGGGGCGGCCGTTACGCTTACTGCATGGGCAAGCGCAAGACCGAGGAGCAAAAAGCCGCAGAAGAGAAACGCTATGCTCTCGCGAGGCTGGCCCTCACGGACGAAGACTTCGAGCCCTTCTTCACCGACCCGAATCAGGCAATTCGCAACGCGGCCGCGTTGAACCCGAATGCGAGTGAGGCGGTGCTCGAACGATTTGCTGGTGACCGTTTCTGGAGCACCAGGATCGCTGTAGCCGAACACGCCAATGCGTCGATGGCGACAGTGCGGGGGCTGCTTGAAGCAAACCCGCGCAAGCGTGGAGTCGTGCACCATGCCGCGCGACGGCGACTCGAGGGCGAGGGCGTGAGCTTCGGTGAAGACGGCATGCCCGTCGGTTCGTGACACTGACGGGAGTCGCCGCAGCTGACGGGCTGCGCTCGGAATCTGCGGCATTCGCCTCGCCCCGGTTGGTGCCGCGAACAGTTCGAGCGTGATGCGCTTTCCGCTGTTCGAGCCCTTGCAGAGTTCGGCCTCCGCCAACCCAAAATGAGTGTGACCCCGCCTTGCGGCGAGGGTCACACTCATTTCCAGAGGGGCCGACGGGAATCGAACCCGCGTTCTCAGCTTGGGAAGCTGATGTCTTACCATTAGACGACGGCCCCCGAAGGGACGCCCGGTCTCAACTGTTCAACCCTAGCAGAGCCGGGGCGTCGAACGCGTGCGTGGCTACTCGGCGGCTGCCTCTTCCGCGGGAGCCGCCGGCTGGCAGACGGCGAGCTGGGCGAGGGCCGCAGCTTGATCCTCGGCGGTCCATCCGACCTCGGCCCCCGATATCGCTGCCAGCTCGAACGCGAATGCGCGCACGAAGGCGGCGCCAGCGCTCGAATTGTTGAGCGAGACGACGACGGAGAACTTGCCGGAGGGATCGTGATAGGCCGCGGTGAGGGTGCCGGTGATGGCTCCGCTCATTCCGAATAGCGGGCCCTGCTTCTCGACGCCGAAGGTCCAACCGTCCGTGGCCGGAGCGGGAACCTCTTCGCCTTCGGCGGGGGGCGCGACTTCCTCGCCTTCTGCGGGAGCCGGGGCCGACAGTGCGGCGATGAGGTTCGCGGAATCGGCACCGAAGCCACCTGTGACGTAGTGCTCGTAGAAGTTCTTGAGATCGGTCGCCGTGGAGACCGTTGCGCCTGCTCCGCCGAGCATCGACGGGGATACCTTGGGTACGGCGACCGGCTCGACCGGAATGGTCTCGCCCTCGGCCTCGCCGGGAACGACGCACACGGGAGCCCCCGCGGAGGAGGGGTAGGTGATTCCGGTCATGCCGTTGTCGGGCAGTTCGGTCTGCAGCGCGGGATCGCTCGGGAAGAAGCTGTGCTGCATCCCTGCGGGCGCGAACACGCGTTCTTCGAGCATCTGGGGCAGTGGCATGCCGCCGACCTCGCGCAGGGCGCGTGCGAGCAAGAGCGCGTCGGTGTCGGATGGGTGCACCTCGGTGCCCGGAGTGTTGACCGGGGAGTGCGCGAGCGCCTGCGCGAACAGTTCGCGGTCCGACCACGGCCGGGTCGGGTTGTTGACGAAGATGTCCGTCAGGTTGGGTGCCTTGAAGTCGGCGAGGCCGGAGGTCGCGTCGCAGAGTTGGCTGTAAGTGATGTCGCCGATCCCGACCTGGCGGGGAAGATCCTTGGAGACCTTGCGGTCGAGTTGCAATTCGCCCTTGTCGACGAGATCGAGCAGCAGCGCGCACATGACGGGCTGCGAGGCCTGGGCGGCGCGAAGGGATGCGCTCGCGTCGAGGCCCTCGCCGTACGCTTGTACGTATTCGCCTGCCCCTGTCCAGACGCCCACGACGGCTCCGGTCGAGCCGCTCAGCTGGAGCGCGGACGAGACTGCTTCGTCGATGCTTGCCGCCAGTCCGGCATCAATCGTGTTGATTTCCCCGGCGCCGCCGCCCGAGCCGTTGCTCGTGCATCCGGTGAGGGCAAGTGCGGCTGCAGCGAGCAGTGAGACTGTGGCGACGCCTGTGCGTCGTATGCGTGTACCAGCCACTGGACCCCGATCTCCCGATTAGGCATAGAACGTAGCGAGTCTACCCCGGCGGACTGTGAGAGACTCCGGTGCGGCGACGGCGGAGAGGGAGAGGCGCGAATCCTACTTCATCTGATGAATGAGGCAAAGTGAGGCAATCCTTACTACGATGGGTCCGTGACTAACTTTGATGCAACCGTGATCGCTGCGGTGACCGGGCATATGAATGGCGACCACCCCGAAGACAATCTCCTGATCGTGCGCGCGTTCGGCTACCCCGACGCGACGAGCAGTGCGATGGTGGGCCTCGATGGCACGGCGGGCCTTTGGCGAGTCGAAGACGCGAACGGCGAGCACGAGGTGCGAGTCGAGTGGCCGAGCGGCGAGATCAGCGAGCGCCCGGAGATCCGTCGCGAGGTCGTGAAGCTCTACCACGCCGCCTGCGAGAAGCTGGGCGTCTCGGCTCGCGAAGAGCACGTACCGGCTTCGGGGAACGAGGATCACGCGCAGGCATCCCACGGCCACGGAGAGGGCCCCCACGGCCACGGTGCGCCGGCAGGCCACGGCCACCCGCACGGAAAGCCCGAGGACGATGGATCGTTCTCGTACGCGATCCGCACTGCGACCTGGGGCGACCACTCGGACAGCGAGGGGGCGAGCGTCATGGAGGACATCATGCGGATGCGCGCCACCCGCGAGGAGTACACGGACCTCGTCGTGCAGCACTTCTACATGTACGAGGCCCTCGAAGAGGCGTCGAAGGCCCTGGCCGGCGATCCTCGTTTCGCCGCACTGCACCCGGACGCGCTCGTGCGCGAGCAGACGCTCGAAGAAGATCTCGTCTTCCTGCTGGGCGAGAACTGGCGCGAGCAGATCTCTCCGGTGCCCGCGACGGTCGCCTATGCCGACCGCATTCGCGAGGTCGCCGCCGACGGCTGGCTGCCGGGGCTCATCGCGCATCACTACACCCGCTACCTCGGAGATCTCTCGGGCGGGCAGATGATCGCCAAGCGCGTCAAGAAGCAGTTCGGCTACGAGCATGCGGGTATCGCGTTCTACGACTTCACCGAACTCGGGGACCTCGCCGAGTTCAAGCACGCCTACCGTGCGGTGCTCGATCAGCTCGGGGAATCCCTCGACGAGGCAGAGCGTCAGCGCATGGTCGATGAGGTGCGTGCGTCGTACCGCTACAACTCGCAGATCTTCGCCGAGATGAAGCAGTCGCGCGAGCCCCTCGAGGTAGCTGCTTCCTGACCCTCGCGCGAGGCGCACTCGATGCGCCGGATGCGCTGGGCGACCCTTCGGGCTCGACACGATCTAAGCTTGACCGCGTGAACAGCCATGCAGCTTCTTCGGTACCGGCGGTGCCTTCGACCCAGGCGGTGCCTCGTGCCCGAGTCGCGGTATGGGATAACGCACGGTTCGTGCTCATCCTGCTCGTCGTCATCGCGCACACCGTGTCGACGGTGCGTACGCAGACCTCCTTCGGGTACGGACTGTACACGTTCATCTACCTCTTCCACATGCCGGCGATGATCGCCCTCTCGGGGTTGTTCTCGAAGGCCGACGCGACCCCGAAGACGGTCCGATCGACGGCGCAGCTGCTCATCACATGGGTGACGTGGGAAGTCATCTGGGCACTGATCCACTTCCTCGCGAGCGGCCGAGGGCTGCCGGAGAGTTGGCTGGTCGCCCCCGCGTGGACCCTGTGGTTCCTGGTGACGCTGGCCACGATGCGCATTGTGCTGCCCTATATCGTGCGGCTGCGGCATCCGCTCCTCTTCTCGATCGCGCTCGCGCTCGCCGCCGGTCTCAGCCCAGCGATCGGCACGCAGTTCTCGGCTTCGCGCACTCTGTGCTTCCTGCCGTTCTTCGTCGCGGGCTGGCTGGTCACGAACCGGGGCTGGCTGCGCGGCGGGTGGTTCGAGCGGCCGGATCGTTCGACCCGCGCGATCGCCGCCGTGCTGCTCGGCGTCATCGCCGTCGGCGTCGCCGTGCTGTCGCCGCTTCGCAAGGAATGGCGCATCGATACCTGGCTGGTCTGGCGCGACGACTACGCGTGGCTCTTCGACCACGCGCAGATCTTCGGATGGTCCCCGACCGAGTGGTGGGCGATTGCGCTCGGTGGTGCCGGAGTGCGTTTCGCCCTCATCGTGATCGCGTTCGCGATGACGCTCTCGCTGATGCTGCTGGTGCCGCGCGGACACAGCGTCATCACGGTCTGGGGGACGCGGACGCTGTTCGTCTATCTGCTGCACGGCCCGATCATTCAGCTGCTGCGCTCTTCGGGCGCGGTCGGATGGTTCGGCGAGTTCGGAGACGCCGGCGTGCTGATGCTCATCGGCATCGGCATCGCGATCACACTGGTGCTCTCGATGTCGTGGGTCGCAAAACTCTTCAGACCCGTGATCGAACCGAGACTCGAGATGCTCTTCGAGAAGACACCCGCTGAGGTAGCCTCAAAATAACCGAGGTGCGTTCGCCGTGTTGAATCGCATCGACGAGTGCCGGAGGCCGCATGAGCGAAGCGCATCGCAGGCGGCGATGGAAGATGCTCCCAGCTGCCATCGCCGTGGTCGTGGCATGCTCCTCGTGCGCGCCCGAGCCGGTTGCCGGCTGGATTCCGACGGGTTTTTCGCCGGTCCCGGGAGTGGCGCTGGTCGGCGGCCTGCAGGTGCCGGCGCCGGAGGGGTCGAGTGACGAGGGTAGCGCGGGCGGCGTGGCCGGCACGGCAAGCTCCGAGGATCTTCCGGCATCCGCGGGCGTTCCCGCGGCAACGGCTCAGCCCGACCAGTACGCGCTCGGCCTGTACACGGGTCGCCTTCGCAACGATGCCGCCGGGTTCGCTGCCCGCTTCGTCTTCATCCCGGGGGTTCCGGCCTTCAACGACCGGATGACTCAGGAGCTGCGCGCCGCGATCGACGCCACGGCCACCCCGTACGCACCGCAGAGCTATGCGCCGGAGCCGGGTCGCACCGCGCGGGGCTGCGTCCCGGGGGTGGCGTCGTGGCCGGCAGTCGACGTGCTCGGCAGTCCGGAGACCGGGCCCGTCGGCGGCGCCGGGATCGCGGTGGCGTGCGAGCTGGGCGGCGCCTACGGCAATCTAATCGAGGTGCGGCTGCGGGTGGTCGCGGGTGACGCATCCGGTGTCGTCTCAGATCGCCTCATCGTGCTCTTCGTGGACCTGGCGAGCGGGCAGGTGATCGAGGTTGCGGACGCCTGGAACGAGACCGCCGCCCCGGAGCTCTGGCGCGCCGCCGTCGAGCTGATCCGCCGCAATGCGGGCTCCTTGAGCACGGCACGCATCGCCGACCCGGATTCCGCGCAGCTGGCGCTCGCCGAGTCCGCGCTCCGCACCGCTGAGGGCTCGGGAGACGGCGGCCTGACGGTCGCCCTTCCGCCGGGGATCGCGTCGCCGGAACTCGCCGGACTCGGGATCGCGGCAACTGAGGCGCCGATCGAGTTGCGCATCGACCAGGCGACGGCGATCGCGTGGTCGAACGAGCAGTACAGACAGCTGCACGCCGAGCTCGGCAAGCCATTTGTCGGGATTGCGGCGACGCTCGGCTCGGTGCCGATCGATTGCACGCTTATTCCGTGCGTCGCCGTCACCTACGACGATGGGCCGAGCGATCTCACGCCGCTGCTGCTCGAGACGCTGGCCGCCGAGCGAGGCAGGGCGACGTTCTTCATGCTGAGTTCCCGCGCGGCGTCGAATCCGGAGCTCGTCACGAGGGCGATCGCCGAGGGCCACGAGGTGGCGACGCACACCGTCAGTCATCCCGATCTCACGAAGATCCCGCTTTCCGAGGCAACCGCGCAGGTGCTCGACTCGGCTGCGACGATCAGCGGGATCGCCGGCCGGCCGGTCACGATGTTCCGCCCGCCCTACGGGGAGGTCAACGATGAGATTCTTGCGGCGGTCGGGATGCCCAGCATTCTGTGGAGCATCGATACGAACGACTGGCGACTGCCCGGGCAGGCGGCGCTGGTCGA
Source organism: Leucobacter soli (assembly GCA_040394175.1). GTDB lineage: Bacteria > Actinomycetota > Actinomycetes > Actinomycetales > Microbacteriaceae > Leucobacter > Leucobacter soli_A. Next base: position 32,561 of record JBEBSS010000003.1, on the reverse strand, counting down.
GCGCTCGGCGGCGGTCGCGCAGCCGGGCGACATCATCCTGTTCCACGACACGCACTCCGACACCGTGGCGGCGGCGGGAGCGGTGGTGCGCGGGTTGCACGACCGGGGTCTGGAACTCGTCACCGTCACGCAGTTGTTCGGCGGTCACGTGCCGAGCGGGCGGGTGAGGTCGCGATGAACGAGGTGCGGTCGGGTCTGGCCCGTTGGGGGGCGTGGGCGGTGGCGATTGCGGGTTCGATGCTCGGGCTCGGGTTGCTCGCGTCGATGCTGCTTCCTCCCCTCGCGAGCGTGGGAGCGGCAGAGGTGATCGAGGATCCTCAGACCGCAGAGATCGGCGCGGTAGCGAAGATCGAGCCCGCAGAGGGCTGGTCCGTGCAACCGATCGCGGGAGAGGGGCTGCTTCTGCAGTCACCCGACCGGGTGCTCCGGGTGACGATGCTGCCGGCGCCGTCGGACGCGCATCTGGCGGGCCAGGCGCTGGTCGAGACGCTGGCGGACGGGGCGCAGCTCAGTCACGTCACGAGCGGTGACCGGATCGACGGGCTGCTGGATCTCGAGGGTGCCGACGCCGACGTGCGCATCGAGGCGCAGGTCGAGGATCCCGCGCGACTCGATGATTATCGGGCCGAGTTGGCGCAGCTGCTTCTGCGTGTATCGGCCACCCGCTGAGCGGCGCGCGGCGACGCTTTTCGGGAGCGTTATCAAATCGCGGCTTGCGACTCTCGGATTCATCATGTTCAATAACATGAAAGATATTCACTAAACTGACAAGCGGAGCGATGATGTCCGTGGAAATTGTGTTCATCGATCGATCCCGGGTCGTCGCCGACCCACTACTCCTGGGCGCCAGGACCGCGCAGGTCTCTCCGAAAGCTGATTCTTGCGAGACGTCGACGACTACCTTCGCTCGTGATCAGAAACAAGACGTGTTTTCCATACCGAAGTTCAAATGACCATAGCCTAAGGAAGCCTATACATGTTGATTTCTCAGACTCGCATCCCTGTGGCGGGGGCCATCGCCCTCGGTGCAGCTGCGGCACTCGTACTCTCCGCTTGCGCCGGCGGTGCAAACTCCGGACCCTCCGCAGGGGGAGATTACTCAACCATGACGGTTCAGATTGACGGACCCGTCACCTCCTACGATCCAGCGCTCGGTGCCACCTTCCAGGACACGGTAGTGCTGCTCTCCCTCTACGACACCTTGCTGACCCGGGATGCGAACGGCGATATCATCAGCGGGCTCGCGAGTGACTGGAACGTCGACGGCGCCGTCGCCGATTTCGTCATTCGTGATGGCGTCACATGCTCTGACGGAGAGGCCCTCACCGGGGAAGTCGTCGCGGCTTCGCTCAACCGGTACTTCGATCCCGAGACCGCCGCACCCTTTCTCACGAATGTGATCGGTGCCGGCAACACCGCATCTGCCACCGGTGACGGACAGAATCTGCGCATCCAACTTGCGCAACCCTACGGCGGGCTCCTGCAGGGACTCACGATCGCCTATACAGGAATCGTCTGCTCAGCAGGAGTCGCCGATCCGGACACGCTCACCACTGGATCGAACGGAACCGGCGCATATGTTGCTGATACCCAAGTTGCCGGCGCCACCTACACGCTCGCTGCTCGTGAGGGGTACGAATGGACCCCTGATTTCTCGGATGCGCCAAGCAGCGGCGAGCGTCCATCAACGCTGATTCTCAGTGCGGTGACCGATGAGAACACACGGGCAAACCTCCAAACCACGGGTGAAATACAGATCTCGGGCTACACGACGGACGCGTGGGAGAGAGTGATGAACCAGGAAGGATGGACCAAGGAGGTCTCGCAGCAGTCGGGCACCTACCTCATGTTCAACCAGAATGAGGGGCATCCGACGACCGATCCAGAGGTGCGCAAGGCTATCGCACAGGCAATCGACATCGATCGACTGAACCAGGTGCAGAGCTACGGCGAGGGCGAGACCATTACGAATCTCGGTCAGCGCGACTACCCCTGCTATGACGAGTCACTCGGAGACCTCTACCCGAAGCACGATGTGGCAGCAGCGACCGACGTGCTCAAGGGGCTGAAGCTCGCTGTGAGTGGAACGACGCTTCTCGCTGGCGGAGACGCGAACGCCTACCTCGCTTCTGCGCTCGAAGAGGCGGGGGCCGAGGTGAGCCTCCAGAACCTCGAGAACAGCCAGTGGGCTGCCGCCCTGTTCAAGCCGGCGAACGACTGGGACCTGACGATCCTCGTCTATGCCAACACCACGGGCAGCTTGCTGCCGGCTTCGGCATTCTTCACTGGTCCGATTCCTCCAAACGGCCAGAACCTCTCGGGCGTGAACAACCCCGATGCCGATGCGATCCTCCCGATCGCCCTCACCTCGACTGGAGAGGAGAGCTGCGCCGCATTCAGCGAATATCAGACCAGCCTGATCGAGAACATGAACGTGCTGCCCCTCGCAAGCGCTCCTGTGAACATGGTCCTTGCGCCGGGTGTGGACGCCCACATCATGCAGGGCTTCGTCTACCCGAACACGATCCGATACACCAAGTAGGGACGGGTCGCGATGATGCGCGGCGAGCGGTTGAGGAGATGAGAGTGTAATGACGATTGCAGTAGTGCCGGAGCGGGCAACCGATGCCTTCACGGACGGGTCGAGTGCCGCCCGTCGTGAGTCGGCGCGTCTCTGGATCGGATATCTTCTCGGCCGTCTCGCCGGCCTTGTGGGAGTCGTGTTGGTGCTGGTCATCATCACCTTCCTACTGGTCAAGCTGGTGCCAGGCGATCCTGCCCGGACCATCGTCGGCCTGAGCGCGACTCCGGAGCAGGTCGAGATAGTCCGGGACAGGCTGGGCCTGAACGACCCCTTCTTCGTGCAGGCCTGGCACTACGTCTCGGGACTGTTCACAGGTGATCTGGGGCGCTCGTTCGTGACGCAGCAGCACATCATCGAGATGATCGGACAGCGATTGCCGCTCACCGCATCCGTCGCGCTCGGGGGCCTCTTGGTGGTCCTGGTGATCGGATTCCCGATCGGCATCGGTATCGCAATGCTCGAGCATCGCAAGCGCAGTCGCGCAGTTTCGGGCAGTTACAACACCGTGGTCGGGATACTCGGGGCGATGCCCGAGTACATCACCGGAACCGTGCTGGTGATCGTCTTCGCGCTGACCCTGCAATGGTTCCCGGTGCAAGGAGGGCAGGGGCTCCACGGCCTCGTGCTGCCGGCACTCGCAGTGGGCCTGGCTCCGGCAGCCGCACTCTCCAGGATCGTGCGCAACGAGACCCGCACCATCCTCTCCAAGGAATACATCGCGACTGCGCGCAGCAAGCGCATCTCCAGCGCGCGACTGTTGCTGGGACACGTGCTGCCGAACGTGGCGACGAGCGCACTCACCATGGGGGGCATCCTGCTCGTCGCGCTGCTCGGCGGAACCGTGATCGTAGAAAACGTCTTCAATCTTCCCGGTCTCGGCACGCAGATTGTGCAGTCGATTCTCGCGAGCGACTACCCCGCGATCCAAGGGATCATCTTGACGCTTGGCGTGCTTGCGGCGCTCGTGAATCTCGCGATCGATGTGGTCCTCGGCCTGCTCGATCCACGAATCCTCATGAAGGGAGCAGCGGCATGACGAGTGTTCCAGCGACTGCAGCCATCGCGATTTCTCGCGCCACACCGCGAAGGCGTATTTCTCCGACTCTGGTCGTCGGGTTGATCGGGATGACGATTCTCCTTCTCCTCGCGATCTTCGCTCCGATGCTCTGGGGACGCGCGGCGCTCGAGGGATCGGCTGCCCTGCGCGAAGGCCCCTCGGCGGCACACTGGTTCGGTACCGACTCGCAAGGACGCGATGTGCTCCTGCGCACGCTGGTTGCGACCAGACTCACCTTGCTCATGGGAATCGCGGCGACTGTGATTTCCGTGGTGCTCGGCGGTCTCGTCGGAGGACTGCTCATCGTTTCCGGATATCGACTGAGATGGGTCGGCGGGCGGTTCATCGATCTCTGGCTGGCGCTTCCGCCGATCCTTGTGGCGCTGATCATGACTGCGATCTTCGGACCGAACGCGGTGACAGTCCTCGTCGCGATCGGCATTGCGTTCTCGCCCCAGTTCGCCCGGCTCACGAACAATTTGGCTGCGTCGATCGGTACGCGGGACTTCGTCACGACCGCGCATCTGCTCGGTGTCCCGCCAGTACGGGTCTTCTTCAGGCATATCGTTCCCAATATCGCCTCGCCGGTCCTCGTGCTTACCTCAGTGACGCTCGCGACTTCGATTGTCACGATGTCCGGTTTGAGCTTCATCGGGCTCGGGGTGCAACAACCTGCGATCGACTGGGGTCAGCTGCTCGCGAGCGGATTGCGGGACATCTATCAGAACCCAAGTGCCGCCCTCGCTCCGGCCATCTTCATCGTGCTCACCGGTCTGATCGCGGCGCTCGTCGGCGACGGTCTGGTACATCTGGGCGAACCGCGCGCCACTCGCATCGGCGCTGGGCACCAGGCACCGGGCGCCGGAGCCTCATCGGATCAGCGCGCTGCCGAGCTCCGCGCCGAGCGGGAGGGCGTCGAGGATGCGCGCGACCGCGTCCTCGATGTGAGAGGCCTTCGCGTCGGTCTCGCTCATGGAAGCACCCCATTGGTGAGGGGTATTTCCTTCTTCGTGGACGAGGGAGAGATCGTCGGCCTGGTAGGGGAATCAGGGTCCGGTAAGAGCGTCACCGCGATGACCGCAGCCCGACTGTTGCCGCCCGAACTCGAGTGGAGTGCCGATCGGCTGACGGTCGCCGGGCATGAGTTTGAACCAGGCGGGGAGGTTCCGGCAGCATTCGCGCTGGATCTCGGAGTGGTGTTCCAGGACCCTTCCTCGTGCTTCAACCCCGCGCGCAAGCTGGGGGCCCAGCTCACCGAAGCGATCCGCGTGCATCGAAAGGTGGGGAAACTTGAGGCTGAGCGGTTGGCGATCGAGAAGCTCCGCGAGGCGAGAGTTACCCTTCCTGAACTGCGGATGAGGCAATACCCGCATGAGCTTTCGGGCGGGATGCGCCAGCGGGCCATGATTGCCATGGCGCTCATGACCATGCCGAGAATGCTGATCGCAGACGAACCGACGACCGCGCTCGACGTGACCGTGCAGGCCGACGTTCTCCGTCTCATTCAGCAGATCGGAACGGAGCACGGGATGAGCGTCCTACTTATCTCACACGACATCGACCTCGTCGCCGCGATGTGCGACCGCGTCTATGTGATGTATCGCGGTGAGATCATCGAGCACCTGACGGTGCAACAGCTGCGGGATCGAGAGGTCTCTCATCCGTATACGGTCAAGCTGCTCGAGGCCTCCGCCAGCACCGCGCTCGCGGGAGCCGTGTATCGCGGATCCACTGCAGCGACATCAATCGAGGAGACATTCGCATGAGCGGTAGAGCGATGGCAGGACCTCTGGTACTGGATATTCGGAATGCCTCGGCGAGTTACGGAGTGGGGAAGCACGCTGCTCCAGTGCTGCAGGAAGTCACGTTGGCGGTCCATTCCGGTCGAACGATGGGTGTCGTCGGGGAGTCCGGTTCAGGCAAGTCGACCCTCGCGAAGGTCATCGTCGGATCCCTCGGACTGCTTTCAGGAGAGGTGCACGTGTCCGGAGTCAGCGTGCCCGATGCCAAAGGCGCGAAACAGCGGGAACTGCGTCGGTTGGTTCAGATGATTCCCCAGGATCCATACGCATCACTGGACCCGCGAATGACGGTGGGTCAGACCCTCCTCGAGGCGTTGGCACCTCGGGGAGGTCGCGAGTCTGTGCATCGCGGCCGCATCGTTGAGCTGCTGGACATGGTGGCCCTCGGATCGGCGGCTGTGGACCGCTACCCGCACGAGTTCTCAGGGGGCCAGCGTCAGCGGATCGCAATCGCCCGAGCCCTGGCGGTCGGCCCCCAACTGCTGGTCGCCGACGAAGTCACTTCGGCCCTCGACGCCTCGATCCAATTCGAAGTACTGGAATTGCTCGACCGTCTGCAGGAGGAACTCGGGTTCGGCTGCGTGTTCATCACTCACAACCTGGGTGTCGCAGCTCGCATGTGCGACGAGATCACCGTGATGCGGTTCGGGCGAGTCCTCGAACAAGGCCCCATCTCGCTCCTCTCGGATCCCGCAGACGCCTACACGAGACTGCTGGTGCAGAGCGTGCCAGATCCAGAAGGGCGATTTCTGGCCCAGCAGTCCGCGTATGCAGCCGATTCTGCAGCGTCTGTCATCTCATAGCTTCGAATCGCAGGAGAACCAATGCACGCACACCTCAACGGGGTAGATCTCTACTTCGACATCGTCTCATCGGGCCTGGCGGTCGAACTGTCAGGTGACCGAGAGAAGCCGACGCTCTTTGTGCAGCATGGCGGTCCAGGGGCAGACCACAGCTATTTCCGTCCCTCGCTCGATGCACTCGCAGATGCCGCGCAAATCGTGTATATCGACCACCGTGGTACCGGCCGTTCGGGGGACGCGCCTCTCGGGACATATACCGTCGAACAGATGGCGGACGATCTCGATGCGCTGCGTCGACATCTCGGAATCGACAAGATCATCCTGCTTGGCCATTCCTACGGCGGAATGGTGGCACAGGTGTACGCGCTGAACTACCCGGAGTCACTGGAAAAGCTGATCCTCTCGAACACCGCACCGGACTGGGGGTTCTGGAAGGAGGCGCAGGAGATTGCGAATCGGATCGCCACACCTGAGCAGAAGGAGATCTTTCGCGATCTCTTCGAGGGAACGATTTCAAATCAGACCGACTATCAGACGTGGAAGGCGAAATGCATGCCGCTCTACTATCGATCCCCGAACCCTGAGCTCTTCGCTGCGCTCTCGAGCCGTGCACGGGGGCGATACGAGGTTGCCACGTACATGATGGCGCATGAATTGCCCAGATTCAGCGTTGTGGATCATCTTCCCCGCGTCGCTACCCGCACACTCGTGCTCGCGGGGGCCTATGACTGGGTCACACCGCCATCGCAGTCGGAGCGGATCATGCAGCAACTGCCGAATGCCGAGTACGTGCGGTTCGAGCAGAGCGGGCATCAGACATTCGCCGACCAGGAACAAGACGACTATCTCGCAGTCGTCGCCAAGTTCATCACCGAGTAAGTCCGAGACAGGTACTTACGCGAGATCGTCCACCAGTACATCGAATCGAAGGAGAACCCATGTACGCAGATATCAACGGAGCATCACTCTATTTCGACGTCGTCTCATCCGGCCTCGCCGTGGATGCGCAAGGAGATCGGTCGAAGCCGGCGCTCTTCGTGCAGCATGGGGGGCCGGGAGCCGATCATACCTATTTCCGTCCGTTCATCGACGAACTCGGCAAGGTCGCTCAAGTCGTCTATGTCGACCATCGAGGGACCGGCCGGTCGTCTGACGCGCCGCTACAGAGCTACACGGTGGAGCAGATGGCAGATGATCTCGATGCATTGCGTCAGCACCTCGGTCTCGAGACGATCATCCTGCTCGGTCATTCATATGGCGGGATGGTGGCACAGGTCTTCGCGCAGCGTCATCCGGGTGCATTGGAGAAGCTGATCCTCTCCAACACCGCTCCTGATTGGGGCTTCTGGGAGGAAGCCCAGGAGATCGCGGATCGTGTTGCGACCCCTGAGCAGAAGGAGATCTACAAGGAACTCTTCGAGGGATCGATCACCAATCAGGAGGAATACGACGCCTGGTGGGTGAAGTGCATGTCACTCTACTTCCGCGAGCCGCGAGCGGAACTGCTCGAAGCGCTCGCGAACCGCGGCAGAGGCCGTTTCGAGGTCGCCAGCTACATGATGGCGAACGAACTGCCCGGCTTCAACGCATATGACGGACTGGACCGGATCGACGTTCCGACGCTCGTCATTGCGGGCGCGCACGACTGGATCACCCCGCCATCGCAATCGGAACGAATTGCCGAGCGTATTCAGGGCTCGCAATATGCGTTGCTCGAGAACAGCGGGCACCAGGCATTCGCCGATGCCGACGAGCAGCAGTATCTCGAGGTCGTCGCGAAGTTCATCAGCGAGTAAATTCCGAAGCCCCTGATCGGGCAGATAGAGAGAAGTTGAGCATGCTCATTCGCAATGGACGGGTCTTCGACGGAGTCGATGGCTCTCTCAGCGAACCGGGGCGGTCTATTCACATCGAAGGCGACCGAATCACCTGGATCGGCTCAGACGCAGATGCGCCGTACGACGACACCGTCATCGATGCCGAGGGGCGAAGCATTCTGCCTGGTCTGATCGACGGGCACGTGCACCTTGCGCACGACGGGATCGGCGACCTTGCCGCGCAGGCGCGCGAGGACACACACACGATCGCATCGCTTCGGGCCGCACAGAATGCTCGACTGACATTGCATTCGGGAGTGACGACGGTCAAGGACCTCGGAGCGGTGGACAACATCGTGATCGACCTGAACCGCGCGATTGAGGGCGGGTTGGTGCCTGGTCCCCGTATCGTCGCCGCTGGTCGTGTCATCACGATGACAGGGGGGCACGGTCATTTTATCGGCGTCGAGGCCGACGGCGTGGACGCCGTGCGCAGCGCTACGAGGGGGCAGCTCAAGCTCGGAGCCGGGACGATCAAGGCAATGGCCACCGGCGGGGTGCTCACGGTTGAGGTGAAGCCGACTCAGCCGGCACTCCTGCGGGCCGAACTCGAGGCCATCGTCGAGGAAGCCCACAACGCGGGTCGACGGGTCTCCACTCACGCGATCGGGCGGGAAGGCATCGAGAACTCGATTCGTGCTGGAGTGGATACGATCGAGCACGGTTTCTACCTGGACGAGGAGCTGTTCTCGCTCGCGATCGAACATGGGACCTACCTCGTACCGACGCTATCCGCGGTGAGCGGAATCGTGAGCGGTGGCGCACACGGAGAATGCGCACCGGAGTGGATCCGTCAGAAAGCCGTGGCTGAGCTCGACCGCAGCAGAGAGATGTTCCGCCAGGCGGTCGAAGCGGGGATGAGGATCGCGGCCGGCACCGACGCGGGAACGCCCTTCAACCCCCATGATCAACTGGTCAACGAGATGATTGAAATGGTCCGAATCGGCCTCTCGCCCGCACGCACCTTGCTGTCCGCGACTCGGGACGGTGCCGAGAATGCGAGCATGGGGGAGCTAGTCGGCACACTCGAGCCTGGGAAGTTCGCGGATCTGATCATTCTTGATGGCGATCCGATCGAGCGGATCGAGGCGCTGCGTGATCTCGTGTTCGTCATGAAGGGCGGCGTGATCTACCGGGACGACTTCGGAGTTTCCGGACCGCGAGGACTGCTCAGCGTATGAGCCGAGGCGGGCCAGGCTCGGCGCATCCGCTTGGATCGGCCGGGCTGGCTCGCCGGACCGGTGATCCGGTTCGACCGGGACTGGTCGAGGTGTGGAGTCGCTCGGCCTAGAAGACTGGTGGCGTCATGGACGCGTAGATGACGGCCTCGATCGTTCCCGGGTTTCGGAACCAGTGCGGTTGATCCGTCACGAAGGTGATGCAGTCTCCCGTTTCCAGGAGGTACCCTTCGTCACCGAGCTGGACGTGCAGTTCGCCCTCCATGACGAGCATCGATTCATCGGCGGCAGGGTGATCGAATGGAACGGTCTGGTTCGTATAGCCGGCTGGAATGCGAACGATGACGTTGAAGAGCTGTCCGGCGAAACTGGGGTTCAGGAGTTCATAGACGAGCCCTTTGTCGGCGATCTCCAGGCGTCGGCGATTGTTCGCTCTGACCACACCGTTCGTGACCTTCTGCTCGGGGGCAGCGAAGAAGGTTCCGACTGGCACGCCGAGCGCCTGCGCCAGCTTCAGCAGGGTGAGGTAGGCGGGATTGCCCTGTCCATGCTCGATCTGACTGATCAGCCCGGAGCTGACCCCTGCCTTCGAACTGAGTTGCGCCAGCGTCAATCCGTGTGACTCGCGGAGGTCGCGAACGAGCGCTCCCATCGACTGCACGGATGGATTGCTCTCACGGTCGGTAGCGCGAGGTACTTGGGTCATTCGAGGCTTTCGGGTCTGGGTCAGGGCTTGACGATCGCGTCCAGATATCCCGGAACCCTGCGCTCGGGGCCGCGCAGCTCGAACGCATGAGCCAAGTTCAGCAGTTGTTGCTCACCCCATGCTAGACCAGTGAAGCTCATCCCCACGGGTAATCCTCGGTAATATCCGGCGTTGACGGTGATGATGGGATAGCCGGCGATCGCCGACATGGTCGATGCGCCGCCGGGGTAGCGCTCTCCATGGACCAGATCGATGGAGAGCGCCGGGCCTATCGTCGGAGCGATGATTGCGTCGAGTCGAGACTCCTCGAATGCGCGGTCGAGTCCGATTCGGGCAGCCTGTTGGAAACTGGTCATCGTCTCGGAGTACTCGGGCTGGTGGGAGGTCGGCGCAACCGCGATCTGCTCGAGGAACTCCTGCTCGAAGAATGGCATTTCCAGCTCGGGATTCGCACGATTGAACTCGACGACGTCCGCTATGGTGCGCACGGGGAAATCGCGTGCGATGAACTCCTCCGCGTACGCGGCAAAGCCTTCTCGGGCTTCGGTGAAGTATGCCCCGAATTGTGCCGCTCGATTTTCGGCAATCCACTGGTACTCGGGGATCTCGAGGGGGTCGATCAGTTCCGCTCCGGCCGCGACGAGTGTCTCGAGCGCCTCGTCGAACACGCTCGTCGCCGCGCTGTCGTAGGCGCAGGCCGCCCGGAGCACCCCGAGACGGGCGCCTTGCAGCGCGCTCGGATCGAGCGCCGAGAAATAGTCGATGCCTGCGTCGGCGTCGGAGGGACGCGGGGGGAGATGGGGGCGAGATGGGTCGACCTCCCGGCGCTGATCGCGAAGGTCGGCGGCGTCCGGTTGCGCGCTCAGCGCAGTCAGCAGGAGGGCTGCGTCGGCGACGCTTCGGGCGATCGGGCCAGGGCTGTCCTGATGATGAACGATCGGGATGACGCCTCTGCGGCTCACGAGGCCCACGGTCGGCTTGAGACCGACTACACCGTTCACGGAAGCCGGGTATGCGATGGATCCGTCTGTCTCGGTCCCGACCGCAAGCGGTACGTAGCTCGCCGCGACGACCACGGCCGATCCAGAACTCGAGCCATACACTCCGCGATCCAGGCTGTAGGGATTCCGGGCCTGGCCGCCGCGTCCGCTCCAGCCGCCTTGCGAGCGGGGTGAACGGATGTTGCTCCACTCGGAAAGGTTCGCCTTGCCGAGGATCACTGCGCCTGCCTCGCGCAGAGCCGGGACCAGGCCAGCATCTCGGAGAGGCTGAGCTCCCGCTAAGGCCCAGGAGCCGGCAGTGTTCTCCATGCCGTCCGCGGTCGCGATGTTGTCTTTGAGGAGCACGGGGATACCGTGCAGGGGCCCCCGGTCCTGGCCTTCGCGGAGTTCGCGTTCGCGCTCCCGTGCGATATGCATTGCGTGTGTCGCTACTTCGATCACGCCGTGCAACCGCGGGCCTTGTTGGTCCATCAGTTCGATGCGATCCAGGCAGGTGGCGACGAGGTCGGGAACGGTCAGCTCGCCGCTGCGCAGCATTCTGCCGAGTTCCCCCACGCCCACTTCTACGATGTCGGGTGAAGACGTCATTGTCCATGCTCCTCTCGTACCGCGCGTGCGGCTAATTTCATTATAGTGAAGATGTCATTACTATTGTGTGTGAGGCGATTCCGGGGCTGCTGACGAGGATCGTCCATCGAAGCGCAGTCACCGGGATCACGGACAGAGGAGATCCAATGCCGATCGTACCTATCGAGATCGACGCCGGTCTCATTGCCCGGCTGCTGGAAGAGATGTCTCAGCATGGATCAGACGGCGGAACAGGGGTGAGCCGCGTCGCGTATTCTCCTGAGTGGTCCGATGCGATCTCCACGTACCGGGGTTGGTGCGAAACCGCCGGACTCGAGAGCCGGTTGGATGCCGCAGGAAACGTGTGGGCCCGGCTCGAAGGAACCCGGACAGGACCGTGCGTCGTCACGGGTTCGCACACGGACACGCAGGTACCCGGTGGCCGGTACGACGGGACGCTCGGATGGCTCGCCGGATTCGTAGCGGTCGCCGCTTTGAAGGAGCAGTTTGGCGCGCCGATTCGCAGCATCGAAGTAGTGGGATTCTGCGAGGAGGAGGGCAGTCGTTTCCCCGGGAACTTCTGGGGATCTCGTGCGATCACCGGTGCGATTCGTGCCGGTGAGGCAGACCGCATCGTGGGATGGGACGGGATGACCGTGGCCCAGGCGATGCGACACGTCGACCTCGACCCCTCGCTTCTGCCGAGTGCTGAGCGCAGTGACATTGATCGCTTCGTCGAACTGCATATCGAACAGGGGCCGGTGCTCGAATCGGAAGGGCTCGCCATCGGTATCGTTGACGTCATCACCGGCATGCGGCACTACCTGGTAACCCTCCAGGGCACCGCCAATCACGCCGGTGCATTCCCGATGGACCTTCGGAGAGATCCGGTAGTCGCGATGGCGGACGTGGTGCAGCAGCTCACGACTCACGTAGAATCGCTCGGCAGGCCGGCGGTGACGACGATCGGCCGGATCGAGGTCACGCCAAACGGCGGGGCGATCGTCGCCGACCGCGTCGAGTTCGTGATTGACGTGAGGCACCCTGAACCGTCCGTGTTCGAAGGGCTGTGCGCTAATGTCGAGGAGACAGTGCAGCGGTGCGCTGGCACGCGCGGCCTCGAATACGAATGGTCAGTCATCGCTGATCACGAACCCACCCCCAGCGACCCCGGTATGGTGGCCGATCTGCTCGAGACCATGGAACAGCTGGGGCTTCCACCCAGAGTCATGCACTCTGGTGCCGGCCACGATGCGATGCAAATGGCGCAGCGTTCGAACATGGCGATGATCTTCGTGCGTAGCAAGGACGGACGAAGTCACACACCGGTTGAATTCTCGAACACCGAAGACATCGTTCGGGGGATCGAGGTGCTTGCGCAGTACCTCTACCGCGTCTGCTACGACTGAGCGCTTGCTCAAAGCCTGGCGCGATCGGGCCCGGCCGCCGCAAGCTACCCCGGTCTAGCTCTGCTCGGGCACGAGCAACTGATGCTTCGCCAGCTCCCGGTAGAGCGGCGTCGACTCGATCAACTGCTCGTGGGTCCCCTCGCCGACCACCCGGCCCTCGTCGATGACCACGATCCGGTCGCTGTCGACCACGGTCGAGAGGCGGTGCGCGATCACGACGAGCGTGCGCCCGGTGGCCACCGAGTCGAGAGCTTCGCGCATGAGGCGTTCGTTCACGCCGTCGAGACTGGCGGTGGACTCGTCGAGCAGCAGAATCGACGGCGCACTCAGCAGGGTGCGTGCGATGGCGAGCCGCTGCTTCTCGCCTCCGGAGAGCATGATGCCTCGCTCACCCACCTGGGTGTCGAGGGCGCGAGCCAGCAGCTCGCCCGACGGGCCGGAGGCGTCGGAGTCGCCCGAGTCGTCGGAAGCGCGGGAAGCGCCTGCGCTCGCCAGGTTCTCCGCGGTGCGGTCGAGCAGTCCGCCGAGGTTCACCGCCCGGAGCACCCGCTCGCATGCCGCATCGGAGGCGTCGGGAGCACCCAGAAGGAGGTTGTCGCGCAGACTGCCCGCGAGTACGGGCGCGTCCTGTTCGACGTAGCCGAGCTGCGCGCGAAGCTCGGCGCGATCCAGGGATCGCAGGTCGGCACCGTGCAGTGACACGACGCCGCTGTCGGGATCGTAGAAGCGCTCGATCAGCGAGAGCACGGTCGACTTGCCCGCACCGGAGGGGCCGACGAGCGCGACGCGCGATCCTCGCGGCACGTCAAATGACACGTCGTGCAGCACCGGAGTCTCGACGATCTGCGCGGGGGCGGCCTCCGCGTCGCGTCGCCCCCCGCGCCCCGAGGTCACGAGCTCGCGCGGATCCACGCGCGCAGGCGCCGCGGAGCGGTAGGTGAAGCCGACGTGCTCGAAGCGGATCGCCGGTGCGCCCTCACGGGTGGCCTCGGCAAGCGGCATGAGACGGCGGTCCGGCGCCAGCTCGGCATCGTGCTCCGTCTCGGTCGGACTCGACGCGATCTCCTGGATGCGGCCGAGTGCGCCGAGCGCCTGGTTCACGGCGGCGATCGCGCCGAAGGCCTGTCCGAGTGGAGCGACCATCAGGAAGAGGAAGACGATGAACATCACGAGCTGCGCGATGCCGATCGCACCGGTCGCGACGCGGTAGCCGCCGAGGCCGAGCACCACGAGGAACGACAACTGCAGCGCGAGGAAGGAGATCGGCACGATGAGCGCCGAGATCTTCGCGACCTTCAGGCCGAGCCGGTAGGCCTCCTCGGCTTCTGCTTCGGTGGCGAGCTGCTCTCGCTCGGTCGCGCCGGCCGCGCGGATCGTTCGGATCGAGGAGATCGAGCGTTCGACCTGTGCAGCCAGATCGCCCACCTTCTGCTGCGCCCGGGTGACGGCGGGGCGGATCCTCGCCGACACCAGTACGACGATCACGAGCGCGACGAGCACCACCGAGAAGGTGATGCCGAAGAGGATCGGGTCGATGATCAGCATGCCGACGAGTGCGCCGACGAAGACGAGCAGGCCGCTGACGGCTTCGACCATGCCCTGCGTGAGTACGGCGCGCAGCAGGGTCGTGTCGCTGCCGACGCGCGAGACGAGGTCGCCCGTTCGGCGGCGGTCGAACTCTCCGATCGGCAGATGCAGGATGCGGGAGATCAGACTGCGGCGACTGTGCAGCACGACCCCCTCGCCCATGCGTTGCAGCACGTAGTGCTGGAAGCCGCTGAGCAGGGCGTCGGCGATCACGAGCGCGCTGAGCAGCGCGAGAAGCAGCCCGAGCGGCTGGCTCGCCTGCACCCGCTCGATCACCTGTCCGAGCAGCACCGGCTGCACGAGCGAGGTGCCGGCGCCGATGATGCCGAGCGTCAGCGCGAGCACGAGGGGCCCGCGCTGCGAAAGCAGGTACGGAACGAGTTGCTTCAGCGAGGCGCGTGGACCGCGGCGTGCGTCGGCGTCTTCGCTCGCGCTTCCGCGTTCGCCGCGTCGAGTGCGGGACGAGGATCGGCGCTGCTGCGCGCCGGATTCCCGGGTCGGGGCCGTCTGCTGATCGGGGTCTTCTGCCACCCACTCAGCCTAGGACTCGCGGCTGATAGCTCCCTCGGCGAACGCGGTTGCCGAGGTGGCCTCGCGAGTGTCGCCGATGCTCCCGGTCGCGGCGGCTTCGAGCATGCGCCGCTTCTGCCAGGACTTCCAGGCGATCGCGATGCCCGCGAGGAAGACGGCAGTCGTGACGAGGCTGCCCTCGATGCCGAATGCGCCGCCGGTGATCAGGTCTGTCGAACCGGGGTTCGCGGTAAACGTGAAAACCGAATCCGAGACGTGCTGACCCGAGACCGCGACACCGAAGAAGTTGCCCTGCGCCCAGTTCCAGGCTCCGTGCATTGCACAGATCCCCCACAGGCCGCCCTCGGAGAGCGACATGAAGCTGCCGAAGAGCGCGAACAGCAGGAGGTTGACGACCGGCAGCGGTCCCATGCCCGGGTTCATTCCGTGCATGAGTGCGAAGAACACGGTCTGGGCCACGACCGCCGCGACGAGCCCCCAGCGGCGGGCAACCGCCTGGGTCAGGTAGCCGCGCGTCAGAATCTCTTCGGTCGAACCCTGCACGAGAAAGCCGAACAGCATGACGGCGATGAAGCCCCAACTGCTTGCGTCGGGCGATGCCCAGGCCATCTGAGCCTGCCCGGTGACGAGCGGAATGAGCACGCACACCGCCATCATGCCGATGCCGATGAGCAGGCCGCGGCCCGCGAAGCGCACACCTTCGCGCGGTCCGGTGAAGCCCAGGGTCGCGAAGCTGCGGCGTTCCTTCACCGCGAGCCAGAACCAGATGAAGGCGGTGGCGAGAGCGAACGAGAGGACTGCGTACACCCCGTCGAGACGATCGAAGCCCACGTAGGATTCCGCGCTGAAAGGCTCGCCGTTTCTCACAGCATTCACCGCCGCGATGATCACCTCGGTCATCTTGGGGGCTGACTGCACCGCAGCGGCGATCAGCAGCACGACGACTGCCATGGTGATGCCCGTCGGGCGCTTCGCGAGCAGCATGCCGCCTGTCGGGGCGGGCAGATTCGTGTGAATCGGGCGCATTATCGGCTCCTTCGGCAGCTTGAGGGCAGCAGAACTCTCCCCCGGTGCAGTCAGGCTATCGCGGCGACGGCCGCCTGTCCTGATGCGTGCCGGGTCAGAACGCGCAGCAGCCGGTCACTCCGCGCAATTCACTGCGGTCCCGAGTCGGGCGCCGCGCACCTTGCGAGGCGCCCGGGTGCGGGCTACCCGCGCGCCGCGCGAATCGCGCGCGCCGTCACCGCAGCGTGCAGCGCCGCTTCCGCCGCCTCGACGCCCTTCGACTCCCGCGAGCCGGGCAGCCCGGAGCGATCCAGCGCCTGCTCGTCGTTCTCTGTCGTGAGCACGCCGAAGCCCACCGGCTTGCCCGTGTCGAGCTGCACGCGGGTGAGGCCATCGGTCACCGAATTCGCGACGAACTCGAAGTGAGGGGTGCCGCCGCGGATGATCACGCCGAGGCAGACGGCCGCATCGAATCCACCGCCGCCCTGCGAGGCAGCGGTCAGCGCGGTCTGCGCCGCGAGGGGCAGCTCGAAGGCTCCCGCAACCTCGAACAGTTCGTGCGTTGCGCCCGAAGCCGCGATCGTCTCGTGCGCGCCCGCGATGAGACCCTTCATGACCTCGGTGTGCCACTTGCCGGCGATGACCGCGACCCGCAGGCCACTCGCGTCTACCGAAAGTGAGGGTGATCCAGCGCCACTCATATTGCTTCTCTCTCGCTCGTCATTCGTTCGAATCGGTGGGCAGCATGTGACCCATGCGGTCGCGCTTGGCTGCCAGGTAGCCGGCGTTCTGCTCCGTGAAGCCGACGTAGAGCGGCACGCGCTCGGTGACGGTCACGCCGCTCGCCTCGAGCTGAGCGACCTTGTCGGGATTGTTGGTCAGCAGGCGCACGCTGCGAATTCCGAGATCGGCGAGGATCTCGGCCGCGGCCCGGTAGTCGCGGGCGTCCGCGGGCAGCCCGAGCTGCAGATTCGCGTCGAGCGTGTCGACACCGCTCTCCTGCAACTGGTAGGCGCGCAGCTTGTTGGCGAGACCGATGCCGCGCCCCTCCTGTCCGCGCAGGTAGATGACGGCTCCGCCTCGCTGGTGCACCAGATCCATCGCGGCCCGGAGCTGCGGGCCGCACTCGCACTTCAGTGAACCGAACGCCTCGCCAGTGATGCACTCGGAATGCACGCGAATGAGCGAGTCATCGCCCAGCAGCGTGCCGTCGGGGTTCGGCGCGATGAGCGCGACATGGTCGACACCGCTGCGGCGGTCTCGATAGGCGCGCATGCGGAACTCGCCGTGCTCGGTCGGCACGAGCGTGTCGGCGCGCAGGCTGACCTGGCGGTGCTCGGTCGGCTGCGCGGGGCAGCCGTCGGGGTCGTGCTCGTTCAGGTAGGCCGCAAGCTGCTCGATCGTGACGACGAGCACTCCCTCTTCCTTGCCGAGCTCGATGAGACCGGGGAGTCGCATCATCTCACCGTCTTCCGCGACGACCTCGCCGATCACGGCGACCTGTCGCAGACCGGCGAGACGCATCAGCTCGACCGCGGCCTCGGTGTGGCCGGCGCGGGCGCGCACGCCTCCGTCGACTGCGCGCAGCGGGAGGATATGGCCAGGGCGGCGCACATCGGTGGGCTGCGCGTCGGGGTTTGCGAGGGCGCGCAGCGTCGTCGCGCGGTCACTCGCGCTGATACCCGTCGTGACCCCCTCTGCCGCATCGACGGTCACCGTATAGGCGGTGCCGCGCACGTCCTCATTGCGCTCGACCATCATCGGCAGATCGAGCTGGTCGGCGATCTCGTTGGTCATCGGCGCGCAGAGCAGCCCGGAGGACCAGCGCACGGTCCAGGCGACCCACTCGGGGGTGGCGAGCTCGGCCGAGAGGATGACATCGCCCTCGTTCTCGCGGTTCTCGTCGTCCGCGACCAGCACGGGGCGACCGGCCGCGATCGCGGCGATGGCCTCCTCGATCGTCGCGATGCCGGAGCCGGAATCGGTGGTGCCTGGAGTGGTCATGAGTGGGCTCCTTCTCGGGAGGGATCGGTTCGGTGGTCGGCAATGCCGAACGAATGGTGGGCGCTGGCGTCGAATCGCAGCATGCGTGCGACGTGACGGGCGAGAATGTCGGTTTCGAGGTTGACGCGATCGCCCGGTTCGAGCGCACCCAGGATCGTCGCCGTGAGCGTCTCGGGAATGAGCGAGACCTCGAACCAGGCATCGGGATCCTCGGCATCTGCGATGTTCGAGATCGTCAGCGAGACGCCCGACAGCGTGACGGAGCCCTTGTCGACGAGATAGGGGGCGAGCGCCGGCGCGAGCGAGAAGCGCAGGGTGCGCCAGTTGTCGTGCTGCGTGGTCGACAGCAGTGCGGCGGTGCCGTCGACGTGACCCTGCACGATATGGCCTCCCAGCCGGCTGTCGACGCGGGCGGCGCGTTCAAGGTTGACCCGGTCGCCGACCCGCACCGTGCCGAGCGTCGACATCTTGATCGTCTGCTCCATCACGTCGGCCGTGAACGCTGTGGGTCGGCTCGACTCCCCGCCTCCCGCAGCGCCGTCGAACGCCTCGTGTTCGCCCTCTCCGACCAGGTCGATCACCGTGAGGCACACGCCCGACACCTGGATCGAGTCGCCGTGCGCCGCATCGCTCGTAACCTTCGGGCCGCGCACCGTGAGACGCATCGAGTCGCCGACGGGTTCCATGGCGACGATCTCGCCGATTTCTTCGATGAGGCCTGTGAACATCAGCGCCCCTCCTCGTTCTCTTGTAGGGGTGAAGTCGTGGTCGTGGTCGTGGTCGGGGTCGTGTGCGCGGTGCCGCACTCGCGGGACTGCACGGTCGCGCGGATCAGCAGGTCGTCGCCCAACTGCTCCACACCGTCGATCGCGAGCCGCCTGATGCCCGCCATGCTCCCGATGCCGAGGTCGCCGATGGCGAGACGCGGACCACCGAGCAGCGCAGGAGCCACGTAGACGAGCACCTCGTCGGCGAGGCCCGCCGCGAGGAACGCGCTCGCGACGGTCGGACCGCCCTCGACGAACACGCTGCGGACGCCGTGCTCGCGCAGCGCCACCAAGTGCGCGGAGAGATCGTCGCCGTCGAACCGCAGAGGTGCGTCGAGGCCGCGCGCCGCGAGGGCCGGATGGGCGTTGATGCGGGCGTCTGCCGGGATCTCGCGGCGGCCGAGCACCACCGGGATCGGTTGCTCCTCCGCCGGAACGAGCAAGCCGTCAGGCGTGCCCTCGTCTCGTGCGGTGAGAGCCGGGTCGTCGGCGAGCAGCGTGCCGGTTCCGACGAGGATCGCGTCAGCCGCTGCGCGACGACGGTGCACATCGCGGCGCGCAGCCGGCCCCGTGATCCACTGGCTGCTTCCGTCAGCCGCCGCTGCGCGGCCGTCGAGGGTCTGCGCCCACTTCACGATGACCGTCGGTCGCGCAGGCGAACCGGCGACCCGCGTCTTCGCCTGGCGTTCGAACCAGGAGGCGAGCAGGCCTCGCCCCTCGACCTCGAGGACGCCGCCCAGCACCTCGACGCCGGCGGCGCGCAGCGTCGCAGCCCCGCCCGAGGAGGCATCGCCCGGATCGCTCACGCTGTACGCGACCGCGCCGATCCTCGCCTCGGAAAGCGCAACCGCGCACGGACCCGTGCGGCCCGTGTGATTGCACGGCTCCAGCGTGGCGACCGCGGTCAGCTCGTTCGCGCGGCCGCGCCACTCCTCAGGAATGGCGGCAAGCGCCGCGACCTCGGCGTGCGGAGTGCCCGCGCCGCGATGCCAGCCCTCCGCGACGATACGGCCGGCAGGGTCGAGGATCACGCAGCCCACCTGCGGGTTCGGATTCTCGGCCGGGCCGAGATCCGCGAGCTCGAACGCACGGCGCATCGCCGTTTCGAGTACTTCGCGACCGAGCATCGGATGACATCTTTCCGCGCGCCGGGTCTGCGAGGTCGCCGCGCACGGCGGCTCCCTTGCGTTCCTCTCCTCCGGACTCGCACGCGGGCCCCTGCATGGCGCAGGTCGCCTCGTACATCACCGTCGGCACCGGAATTCCACCGGATCGGCCCCACAGGAGTGGGGTTCGCGGGCTATGACCGCCGGTTCAGATTCTCACTGACCCCGGAACACGCTTCTTACTCTAACGCGTGATCCCTCGAAGTATTCCCAGCCGTCCGATCCGGGATCCTCGACTCAGAGCGCCGCGAAGCCACCCGAAATCGTGTTCATGGTGAGCACGATGATGAGCGCATTGAAGAAGAAGCTGAAAGTCGTATGCCAGACCACCGTCCACCGCATGCGCGACGTGGCGACCATCACATCCGACGGCGCGAACGACGTACCGTTCGTGAACGCGAAATACACGAAGTCGATGAGACGAGGGTGCTCGGTCCCCGGGAAGCGCAGCGGCCTCTCAGCCTCACGGTGATGGTATGCGGCGTAGTAGATCCGCGAATACCCCCAGTGGAACATCGCCCACGACGCCAGCATGGCCCACACGGCGATCAGCTCGTACGCGTCGAAATAGTCGGGATCCGTGTCCGAACCCACGATGACCGTGATCGCAGCGCTGAGACCCACCAGACTCGAACTGAACGTCACGATCGCCGAAAACACGGCCACCATCGGATGCCTCGACGTGCGCCGCATGAAACTGTGGTCGTCGTCATTGACCCGCAAATCGATGTTCAGCCAGATGACGGTCCCCACCAGGTACAGCGTCGCCAGGGCGCACCAGGCCAGCAGACGACCGTGCTCATTGAGATTGTCGTCATCAACAAAGAGATAGCGCAGGCCCGCGTAGGTGAGCAGCAACTGCGCGAGCGCACCGATGATCTCGATGACGATCGTGAACGCGTTACTGCGGCGCGAGGGGTGCCTCTTGCGCGCTTCGTTGGTCGCGGTCATGTGGTCAAGTGTAGAGGGGCGGTGGGGGTGGCGGTGGCTGGCCCGGGGTGGTGTCGGGGTGCGACCTTGGCTCTCGGGTGCGGATGCAGGACGCGGGATGAGTGATGCACCGCGTTCACGCACGCGCCTGGAGGAGCTGAGAGCGGGAAACGTTTGGCTGGGATCCGAGGGGTCGCAGGTTCAAATCCTGTCAGCCGACAATGCCGCGTCTGTCACGCGACCGACAAGAGTGAGCGCCGATCCGCTTTTCGCCATGCTGCGCCCCGGACCTCGCGCCGTCACCGCGCGGCAGCGAATCGGCTACCGCTCGACCCCGTCGACCATTCGCCCGATCGCCTCGACGGCCCCTGCAAGCTGATCCTCGTTCAGTGGTCCGATCAATCGGCTTGCTGAGAGCAGTCCGATGGTGGCGCTCGACAGCGCGATCGCGAGGTGCTCCGGATCGATGTCGTTGGCGAGGAGTTCGCGGGCTTGCAGAGTGCGCAGCCAGTCGACGATGCCGTCGTGTCGAGCGCGGTAGCGGCCGTCGGTGATGGTGCCGATGTGGTTGCCGAGCACTCCGTGGTCGTCGAGGAAGGCGGCGGTCATGAGTCGATCGTCGAGCAGTGCGCGCACGGCGGCGCGGTAGGCGTCGCCGAGGCGCGGGTGCTCGCCGAGTTCGGCGTCGACCTTGGCCTCCATGCGTTCGGTTCCGCGGCGCAGCACGGCATCGAGCAGGTGGCGCTTGCTGTCGAATTCGAGGTAGATGGCGCCCTTGCCGATTCCGGCTCGGTCTGCGATCGCCGAGACGCTCACGGTGTCGAATCCGCGTTCGAGTGCGAGGTCCTCGGCGGCATTCAGGATGCGTGTTCGGCGGTTCGGGATCAGTGGTCTCGGCATCAGCTGAGCTCCTGGAGGAAGCGCAGCATCGTGGGGATCACGGTTTCGGGCCGGTCGCGCTGGACCCAGTGCCCGGCGTCGGGCACGGTGACGAGTTCGGCGTGCGGCAGGAGCTGAGCTGCGGTCTGCGCGCGGGCGAGGGGAACGCCGCTGTCGAGTTCGCCGTGCACGAGGAGGATGGGGGTCTGGATCGTGTGCAGCTGTTCCGTGTAGTTCGTGCGGAGTCGACGCCAGCCGACCTGCTCGCGCTGCCATTCGCCGAACACCGTCAGCGCCTCGCCTTCGGCGGCCGCGGTGACGACGTCGTGTACGAGTTCGGGGGTGCGGGCGGCGGGGTTGCGTACGATCTGTTGCAGCCCTCGTTCCATCGCTGCCGCGTTTCGGGCGTATGAGCGTGTCATGGCGGCGAGGATCCCGGTGCGCAGCAGCAGTGCGGTGCCGAAGTGGGTGACGGCGCTGAACGGTCCGTCGCTGAGGCGCGGCATGATTCCGAAGGCGCCGAGCAGCAGTGCTCCGCGGGGGCGCCCGGGCTGCCGCAGGAGGTGCCCGAGGGTCAGTCCTCCGCCGAGCGAGAGGCCGCCGATCGCGTAGTCGTCGAGGGCTACTGCATCGATGAACTCCTCGATGTATCGTTCGAGGTGCTGCTGCGTCAGCGGCCAGCCGGCCGTGGGGCTCAGGCCGAACCCGGGGTGATCCGGCGCGAGCACTCGGTGGCCCGCGTTCGCGAGTGCTGGGCCGACCTCGCCCCAGGAGAGTTCCGCACTGTCGACGCCGCCGCCATGGAGCAGGAGCACGGTCGGTCCGCTCGGCTGCGGGGCGTTCCATTCCACGTAGGAGACGCTCGCTCCCGTCAGCTCGACGGTATGCCGTGATGGAGTCATCGTGTCGCCTCCCGTGGTGACCAGAATATCATTTCTGGTCACCACGTGTTGAGCACTCCTTCGAGCCTCCCCGTTCCGCCCGCCGCCGACCGGTGCCAGAATAAGAGGCATCATCCAGTGCGCGCTCGCGCCAGGCCACGCAGGAGACCGAGATGTCCGCAGAGATCCCCACGCAGCGCGCCCGCGTGCTCAGCATCGAGAAGACCGGCATCGAGATCGTGCCGGAGGCCGAGCGCACGGCGAGACCGCGCGATCTGTTCTGGCCGTGGTTCGCGGCGAACGTCTCGGTGTTCGGCATGTCGTACGGCTCGTTCGTGCTCGGGTTCGGCATTTCGTTCTGGCAGGCGACGGTCGTCTCGGTCGTCGGCATCGTCGTCTCGTTCCTGCTCTGCGGGTTGATCGCGATCGCGGGCAAACGAGGATCAGCGCCCACGATGGTGCTCTCGCGCGCCGCGTTCGGCGTGCACGGCCAGAAGGTGCCCGGCATCGTCTCTTGGCTCACCTCGATCGGCTGGGAGACCTTCCTCGCGATCATGGCGGTGCTCGCGACCGCCACGGTGATCACGCAGCTCGGCGGCAACGGCGACAGCGTGGGCCTCAAGATCGTCGCGACGGTCATCGTCGCAGCGCTGATCGTCGCCGCCTCGGTGCTGGGGTACCACACCATCATGAGGTTGCAGTCGGTGCTGACCTGGATCACGGGTGCGGTGACGATCCTCTACATCATCCTCGCGATCCCGCACATCGACATGTCGACGGTGCTCTCCCTGCCGAGCGGCAGCGTCGGCCAGGTGGTGGGTGCGCTCGTCATGGTGATGACCGGTTTCGGCCTCGGATGGATCAACATCGCCGCCGACTGGTCCCGCTACCAGAAGCGCACTGCCTCGGACGGGGCGATCGTCGCGTGGAACACCATCGGGGGATCCGTCGCTCCCGTGATCCTCGTCGTGTTCGGACTCCTGCTCGGCGCCTCCGACCCGACCCTCGCCGAAGCGATCGGCGCCGATCCGATCGGCGCGCTTGCGAAGCTGCTGCCCATCTGGGTGCTCGTGCCGTTCCTGCTGACGGCGGTGCTCGCGCTCGTATCGGGAGCCGTGCTCGGCATCTACTCCTCGGGCCTCACCCTGCTGAGCCTCGGCATCCGCATCCCGCGCCCGAGCGCCGCGGCGATCGACGGCCTGATCCTCACCCTCGGCACGATCTGGGTGGTGTTCTGGGCGCAGGACTTCCTCGGCCCCTTCCAGAGCTTCCTCATCACGCTCGGTGTGCCGCTCGCATCGTGGGCCGGCATTCTCATCGCCGACATTCTGCGCCGCCGCAAGGACTACGACGAGAACGCCCTCTTCGATCCCGCGGGCCGCTACGGCGCGTGGGACTGGACCTCGATCGGCACCATGGTCGTGTCGTCGATCATCGGCTGGGGTTTCGTCGTCAACCTCTTCGCCGAGGATGCCGCCTGGAACAACTGGCAGGGCTACCTGCTGGGCCTCGTCGGCGGCAAGGACGGCGACTGGGCGTACGCGAACCTCGGCGTCTTCTTCGCCCTGGTGCTCTCGTTCGTCGTGACGTGGTTCGCGCGCGCGGGCAGGATCCGCGAGCAGGAATCGGTATGAGTTCGGCATCGGTCGCGCCCGCGACGGTGCAGGGCACGGGCGACGAGGATCGCTCATCCTGGCTCGTGGTCATCGACCCGCAGACGATCTTCGCATCACCCGACTCGGCCTGGGGGTCGCCGTTCTTCGCCGCCGCGTTCGCGAACATCGAGCGTCTCGCGCGCGCGGCCGGGGACCGTGTGCTGGTCACGCGCTGGCTGCCGACCGCCGATCGGAGCACGAGCTGGGGCGATTACTTCGAGGCGTGGCCGTTCGCCGATCAGCCCGCCGGGGACGCGCGCTTCGACCTCGTGCCCGAGGCCCGAACCCTCTCGCCGCACCCGACGCTCGACCTGCCGACCTTCGGCAAGTGGGGCGACGAACTCGAGCGCCGCATCGGGCGCGGAACTCCGGTCGTGCTGACCGGCGTCTCGACCGACTGCTGCGTCATCTCGACTGCCCTCGCCGGTGCTGACGCGGGCGGCCGGATCACGATCGCCGCTGACGCGTGCGCCGGGTCCAGCGCAGAGAACCATGCCGCAGCGCTCACCGTGATGGGCCTCTATCCGCCGCAGCTCACGGTCGCCGACACGGCCGCCTGCGTCGCGCTGCTCGCGGGCGGCACCGGGTCTCCATCCGTGTAGCGTCGGCCGACGGGCGCCTGCGTGGAGCGGCACGGGGCGGCGCAGGGGGCAGGGTCGAAGAACGACCGCGCCGCTACGTGTCAGTCGACGTCACTGGAGCCGCGGACGCGGCGGCGGGTGTCGCCGAAGCCGAGGGCGCCGCCGACACGATCAGATCGCGCAGTGTCGCGTCGGGCAGGTAGGCCCGGGTGAGCGCGACGCCGATGCGCGGCAGGTCGCCCTCGTCGCGATAGAGGAGATAGAGCGGCTCTTCTCGCGGGTTGAACTTCTGCTTGAAGCGGTGCAGCGACTTGAAGCCGTACATCGGCTCGATCAGCTCGCCGATGCGCGTCAGGACCTGGTCGACCGGGGTCAGCTCGCGGCCCTCGGGGTGAATGAACGGCGCCCCCGAGAGCGAGACGAACTCGTAGCCCTGCTCGGCGAAGTACTGCGCCGACGAGGCGATCAGCAGTTCCATCGTCTGCGAGAATGCGCCGTCGGCGCGGCGCATCACGTCGAGCGTCCAACCGATCACCTGCGGCTCAGCGGCAGCGCCGGAAGCGACACCGATACCAGTCGCGCCACCGGCACCGGCACCGGCACCACCGTACACGGGCAGCCACGACGTGATGCCCTGCATCTCGCCGGCCTCATCGAACGCGAGCCCCACCATGGCCTCGGGGTCGAGCGCCTCCGCGACCGTGCCGAGCGTGAACTTCATCTCGGGCAGGGCCTTGTCGCCCGTCCACTGCTCAGAGATCTTGCGCACTTGCGCCACCACGTGTCGGGGCTCGTCGGCGAGGCGGGTCATGCGAAACGTGATGTCCTCGCGCCCTGCCTTGTTGATCGCCGCGCGCACGGCCGCCCAGGCTTTCCCCGTGAAGGCCAGTCCGGGCAGGTCGACGATCGTGTCCTCGGCGACGATGAGCGAGCGCCACCCGGCCGGCATCGCGTCGAACGAGCGCTGCCCCACCGAGAACAGCGCCGGGATGAGACCCGCCCGCTGCGCTGCGCCCGCAAACTCTTCGATGGCATCGACCCGGCGATCCTCGCCCACCATCGCATCGCCCAGCATGATCGCAACCCCGGCGTGCGACTGAAACGCGGCGCTGCCGTCGGCGAGGGCGACGTGCCGGTTGAGCGGCCACGTCGTCATCCACGAGATCGTGCCGCCGCCGTGCCGCTTCAGATGCTGTTCGCTCTCGGCGGGTGTCAGGCTGGCCGCGTCGAGCACGCGCTTCGATGGGCGCATCGAGACGCGGAACGCTCCGCGGCCCGCAATGAGAATCACGGCCTGCCCGACCCACAGAATCGCGGGGGCGAGGATCAGCCCGAGCACCTCGGTCGGGCTGTCGAGCAGCCCCGTCTGCACGAGCAGCGGCACGACCGCGAACCCCAAAGCTGCGGTCAGGAGATTGAATGCGACGAGACAGAGGGTCACGACCCAGGCGACCCGATAGCCGCGGCGAATGCCGTTTGCGACGAGCAGGATCACGACGAGGTCGGTGGCCACGTCGATCCACGAGGCGACCGGGGTGTTGTTGCCGAGCGGGCCGTTCGTCGGCACCGCGAGATCGAAGATTTGCATCGCGCCGACCGTGATGAGGCCGGCAAACGCGAGGAAGCGCCACTCGCGTTCGGTGGGGCGGCCGCCGCGGTGCCTGAACGCGGGCAGCGAACCGCTCACCGCGAGCGCGGCGGCGAGGGTGACGGCGTGCTCCACATCGTAGATCTGACCGAGGTAGAGCACCGACAGCAGGATCCACACGATGACGAGCGCGCGGGCGCGCAGGCGCCACGGCGACGGCAGCGTGGCGATCGCGAAGACCAGCGCAGCGATCGCGCCGCAGGAGGGGCCGACATCGAGCTGTGTCTGCAGCTCGCCCGCCCAGTGTGAACCGGAGAGAGCGAGCAGCCACACCACGAGCGCGCCGCCGAACACCCCAACCAGATGGCCGGCGACGAAGAGCGCGATCGTGCGCAACGTGCCGAAGCGCCACTCGGCCCAGAGCAGGCTGCCGAGCAGCAGCGGGGTGAGGGTCAGATAGACCCACGGCTGGTCGACGAAGAACATCGAGGAGAGGGGCGACCACCAGCGCCCCTCTGCGAACGCAGGCAGCCCGGTCGCGACCTGAGAGAACCACGGTTTCTCGGAGGCAGCCGAGAACAGGGCGCCGCTGATCGCGCCGACCGAGATGAACACGACGGTGAAGATGATCGCGAACGGGGCGCGACGCAGCGCCTCCCTGAGCTTCTGAGCCATGTGTTCAGTGTAGTGAGGAGGTCAGGAGCTGCCAGAGCTGCAGGCTGCTTTCGGGCAAAACCAGCCGAGGGAACGCAGATCGATCTGCGTTCCGCGGCACCGGAAGATCGATCCTGCCTCAACAACGATCCGGATCGGTACCGCTTATGCGCGCAGCAGACCGACCGCGTCGTACACGCGATCGAGCGTCTTCGATGCCAGCTCGTTCGCGCGCTCGGCACCGCGGGCCAGGAGGCGGTCGAGCTCCGCGGGATCGCCCATCAGCGCTTCGGTGCGTTCGCGAACCGGGGTCAGCGTCTCATCGACCACCTCCGCCACGGCCTTCTTCAAATCGCCGTAGCCGCGCCCCGAGAACTCGGTCTCGAGCGACTCGATGCTCCGGCCCGACAGCACGGAGAAGATGGTCAGCAGGTTCGAGACACCCGGCTTGTGCTCGCGGTCGAAGCGAATCTCGCCGTCGGCGTCGGTCACCGCACGCATGATCTTCTTGGTAGTCACCTTGGCGGGGTCGAGCACCTTGATCAGTCCGGCCTCGGTCTCAGCCGACTTCGACATCTTCGCCGTGGGGTTCTGCAGGTCGTAGATCTTCGCCGTCTCCTTCGCGATGTGCGCCTGCGGCACCACGAAGGTCTCTCCGAATCGCGAGTTGAAGCGCGTCGCGAGGTCGCGGGTCAACTCCACGTGCTGGCGCTGATCCTCGCCCACGGGAACGCTCGCCGCCTGATAGAGCAGGATGTCAGCGGCCATCAGGATCGGGTAGGTGAAGAGGCCCACCGACGACGCGTCGGCACCGTTCTTCTGCGACTTGTCCTTGAACTGCGTCATGCGGCTCGCCTCGCCGAAGCCGGTCAGCGTGTTCAGCACCCACGCGAGCTCGGCGTGCGCCGACACCTGCGACTGCACGAACAGCGTCGACTTCTCGGGATCGATGCCCGCCGCGATGTACTGGGCGGCCGTGCGGCGAGTGCGCAGCACGAGCTCGGCCGGATCCTGCGGCACGGTGATCGCGTGCAGATTCACGACGCAGAAGATCGCGTCGAAGTCTTCCTGCATCTGCGTCCACTGGCTGAGCGCGCCGATGTAGTTGCCGAGCTGCAGCGAGTCGCTGGAGGGCTGCATGCCGCTGAAGAGTGTGGGTTTGGTCGAGGGGGTCATGGGTGGAGCCTTTGCATCCGGCAGCGTGTGGCCGGGTCGTATCCGGGCGGCGAGGATCGCGGCCCGCAGGTGGGAAGTCTGGTGGGCCGGGTCAGGCGGTGTAGTCGACGACCACGGCCGCGTGATCCGACCATCGCTCGTCGTAGCTGGCAGCGCGATCGACCCGGTAGTCTGCGACGTGCTCTGCGAGCTGCGGGGTCACGACGTGGTAGTCGATGCGCCAACCGGTGTCGTTGTCGAATGCCTGGCCGCGGTTCGACCACCAGGTGTAGGGGCCGTCGACCTCACCGGCCCAGCGGCGCCCGACGTCGACCCAGCCGAAGCCGGCACCCTCGGTCCCGTCGACTCCGAGCACGTTCTCTCCGGCGGGGCCGAAGAACCGGTCGAAGTAGGCGCGTTCGCGCGGCAGGAAGCCGCTCCGCTTCACATTGCCCTTCCAGTTCTTGATGTCGAACTCGCGGTGGCCGACGTTCAGGTCGCCGACGATCGCCGCGTACTCGCGTTCCGCGGCGAGCTCGGTGAAGCGGGAGCCCATTGCCTCGAGAAACGCCCACTTCGCCTCCTGGCGCGGGGTGTCGACCTCGCCGGAGTGCACGTAGGTGCTGACCACGGTGAACGGCTTGCCGCCGAGTTCGAAGTCGGCCTCGATCCAGCGACCGCTCGACTGGATCGACTCCTGCAGATCCTCGCTGCCCAAGCCGATGCGGTGTGCGGTGGAGGGGACGCGACTCGCGATCGCGACGCCCGCGCGGCCCTTGATCTGGCAGGGGTCGTGCAGAATATGCCAGCTGTCGCCGAGCAGCTCGTCGAGATGCGAATCGTCGGCGCGCACCTCCTGCATCGCAAGCACATCGATGCCTCGGTTCTCGAGCCAGTCGCCCATGCCCTTGCGGTATGCGGCACGGATGCCGTTCACGTTCACGGACGCTACTCTCAGGGTCTCAGCCATGCGCCCCAGTTTAGCCGGGCGGGGTGACGGCTCAAAGGGGTCCAGGAGGTGCGCCGCACCACAGCTCGTGCATTCCGGCGGGAGATCTGCAGCCCGCAAGCCCAGATCGGCTGAATTCTGTCCGCAGAGTGCAGATCCCCCGCGCGAACGCAGACCTGTCAGACGGCGAGGATCGCGCGCACTCGTGGCGCGCCTCCCGCCGCGGGTAGGCTCGCACTATGGCAACGCAGCGCATCGCAGACCACGTCCTCGGCAGAGACGGCGTCGAGACGTGCCGCATCGCAACCGACCAGCAGGGGGGCGCGCAGGGCGGCGCAACGCTTCGCACGCCGCGATCGTCCTCGCACGCACGGAGAGGGTAGCCGGCTATGGAGTACATCGTCGCAATCGACCAGGGCACCACGAGCACCCGGGTGATCGTCTTCGACCGAAACGCCCGCGAGGTGGCGAGTGCGCAGCGCGAGCACCGCCAGCTCTTCGAGAAGCCCGGATGGGTGGGCCACGATGCGAACGAGATCTGGCAGACGACCAAGCTGCTTCTGCGCGAGGCGCTCGCCAAAGCGAGACTCAGCCGTGACCGGATCGCAGGCGTGGGCATCACCAATCAGCGCGAGACGACCGTCGTCTGGGACGCCAGCACGGGGGAGCCCATCGCCGATGCGATCGTCTGGCAGGACACCCGCGTGCAGCCGATCATCGACGCGCTCGCCGCAGAGATCGACGAGACCACTGGCCAGCCGTTCGGCACCGAGCGCTTCCGGAAGATCAGCGGCCTGCCCCTCGCGAGCTACTTCTCGGCGGGCAAGGTGCGCTGGCTGCTCGACGAGATCCCCGGTGCGCGGGAGCGTGCCGAGCGGGGTGAGCTGCGCTTCGGCACGATCGACTCCTGGCTGATCTACAACCTGACGAACGGGATCCACGTCACCGACGTGACGAACGCGAGTCGTACCCAGCTATGCGATCTGCAGACCCTCGAATGGAGCGACGACGCGCTCGACGCGTTCGACATTCCGCGCAGCATGCTGCCGAGGATCGTCTCCTCCTCGGAGGTGATCGGCGAGATCCGCGGCGTCCCCGGCTTGGAGGGGGTTCCCATCGCGGGTGTGCTGGGCGATCAGCAGGCGGCGACGTTCGGCCAGGCGGCGTTCGCCCCCGGGAATGCGAAGCACACGTTCGGCACCGGCGGGTTCCTGATCGTGAACACGGGCGAGGAACCGGTGTTCTCCGGCAACGGTCTGCTCACGACGGTTGCCTACCGTGTCGCGGGCGAGCGGACCGTGTATGCGCTCGAGGGTTCGGTCGCGGTGGCGGGTTCGCTGCACCACTGGCTGCGAGACAATCTCGGCATGCTGCGCGACTCGACCGAGATCGAGGGGCTCTCGTCGAGCGTGCCGGACACGGGCGGCGCCTTCATCGTGCCGGCGTTCTCGGGACTCTTCGCCCCGCGCTGGCAGCCCGACGCGCGAGGGGTGATCGTCGGGCTGACCCGCTTCGTCACCCGGGCGCACCTGGTGCGGGCCGCGAGCGAGGCGAGCGTCTATCAGACGGTCGAGGTGATCGATGCGGCGGCGGCCGACACCGGGGTGCGTCTCGGAGAGCTGCGCGTCGACGGCGGCGGCTCGGTCAGCGACATGATGATGCAGTTTCAGGCCGACATGCTCGGCATCGACGTCGTGCGCCCGGAGATCCTCGAGACCACGGCGCTCGGCGCCGCCTTCGCGGCCGGGCTCGCGACCGGGGTCTGGCAGAGCCTCGATGAGGTGAGCGGCCTGGTTCGCGAGGGGCGTCGCTGGGCGCCGCGCATGGGAGTCGAGGATCGCGAACGCCGCCTGCGGCTCTGGAACCGTGCGGTCGAGCGGTCGCTCGGTTGGGTCGACGACGATGTCCGCGCGTATGCGGGTGACTGACCCCGCGCCATCGATACGCTGATCTCGATACCCCGAAGCAGAAAGGGACCCCTGTGATCCTCGCATTCTCCGTCGCCCCGAGCGGACCCGCACCAGGACGAGCCGAGCGCGAAGGCGGATCGGTCTCCGATGCCGTTGCCGCCGCGGTGAAGGTGGTGCGCGAGTCGGGGCTGCCGCATCGCACGAGCAGCATGTTCACCGAGATCGAGGGCGAGTGGGACGAGGTCTTCGACGTCGTGAAGCGCGCGACCGACGCCGTGCTGCCGTTCGGATCGCGGGTGTCGCTCGTGATGAAGGCCGATATTCGGCCCGGGTTCGCGGGCGAGCTCGACGGGAAGCTCGAACGGCTGGAGAAGGCGATCGAGGACACTCAGATGAGGAGTGGGGCCTGACCTGCGGCACGCGCACGCTGCTCCCAGATCGTGCACCAGCCTCGCGCGTCCGATGGCTCTCGAATAGGATGCTCGAGTGTTCTCCCGACGCTTTGAGATCGTGATTCCCGGCCCTCGTGTCGAGGAAGTCAGAGAGCTCTCGGCGCCCTACGCGATGAAACGCGGCCAATCGCCACTGTGGATCCGTATCAGCGACGATCGGCGGGGAAGATCCCGCATCGCTGCCCGCGTGAAGACGTTCACGGTGCACTCGTACGGCGGGTCCTACGTCCCCAACGGCACCTTGCGGGGGCGGATCGAGCCGGCTCCGTCCGGAGGGTTGGAGGCACGATCAGATGGCGTGCGGGTGGTTGGCCGTGTGCGGTGGGGCTTTGCGAGTTATGTCGTGTGGGTCATGCTCGTCCTGGCCGGGGCGATCGGCGCTATGGCCGTGGCGTACCGCAACGAGGTGATCGGCTGGTTCCTCCTCGTCCCATTCGGCATCGCTGCGATACACCTGTTCCTGCTTCTTCCTCTGCTCCGCGGTGATCCACCGTTGATCGCTGAAGAGCTGCGGGTCGTGTTCCAGGGGGAGGCCGAGGCGCGGGAGTTGCGTCAATTGCGGGAACTCACGGAGCGGTACCTCCCCGGGGTTGATTTCCCGCCTCCGCACCCGGGTCCCGCTGATCAGGACCGGCGATGATCGGATCAGCGCAGCGCTGGGGAACGCGTTTCATGGGCCTGCCATCCTGCGGGATGTGAACATGTGGAGCGCGACGATGCCCGCCATCTACCGGATCGGGATCGGGCTCGTCTTCGGGGTCGCCATTTCCTCCCAGCCGTGAGCGGTTTCGACGGGGAGTTGGAGTGATCGGAAGCCGAGATCGAGGAGCCGCGCCGAATAGTCGACGTGTCTAGCGCACGACGAAGCCGACGATCCGCGAGA
>JBEBSS010000002.1:0-117650 GCA_040394175.1 Leucobacter soli | reverse complement strand
GGGAGGGGAATCTGTCGCTCCGCAGCACGCGACGCAGCCACGCCCGACCTCTTCGACCAGACCACAAAAAAGAGCGAGGGGCAGGACGGTGCTCGACCGATCCTGCCCCTCGCTCCGACGGAGCAGCCGAGGTCACTCCACCTCGCTGAATCCGTTCGACGTGAGGTATGCGATGCTGCCGTCCAGGCTGGCCTTGCCGTGGTTGCCGAGAATGGTGAGGCCCGCATGCTTCGAAATCGCCGTGGGTTCGGCCTCGCCGAAGTCGATCGCGAGGGTCTCCGTCGCGACCGAATCGCCGTATTCGATCGTGTGCGTCAGGCCCTTGACGCCGTCCGTCGATTCGAGCAGCGGCTCGAGGGCCTGCTGGGCCGCCTCTTTGCCGTCGGCCGGGATCACGTCGAACGGGCGGACGGTCTCGATGGTCTGAGCGGTGATCTGCCTGCTCTCCTTGTCGAAGTAGTAGGTGTAGCGCACCTCCAGGCCATTGCCGCGCTTCACGAACGAGGCGTGATCCCCGCCCTCTGAGACGCTCAACGCACCCGCCGGTGCCTCGTTCTTGCCCCCGCCGTTGCCCGTGCAGCCCACCAGCAGGAACGCCAGCAGGCAGGCCAGGGCGACCAGCCCCCACGTGAGCGGTTTCGAGGGAGCGGTGGTGCGGTTCTGTGCGGTACGTGTCATTCGTGTTTCCTTCTCTGAAAAGTGAGGGCGAGCATCGCCCAGGTGCGGGATGCCCGATGCCGCCTGCCCACAGGGGTGTTATTTCTGTTCTGCGTAGCCCTGCCCGAGCAGCAGCGCGCGGCTCATCTCGAGGCTCACGGGTTCGTCTTCCCCGGTGAACGCCGAACCGGAGAGCTGGGCGAGTTTCGACATGTCGGCGACCCGGAAGTCGACCGACAGGGTCTCCGTGGCCGAGGTCGCGTCGTATCTGATCGAATGGACGACTCCTTCCAGCCCCTGGAACTGCTGGACGACCGGAACCATCTGCTCCTTGAGCGCCTCCTCGCTCTCGATACCCGCGGTGACGTAGTCGACCGTGCTCACCGTTTCCTGTTTGAACACCACATCGGCGTCGGCGTAATAGGTGAGCGTGGTCGTGTAGCCGTTCGCGCTTCTCGTGAAGCTCGCCGTCTCGGTTCCACTCGAACACGCCGTGAGCATGAGCATGAGCAGCGCGAAGAGCGCGGCGAGCGGAGCGATAGCGCCCGCTCGAGAAATCTGGCCAGGACGAGACATCTGAGGCTCCTCGACTAGTGGTGGGGGCTCGGTGCCGGCGCGCTCTGCTGCCAGTGCCGGGTCACACCCGACCCGATGCGCTTCCAGCTCCGGTCGCTGATGAAGATCGCATCGATCGCGATCATGGCGAGCGAGAACCAGGGCAGGCCCATCAGCACCGCGATGCCGATGTGGAGGCTGAGGATCCCGACCAGCGCGACCACCCGGGTGAACCGGTGCAGCAGCATGAACGGGAACGCGGCTTGCAGGAAGATGCTTCCCAATGTCATGAGCGCCACCGTCGGACCCCAGGAGGTCACGAACTCGCTCAGCACCGGCCAGGTGCCGAAGCGTGCCGTCGCAAGCGGATGATAGACGGCCCAGCCGTGACTCCACGGTTCGCCGCCGGCCTTGAACAGGGCGCCCGAGGTGTAGACGAAGATCACCTGCGCCGCCAGCGCGATGAGGGCGAGGTTGTGGAACACCGTGCCGATCTGGTTGCACGGGCCACCCGGGGTGAACCACTCACGACGGCGACGGCGGCGCGCATCGAACGACAACCGGGCTGCAGGGTCGAGGAAGAACATGAGAATCATCGCGATCCGGTACATGTTGTCGCCCTGGTCGCCGAGCATGTCGTTCATCTCGATGAACCCGACCCACATCGCGAAGTACACGGGCAGCACGATGCGAAACCGCCACCCGACGATGAACAGCACCGTCAGCGCGATGAGCACGACGTACCAGAACGTGAACCAGCCGTCGTTCGCGGCCACACGGTGGAAGAGGCTGAAGATCCAGATCTTCGGGAAGTCGCTGACCGGCTCTGCGAGCTCGCCGTTCCAGGCCGAACCCGATCCGAATGAATAGAGGCGCGTGTTGAAGTTGGTGAGCAGGATCCCGAGACCGGTGAAGCCGAACAGAATGCGCATCACCGCGGTTCCGTAGAGCGCCTTCTTGCCGTCGAAGAGGTAGCTCTCGACGACCCTGCAGAGACGGACCAGCAGCAACGAGAGCTTCACGAACAGGTCGGAGACCACGGAGCCGATGAACCTGAACGGACGAGGCAGCTCGGGTGCGGCGCCTCCGGAAGCGCCGGGGCCCGCTTCGGGGGCTTCGAGCTCGGGACTCGTCGTCTCCGCCTCGGTGCGGGCTGCAGCGGCCTGGGCGTCTTGCATGGTCATCGGATCCCTACCGATCGCTCGTACAGCGGCACGAATACATCGGCGAATGCCGCTTCGTTCTGACCCGGGTTCACGATCGGGCTGCGCCAGCCCGTCGTCACGAGGAACGGCTCCGGGCGCTTCGCGTCGGGATTGTTGCGCTCCGCATACACCACGACGTTCTGGCGACTGATGCGGTACTGCACGCGCAGCACCTCCCCCTCGTCTCCCCAGACCGCCTTCGCCACCTGCGTGGCGTAGGCCGTCGTCAGATGCTCCCGAGCCAGATAGCCGTCGACCAGGACGGCGTTCTTCCCATCGGCGAGCAGGGCCTCGCGCATGCCTGCCTCCCAATCGGTCGCCTTGAAGTCACCCGCGAGGATCGTCTGCTGCGCTTCTTCGAGTTTGAGGAATGCCTCGCGATGCATGCTCGCGAGCTGCTCCGACTGGATGCCGGCGCGCGGCGGGAAGAGATGGTTGGTCACCGCCGACAACTCGGCACGATTCGCACTCACCCACCCGGTCTCCTCTTCGACGCCGTTCTTGTCGATCACGGCGCGCACGTTGAGGTGGTAGTCGCCGTTGATCGGTTCGGGAGCGAAGACGCTCCACGACTGTCCGAAGAACGGGATCATGTACGAAGTGAGTGTGTTCATCGACACCAGCTGACGGAAGGGCGAGGGCGGGAAGATCCACAGAAATGATGCGAAGACATGCCAGAGCATGAAGACGACGGCCAGGATCGCGACGAGCCGCACCGGCCAACGAATGGCAGGTCTGGCCGACGTCTCGGGAGCCGTCGCGGTCGTCTCGCTCAGCTCGGATTCGTGTGGTTTCTTTCGCGCGCGCAGCGCAGCGGTCATTGTGCCCCAATTTGCTTTCACACTGAGGTGAGACACGTCGAGCGAGGAAATCTATCGCGGTTGCCGAAATCGTTCGGATGCGTACAATTGGCGCCATGACCGCTCCCCCCACCACCGTCGACACCGACACGTTCATCGAAGCCGCACGGCTCGGCGATGCCGCTGCGGCCGCGAGCGTCGTCTCCGAGTACCTCCCGTACTGGATGGGAGCCGCGCGGCTGATCATTGCACGAAACAGCCGGAGCCTCGCCCTGCACGGCTCACGCGAAGAACCCGCCGACCTGGTGCAGGAAGCGATCGTGAAGCTGCTCGAACTGTGGCGGCAGGGCAAGGGCCCGCAGTCGAACACCCGCCAGTACGTGGCCACGATGATGCAGCACGCGTACGCCAACAAGATGCGCTCGCCGCGCACACGCGAGCGGGCCCTCGAGAGCATCGAAACCGAGACGCCGTTCGCCACCACCGACGACTACCGCGACATCGACCTGTCGCGCGAGACCGACCGACTGCGACGGGCCTTCAAGAACCTGGCCCCCGATCATCGGGACGTGCTGCTGGCGGTCACGGCCGAGGGCCGCAAGCCGGGAGAACTCACCGAGCACTTCGAGCGACCGGCTCCCGCCATCTCCAATCTGCTGGCCCGCGCCAAGCAATCGCTGTTTCGACTGCTGCTCATCGAGCATCTCCGCGACGGAGGTGAGCCGTGCGCCGCGAACGCCCAGGATCTCCCGGCACGCGTGCAACTCGAAGCGACCGCGCACCGGCGGCAGGAGCAGGGCGTCGCGCATGTGCTCGACTGCGAGCGGTGCCAGCACAACTGGCGACGTTTTGCGGCCGTCTCCTCCGCGTTCGGGGTGCTGCCGCTGCTCACCGTGGCGCAGCTCGCCGCCTCCTCGGCGCCGGCGTCGGCGCTGCCCGCTGACGGCCCAGATCTGCACCCCGATGCCGAGACGGCACCAGATGCCGCGACCCAGGCCGACTCGTCCGCCACCTCGCCATCGCCATCCCAATCGCAGTCCCAATCTCAGCCTCAGCCCCAGCCCCAGCTGCCAGGGTCACCGGCCGCGCCCCCCGCACTCGCGGGGGCAGGCAGCGCTGCCGGGGCGGGCGCAGGGGCCGCCGCCGCGAGTGGTGCCGCGCCGCTCCAGGCGGGCATCTCCGCAGCTCGCACTCCGGCGACGCAGACGCTGGCCGCATCGATCGCCGCGGCCGTCGGCTCCACAGCCACCATCGCGGTGGGGATCGGGCTCGTCGCCCTCGCGGGGCTCGTCGTACTTGCCGGACTCGCGGGCCTC
Source organism: Leucobacter soli (assembly GCA_040394175.1). Lineage (GTDB taxonomy): Bacteria > Actinomycetota > Actinomycetes > Actinomycetales > Microbacteriaceae > Leucobacter > Leucobacter soli_A. The sequence goes on along the minus strand of JBEBSS010000002.1, from coordinate 113,117 downwards.
GTTCCCCCGCTGCTCTCGGAGCGGACGCCCGACGCCTCGGCGAACACCACCGATCTCGCCGAACTCAACCCGTACGGAGCCACGCTCGACGTGCAGCTCGACACGCACGCCGGCGGAGCGCTGCGAGCGATCACCGTCGACTTCGCAGTGGACGAGCCGGTCGATTGGTCGATCGACGAGATCGTCCTGACGGTCTCCCCCGGCACCCAGGTGCGCTCCGCCTCGAACGGCCTGAACTGCACCTTCGGCAGCAGCTCGAGCTGCCGACCGACCGACCGCACCGATCTCGGCGGCACGTTCGTGTTCGACGTCGACAGCACCGAGCCCGACGGAGCCTTCGCTCTCGAGATCCGGGCGAAGGCGAGCGGAGATTCCGGGACGGCTCGCGCGACCGGGACGTGGTGATCGGGAGTCGCCTGCGGAGCGGCGTCGGGAATCGGCCGGGACAGCATTCAGTCGCGACAGATTTCTGACGCCTTCGTGTCTCACCTTTACAAGGGCGCGTTGTTGGAACGCTCCGAGCACATCTCCCCCACTCCTGTGCGGTCTGAGTGCCCCGCGCCCTTACCCCTAAATAGCGAGGCGGCCGTAGTTCCCCTTTTCTTACGGCCGCCTCGCATCCCCCTGGAAGGGCAGCCAATGCGGCAGGAATCGGGTCGCGGTGCCCGAACAACCGGGCACCGCGAACTCGGCGAGGGTGTGCTCTGCACCCACGCGGTCTCGCGAGCGTCAGCGCCTCGCCGCCATGCGGTTCGCCGTGATCAGCCCTGCGCCCAGCAGCACGGCTGCCAACGTGGCCGCCCACAGCATCGGCGCCGATTCAGCTCCCATGAAGACGACCTCGGTGCTCATGCCGTTCTCATTCGCGCCCACCGCCCCGAGGACTTCGGCGACTCCCACGGTCTGCGTCCGCTTCACCCCCGTAATGGCTCCATTCCCGGGATCGATCTGCGTCACCGTGACCGTCGTATCGGGAGGCACCTCGGACCGCAGCGCGCACGACCAGGATCCATCGGCAGCCACCCTGATCGGATCATCGGCGCACGCCGACTCGCTGTCGCGGGCGACCCCGGTGATGAGGGAGTCGGGCTCCCCGGTTCCCGACACGCGCAGCACCGTCGTCTCCTCGATGATGAGGGGGTCGAGCACCGTGGTCCGGACCGCCTGTGATTCGAGCTTCCCCGCTTCCGACTGCGTCGCAACCAGCGCATCGCCCGGGAGCACCGACCCATCCGGGTAGGCGCACGACCAGGTGCCGCCGCCCACGACGTGCGCAACGCACAGGAGCGGGCCATCGGCGTCGGGACCCCGCACCCTGATCTCGGCGCCGGGCTCACCCGTACCGGAGGCGTCCGTCAGCAACGGCACCTCGATTGTCGGAACATCGGATCGCGCGAGCACCACGGCGGCAACCGGCAGCGACGGGCCGCTGCGATCCTCGCCCGGCTCCGACTGCGCGACGAAGATCTCATCGCCAGGGGCGACCGCCCCGGTGGGGAAACCGCACGACCATGTGCCGCCCGTCAGCACCGTCGTCACGCAGAGCTCGGTGCCGCCCGCATCGGCGACGACAATCGTCGCCCCGGCGACGCCCGCACCCGATGCGCCATCGCTCGAAGCCACGGAAACCGCGGGATCGGGGGTGAACGGCCAGTACGTGTATTGCACCGTCTGCCACTGCAGGGCGGCGGCGAGTTCGCCGGCCGCACTGCCGAGGGCGGGGCCGTCAGCACCGAACGCGCGCACCGAACCGACCACGTCCACCGTCAGCCCGCTCGTCGTTCCGACTTCGGCTCGACTCTTCGGAGGCACGAGCACCGTGATCCGGGTCTGCCCGGGTGCGGATTCACCGCCCGTCAGCTCAGTCGGCGCAGCGAGCGGGACACCGCCCCAGTGCACCGATCCGTAGTTGAAGTTCGCGCTGAGATTGTGGTGCCAGTTGCCGTCCGAACCACGGTTCGCCGCGAGCGCCGGCACGCCGAGCACGTGCAGGTTCGCCGTCCTCGTCCCCGAGACGTACACCTTCCCATCGCTCCCGAGCACGAACCCGGTGCCGCCGGGCTGGCTGGTCTGCGAGATACCGAGCGAGACCTGTGCAATGGTCACTCCGGGCGGCAAGCCCGGCGCATCGACGAGTTTGGGAGTGCCGCCCGTCCAGGTGCCGCTCGCCATGTTCTGGCCGTGATCGCCCAGACCCCACGTGCACGCCGCACCGTCGCTCATGAGCGCGACGGCGTTGTTGAAGCCCAGTTCGATCTGCGTCACCTCGCGGCCGCTGAGGCACCCGATGCTTCTCAGCCCGGGCGTGCTGACGACCATGGTGCTGCCACTGCCCGTGGCCAGGTTGCCCTGCACCTGGCCACCCCACGAGTATGCCTCGCCGGTGTCCGTCACCACAAAGCTCGTCGCCGAAGGGCCGGCCGCCACCTGCACGATCGCGGAGGGCACGACGGCGGTGACCCGGTCGGCCTCGCCCGGCACCGAGACGCTGTCACCAGGAGCGACATCGCTGCGACCCAATCGCTCCGAGAGGTTGCCGCCCCAGGCATACACCCGGCCGTCGCGTCCCAGCGCGAGCACGTGAATGTTCGGGTCGGCCGCCGCCGAACCGGCCTTCGAAGCCGACACCATCTCGTAGCCGAACCCCGGGGCGACGCCCGGAGGAAGATCGACGGCTCCCGGGGCACCGGCGTCACCAGCGATCGGCACATCCTGTCGCCCCAGCTGCCCGACGGAGTTCGAGCCCCAGGAGTACAGGACGCCGTCAGCGTCGATGGCGAACGAAGTCGCCGGCCCCGCAAACACCTTCGTGATCGTCTTGCCCGCGAGCATTCCGGCAACCTCGACGGGTGCGGAGGCACTGCCGCCGACGGCACCATTGCCGAGCTGACCGCGTGCGTTGTCGCCCCAGGCGAACACCCGGCCATCGCCGCCCAGCGCCAGCGAGTGCGAGTGCCCCGCGGCGAGCTGCGTGAACGCCACGCCCCCCGGCATGGTCACCGGCACCGGCACGCCCTGATTCGCCGCAGCTCCGTTGCCGAGCTGCCCCGCCGTGCCGAACCCCCAGGCATACGCGTCGCCCGCATTGTCGAGGGCCAGGGTGTGCCGCCCGCCGTAGTCGATGTCGACGAAGTACCGGCTCGGCCCGATGAGCTCGACCTCGTCGCCTCCGGCGGCGGGGCCGGAGGCCCGAGAGATCGTGACGGCGCCAGCGGCGAACGCGGCGCCCACGACCGCGTGCTGCGGTACGACAGCGACGGCGGCAGCGCCGCCACTCGTGAAGAGGGTGAGGCTCACCGCCCCCGCGGCGACACCGCATGCTGTGGCCCGCCACGACCGCCGGCTCGTGAACTTCCTCAACGCGTGAACGGCAGTCGCAAGCACTGTTCCCCCTCCAGTTCCATGCCCCTTCGCCCGCACGCGCTTCCCAATCGCGCAGCGGGCAAAAATCTATCTAGATTATGTGACACGGTAGGAGTGGAAATCTGTCGCGGAATACCCCAAAAAGCGCCCAAGTCAGGCGGACGCACCCCGGTGACGGCCTGCAAACGGGCGCGCGCAGCACGGCACTCGCCTCGGTCCCGTCGACGGCGCGCACGAACCGCCGCGACAGATTCCGCGGCGGTTCGTGTCTCAGTCTCTGAAGGGCCGAGCGATGTCAGTCACTGCCCTTCCCGGCCAGTTGTCGCCCATGAGAGTGCGCATCTGCGCGAGGTCGGGGCCCCTATTTTCCTCCCCCCTGTTCGGGCCCCGACCTCGAGTCCGATCGATGAGGCCGAAGTCCGAGCGAACGGCCCTATGCGTCGCCGCTGGCCGAAGGCCTCGTCGCCAGGCTCTCCGTCACACGGAAGAGCGCGGAGTGGTCGAGTCCACCGTCACCGCGCGCGTTCGCCGCAGCGATGAGCTGAGCGACCAACGCCCCCGCGGGGATCGGCAACCCCGCCTCACGGGCCGCTGCCGTGACGATGCCCATGTCCTTGTGGTGCAGGCCGATGCGGAACCCTGGCGAAAACTCGCGGTCCAGCATCTTCTCCGCCTTCTGCGTCAGCACCGCGGAGCCCGCAAGCCCACCGCCCAGCACTTCGATCGCGGCCGGGAGGTCCACCCCGTACGCCTCGAGAAAGAGCATCGCCTCAGACAGCGCTTGAATGTGCACCGCCACCATGAGCTGATTGGCGGCCTTCACAGTCTGCCCGGCACCGCTGGGGCCGACGTGCACGATGGTCTTGCCGACGGTGCCGAACAGGGGTTTCGCCCGATCGAAGGCCTCCGCTTCGCCTCCCACCATGATCGAGAGGGTCGCGGCGACGGCCCCGGCCTCACCGCCCGACACGGGAGCGTCGAGCATCTGCAGCCCCCGCGCCGACGCCTGCGCAGCGAGATCGCGAGCGACATCGGGACGGATCGAAGAGAAATCGATGAGGAGCGCACCCTCCGGGACGTGCGCAAACACGCCGTCGGGCCCTTCCAGCACGTCGCGCACATCGGCGGAATCGGGAACCATGATCGCGACCACATCGGCGTCGCGCACGGCCTCGGAGAGCGAGGACGCGCCGGATCCGCCGGCCGCGGTCAGCGCGTCGTAGCGCTGCGATCGTCGGTATCCGGTCACCTCGTATCCGGCTCGCTGCAGGTGTGCGGCCATGGGAGCTCCCATGATCCCCAGCCCGACAAACCCTACTTTTCTCATGACGTCTCCTTGCCAGATTCTGTCTTCATCGCGCCGGGCCCAGTGCTCGGCGCGCCCTGCGATCACCGCCGACGGTCGGGATCAGGCACGCTCCCGTGCAGGAGCGGAGGCCACGGGCAACGTGCGCACGTAGCGGAGGTAGTCCACGTCCGCATTCGCCCAGCTCTCGAGGTCGATCTCGAGCTCAACGATCTCCGGGGCGGCCCCCAGCACCCGAAGCGCCTCACCGGAGGGTGCGACGACGCAGCTCTCCCCCACGAAACGCAGATCGGACTCCGCCAGCACCCGGTTCACGTACACATGAAACCGCCGGTTCTCGACCGCGCGCGACCGCACGGCGAGCGCGTGGTCCGGCCCGTAGGGCTCCATGTTGGCCGCAACGGTGATCAGGATCTCGGCGCCGGCTCGCGCCAGTGCGCGAGCGTGTTCGGGAAACTCGACGTCGAAGCAGTTGAGCAGCCCCGCGGGCGTGCCGTTGATCTCGGCGATCTCCAGTGACTCGCCGGCGAGAAACGCCTCGGTCTCTCCTTCGCCGAAGAGCTGCGCCTTGCGGTAGACGCGGGTGAGCCGCCCTCGGGCGTCGATATGCGCGACCGAATTGGACACTCCCCCCGCACGCCGCTCTGCGAAGCCGAACACCACATTCGTCTCGGCGAGTTCGGCAGCGCGCCCGATCCTCAGCATCACCTCATCGCTGCTTCCGACAGCGAACCGTGGATCCCGTCCCGCGAAGTACCCGGGCAGATAGAGCTCGGGAAACACGACCACGTCTGCGCGCGGGTGCTGCTGGAGCGTCCGCTCCAGCAGCACCGTGTTCGCCTCGATGTCACCGGGCGTCCCGGTCACCTGCGCGAGGACAATGCGCATGACTGCCTACTTCGACAGCATCCCCGCGTGCGCGGCCATCGCTTCGAGCGCCAGCCTGCCCGCGATGAGGGAGGTCGAGGAGGTGGTATCGCCGTCCAGGCTCGGTGCGACCTCCACCACGTCGAAGGCGACCAGCCCGCTCTTGCTGATGCCGCGGACCAGTTCGATCGCCTCACGACTCGACATTCCACCGGGCGAGGGGGCGCAGGTGCCCGGCGCATAGGCGGCATCGAGCGCGTCGATGTCGAAGGTGAGGTAGACCCCGTCACCGCCACCCGCGATGGCCACCGCTTCTTCGACCACGGCCGCAGTGCCGCGCTCCCACACGTCCTCCAACCAGATCACGGTGATCCCGTGGTCGATGCAGTACTGACGCTCGGAGCGGGGGTTCATCCAGCCCGACATGCCGATCAGCACGGTCTTCTTCGGATCGAACCCCGCATCGATGGCCCGCGTGATCGGGCAGCAGTGGTTGAGCTTCTCTCCGCCGACCTCCTCGGCGGTGTCGAGATGCATGTCGATGAGCACCAGACCCGGATTCTCGTACCGCTTCTTCAACGCACCGGCGACCGGGATCGAAATCGAGTGGTCGCCACCGAAGACGACCGGCAGAGCTCCGGCGTCCAGGATCTCGGTGATGTCCTTCTCGGCCGCATCGAACGTCTTCACGGCATTCGCAAGGGTCGTGTGGCAGTCCCCCGCGTCGACGGGGTGCAGCGCCTCGGCGAGGTCGAAGTCGAAGACCGCGTTGTACGGAGTGAGCATCGTGGAGACCTCACGGATCCCGCGGGGACCGTAATTCGCTCCGGTCCTGCTGATCGAGGTCGAGTCCCACGGGATCCCGTAGATGACGGCCTTGGCTCCTGCGGCCTTCAGGTCGTTCGCCCGGGGCGGCACGTGGGGGAGCCGCATGAAGCTCCCGGCCAGTCCCGCGTGCAGCACGCTCGCCCACATGTTCGGGTCAAACGTTTCATTTTTTTCAGTCATTGCTTCTCCTTGTCATGAACAGAACCGGTGGTTCTTCTTCTGTGTGTCGTTCTCTCCACGCGACCCGGCACCGGCACCGCTCGGCTCGCGAGCCGAGTCACGCGCGACCACCCGGCGCATTCGCTTCGGGCGTCTCGGCTCGGGCGCCTCGGCTCAGGCAGGTGCTGAGGGGATCACATTTCTCATCTCCGCGCCCCGTGAGTACCGATCGAGGTTGTCGACGAAGATCTTCAACATCGACGCCGTGTAGTCACGGGGATCGGAGGAGACATGCGGCGTGATGATGAGACGAGGGCAGTCCCAGAGCGTCGACTCAGGACTCAACGGCTCCGGCTCGAAGACATCGAGGATCGCGCCTCCGAGCCGCCCCTCGCGAAGCAGCGCTTCGAGGGCACCATAATCGACGAGCGGTTCGCGCGACGTGTTGATCACGCCGCCCTCGGCCGAAAGCAACTCAAGCTGCTCCCGTCCGATCAGACCCCGAGTATCGGGAGTCAGCGCGGCGCAGACGACCAGATAGTCCGCCCCCGCAAGCGCCTCGTCAATCTGATCGGTGCGATACATCTCGTCCACATACGGATGCGGGGCACCAGCCGACCGCCGCACACCGCGCACAGTGAGGCCGAGTTCGTGCGCCCGCCTGGCCGCCGACCCACCGATGGAACCCACGCCGACGATCACGACGGTCTTGCCAGCGATAACGCTGCTGTAGCGGGCCTCCCACCTGCGTGCCGCCTGCGCCTCGAGATGCATCGGGATCAGACTGTTGAGCATCAGGAGACCTGTCGCGATGAACTCGCCAGCACGCTCGGCGTGGACCCCGCTCGAATTCGTCAGGGTGACGCGCTCGGGAACCCAATCGAGCGGCTCCAGATGATCCGTACCCGCACCGATCACATGGATCCAGCGCAGCCCGGGCGCATCCGCGACGGCCCGGTGATCGAAAGTCCAGCCCAGGAGCACATCGGCCCGAGCGATCTCCTCGAGGTCGCCTTCCGGACCATCGCTGGACGAGAAGCGCACCTGCTCCGCAAGCTCCGGATGCTGCGCTATCGCAGCCTCGAAGTCGGACTCCAGAACGTGGAACTGAGCCGGGTCGAGCTCCGGGTCATTGACCGCATGAACATTGATCATGATTGCTGCACACTCTCCTTCTGCACTGGCGCCTTCTTCACGAGCGGGCGCAACAGCGCCTTCACGCCCTTCTCCGAATCGCTCCCGCCGACCAGGCCCTGCGGACGCCAGGTGAGCAGCAGAATCACGATCAGGAAGATGAAGGCGTCCTGATACTGCGCGAGCCCCGCGGGCAGCAGCACCTGGAACGTCACCTCGATACCAGCGAGGACGAAGCCGCCGACCACAGCCCCCGACAGGCGCCCGAGCCCGCCGAGGATCACCGCGATGAACGCCTTGAACATGGGCAGGAGCCCCATCATCGGATCCACCGACCCTCGCATCGAGATCCAGAGGATCGCCGCGCCACCTGCGAGGAAACCCGAAGCGGCGAACGCGCTGACGATCACCCGGTTCGCATTGATTCCCATCAGCCGCACGATCGGGAAGTTCGTGGCCGCCGCCCGCATCGCGATACCGAGAGTGGTTCGCTTGAGCAGCGCATTGAGCCCCAGGAGCAGCAGCACCGAGACCACGATCGCGACGAGTTGCATCACCGGGAAACTCACCGGCCCGATGTGCACCGATCGCCCGAGCACCTCGGGAATGGCGATCGGCAGCGCCCTCGACGTGATGAGCGTCTGGAAGAGCACCTTCAAGATGATGCTCACCGCCAAGCTCGCCAGCAGGAGCGTCGGGACACTCGCCCCTCGGAGCGGCCTGAACGCCACGCGCTCCATCAGCACCGCCGAGATCGTCGCCGCCACGACCGCGAGAAGCGTTGCCGCAGCGAAGGGGAGCCCGAAGGCGAGTCCCGCGAAGAGCACGTACCCCGCGATCGTCATGAGTTCGCCGTGTGCGAAGTTGATCAGCCCGAAGATGCTGAACACCATCGCCAGACCGAGCCCGAGGATCGCATAGATGCCGCCGAGACTCAGGGCATTGATTACTTGCTGAATGACCTCAACCATGGCTAGCCACCGATTCCCAAATACGCACCGATCAGATCGGCGTCTGCACTCTGCAGTTCTTCGCTGTTGCCGCTGAGCACGACCTTTCCGCCCTCGAGCACGTAGCCGCGATCCGCGATCTCCAACGTGCGCGAGACGTTCTGCTCCACGATCAGAATCGTCACTCCCCGCTCGCGCAGAAGCGCGATGAGGTCGAAGATGACGTCGACGATCCGCGGCGCAAGGCCGAGCGAGGGCTCGTCGAGGAGGAGCACCTGCGGCGCCGACATCAGCGCTCGGCCGATGGCCAGCTGCTGCTGCTGGCCGCCCGAGAGCGTGCCCGCATACTGCTCCTTGCGCTCCCACAGGATGGGGAAGAGCTCGTACACGTTCGCATACGACTCCTCCCGCTCGGACCTCGAACGGGTTGCCCCGCCGAGGCGGAGATTTTCGGCGACCGTGAGCTCGCCGAAAATCTGCCGCCCCTCGGGAGAGAGCGCGATGCCCTTGCGGACCCGCGCCTCCACGCGATCACGACGGATATCGACACCCTGGAACCTGATACTCGTGGCCTGACTCTCGATGAGCCCGCTGATCGCGTTGAGCGTGGAGGTCTTCCCCGCGCCGTTCGGACCGAGCAGCGCGACGATCTCGCCCCTTCCGATCTCAAAGCTGATGTCTTTCACCGCGGCGATGGGACCGTACTTCACAGCAAGGTTCTCGACCGCGAGCAGAGGTTCTTCAGATGTCATCTGTCCGTCTCCTTACAGTTTCGGAATGAGCGTGGGATCGAGCTCGATCTCGTCGCGGAGCACGCGATCGCTGTTCGTGATCTCGACGATGTACGTCGGCTGGATGAGCGGCAGTCGATTGCCGCCCTCGTAGTCGTAACTCGTCCGCGTGCTCAGACCCTGCACATCCTTGAGTCCGAGGATCGCCTCACGGAGTTCCACCGGATCGGTGCTGTCGGCCGCGATGACCGCCGCCTCGATGATCTTGATGAGGTCGTATCCGCGCGTGGCGTAGCTCGTCACCGCGTCGGGACCCTTGCGCTCGCGCAGCACCTCATTGAACTTCGCCAGCTCGGGCGACTCCGACTCCAGGCCGACGGACGGAAGAATGACGCCTTCGACGTCGCTCCCCGCGGCCACCACGGTGGGAGTGTCGATGCCCGCCGTGCCGTACACGGGAATCTCGACCCCGGCCGCACGGAGCTGCTTCATGAACGCGGGGAACGCGGGTTCGAACATGCCGGTCTGGATCAGATCGGGAGCCGGGTCCAGTCGCTTGATGGCGGCGACGATCGGGCTGTAGTCCTGCTGGTTGAACGAGAACACCTCTTGCCCGACGACCTCTCCACCGCCGGCCTCGAACGCGGCCGCGAACGCCTTCGGCGCATGCTCCGTGTACGAACTCTCGGGCGAGGAGATCACAAACGCAGTCTTCAAGCCCTGTTCGAGCGCGTACATCGCCGTAGCAGTGGACTCGTACGTGTCCGGCGGGAAGTTGCCGAACATGAACTCGCCGCCGCTCTCAGTGAGCGACGAAGACGTCGCGCAGGTCGAGAAGGTTGGAATCTGGACCTCGGTCCCGATGGTCCCCTGCGGAATCGCCGCGTCGGTCATGCACGCCGCGATGAGCACGTTCGGATTCTTGCCAACCAGCTCTCGCGTTGCGACGACAGCCTCGCCCGGATCGGACCGGACGTCGGCGACATCCAGCACAATCGGGTACTTGCCGGCCATTCCACCGGCCTCGTTGATCTCGTCGACCGCGATCTGCATCCCGGCCAGTGCGGGCTCGTCGAAGGCCGCGAAGCCGCCGGTAAGGGCGAGCCCTGCGGCGATGCGGAACTCCTCACCCTCACTGCCGCCGCCCGAGTTCGCGCCACCGCCGCTTGCGCAGCCTCCGAGGAGCAGCGCGCTCACTGCGACCGCAGCGAGTCCCACTCGATAGTCTCTTTTTCTCAACATTGCCTCTGCCTACTTTCTTTTTGGGTCAATCGTCTTTGATTGCGTTGTGAAGTTCTGCCTCCGCGGCCCCGCGCTCGCCGAGGTACGCCTCGATGACGTGCGGATCGCGCTGGACCTGATGCGGAAGGCCGTTTGCGATCACCTTGCCCTCGTTCAGCACGGTGATCCGGTCGCACAGCTTGACCATCATGCCGACCGCATGGTCGACCACCAGGATGCCGATGCGGTACTCGTCGCGAATCGACATCAGCCGCTCGCGCAGGGCTTCCGTCTCTGCGTCGTTCATACCCGCCGCCGGCTCGTCGAGCAGCAGGAAGTCGGGCCGCGTCGCCAGCGCACGAGCGATCTCCAGACGGCGCTGGTGCCCGTACGGCAAGCTCTTCGCGATGTGCGAGGACTGCTCGACCAGGTCGAGCTTGGCGAGCAGCGCGTGCGCGAGATCATCGCCGTTCTTCGTGAGTCGACCGCCGTTCATCGCGCCGACGCGAATGTTGTCGATCACGCTCAGGTTGTCGAACAGCCTGATGTTCTGGAAGGTGCGCCCGACGCCCGCCCGAGCAATCACATGCGGCGAGTCGCCCGTGATGGGCCGATCGTCCAGCCGCACCTCGCCCTCGTTTGCCTTGAGCACTCCGGAAAGCACGTTCAGCAGTGTCGTCTTGCCGGAGCCGTTCGGACCGATGAGACCGACGATCTCCCCGCGCTCCAGCGTGATCTCGGCATCGGAGAGCGCCTTGAGCTTTCCGAACTCCTTCGTCACATGAGCCGCCGAGAGCACCTGCGAGACCGCACGATGGCCCGAACCGCCCCTGGCGAACACCGGCGGCTCGGTCGTCTCTGCCGAGATCCGCTCCGCTCGCTCCCTCTCTCGCCGCCGACGGGCCTTGCCGAACAGCAGCTCGTCGAGCTCCCACCCGCCCATCAGCCCTTTGGGCCGGAGGTAGAGCGTGATGAGGATCAGCAGGCCGAGCCCGATCTGCGGGAGTCCGCTGATCGCGCCCACCTCGAAGAAGCCGAGGCTGAAGCCATCCTGCAGCGGCTGCAGCAGACGCATCAGCACCGTGACCACGACGACCCCGACGACCGTCCCGGTCGTGCTGTGCAGCCCGCCCACGAGCACCATCGCGACCAGCGTGATCGTGATATCGAGATAGAAGGTGGCAGGTGTGAACGCACTGAGGAAGTACGCCATCATAAAACCGGCGACTGCCGCGGGCAGAGCGCTGAGCACCCAGGCGAACAGCCGCTTGCCCTCGATGTTGACCCCGCTCGCCCGCGCTGCCAGGTCGTCCTCGCGGCTCGCGCGCAATTGCAGCCCCGTGCCCGACTCGCGCGTTGCGCGTGCAAGGAACAGCGTCGCGACGACCGCGGCGAAGACGAGCCAGATGTTCATGCCTCCCGCGAGCCCGTAAAAGGTCTGCGATCCCCGAGTCCAGGCGCTTCCCGCATTCAGCACCACGTTGATGATGACCAGAACGGCGTAGCTCACGATGACGAACGAGTGCCCGGTGATGCGCAGCAGTGGTGCGCCGGTCGGCAGAGCGACCAGCGCCGCGATCACGAGCACCATGAGCACTGCGATGAAGACGCTCACGCTGTGCTCGCGTAGAAAGGCCGGGAGCGCGGGGATCGCCGTCTCCTTGATGCTGGGGTTCAGGGTCAGGATTCCGCCGACATATGCCCCAACGGCCATGAACCCGGCGTGACCCAGGCTCATCGTGCCGGAGTTGCCCCAGAACATCGCCAGCGCCAGGGCCGCGACGAGCAGGATCATGCCGTTCGTGGCCGCAGCGACGAGCGTCGAGGACCCGGTGGCCTGCAGCCCGATGATGACGAGCGCGAGCGGAATCAGGATCACCAGGCTCCCCGACATCACTCCGGGTTGGATCCGACCGAGCAGGGGCCGACTGGACGATTGGGTGCGGCCCTGCGAGACCGCGGCGCTCATCGGAGGGCTCCGATCAGCCGGGTCGGGTCAGTCACTGTGTCGCGTTGCGAATGCACCGTGGCCTCCTTCAACTTCATCTTCTGAAAGAACATCTTTGGTCTGTTTCACTCGGGTGAGGTCGCGTCTTCTCGGCGTCGGCGCCCTCAGGCGGCAGCCGGGTTCTCGACGATCCGTGCGTAGTGACGGAAGATCGGGTTGGCATTCGCCTCGTGGAACTCCTCGAGCTTCTCGTCGTAGGCGAACAGCGAGCGGGCCACGCGAACCACCTCGTCCACATGGTGGATCCGTTCGGCCTCGTAGCGATCCAGCGCCGTCTGCACCTCATCCGCCTCAACCAAGTGCTTGGTGATCACGGCGGAGTCCACGAGTGCCTGGTTCGCACCCTGGGCAACGCCCGGAAGCATCGGGTGGGCGGCGTCGCCGAGCAGCGCCACGCGGCCCTTGGTCCACGAGGTGAGCGGACGCGCGAAGTCCATCAGCTCGTTCCGGATGATGGTGCTCGGATCGGTTGCGCGCAACACTTGGGGGACGAGCGAACCTGTCCAGGAATTGAAGTACTCGAGGGCCTGCTCCTTGGTGTCCAAGCCGTCTCCGGCCGCGTACCAATAGGCGAGGCCGCGTCCGATGGGGAGCCAGCCCAGGTGCCCGTGATCCCCGATGACATCGACTTCGCTCTTGGGGTGAATCCCCGCATCCTCCACCTGGAAGATGCCCCGCCAGCGCACGTGCTTGTCCGTCTTGAACTCGATGTCGCCCATCATCTGCTTGCGGATGGCCGAGTACACGCCGTCCGCCGCGATCAGCAGATCACCGGTCGCGGATTCGCCGTTCGAGAAGTGCACGACGATCTGGTCGCCGCGCTCTTCGTATCTCACGATCTCGTGATTGAAGCGGAGTTCATCATCTCCGAGGTGCTGTGCGAGCATTGCGCTCAGATCCTTGCGGTAGACCCCCGTCACCGGAGCCCGGTACCTGGTCCGGTACTCCACGAGGTCTTCCTTGCCGATCAGCTCGCCAGTGCTGGAGTACGTCGTGTACAGCTCCAGCAGGTTCGCGGTGCGGTCGAACTCTTCCCTGAGGCCCAGGTCGTAGAGCACCCGCACGCCGTTCGGCCAGACGTTCAGACCAGCCCCGGCCGTGCGCAGTTCGGGGTGACGCTCATAGACCGTGACGTCGAACCCAGCGCGCTTGAGCGCGAGCCCAGCACTGAGCCCACCAATCCCCGCTCCGGAAACTAGGACTCTGAATGTCATTGGATCCTCCTTGATCATGTGACGTGGTTAAGCGTTTTGGCAACCGTCTGAGGGAAGCGTAACACACTCATTGCGGCTTGTATAGACTTCGCATTCGTTCGCGGCCCCTCCGATGGAGAGTCACACCGCGACGCATGCCCGTTCGGCCATATATGCAACACTCGTTGCCGAAATTCCGACGTTCCGAAGGTCGAATTCCTGGCGGCGTCACGGGTCACCCGCGCCGTGGGGCGTTCGCCGAAACGGCGCGGGTGACGTCACGACTACGGCGTCGGACGCGTCGACTCCCGGATCGTGAGATCGGGCTTGATGAGGTGCGGCAAGCCGCTCTCATCGCCGTCCATCAGCGAGATCAGCAGCTGCACCGCCTTGCTGCCGAGCCGTTCTGGATGCAGGTCGAGAGACGTGAGCTGCGGGCTCCTCCCCTGATACGACGAGATCTCATCGGTCGCAGTGGTGACGATCAACAAGTCCTCCGGCACCCGGACGTTCGCCGCGTTCGCCGCCGTCGCCGCACCGAACGCCAGCGGGCTGTATGCGGCGAAGAGCGCATCGGGCGGCGACTCACGCGAGAGCAGTTCGCTCATCACCTCGAACCCGTCGCGCTCCATCGAATCCTCTTGCGTGTAGAGCACGGTGAAATCCAGGCCCTTCTCCACGCACCACCTTCGAAACGATCCCTCGAGGTCCCGTGTGAACGAGATCTCGTTCTCGGGCGAGAGCAGGATCGGCCGACGCGCGCCATTCTCGTAGAGATGCTTCAGCACCAGTTCGGCGCCATAGGCGTGGTCGTTATCCACCCAATTGCGGCTCTCGGAGTCCGCGGCGTCGCGCCCCGTCGTCAAATAGGGAATATTCCGCTCCCGCAAACGCTCGAGAATCGGATCCGACGCGATCGGATCCACCACGATCGCGCCGTCGAGCTGGATGTGGCTGCCCAGATCCTTCTCGAGCGGCAACGAGGCGAGCGCGTAGCCGCGGGTCAGCGCCTCGGTCGTGGCGCCCATCATCAACTGCGTGAAGTAGTGCAGCGTGCCGCGCTGCATGGTCTCCCAGGAACTCGAGGAGACGACGAGTCCGATCAGTCCGCTCCGCTGACTCACCAGATTTCGGGCCGAAGGGCTCGGGCGATACCCGAGTTCGAGTGCGATCCGACGCACCCGCTCCCGGGTCTCCGGGGAGACGCGGCCCTTGTCGTTCAGGGCGTGAGAGACGGTGGCGGCCGAGACTCCTGCCTCACGCGCCACGTCACGAATGTCCGCCCGGCGCTTTCCCGGTGTCATAGGGCTGATCCCATCCCGTGGCCTCGCAGGATCATGTCGCCTTCTCCTTGAGTAATGACTGCTCTACTGCCCTTCTGACAGGGCAGCGCGTGCGATATCTTCGTCCTGGTCGGCGCTGCCGCCGCTCACGCCGACCGCGATCCCCGCGGCGCTGTCGACCAGTCCACCCTGGCGAGGCATGAAGCGCCCGTCCATCGTGACGGCGACGGAGGCCGCGAACGCAGGGGCTGCGGCCATGTTCTTCTCGATCGCCGCACTCGGTGCACGGAATGCCGCGGAAGTCCACGCCTTTCCGATCGCGATGTCGACGGTCATGAACGAGGCTCCTTCCATGCGCAGAAAACCAAGCAAGTGCCCGCCTCCATCCACGGCTGCGATTGAAACAACTATACCCAGCTGTTCTGCCCGAAGCCTGGCCCGCTCAATTCGTTCCTGGACATCTGTCTGTTCTGTCATCAGATCCTTCTTCCTCGTCTGCCCACGCCTCACAGGCGCGTGAACTCGTTCGGGTTCTCCGTGCAGGGAACCAATCCCGTGGGGCCGTAGCCGACGATCTCGATCACCGCGCCCTCGCTCTTCGCCCCATCCCAGTGCACTCCGCCCGCCGGATGGAACATGTAGTCCCCCGCAGTCATCGGGACCGCGGAGTCGGGATCGAAGGTGTCTCCGATTCCGGCCCACCACGTTCCCGAGATGACGGTGACATGCCGATCCTCGGGATGCACGTGAGGCAGGCTCATGACGTTCGCCGGCCAGTTGATGCGAATCACGTATATGCCGGGCTTCTGCGGATCGCCCATGACATTGACGGTGGTGATGCCGAGTTCGAACCCGGGCTCCCACTCCTCCTCGCCATGGATCAGGGTATGGAATTCCTGTTCTCCGCTTGCTCCGATGTGTGTTCCCACGATGGTTCCTTCCCACTCGACCTACGTTCGTGTAACTTAATTGATAAAACCTTTTAGCGCAACAGAGTCAACGACGAAACCGAACCAGAATCACGAGAGAAACGAGGAAAGATGCCCGAGAAAACCGACGACGTCCAGACCGGGCGGCAGGTCGCAGAGGTGACGGACAGCGGAGACGTCTACGCGTCACGCGCCGTCGCAGCCGGCCCGCTCGTGTTTTTCGGCGGCACCGCCTATGGGGCAGAGGGCGACCTCGCTCAGGACGCGATGGTCGAACCGCCCTATCACCTCTCCCCCGCAGCTGCAGTAACCGCCCAGGGAAGCTACCTCTTCGACCGCATCGCCGGGCACCTCGAAGCCCTCGGCTCCGAGATGGACCAGATCGTTCAGGTCGAACAATTCATTCCCGCAAAAGCATACGCAGACGGCCACGTCACCAACCGCAGCCGCTACCTCGCGACGGCGCGCCCCACCACCATGATGGGCGCCACCGGTCCCGTCGCCCCCGAAGGCGCAGTCCTCGCAATGTTCGGCATCGCCGCTCGGCCCGCCGCGGGCTGCTCGAAGGAACTGGCACCGCTGCCCCCGGGAGAAGCCGGAGGGGCGATCGACTGGTCCCAGCTCGGCGAAGCCTACAAGGACGGCCCGCCCTACACCGATGTGGTGCTCGCCGGACCCTACGTCTTCGTCACCGGCGACGTCACCCTCGACGCGACAACCGGCCAAGTCGAGGCGGCCGCACGCGTCGCCGATTGGATCTGGGCTGGCAGCGAAGCCCGAAACGAAGCCGCAGTGCTCCTGGAACGACTCGCCCTGCGCCTCCAGCGGCTGGGAGCCGCACTCGACGAGGTGGTGCACGTGACCCTGTTCGTCACCGACATCGCCGACATCTACGAGATCGACCAGAGCTGGGAACGGCTCTTCGGCCCCCACCCGCCCGCGAGAACCGTCGTCCCGGTGCGCGGACTCGGAGTTCCCCGCCGAGAAGGCACCGGAATGGGCCACGGCGACCGTGCAGTGAAGCTCGAGCATCAGGTTCGCGCCATCCGCCCCGATCAAGGCGTCACCATCGAACGACTCCAGACCCCTGCCGGGCGACTCGCATTCGAATCCGAAGCGGTGAAAGCGGGGAGCCTCGTCTGGCTCTCCCACCAGTACCCGAGAACGACCGCCGGAGCGAGCGTCGAGACCCAGGTCGACGAAGTACTCGCGCAGGTGGCACGGGTCTGCACGGAAGCGGGCACCTCGCTGGACTCCCTCGCGCAACTCCGAGTCTTCTGCCAGAACGAATCGACCGCGGGCGTCGTCGCGGCGAAGCTGCGCCAGCTCATTCCGCACGAGCCGCCCGTCGTCGGCGTGATGACCGTGCCCGGTCCGCTGCTCGTGCCCGGTGCAGAACTCTTCGTGGACGGAGTGATCCAGGTACCCTAGCCACGAAACCGATTCGGGCTCTCCAGCGGCGGCGGATGCGGTCCCCGGAGAGCCCGACCGAGAATCTACCGATGCGAAAGCGCGGCCTGCTCCTCGAAGTTCGCCTGCACGAGGATCGGCAGATGGTCGCTCGTGCCCTGATCCAGCGTGCGGACGGACTCGATGCGGAATCCCGAGGACGTCGCGAAGTCGTAGTGCCCGCGGAACATCTTGTAACGGGTGTAGGTGCGCTTGTCGCTCAGCGAAAGCTCATACCCTTCGCCGCTCACGTGACGATCGAGCCGCGATTGGAAGACGGGATAATTGAAATCCCCGACCATCAGCGCCGGCAGGCCGGGACCGAGGATTCGCAGCTCGGCGAGGGCGGCGCTGATCTGATGCCGACGCAACGAATTCAGTGCGGTGAGCGGCGCCGCATGGAACGAAGCAGCCACCAGATCACGTCCCGTCTGACGATCGTGCAACCGCGCTCCGAGCAGCCGCTCGTGCGCCGGCTGCAACACCCGATCGTGCAAGGACTTCTTCAACTGGAACGTCTGCGTCGCCCGCACACGGAATCGATCCTCGCGCACGTACATGGCAAGCCCCAAGCGATTCCTCTCGGTCGCGTGCACGAGACTCAGATGCCCGAGCTCAGCCGGGAGTGCGATCGAATCCGCCTCTTGGAGGCAGAGCACATCGATTTCATGCGTATCCACCAAGCCGCCGAGTTCGCCCAGAGCACGATTCTTGCGGAGGTTGTAGCTGATGGTCTTCACTCGCCAAGCCTTCCAGGGCACGCGGTCGTCGAGCCCCAGGTCACACCCTATGCCCGCTTTCTGAACGTGCGGTGCGGACACGGAGACCTAGGCTCCGAAGACGTCGTGGATCCGAAGCGCGAGTGCAACCTCCAGCGGATCGAGATGCTGCATTCCTCGACGCTCGGCCTCGAAACGCGCCACCCGATGCCGCACCGTATTCCTGTGCACCCCCGTCAGTTCGGCCGTGCGAGAGTAGTTCTGGCCCGTCGCGAAGAACACCCGGAGAGTTTCCCGCACCGCACTGTTGGACTCTCCAGCGCCGGCATAGCGCCCGAGCACACGGTTCATCCACCGCACCGACTCCGCCTGATCCTTGAGCAGGATCGAAGTGAGCGCCACATTCGGATCGGAATCGGCCACCACTGGTGCCGACCGGTAGCGGTTGGACGATTGCGCGACATGCCATGCCCCGACCGCCTGCTGGTGCGAAATGCGGAAGCCCGGCGCGCCGGACTCGATACCGCCGAGCGAGAGTCGCACGCCCTGCGCCCGCGCAATCACCACGTCGATGCTCGCACGCGTCTTCGCGGCCAACTCCGCCACCGGCATCGAGACCCACGACCAGGCCGTCGTCCGATCGACCGCACTGATCAACGGTGCACGAGGCGATCCGAGCAGCGCAGCGACCTGCCGCACCAGCCGGTCGAGGCGCTGCTGCGCCTCGACCCCGCCCGACGGATCCTCGAACCAGGCCACCATCGCCAGATGACGCTGATCCAGATCGTAGTGGGTCTCGGCCGCGAAACGCTGAGGCGAGACAGTGTCCCCGCGAAGCACCTTGAGAATGATCGCAGTGTTCGTCGTCGCCCGAGCGGACCACCACCTGCGATGCTCCGTACCGTACTCCTCGGTGATGCGCTGCAGCATCCAGTCGATATAGCTGTGGATCAAGTTGGCGAGACCTCGCACCAGTTCGAGGCGCTTGCCGTCGGGCAGTTCGAGGCGCTCGACCTCATCGAGTGCGATCCTCAAGAACATGCTCTGCGCGAGGTAGTACGCGCGGGTCAACGATGAAAGCGGAATATCGCGCTGGGCAAGACGCACGGCGTACTCCACCGCGGCGGTCGGGGGCTTGAGCGACTGCAGATCGATGTCATTGATGATCATATGGAAGATCGTGGAGAGGTTGCTCTCAATGCTCGCCTGCAGCAATTCGAGCAACTGCTGATCCCCCTGCAGGGAATCGATGCTGCTCGCGAGCAGATCCCGCATCTGCACCGCCATGTCAGGATGATCCTCTTCGACCCGCACCACCACCTCTCGCAGTGCATCACGGGCCTCATCGCTCACCATCTCTACGCTCCGGGAAGAGCGACGGTCGTGGTTATCGGCACATCGACCGGCGCGGCCTCGCGACGCATGCGCGGCTTGTCGACCTTGCCCACGGGGTTCCGCGGGAGGTCGCTCACAATCGACATGCGCACAGGCACCTTGATCTTGGCGAGCAGCTCTCGGCAGTGCTCCGTCAGCTCCTCCGGAGTGGTGGTCGCGCCCGGCATCAGCACGACCTCCGCGACCGGCACCTCACCGAGTGCAGCATGCGGCGCGCCGATCACCGCCGCTTCGAGCACGGCGTCATGCTCGGCCAGAACGCCCTCGATCTCCTTCGGATAGATGTTCTCGCCGCCGCGAATGATCATGTCCTTGATCCTGTCGACGATCGTGAGGTACCCGTCCTCGTCGAGGATCCCGACGTCCCCCGTGTGCAACCAGCCGTTTCGAATCGTCTCCGCCGTCGCCTCCGGCCTACCGAGGTAGCCGCGCATGACCGTCGGTCCAGAGATCACGACCTCGCCGCGCTCCCCCACCGGGACCTCCGTGCCGTCCGGACCCACCACCGCGATCCGCTGCCCCCTGATCGCCGGCCCGACAGTGCCCGGCTTGCGCACGCCGTTCACCGGATTGCAGGCGCTCGCGCAGGTCGTCTCGGTCAGACCGTACCCCTCGACGAGCGAGATTCCGTAGCGATGCTCGATCCGCTCGAGCAACTCCTTCGAGACAGGTGCGGCGCCGCAAATGGCGAAGCGCAACGAGCTCGTGTCGACTGTGGTGGTCTCGGGCAGCTCGGCGAGACGGGCGTAGATCGCGGGGACTGCCGAGAAGTAGGTCGGCCCGAACGTCTCGATCGCAGCGAGGAAGGTGTCCGGTGCGAAACGGTCGAGCACGGTGACCCTGCCGCCGACCGAGATGGGGGTGAGGAAGCTCACCATGATGGAATTGACGTGGAAGAGCGGCAACACCAGCAGCGCATGATCGTCCGCCGTGATCGAGCAGGTCTCGGCCATCTGGGTCGCCATCGCGAGCGCGTTCGCGTGATCGAGCATCACGCCCTTGGGCTGGCCGGTCGAACCGCTCGTGTAGACGAGAAGAGCGACGGCGTCGAGCGGGATCTCGGGATCCTCCGCGGGGCGCGCGGAGCGCTCGTGCATCTGCTCGGGAGTGATCAGATCGATGCCAGACATCGTTCCTGGCGAGGCGAGGAGCAGCTTTGCTCCGGAATCTGCGAGCTGGTAGTCGAGTTCGCGCGCCGTGAACGTGGGATTGATCGGGGTCGCGGCCGCACCGACGCGCCAGGCGCCGAGAATCCCGATCAGCAGTTCGAGGCTGTTCGGCAGCATGATCGCGAGCACGTCTCCCTCGCCGACACCGCGGTCAGTGAGCTGTTCGGCGAAGGCCGCCGCGCGATCCTCGACCTCTCGATAGGAGAACGTGCGAGTCGCGTCACTCATGCAGGGGCGGTCCGAACCCGCCGCGGGCGACTTCCAGGGGAGGTAACTGAGCAGCATGTCTGTCCTTTCGCACGGTCACCGTTGACCCGTGAGTAGGCTGAGCGTACTACGGGAGCCGAGCTCGGCCCCCCTTGCATACTGGCACATCCCCGACCAACAATTGTGCAGATTGCACATTCGCGCTCGCGCGTTCAGCGCGACGGACCGACCGCACTCACACCCCCTCGGGATCCTCCGCACGGAAGCATGCCACACGATGCTCCTCAGCGCCCGAATGCAACGGCTCGAGATCGGGCCGAGCCTGCGCGCAGCTCTCGAGGGCCCGCCAGCAGCGCGTCCTGAACGCGCACCCGCTGGGCGGATCGATCGGACTCGGCACGTCGCCCGAGAGCAGGATTCGGCCCCCCTCGTCCCGGCGATCAGGATCGGGCACCGGAGACGACGACAGGAGCGCACGAGTGTACGGATGCCTCGGATCGCCGTAGACGCTCTCCGTCGAACCCTCCTCCACGATCCTGCCCAGATACATCACCGCAACGCGGTCGGCCATGCTGCGCACCACGGCAAGATCGTGAGAGATAAACAGATACGACAGCCCCAGCCTCGACTGCAGATCCTTGAGCAGCGTCACCACCTGAGCCTGCACCGAGACGTCCAGCGCGGAAAGCGGCTCGTCGAGCACGAGCACCCGCGGCTCGACGGCGAGCGCCCTCGCGATGCTCACTCGCTGGCGCTGACCGCCCGAGAACTCGTGAGGGTACCGGCCGAGATGCTCCTCACCGAGGCCGACCATCTCAAGCAACTCGATCGACCTCGCCCGCCACCCAGAGCGAGGCACAAGGTCCGCGTGAATCTCGAAAGGCTCGCGCAGCACCGCCTCAATGGTCATTCGCGGGTTCAACGAGGTGAAAGGATCCTGCAGCACGATCTGCACATCGCGACGAAACGCAAGCGCGGAACGGCGGTCGCGCGCCACCGGATTGCCGTCGAAGCGCATCTCACCCGAGGTCGGCTCCTCCATGCGCGTGACGAGCGTCGCCAGAGTGCTCTTCCCGCAGCCGGACTCCCCGACCAGCGCGAGGCACTCGCCCCTCCTCAGCACCAGATCGACCCCGTCGACCGCCTTCACAGTGGCGCGCCCGCGCCCGCTTCGCTTCGTGTCGAAGTACTTCCGGAGCTGCACCCCCTCGAACAGCACCTCACTCATCTCGACCACCATCCGATCCGTCCACTCGTTCGAGGTGGCACGCGAGCTCGCGCCCGGTCGCACCATGCTGCATCTCGGGCTGTTCACTGAAGCAGCGCGCTTCGGCGAGTTCGCATCGGGGAGCGAACACGCAGCCCTCGGGAATCCTTCGCGGGTCGGGCAGGCCGCCGGGAATCGGAGTCGGCAGCGAGGTGAGATCCGTGCGCGGCACCGAACCGAGCAGTCCGCGAGTGTATGGGTGCTTCGGCTGCTTGAGGATCTCGCGCACCGACCCGACCTCGACGACCTTGCCCGCATACATCACGACGATGCGGTCGGCCATCTCCGCAGCAACACCCACATCGTGCGTGATCATCAGCAGCGACATTCCCCGCTCGCGACACATGGTTCGCAGCAACTCCAGGATCTGCAGTTGCACCGTCACATCGAGGGCCGTCGTCGGCTCGTCTGCGATCAGCAATTCGGGTTCGAGCGCCAACGCCATCGCGATCATGATGCGCTGACGCATACCGCCCGAGAGCTGATGCGGATAGTTTCTCGCCCGCTGCTCGGGATCGGGGATCTGCATGGCGCGCATGAGCTCGACCGCCCGCTCCTCGGCCTGACGCTTCGACAGCCCCCGGTGCACGCGCAACGACTCGGCGATCTGCTGCCCCACCCGGTGGACCGGGTTCAGCGCAGAAAGGGCGTCTTGGAACACCATCGCGATCCGGCTGCCCCGCACCCGGTTCAGGTCGCTCGAACGCAGGTCCTCCCCGTCCAATTCCAGCCGGTCGGCCTCGATCGAAGTACTGCGGGGATCATGCAGTCCGAGGATCGACTGCGCAGTCACCGACTTCCCCGAACCGGACTCCCCGAGCACCACGACGCATTCGCCCCGGCCCACCGTGAACGAGACATCTCGCACGGCCCGGATCTTCGGCTGGTCGCGCCCGCCGAAACTGACGTTCAGGCCCTCGATGGTCAACAGCGCCTCGCTCATTTGCGCACCTTCGGGTCGAGGATGTCGCGCACGGTGTCACCGAGGATCACAAAAGCGAGCACGGTGACGCACAGGAAGAGCGACGGGAAGATCAGCAGATGAGGGTGGGAGTTGAAATAGTTCTGCGCGGTGTTGAGCTGCAACCCCCACGAGATCGCCGGAGCCTGGAGCCCGACACCCAGATAGGTGAGCCCGGCCTCGCCCGCGATGATGCCACCCACGCTCAGGCTACTGAGCACGATGACCGGCTGCACCGCGTTCGGCAGAATATGCTTGCGCATCAGCCTGCCGTTCGACGCGCCGAGCGCTCTGGCCGCCCGCACGTACTCCATATGCTTCACACTCATCACATTCGAACGCATGACGCGCGTCTGCGTCGGCCACGAGAAGATGGCCAGCGTGACGCATACGGTGAGGATGTTGCGCACACCGATCGCCGTGAGAATCACGATGGCGGCGACCATGAACGGAAACCCGTAGAAGACATCGGTGATTCGCCCGAGCACGTTGTCGAACCAGCCCCCGTAGAAGCCCGAGAGGAGGCCGAGCACGATGGCGATGAGCATGGTCGAGAATGTGACGAGGATCGCGATCGTGATCGACGGCCTCGCGCCGTAGATCACGTTCGCGTAGAGATCGCAGCCCTGCACATCGAAACCGAAGGGATGCCCCGAACTGGGCGGCATTCCCGAATACATGAGATCGCACTCGCGTGGATCGCCGTTGCCGAACAGCGAGGCGAACGGCGCAGGGACCACAGAGATGACCAGGAACAGCAGCACGACGACCGCCGGAATGGTGAAGCCCGGCCTGCGCAGCAGGGCGAACGAGAGCTTCCGGCGCGGCGCGGCGGTGACGATGGCCTCGGTGCGAGGTGCGGAGACAGTCTCAGGCATGGCGGATCCTCGGATCAAGATAGGCGTAGAGCACGTCGACGATGAGATTCACGACCAGGAACACGATGACGAGAAGCGTCGAGATCCCGACGACCGTCGGGCCGTTCTGCTGGCCGATGGCGAGGAAGATCTGGTTGCCGAGACCCGGCAGATTGAAGATGCCCTCGATGATGATCGCGCCGCCCATGAGCGCACCGAACTCGATGCCGAGATAGGTGACCACCGGTATCAGCGAGTTGCGCATCGCATGGTTCATGATCACCTGTCTGCGCGGGATCCCCTTGGCGATCGCCGTGCGCACGTAATCGGAACCCAGGTTCTCGATGAGGCTCGAACGAGTCAGCCTGGCAGTCGCGGCGAGCCCCATGATGGCGAGCGCCGCAGCCGGCACGATGAACGCGATCGGCCACCCGGCAGAGACACCCGCGACCGGAAACCACTTCAGCTGCACCCCGAAGAGGATCTGCGAGACATAGGCGACGACGAACACCGGCACCGCGAAGGCGAGCGTCGTGACGATGCCGACGAGATGATCCGGGAATCGGCCGCGATTCAGGGCAGCCCAGATGCCGAGCGGAATGCCGACGACGACCTGCATGGCCCACGCCGTCGTGCCGAGCAGAATGCTGGTCGGCCAGTTGCGCGCGATGATCGCCGACACCTCGTGACCCTGGAAATCGGTGCCGAAGTTGCCCTGGAACAGATTGAGCATGTACTTGCCGTACTGCACGAGCAGCGGATCATCGAGATTGTATCTCTGCCTGAGCTCGTTGTAGACGGAAGGAGATAGGTGCTGCTTGCCGCCCCCGAGCGCCGCAATCGGATCGCCCGGCAGCGCGTAGACCACCACGAAGATGAGAAAGGTGGTCCCCAGGAACACCGGAATCACCTGCAGCAGTCGCTTGACGATGTACCCTGCCATCGTTTCCTCTCGAATGGGGTCCGGTGCCCGGCATCGTATGTGCCGGGCACCGGACTCGCGGATCGAACTGCGCTAGTTGACCTTCACGTCCCGCAGGTCGCCCAGACCGCTGAATCCGACGGGCACGGACTGGACGTTGTCCGACCATGCTGCCGTGTAGTAGCCGTAGTAGAGAGGAATGATCGGCATGTCCTGCCAGACCAGCTTCTCCGCTTCCTCGAACAACGGGATACCGTCCTCGACCGACAGACCGTTCGCCTCGGAGACGAGCGCGTCGACCCGCGGGTTGCTGTACCCGCTCTTGTTCCCGTACCCATCGGTCGTGACCAGCGGACCGAGGAAGTCCGAGATGTGCGGATAGTAAGCGCCCATGTAGAGCTGGAACGGCCCCTGCACCTGACGCGCGTCGACGATCTCGGCATGCTTGGCATAGCTGCTGAGCTCGAAGGTGATGCCCTCGATGCCGAGCACGTTCTTGAACTGATTGGCGATCGCCTGCAGTTCCTGATCGCGCCCCGTGTACTGGTCGCCGTAAAGCACCATCTCCCCGCTCCAGCCTCCGGCCTCCTCGAGCAGCTTCTTCGCCGCATCGGGATCGAAGGTGCAGGACTCGCAGACGTTCTCCTGCGAACCGACCACCGTGTCGGGCGCGAGCGAGCTGGCCGACGCACCGGCTCCGTTCAGGATCTTCTCGGTGAACGCATCGCGATCGATCGCCATCGAGAGCGCCTGGCGAACCCGCACGTCGCTGTACCGCTCGTCCCACAGCGGGAGGCCGAGGTAGTTCAGATTCGGGATCTTCGATACCGCGGTGCGCCCGTCGACGAGACCGTCGACGTCGCCGAGGCGATCCGGCGGGACCGGGTACACGATGTCGATGTTGCCCGCGAGGAGATCGTTGAACGCAGTATCTTGGCTCTGATAGGGCACGAAGGTGATCTGGTCGGCGTTGCCGGGCCTTCCCTGATACTCCTCAAAACGAGTGACCTCTACGGGCTGGTTCGGCTCGTACGAGTTCACGATCGAGTAGGGGCCGTTGCCGATCGGCTGCTTTCCGAACCCGTCGAGGTCTGCAAAGGCCGCCTCGGGCATCGGCGCGAACGCGTTCGAGGTCAACAGGTACGGAAAGAGACCGAACGGCTCGGTCAGTGTCACGGTGAATTCCGTATCGCTCACGACCTCGAGGCCAGAGAGCTCGGTCGCCTGAGGCTCGCCCTCCGCGGGATTCATCTCGGCGTAGCCGACGATCTTGCTGAAGCTGCCGTTCTGCAGCCAGGCGTTCTTCCCGAGCGCCGCAGTGTTCCAGGCGTCGACGAAGCTCTGCGAGGTCATCGGCTCGCCGTTGTGGAAGGTCCATCCGTCCTGCAGCGTGATCGTCCACGTGAGCTGATCATCGGACTCGACCGATTTCGCGGCGGCGGGAACGGGCTCGCCCGACTCCGCATCGAGGTCCATCGGCGTCGTGAACAGCATCTTGCTGAGGTTGTAGTCCCAGGTGTTCGCCGGCGTCAGATTCACCGGGTCGTACATCGAGATCTTGAAACTCGTGCCGCCCTCGCCTCCGCTGCCGCCGCCCGTTCCCGGCACCGAACAACTCGACAGGAGGGCGAGTGCGAGTGCAGCGCCTCCAATGGCATGCGCGACTCTGCGCGTACCTTTCCTTGCAAACATCACAGTGCAGCTCCATTCCTTTGTGCGTGTGTGGGTGAAGTCTTCTCGATTCCCCACGCCGAGAAACCGAGCACCGCAGCGCGCTCGGCGATCGTATCGGCGAGCGAACGACCCGTCGCGTGTCCCGCGTTCCGGGTCACCTGCAGGAAGGTCCGGGCCTCCCCGTCGACCGTCTCGCGCAGCGCCGCCGCGAGCGGATAGGCATGCGGCCCTGGCGGCACCCGGTCATCCTGGTCTGCCGTGAGCACGAGGGTGGGCGAGTAACGCCGATCGGCGTACACATTGTGCAGGGGCGAGTACTCGGCGAGGAACGCGCGGTCCGCAGGATCGTCCGGATCCCCGTACTCCGCGATCCAGCCGTGCGCCGCCGTGTACCGATGGAAGTTCAGCATGTCTGCCACCGGCACCTCAGTCACCACCGCGCCGAACAGTTCAGGTCTGCGCACGAGCGCCGCAGAGGTCATCAGCCCACCGTTGGACATGCCGTTGATGGCGACCCGACCCGGACCGCTCCAGCCCGCTTGCTCGAACCACTCGGCACACGCGATGAGATCCTCGATGCCATGCCGCTTTCGGTCCCGGCGCGCAGCCTCGTGCCAGCTCTCGCCGAACTCACCGCCGCCACGCACCCCGGCATACGCCAGGACGCCACCCGATCGCACCCAGGCCAGGTGCCAGGAGCTGTACCCGTTCGTCAAGAACGGGATCGAGTAGCCGCCGTACACGGAGAGGAAGACTCGCGCATCGCCCCTCGGCGCATCGCCGTGCTGTCGCACCACCCGCATCGGCACCCTGGTGCCATCGGCACTCGTCGCCCACACGGTCTCGACGAGCAGTGGCGCGTCGCCCGGCTCGGCGAGGGAGGGAAGCGCATCGAGGTCGACCCGACGCACCGCACGCTCCCCGCCGATCACCTCGAGATCGAGCGCGAGCGCCCGATCGCCGAGTTCACTCACCGAATGCACGACCACATTCGCCGGCAGGAGCACCCGCTGTCGGACTGTGCCATCACGCAAGCAGACGACAGTGAAGCGAGTCCCCTCGAAGGTGTGCGAGACCAGCACCACGTGCTCGCCCAGCTGAAAGGCATCGGTGAGCGGCTCGCGATCAGGGGACTCGTACACGATGCGCTCGCCCCCGCGCAGGCCGATCAGCCGGCCTGCGGAGTGTCCGCGGAAGCTGAGCAGAAGCGTCTCGTCCTCGTGCACGCCGACGAGCGTGTCCGGACCCTCGTCGTCGATCACCGTCTCCCACTCGTCGTCTGCGCTCAGCGGAATCGGGCGTCGGTAGACGGTCGCCGGAACGATGCCCTTGAGCTGTTGCAGCAGCAGCCACTCGCCATCGTCGGAGGCGGAGGGGATCACCCAGCTCGTCTCGCTCGGCTCGTAGATCACCGGGTCCTGCGACTGATCGGTTCCGATTCGATGCACCCGAATCGTGGAGCCGGAGTTGAGCGCGGTCAGCTCCTCACCCTCAGGAGGCATCGCCCAAGACATGTAGACGAACGTGGAGTCGTCGAGCCAGGCCAGATCGGGCCACTTCATCCCGATCAGCCGATCCTCGAGATCGACTCCGCTCGCGGCATCGCGAACGCGAGCCAGCTGCCAGTCGGCGCCGCCCGTCGACGCGGTCCAGACGACGTAAGCGCCATCGGGGCTCGGCGAGAACGTCGCGATCGAGTCGGTCGTCGACTCGAGTTCGTCCGCGGACACGAGGATCCGCTCGCCGCGCTCCTCCGAAACCCAGAGCGAGTGCTGCTCTTCGCCCGCTCCCCTGCGCAGCTGGAAGGTACGCCCACCCGCCTCCTTCGGCAGCGAGCGGTGCTCGACCGAGAGGAGCGCTCCGAGCGAGTCGCGGATCGCATCGATCCCGTCGACGGCATCGAGATGCGCCGCGCTGCGGAGGTTCTCGGCCTCGATCCACGCATCGACTTCAGCGCTGGGCCGGTTGAGCCAGCCGAACCTACGAGCGATCTCTTCGACACGCTCGTGCAACCGGGTATTCGTGTGCTCCGTCATGTACTCACCTTTGAGTCTGGATTTCTAGATTAGCTTAATTTTCAGAAATTACTGAAACTATATAAATAAAATAGCATCTTGACTACTCCCGGAGTAGAGTCATTCAGGAGCGAGGTGAATCAGTGCAGGACAATGCAGTCAAGGTGTCGCCCGACGATGCGCGAATCGACGATGCGCGCATGGAATTCATCGAGGCGCTGGGGTTTCTCGTCGAAGGAATCCGCTGGATGCCGCGCATGGTCGGCCGCGTCCTCGGATGCCTGCTCGTCGCGGACGGCCCCCTGACGCAGGCCGAGCTCAGAGACCAGCTCGACGCCAGCCTCGGTGCGGTCAGCACGGCGACCAGAACCCTGCTCGACAAGCGGTTCGCCCTGCGCGTCGGCATTCCGGGGAGCCGCCAGACCGGCCTCATCATCCACCCGGACGCGTGGCGGAACATGGAGGAAGACGGCATCTCCGGAGTGCAGTCCTACGCCAACCTCGCCCTGCACACGCTGCAGGAGCTCGAAGACGAAGACTCCCCCGCCACCGCCAACCTCCGCAAGATGAACGCCTACTTCGTCGAGGTCGAACAGCGTATGCGCGAAATCCTGCAGTGGTTCGACGAGCAGAAGAAACTCGAACAGTAGCCGCGCCGCGGCCACGACTCAGTCGAACGCGGCAGCGGCAGCGCGAGCCTCGGCGAGCACTGCCGCCAGATCCTCGCCGACGACCGTCACATGCCCCACCTTCCGACCAGGCCGCGGCGTCTTATCGTAGCTGTGCACCTTCGCGGTCGGGTGAGCGGCGAGCACCGCAGGGTAGCGCACCGGCATCGGACCCTCCGCCGGTCCCCCCAGCACATTGACCATGACCGCAGCCGGCGCGGTCATCGCGGTGTCGCCGAGCGGCAGATCGGCAACTGCGCGAAGGTGCTGCTCGAACTGGCTCGTCACGGAGCCCTCGATCGAGAAATGGCCCGAATTGTGCGGCCGCATCGCCAGCTCGTTCACCAGCACGCGCCCATCGGCCGTCTCGAACATCTCGACGGCGAGAACGCCGGTCACCCCGACCCCCTCGGCAACGGTCAGCCCGATCCGGGCGGCATCGTCGAGGGTCTCCGCGCGCTGCACGGGCGCGGGAGCCAGCACCTCGGCGCACACCCCGCCCTTCTGGATCGTCTCCACCACCGGCCACGCCCGCACTTCCCCGCTCGGCCGCCGGGCGACCAGCTGGGACAGCTCACGCACGAAGTCGACGAGCTCTTCGACGAGCAGAAACCCCCCGCGCCCATCCTCGGCGAGCGCGGTGAACCAATCCCGCACCTCGTCCGCCTGCGAGATCACACGCACACCCTTGCCGTCGTACCCGCCGCGGGCGGTCTTCGCGACAGCCCGGCCGCCATGCGCATCGATGAAGGCCTGCAGTTGCGCTTCATTCGCGACTGCGGCCCAAGCGGGCACGGGAACCCCCAGATCGGCGAGCTTCTCGCGCATCAGAATCTTGTCCTGCGCGAACTGCAGCGCATCGGGACGCGGATGCACGCTGACCCCGCGAGACTCGAGCTCGCGAAGAATTGACGGCGGCACGTGCTCATGGTCGAACGTCACCACGTCGACGGTCTCGGCGAAGGAGTAGACGGTCTCGGGGTCGCGGTAGTCGCCGACCCGGTCCGCCGCACGGTCCGCGCTCGACCCCTCGTTCTCGGCGAGCACACTGATGCGCAGGCCGAGGTGGATCGCGGGCGGGACCATCATCCGTGCGAGCTGCCCACCGCCGATCACGCCGATGCGAATGATGCCTGAGCCGTCTGCGAGAGCCATTCCACTATTCTCGCATTTTTGGACGGGGACCCGTACGCCCCGCGCATGAGGACTCCATGAGTCCGCTCGCCAGAAACTGCGGAAGACGCACGAAATTGCGGATCCATGAGCGTGCGGCTTCCGCCGTTTCGTGCGTCTTCCGTGGTTTGCTGGCGGCTCCGGCCGCAGCGCGGCACTGAACAGGGCGGGAGACCGGGGTGGCTGCTCTGGCTGCGGCGCGGCAGGACGAGACCCGGGCGCTCTCCGATTAGTTGACGAAAGTCAACGAATCTCTTATAGTTGATTTTCGTCAACTTGTTTGGCGCGCCGGGGAGAGCCCGCTGCGCGCCGCGATCCTCGCCCCTCACACCCGAAGGCACTCAACCCTCCATGACTGACACCACAACCTCGGCTTCGCCAAGCCCCCGAACGGGAGCCCTCCCACTCGTCCTCACCGGCCGCGCCAAGAACTGGGCACTCGCCGGCATCTTCATGAGCACGTTCGTCTCGATGCTCGCGATGAACGTCGTCGGCACCTCGATGCCGCGCATCATCGCCGACATCGGCGGCACCCAGGCGACCTTCACCTGGGTCGTCATGGCGACCTCGCTGGCCTCGGCCATCTCCACGCCCATCTGGGGCAAGCTCGCCGACCTCACCAACAAGAAGGTGCTGCTGCAGCTCGCACTGATCGTGTTCACGCTCGGGTCCATCTTCGCCGGCATGGCGCACGACGCCACCTGGCTGATCTCGTTCCGCACCGTGCAGGGCCTCGGCGTCGGCGGCCTCGGCGTGCTCGGCCAGATCGTGCTCGCAGAGATCCTCAGCCCGCTCGAACGCGGCAAGTACATGGGCATCATGGGCGCGATCATGGCCGTCGCCACCGTCGGCGGTCCACTGATCGGCGGCCTCTTCACCGACACCATCGGCTGGCGCTGGAACTTCTACGTCGCAGTCCCGTTCGCCGTCGTCGCACTGATCATGCTGCAGCTGACCCTGCACCTGCCAACCAGCCGCCGCAAGGTCAAGCTCGACTACGCCGGCGCCGTACTGATCTCTGCGGGCTTCTCGAGCCTGCTGATCTGGATCACCCTCGTCGGCAGCGACTTCGACTGGGCCTCCTGGCAGACCGCGCTCATGGTCGGCGCAGGCGTCGTTCTCCTGATCATCGCCGTCTTCGTCGAGCTTCGCGCCGAAGAACCGCTGATTCCACTCACCCTCTTCAAGAACGCCACATTCACCATGTCGGTGATCGCCAGCGTCGCCGTCGGCATCGCGATGTTCGCCACCGTCGTCTACCTCGGACAGTACATGCAGATCGCCCGCGGCCGCAGCGTGATCGAATCGAGCCTGCTGACCCTCCCGATGATGGCCGGAGTACTCGGCTCATCGACCGTGGTCGGCCAGCTCATCAGCCGCTACAACCGCTGGAAGGCCTTCGTCGTCACGGGATCCATCGCACTCCTCGTCGGAATCGTGATGATGGGGCAGATTCGCTACGACACCTCGTTCTGGTACGTCGGCGTCTCGATGTTCATCATGGGCTGCGGCATCGGCATGACGATGCAGAACCTCGTTCTGGTCGTGCAGAACACCGTGCCGCCCACGCAGATGGGAGCCGCTTCGAGCGCGGTCACCTTCTTCAGAACGCTCGGCGGCAGCGCCGGCATGTCGGTCATGGGCACCGTGCTCGGACACCGGGTCGCCGAACTGCTGACCGAGGGCCTCACGAAGCTCGCGCAGACGAACCCTGGCGCGCTGGCCAGAGCCGACGCGCTGAAGAGCGGCACGATTCCGCGCGTGTCCGAACTCGACCCCGCACTGCAGGTCGTCGTCGAGGACGCGTACGGTCACGCGATCGGCGATGTCTTCCTCTCGGTCGCACCCGTCGCCCTGCTCGCCATCATCGCGGTGATCTTCCTGCCGAACATCCCCCTCGGAACCAAGAACAACGCGCAGCGACTGGCGGGCAGGCGCTCGCCGCGCACCGGCTCGATCGAACAGATGGGGCAATCCGTCGCGCTCACCGTCGATACCGGGTCGATGCCCGTCGTCGCGGAGCCTTCCAAGCGGAACGACGCCTAGGCTAGAACCATGAGTGATGCCGTCCGCGAAGAGGTGGTCGCCGAGATCATCGGCGAGTTTTCGCAGTCCTTTGCGACCGCGAAAACTCGCTGGACCCGCTACGCGGAGGAGATCCACCCGGAGCTCCGCGGGCCGGGCATGATGCTGCTGCAGACGATCCTGCGCCGCGGGCCGATCACGGCGACCGATCTCGGCGGCATCCTCGACATGGACAAGGCGACGGTGAGCCGTCAGGTGACGAAGCTCCGCGCGCTCGGCCTCGTGGACGCCCGCGAGGCCGAGTCCGACCGGCGGGTGATGCTGCTCACCACGAGCGAGGCGGCGCACACCGCGATCGAAGGAATGCGCGCGCGCACCTCGGCCGACTACCTCGAACGGTTCGCCGGTTGGCACGACTCAGAGCTCTCGCAGTTGCAGTCCCTCCTGCACCGCTTCAACACGACTGCGGAGGATCCTCGCAGCAACGGCCCTGCGGGACGCTGCGCCCGGAAAGAAGTCGACGGCTGAATCCCCCGCCCGACTACAGTCCCGAGTAGGCGTGCAATCCCTTGAAGAACACATTCACGATGGTGAAGTTGAAGATGACGGCGCCATAGGCGACGATCGACAGCCAAGCCGACCTTGTGCCGCGCCAGCCACGGGTTGCACGCGCATGGATGAAGCCCGCGTAGAGCACCCAGATCACGAGCGTCCAGACTTCCTTCGTGTCCCAACCCCAGTAGCGGCTCCAGGCCCGCTCGGCCCAGATCGAGCCGGCGATGAGGGTGAAGGTCCAGAAGACGAAGCCGATGATCGCCATACGGTAGGCGAGGTCTTCGAGGCGGATCGCATTCGGGAATCCGCTGAGGAAGCGCATCACACCGGCTTCGCCTGCCTGCGCGGCCGCCTCGCGCCGCGTCTGCATGAGCTGCAGCACTGACAGACCGAACGAGAGCGTCAGGAATCCCACGGCGAGGACGGCGACGAGGATGTGGATGACGAGCCAGTAGGTGTCGAGTGCCGGCGGCAGCGGCACGATCTCCCGGTAGAAGTTGACCTTGGCGACACCGAGGAACAGCACCGTCATGCCGGTGACGAGGGCGCCCAGGAAGCGCACGTCGACGAAGAACTGCATGAGGAGGAAGATCGCGATGATCGCGGTCGTTGCGGTCAGCGAGAACTCGTACATATTGGCGAATGGCACCCGCCCAGCGGCGATGCCTCGCAGCAGGGTCGCGCTCAGGTGCAGGACGAAGCCCAGCACGGTGAGCGCGAAACCGATGCGCAGCGACCGGCTGCGCATGACCGTGCCCCCGCTGGCACCGGTGTCGGAGGCTGCACCGCCTCGATCCCCGCTTCGGTTGGCCAGATCGACCACGTAGAAGACGAACGCGATGGAGTAGACGGCCATGGCCGAATACAGGGCGATCGTTGAGTATTGTTCGAGTTGTTCGAGCGACTGCAGCACGGCTCCCTAGCCTAGTCGTGCGCGATCACGGCTAGCTGGGAGACTGAGCAGAAGTCGGGAGTCGGCGTCGTCGCTCAGCTCATGACGGGCACCGGCAGCGCGAGCGCGAAGGGGTACCGCGTCGATCGGGTCGTATCGAGGTCGCCGACGAACCGGTCGCCGGTTTCGTATCCGGGGTTCGCCGAGACGACGACCCTCCCACTGGAGTTGACGAGCGCGGCGCCTTCGAGTTGCGAGAGCAGCGGAAGCAGGAGGTTCTCGATCGATGCCACGAGCACGTCTGCGCACAGCACTCCGACGAACGCTCCGTCGAGCGTGACCGGGATCGACGCGGTAAGGGTGATCTCGTTCGAGCACAGGTAGTCGACGAAGGGTCCGGCGATGTGGCCGGCGCCGGTCGCGGCCGGAACTCGGAACCATTCGAGACGCTGGAGATCGATTGCCGCCTGCCCGGGTCCGAAGGTCGATGAGGCGAGCAGGGACCGGTCGGGGCCCTGCCACCAGGCCAGCGGATTCCCCTCGTTGACGATGGCATCGGTCGCGCAGAACCCGGCTCCGTAGAGAGGCCGGTCGGTCGATTCGAGCACCGCGTGGGCTTCGCGCTCGATCAGCGCGGTCAGTTGCGCACCGGTGAGTGCGCCGTGTTCGAGCCGTTCGGCGAGCTGACTCTGCAGGCCGGGCAGCCAGGCTTCGAGCGGCGCGAATATGCCGTCGACAAACTCATCGAACTGCGCGATCAGCACCTCGCGCGCGTCGCCCGTCTTCGCGCTCACGCCGCCTCCCCCGTGAAGCTCGCGGATCCCGTCTGGCCGCGATATCTCTCAAGTGTGGCACGAGGATCGCCAGAAGCCGAGGCCTCGATCAGTTCTGCCCGCAGCGATCCGAGCCAACGCACGGAGCTTCTGATGCTGCGCCGCACAACCTCCCGGGCCTGTGCGACGTCGCCATCGCGGGTGGCATCGATCTGCGCGATGAGCGCGTCGTGGGTCAGGTGACGCTGCCCCGTGTGGAGGTCCTGGAGGGCGAGCAGTGGCGTGAACTCGGTCTGCACTCGCACGTGTTCGGAGGTCAATCGCACGGACTGGCTGAGGGCGGCGAGTTCGAGTTGCACGTCGGTGATGCGTCGCCGCCACGCGCCGGCAGGCAGGTCTCGTGCGTCCGAGAGCACCCGTTGCACCACGTCGAGCTCGTCGGGCGTTGCTCGAAGGCACGCGTACTCCGCGCAGGCGGAGACGATGACCTCGTAGAGCACGCCGAGGTCGGCGAGCGCGACCCGGGGCATCGCCATGAGCGCCTTGGCGTTCACCTCTTCGACCACACCCGGGCTGGATCGCACGAAGCTGCCGCCGCCGCGACCGCGTTTGGTGTCGATCAGCCCGCGGTGACGGAGCGTTCCGAGTGCTTCTCGGACGGTCACGACGGCGACGCCGAACAGTTGCGAGAGTTCGTTTTCGCTCGGGAGACGTTCGCCCTCGATGAATGCTCCGGTCGAGATCGCCTGCATGAGTCGCGTCTCGACGAGTTCGGCGCGACCTTCGTCGCCGATGGGGGCGAATGCCGCGGTGCGCAGTCGGCTTGAACCGGGCGAGGGTGATGAGGCTTCCATCTCCGCTCCTTCCGTGAGCTTCGGCGCGTTCTGCATCAGTCGAGACCTCCCTGGCCTCTTGCGAATCCGTCGCGTCTCCGCTGAGGTCCCCGGCGGGACCGACGGCGTCTCTCATGTCGAGTCTGCCAGGCCACACATGGGTTCTCACTGAGTACGCGCCGCAAGTACGCGCAGTCGCCGTGACCGAATCGTGATCCTCGAATACACCCTTCTTTCAAAACATCTAATTTCCTATGTTAATGTTTCAGACTATTCCGACAATGTCGTTTGAGGAGCGAGCAATGACGCACAGTGACACCCCGGCCCAAGATGCCGGGTTCGATCTCGGCCAGTCGCGCGGCCGAATGCACGAAGCACACACCAGCCTGCTGGAGACCGCCGACGTGGCCGTCTCCCTCCAGGGCCTCGGAAAGCAGTTCGGCGACCTCACCGCGGTGAAGGACCTCGACATGGACATTCGCGCCGGCGAGTTCTTCTCCATGCTCGGCCCCTCCGGCTCCGGAAAGACCACCGTGCTCCGCATGATCGCCGGCTTCGAAGAGCCCTCCGCAGGCAAGATCCTGCTGCACGGCACCGACGTCACGAAGTCCGCGCCCTTCGACCGCGAGGTCAACACCGTCTTCCAGGATTACGCCCTCTTCCCCCATCTCTCGATCGCCGAGAACGTCGCCTACGGTCTCACCGTGCGCAAGGTCGACAAGGCCAGCCGGAAACAACTCGTCGGCGACGCACTCGAACAGGTGCGCCTCAGCCACGTCGCCGACCGCCGCCCCTCGCAGCTCTCCGGCGGACAACGACAGCGCATCGCCCTCGCGCGAGCCCTCATCCTGCGACCAAAAGTGCTCCTACTCGACGAACCCCTCGGCGCACTCGACAAGCAACTCCGAGAACAGATGCAGATCGAACTGAAGCAGATCCAGCGCGAAGTCGGCATCACCTTCATCTTCGTCACCCACGACCAGGAAGAGGCGCTCACCCTGAGCGACCGCGTCGCCGTCTTCAACAACGGCAAGATCGAGCAGGTCGGCGCGCCGCGCGAAGTCTACGAATTCCCCGAGACCGAGTTCGTCGCGAGCTTCCTCGGCGTGACGAACCTGCTGCACACCGAAATCTCGCAACAACTGCTCGGCGACGCACGAGCACACAGCCTGCGCCCCGAACGCGTCCAACTCAGCGACACCACCGCACCCATCGAAATCGGCACGGTCGCCGTCGCAGGCACCATCGCCGAGACCGTCTACGCGGGAGCGCACACGCGCTATCTCGTCGACACCGAAACCGGAATGCGCTTCATCGTCGAGAAGCAGAACTCGCACACCCCGCGCGCCGACCCGAGCATCAGCCGGGGCGACCACGTCAGCCTGCGCTTCCAACGCGACCACGCGATGCCCATCCCGGGCACCGAACTCACCGAGAACCGCAACGCCGCCTAGCCCCGGCGATCCTCGCTTCCACCACCACACACCCAACCAGCCCACCCGGGCGCATCACCTACTAAGGAGTAGCGATGAAGAAGATACTGGCAGCCCCGGCGGCCATTGCGGCAGCACTGGCGCTCGCCCTCACCGGCTGCGCAAGCGAAGGCACCACCGGCGGCGACGCCTCAGGCCTGAAAATCGATGTCCCCGACATTCCCATGATCGAGAAGCTCGGCGACAACGAGAAGGAAGTCAACATCCTCGCCTGGTCCGGGTTCGTCGAGCCGGAATGGTCCGACGCGTTCACCGCGGACACCGGCTGCGTCGTCAATCGCAAGATCTTCGCAACGAGCGACGAAGCCGTCCAGCTCATGCGAACCGGCGAGTACGACCTCGTCTCGGCATCAGGCGACGCGAGCCTGCGCCTCATCGTCGACGGCAACGTGCAGCCGCTCAACACCGACCTCATTCCGAACTTCTCCGACGACATCGTTCCCGGCATGAAGGGCCAGCTGTACGACACCCTCAACGGCAACGTCTACGGCATTCCGATCGGCCGGGGCGCGAACATCCTCGAATACAACAGCGAGGTCGTCACCGAAACACCGGACAGCTGGAGCGTCGTATGGGAGAAGGACAGCCCCTACGCCGGCAAGATCGCAGCCTACGACAGCCCGATCTACATCGCCGACGCTGCCATCTACCTGATGAAGCACCAGCCCGACCTCGGAATCGAGAACCCCTACGCCCTCGATCAAGACCAGCTGAAGGCCGCCACCGACCTGCTCAAGCAGCAGAACGCGATGGTCTCCGAGTACTGGTCGCCCGCGACGAACATCAGCTCGTTCACCGGAGGCAACTCCGTCGTCGGCACCTCCTGGGAGGTGCTGCGCAAGGCGACGCAGGATGAGAAGTTCAAGAGCGTGCTGCCACAGGAAGGCTCGACCGGATGGTCAGACGCGTGGATGCTCGCAACCGACTCCGAGAGCCCCAACTGCGCGTACGCCTGGATGGACTACACCTCGGCACCCGAAGTCAACGGAGCGATCGCGATGAACTTCGGCATGGCCCCCGCGAACGGCGCATTCTGCGACACGAGCGATGAGGCGAAGGCGCACTGCGAGTACTACAACGCGACCGATGAAGAGTACTTCAAGCAGGTGTGGTTCTGGACCACCCCGATCGACCAGTGCCTCGATGGCCGCACCGATGTGAAGTGCACCAACTACCAGGACTGGACGAACGCCTGGGCAACCGTCAAGGGATAAGCACTCCCGACCGAGGTGGGCGCCCGTCCCGACGCGCGCCCACCTCACCCCTCCCCACACCCCACACCGTCAGCGAGGACACACCGTGAGCACCAGTACCGATCGGGCGCGCAAGCCCCGGCCGATCTCGACCGCCCTCTACCGGCACCCGAAGGGTCGTCTGGCCTCCCTCCTCACACTTCCGATGGTGTGGCTGATCGGCGTCTACATCTTCTCGCTCGCCATGCTGCTCGTCACGGCGTTCTGGACCACCGATCCGTTCACCTCACGAGTGAAGCCCGGCTTCACCCTCGACAACTTCACGCAGCTGGCAACCGTCTCGGCCTACTCGATGACCGCCCTGCGCACCCTCGGAATCGCCGTGGCCGTGACCCTGATCTGCGCACTCTTCGCGATCCCGCTCGCAGTCTTCATGTCACAGGTCGCAGGCCCCCGACTGCGAGCACTCCTCGCAGTACTCGTCACCCTGCCACTCTGGGCGGGCTACCTCGTCAAGGTCATCGGCATGCGCCTCGTCTGGACCGAGAACGGATTCTTCAACTGGGCGCTCGAACCGCTCGGCATCCACGGACCCGGCCTCGGCGTGCTCACCGTGACCCTCACCCTCGTCTACCTCTGGTTCCCCTACATGGCGATCCCCGTCTACGCGGCCGTCGCCCAGATCCCGCCGAACCTCTTCGACGCATCATCGGACCTCGGCGCCCGGGGCTTCCGCACGATCCGCACCATCGTCACTCCGCTGCTGCTGCCCTCGCTGATCGCCGGCTCGATCTTCACCTTCTCCCTCAGCCTCGGCGACTACATCGCGGCCATGTACGTGGGCGGATCGACCCAGATGATCGGCAGCATCATCGCGCAGAACATCAACCTGAACCCGCCGCTCGCCGCCGCGTTCTCGTTCGTGCCGATCGTCCTCGTCATCATCTACCTCGGCGCGGTCCGCCGCACAGGCGCCCTGAACAACCTTTGATCCGGAATCCAGGAGTCACCCCATGCTTCGTCTGAATCGCGGAACCAAGATCGCGCTCGCCGCCATCACGCTCGTCGTGCTCGGCTTCATGTACATCCCGATGTTCGTCATCGTGATGAACTCCTTCAACTCCGGCAAGGTCGCCGGCTGGCCGGTCCCGGGATTCTCGCTCGAATGGTGGGAGAAGGCGCTCGTCAACCCCGCCATGCACGCGGCCGTGCTCAACTCGGTCATCGTCGCACTGGTCGCCACCGCGTTCGCGCTCGTACTCGGCACCCTCGCGGCGTTCGCACTGCAGCGATTCAAGTTCTTCGGTCAGCACACGGTCAACCTGCTCATCGTGCTCCCGATCACCCTGCCCGGCATCGTCACCGGCGTCGCACTGTCGAACACCTACTTCCAGATCCTCAAGCCGATGGGAATCAATGTCGGCTACTGGGGCATGATCATCGCGCACGCCACCTTCTGCGTCGTGATGGTGTTCAATAACGTCATCGCCCGGCTGCGCCGCATGAACCCGAACCTCGAAGAGGCGTCGGCGGACCTCGGAGCGGGGATCGGCCAGACCTTCCGCCTCATCACCTTCCCGCAGTTCAGGCCCGCCTTCGTCGCAGGCGGACTGCTCGCATTCGCGCTCTCCTTCGACGAAATCGTGGTGACCATCTTCACAGCGCCCCCGGGAGTCGAGACGCTTCCGCTGTGGATCATGAACCAGATGGCGCGCCCCAACGAGGTGAACCAGGTGAACGTGGTCGCCACGCTCATGATCCTGCTGTCACTGATCCCCGTCTACTTCTCGCAGAAAGTATCCGCCGTCGGGGTCGAGAAGTAACCGGCATCGGAAACCGGGCCTCCTCCCGGGCAGGCGGCTCCCCGACGATCCGCTCAGAGCCGCTCGCGGTGCTGCTCGCGCAGCACTTCGACCGCCCGCTCGAGCGCGGGGTCATCCCCTCGAGCGAGCGCTGCGTACTGCAGCACGAGACCGTCCTCGGTCGGCACCGCTTTCACCCACATGCGACGTCTCGGTACGAAGAGCGACGAGAGCAGCCCGAGCACGGCGGCAATCGCCGAGATCAGCACCCACTGCTGGGCCGGGTTGCGCATGACATCGAACGACGCGTATCGCGGCGCCGCTTCGAACGAGATCGTGCCCATGCCGTCGGGCAGGTCGAGCGTCTCCCCGATCTTCAACTCCAGCGACTTCTGATCGACCGCTCGACCGGTGATCTGCTCCATGTTGCCCGTGTCGAGCTTGAACACGGACTGCGGGATCCCCGAGTCGATTCCGAGATCGCCCACGAAGACATCGAGCGTGAGCACCGGGTTCTTCAGGTCGGGGAACACCGACGTGAACGCGCCGGTGTCGAGCTCGGCCTGCGTCGGATAGAAGAATCCTCGGAGCCCGACCTGGACTTCCTCGCCGTCACGGGTGATCCCGTAGGGCACCTTGATCACACCGAGTGAGGTCAGGTTCAGGTCCTCTTGCGGAATGAACGGCATCGACTCGTGGTAGACCACCGTGCCTTCCGCGTTGCGGACGGTGACGGTCGGCGCATAGCCGTTCGCGATCAGATAGACGGGCGAGCCGTGCACACGCAGCGGATGGTTCACTCGAATGACTTCGTCGTGCTCCTCGCCGTCCGGAGTGGACAGGGTGACCTGGGCCCGGTACTCCTTCACCTGGCCGAGCGCCCTCGCGTTGTCGTCGGCCTCCGTCACATAGTCGACCTCGAAGCTGTTGAGCGTCATGGCGAAGGGTTCCAGCGTGGCCGGGTTGAAGTAGGTGCCGGAGTTCGCGGAATCGTAATCGATGAGCTGGTTGAAGAAGGACTCGCCTTCGACCAGGACACGCTGACCGTTGAAACTGAACATTCCGCCGATCGCCACGCTGACGAGCACGCCCACGAGCGCGACGTGAAAGAGCAGATTGCCGGTCTCCCGCAGGTAACCGCGTTCCGCCGACACCGAGACCTCTTCGCCGCCGACGGCCGCCCGCTTCGAAACCGCGGCTCGCTGAATCTCGGCACGATAATGCTGACTGCGCAGCAGGGCATGGGCCTCGAGGATCGCGCGCTCGGCGAACGCCGCGCGCTCCTCCGCCGTCGCCTCGGGGTTGGAAATGCGCTGCTCGGCGTATCCAGCCATGCGCTGCAGTCGTGCCGGCGTGCGCGGAGGCTTGCCTCGCAGCGCCTTCCAATGGTGCGCGATCCTCGGCAGCACGCATCCGATCAGCGAGACGAACAGGAGCAGGTAGATCGCCGAGAACCAGACCGAGGAGTAGACGTCGAACGCCTGAATGGGGAAGGCGTCGAGCACCTTGAAGAGATCCGGGTGGTCCTGCTGATACTGCAGCACACCGTTCGGGTCGGCGCCACGCTGCGGCACGAGCGATCCCGGAATCGTCGCCACAGCAAGCAGGAGCAACAGGATCAATGCGACGCGCATGCTGGTCAGCTGCCGCCAGAACCAGCGCAGGTATCCGCGCACGCCGAGATCGGGCGAGGTCACCTTCTGCCTGGACTCGGGGTCCGCGGCGGCGCTTCCGGAGATTCCGTCGGCGTCGGCCGGACGCGTCGCATCGAGGTTGGAGAAATCCACGCCGCGGCTGCCGTCGTCGTAGTCCTCGGGGCGCCCCGTCGCCGCGGTGCCGCGATCGCTCCCGTCTCCCGAACGGGCGGTGCGCGCATCCTGGTCGCGAGAATCAGAGGATCGTGCCAAAGCTCCCCATCACCGCCTGCAGTGAAAACATGATCTGGCTCCAGATTCCGGTCACCATCAGGAGACCGATGAGGATCAGCAGCGCACCGCCGATCAGGTTCACGGCACGGATGTGCCGCTTGAAGAACGTCATGGTCTGGGTCATCCAACCGAAACCGAACGCGGCGAGCACGAATGGCAGACCGAGACCGATGCAGTAGGCGAGACCGAGCAGCGCGGCACGACCGAGCGACCCGGACTGCCACGACAGAGAGATGACAACCCCGAGGGTCGGCCCCATGCAGGGCGCCCAGCCGATCGCGAAGACGACGCCGAGCAGCGGGGCTCCTGCGAGGCCCACACGCGGTTTGAGCTTCAGCCGAGTGGTGCCCTGAAAACGGGTGAAGACCCCCATGAAGACGAGGCCCATCAGGATCAGCACGCCGCCCATGATGCGTATGATCAGGTCCTGCCAATCCCACAGCCAGAGCCCGACGGACCCCATCAGGATGTTGAGCAGGAGGAAGACCACGGTGAAACCGAGGACAAAGAGAATCGACCCGAGCACCATGCGTCGACGCTCGCCGCGCGCCGCAGCCTTCGGGTCCGCGGCGACCGAGGCGTTCGCGTCTGCGATGCCCGAGACGTAGGCGAGATAGCCGGGAATGAGCGGAAGAACGCACGGGGAGAGGAAGGAGACGAGTCCCGCAGCAACGGCGATCAGCGCAGCGACCAGCAGCTGCCCCCCGGCGACCGTCTCCTCGATCCCCATGGCTAGCCCTCGGCCAGGGTCTCTTGCACGAGCGTGCGCAACTGCGACGCCGCGGCCAGCTGCCCGACGATGCGATGCGCGACGCGCCCCTCCCGGTCGAGCACGAGCGTGGTGGGGACCGCGTTGAGCGGAACCTGACCGGCGAAGGCTCGCTGCGCCTTTCGCTCACCGGCGCTGTCCATGATCGACGGGTACTCGACGCCGAACTCCTCGGCGAACTGCACCGCCTGCGCTTCCTGATCACGGGTGTTGACTCCGACGAACTGCACGCCCTCGGGCTGCATCTCCTCGAAGACCTCGACCAGCTGCGGGGCCTCTGCCCGGCAAGGCGCGCATCCGGCGTACCAGAAGTTCACGACGGTGACCGAGCCGAGCGTCTGCTCGGAGCTGAAGGGGTCTCCGTGCTCGGTGACCCCTTCGAACGGGATCGCTTCGCTCCGATCACTCGGAGGGAACGAGGTGGTCGAGCCGTCCCCGGCCACAAATCCCTTATCGCCGCCCTGATTCCACTGTTCCGCGAGACCGCTGCCCTCGCCCGAGCATCCGCTCAGCACCAGGGCAGCCGAGAGCACCAGGACCGCGAGCGGGCCCGTCCTTCGGAGCATCACACCGCTCCCACGTCCACGGATCCCTGCATCAGCCCGGCGGCAGGGGTGCGGTAGTCGACCTCGAACCAACGCCCGCCCCGACGCTCGAACGAGGTGATGCTCGAGAGATCACAGCGGCGTTTCGCGGGGTTGTGGAACAGCGGTTCGCCGTTGATGTCCCGGTGCGCGGCCCAGATCACGGCCTGGTGACTGACCATCACGATGTCTCCGTCGCGTTGGGCATCCCAGGCATCGTCCATCGCCTGACGGACGCGAGTCGCGATGCTGCGGTACGGTTCTCCCCAGCTGGGGCGGAACGGATTGAGGTAGCGGTACCAGTATCGCGGGTTCTTAAACGCGCTGCGACCTCTCGATCCCTCGAACGCGTTCGTCGGCTCGATGATCCGCTCATCGATATCGATCGGCTGGTTGAACGCCGCC
Source organism: Leucobacter soli (assembly GCA_040394175.1). Lineage (GTDB taxonomy): Bacteria > Actinomycetota > Actinomycetes > Actinomycetales > Microbacteriaceae > Leucobacter > Leucobacter soli_A. Next base: position 69,417 of record JBEBSS010000002.1, on the reverse strand, counting down.
GCGATGGGCGCCGCCGACTGCTGCGCCCGCTCCAGGGGGGAGGAGATGATCCTCGACACGATCCGATCGCTCGCCGCGAGCTCCAGCGCAGCCGCCTCCGCCATCTGCTCGCCCAGTTCGGAAAGCCGATAGCCGGGCAATCGCCCGTAAAGCACGCGGTCGGGGTTTTCTACCTCGCCATGGCGCACGAGATGCAGCTGGTTATCGCTCACCCTGCCATTCTAGGTTTGCGCTCCTGAGAACACGCTGCCACGCGCGGCCGCCCTGCGGGCCGGATCACTCCTGCGGCACGCCTTCCGACCCTTCGAGCGGGTACACGTAGGAGAAGAGATCGAGCACCCGCTCGCCGCCGATCCAGAGCCCGTCCCGCTCCACCGTGCGAGCGAAGCCGAGCGCCTCGTAGAGACGATGCGCACCGCCCATGTTCGGAGCGGTCTTGAGAAAGACCGCGCCGAACCCCTCGCGCGACGCGTGCTCGACCACGCGGTGCATGAGGGCCGCGCCCACTCCTCGCCTCCGCGCCGCGGGAGACACGCCGAGCAGTCTGAGGTCGAGTTCATCGTCGGCCACGTCCTCGTGCAGACTCGGGCCTCCCCGCCTGCGCGTCGTGACGCTGCCGAGGAGCACTCCGGACGAGTCCTTCGCCACCCACACGTCGAACCGTTCCGCACGGGCCTCGGCGAAGCGCATCGTGTCGCTGCCCTCGCCCGGCCCGTAGTCGTGCGAATAGGCTTCGAGGATCAGGCGATCGATACCCGCATACTCCTCCGGCCTGGCCAGCTCGATCAGGAGATCCGCGCCAGGCGCCCCGTCCGCACCGTGCCGCTCGTCGCGAGGTGCGTCTGCGCGAAGCCGAGTCATGCTTCCTCCCCGCCCTCGACTGCGGCGCCAGCGAGCACCCCGTCGCCCGCACGCTCGCCAGCCGGCCGCCAGCCGAGACTCGGCGCGATCTCGCCTGCGAGCTGGTCGAGGATCTGCTTCCAGTCCGCGAGCTCGAACTCGAACGGCAGCTCGAACAGGTAGTCATCGGCCGCCTGAAACGCCGGGTCGTTCTGAATGAAGTCGATGATCTCCCGATTCGACCCCGAGACATCGGGAGCGATCAGCGTGCGGCCGCCGTGCACCGTCTTGGTGCGCGGGGTGCGCCCCTCGACGTACGCCGCGTACCGCTCGCGCTGCGCCTCGCCCGCCCCATCGGTGGGCACGATGACCCTGGCAACGGTCGCCCGCGCGGCGTCGCCATCGGGGTGGGCAGCGCGGAATACGTCGATCTGTCGACGCTGCGCCGTGGCGAAGTCGGCCTCACCGTTCTCGTAGGAGGTGATGTTGCTGACCAGCCAGTTCAACCCCGCCGACCCCGCCCACTCGGCCGAACGCAGCGACCCACCGCCGTACCAGAGCCGTTCGGAGAGGCCGGCGCTGTGCGGCTCGACCCGATCACTGTCGAAATCGCCTCCGATTCCGTTGTATTCGGGAACCTCGCGGAGGGGAGCGCCCGAGAGCAGGGACCGCAGGCGCTCGACCCGACCGTAGCCGTAGTCCTCTTCTCTCCAGCCGCTGTCATGGACGAGATCGTTGAGTGCTTCGTCGTAGCCGGGAGCATGCACGCTGAGTCCCGGCAGGAGGCGCCCGCCGCTGAGCACATCGGCGGTGCCGAGATCCTCCGCGAGCCGGAACGGATTCTCGAACCCGACCGGGATCACGGCGTTGCCGAGACCGATGCGCGTCGTGCGTTGGGCGACGGCCCCGAAGAACACCGCCGGCGAGGAGAGGCCGTGCTGCAGATGGCGGGTGCGCACCCATCCGCTGTCGAGTCCCAGGCGCTCGGCGTATTCGAAGAGCTCGATGCCCTCCTCATGCCCCTTTCTGGGATCCTCGCGGTCGAACGGGACGAGATGAATGAAGCCGACGCTCTTCACGGGTCGGGGTGTGGTGGACATGGAGTGGTCCTTTCGTCTGGAAGTGTGTCAGATCTGATAGTCGGGGTTGCCTCTGGCGAGGTGGTACTCGTGCAGGAATTCGCGGGTGCGCTGCTGCACATTCGGACCGAAGAAGTCCTCGGGAGCGGCGTCGTCCAGCACCCGTCCCCGTTCGAGGAAGAGGACGCGGTCGGCGACCTGCCGTACGAAGTTCATCTCATGCGAGACGATGATCATCGTCTGACCGTCCTCGGCGATGCGGCGAATCGCGGCCAGCACTTCGCCGACCAGTTCGGGATCGAGCGCGCTCGTCGGTTCGTCGAGCAGCAGCACCTCGGGCCGCATGGCGAGCGCGCGGGCGATGCCGACACGCTGCTGCTGCCCTCCTGAGAGCTGCGCAGGATAGTGGTCGGCATGCGAGGAGAGACCGACACGGTCCAGGTGGCCTCTCGCCTCCCGTTCCGCATCGCGTCGCGATTGCCCGCGCACGACGCGCAGCCCCTCAGCCACGTTCTCGAGTGCGGTCTTCCGCGAGAAGAGGTGGAACTGCTGGAAGACCATCGCGGTGCGGCGGCGCAGCTCCAGAACGTCGGATCTGCTCGCACGCGCGGCATCGACGGTCAGGTCGCCGATCACCACCCGCCCCTCATCGGGTCGTTCGAGGAAGTCGATGCATCGCAGCAGCGTCGATTTTCCCGCCCCGGAACTGCCGACGATGGCGGTGGCCTGACCGACGGCGAACTCCAATGAGAGATCATCGAGGATCACCCGGTCGCCGAAGGATTTCTCGATGTGCTCGATCGCGATCATGCGACGCTCACCCCATTCGAACGACGCAGCTGGCCCTCGAGGGACCGGTCGCCCGGCCCGGAGGATTCCGTCTCGGGACGGGTGGAGCGGAGCGACGATCCTCGCCCCTGTCTCGATCTGCCCTTCGGCGGACGCTGCAGCCGTCGCTCGGTCACCCGCGCGATCTGCTCGACGAGCACCGTGAGCGCCCAGTAGATGATCGCGGTCGCGAGGAACGCCTCGAAGAATCGGTAGTCGCGACCACCGAGGATCTTCGCGTAGGCGGTGACCTCGACGAGCGACACGACGAAGGCGAGCGACGATTGCTTGAGCATGCCGATGAAGTGGTTGACCAGGGTCGGGAAGGCGATCACCGAGGCCACCGGGATCGTGACCCGGCGCAGAGTCTGCCAGGGCGTCATGCCGAGCGCCTGCGCCGCCTCGATCTCGCGTCGATCGACGGCGATCAGCGCCGCCCGGATCGACTCGGAGCTGTACGCCGCCTCGTTGAGCGCGAACGTGAGCCCGGCGACGAGGAACGGGGAGAGCGCCATGACGCTCCAGTCGGTTCCGAACTGGTGGTTGATGTAGAGGATCGCGATGGGAACCGCGTTCACGTTGAGCAGCAGCTGCACCAGGATCGGTGTCCCGCGGAGGTACGAGACCAGGACCGCGTTCACTTGGCTGAGCACTGGGATCCGTGCCATTTTGATGAGTGCCATGACCAGGCCGATCACCGTGCCGAGCAGCGTCGCGAAGACGCTGATCGCCAGGGTGATCGGCACGTAGGGCAGAAGCGCGAGCGTGTACTCGCCGATGGCGCCGAAGTCGATGATGTGCATGGGGGTTTCGCTGATTCAAAGGAGGTGTGCGGTGAGTTCGGGCCGATTGCGGCTCAGCGACGAGGGGTGACGTCGATGCCCCCGAAGAACTCCTTGCTGAGCGCTGAGATGGTTCCGTCCTCGAACAGCTCGGCGAGCGCACCGTTGATCTTCTCGATGGCGGCACTGTGATCCTTCGCCTTCGAGAACGCATATGCGGAGTAAAGATTCGTTCCGTAGGTGTCGACCAGGTAGTCGCTGTCGAGCGGGGTGAAGGTCAGATCGAGGCCGGCGTCGGGACCGTACCCCGTGTAGACGACCTGCTCGGCGAACGTGAAGTCGATCAGGCCCGCAGCGAGATGCTGGAACTGCAGCTGCAGATCCAGCTCGGTGTACTCGATGAGGATCGGGTTCTCCGGGTGCTCCTCGTTGTACTGTTCGAGCATCTTGGTGAAGTTCAGTCCGGGGGTGCCGTAGGTGCGCTTGCCTGCGAGATCGTCGAGGGAGGTGATGTCGCCGATCTTGCTGTTGGCGGGAAGCGCGATGCCGAACTGCGCCTCGATGTAGGGGTCGGAGAAGTCGTATTTCTCGCGGCGCTCTTCCGTTGCGCTGAGGTTGTTGGCGACGATATCGAAACGACCGGAGTCGAGCCCCGCGAAGAGTGCGGGGAACTCCGCGACTTCGAACTGGAAGTCGACGTCGTCGAGCTTTTCGTCGATGAGCTTCAGGATCTCGATGTCGTATCCCGTGAGCTCGTCGTTCTCGTCGAGGAAGGTGTAGGGCTTCGGCGAGGCTCCCGTCGCGACGAGCAGCACCTCCGCCTGGCTGCTCTGCTCGCCCTGCGAGGCGTCGGCGGTGGTATTCGCGCTACTTGCGCAGGCGCTCAGGCCGAGCGCTGCAGTCGCGATTGCCGCGAGGGCGAGACTGGTCTTGAGTGGGCGAGGCATGCGGGGTGATCCTTTCGTAGTGGCACTTGGCAGCACCGTGGGGCACCTTCGTGGTGGCCACCTCGCAACAGTACGAAGCTTCAATAAATAACTGCAAATTATGTTTTCCATTCTTACTGCTTATTACTTGCGATCAACCCGACGTCGTCGCTACACACGGGAAAAGCCGCCAAACCCGGAAGAATTCCCAAAATTCTTCCGGTTGAACGTGCGGTATCCGACCAAACGAACAGCTTCGGATCTACCTGACGGACAACGCACGCACCGCGCGACGAGGCCCACCACACCCCGATAGACTTGAGGGATGCAAGAGCGTGTGTTGATCAAGGACCTGGCTGCCCGCGAAGACGGCCGCGTGACCGTTTCGGGATGGGTCGAAAAGGTGCGCGACCAGAAGTTCGTCCAGTTCGTGGTGCTTCGCGACGAAAGCGGCGCAGTGCAGCTGGTGAACGGAGGCGTCCTGCGCGAGCCCGACCCCGAGAACCCGCGCAGCGAGATCCTCGTGCCGCGCACCCTCACCATCGCCGAGCTCACCCACGGCACCTTCGTGACCGTCACCGGAGAACTGCAGCACAACGAGCGCGTCAAGCTGGGCGGCGTCGAGATCCAGATCGATGAGATCACCGTCCTGACCCGGGCGCTGCCCGACAACCCGGTCGCCGACGACTCCGGCATCGATGTTCGCCTCGACTGGCGATTCCTCGACCTGCGCCGCCCCGAGCAGAACCTGGTCTTCCGCGTGCAGACCACCTTCCTGCACGCACTGCGCCAGGTCTGGGTCGAGCGCGGATTCATCGAGATCCAGACCCCGAAGCTCATGGCATCGGCGAGCGAATCCCGCGCCGAACTGTTCGAGGTCGAGTACTTCGAAGGCAAGGCGTTTCTCGCCCAGAGCCCCCAGTTCTTCAAGCAGATGGCGCAGGCCGCAGGATTCGGCGGCATCTTCGAGGTGGGTCCGGCGTTCCGCGCGGATCCCTCCTTCACCTCGCGCCACGCGACCGAGTTCACCTCGATCGACGCCGAGCTGAGCTGGGTCGATTCGCACGAAGACGTCATGGAGCTGCACGAAGAGCTCATGGTTGCAGGCCTCTCCGCCGTCAAGGACAAGCACGGCGCGGAGATCGAGAAGCTCTTCGGCGTCGAGCTCGAGGTGCCGGCACGGCCCTTCCCCCGCATCCCGCTCGCTGAGGCGAAGGAGATCGTCAAGGATCGCGGCTACGAGGTGCCTCGCGCCGACGCCGACATGGACCCCGAGGGCGAGCGCCAGATCGCCGCCTACGTGAAGGAGAAGTTCGGACACGACTTCGTCTTCCTGACCGACTACGCGGCCTCGATCCGCCCGTTCTACCACATGCTGCACGAAGACGATCAGTCACTCACCAAGAGCTACGACCTGATCTACCGCGGCACCGAGATCTCGACCGGCGCGCAGCGCGAGCATCGAGTCGAGGTGCTCGAAGCGCAGGCCAAGGCCAAGGGCATGGACCCGGCCGAGCTGTCCTTCTACCTGGACTTCTTCCGCTACGGGGTACCGCCGCACGGCGGCTTCGGCATGGGGCTGAACCGAGTTCTGATGCTCATGCTGCATCAGCCCTCGATCCGCGAAACGACCTACCTGTTCCGGGGCCCGAACCGCCTGCTCCCGTAGCTCTCGGTCATCGGCCCGCAAGTCCTTCGGCAAGGGCTTCGATGTGCGGGGCATCGGTTCCGCAGCACCCGCCGAACACCCGCGCCGAAGGCGCGAGCGCTCGAAGCCCCAGCACGGCCCGAGCAAACTCGGTCGGGCGCTCCCCCTCCCCGTCCTCTCCGTGGCGCGCAGCATTCAACCTGAACCCGACGATGCGCCCGGTGATCGCGCGAGCCTCAGCCGGGCCGAGTTCGCCACTGCGGAGCGCATGTGCCGCCTCGCTCGGATGGGCGCAGTTCACGAGGTAGCCCGAGGGGTACGAATCGGTGGCACGGTCCACTTCGAGGATCGCAGCAGCCAAGGTCTTGCGTCCGAGCCGGCCGTCTGGCCCGGGAGCGAACGACACCATCGCAGGCACCCCTGCCGCACGAGCGGCTCGCACGATCCCCTCCGCCTCGGCCGCATCGGTCATCGTCACCGCGGTCACCCGGTCGACCCCCGCGGCGGCGAGCGCGCGCACCTGAGGGCTGTGATATCGCTCGGCTTCGTCCGAGGTCATCGCCACCGCAGGCTCGTCTTCGTAGCGCGGCCCGACGCATCCGCTGACGGTCAGCTCGAGAGTCGGAGCCACGTGCCGGGCGACCTCGCGAACCAGCTCTGCCGCTGCCGTGTTCGCCCGAAGCAGCCCCTCGGCGTCGGTGCCGACGAGCCGCCCCCAATCGGGGTTGGCCCGCCAGGTCGGGGTATCGAGCACGAGCGGCATCCCCTCAACGGCAGCGAGGGTGAGGAAGGGCCGATAATACTCGGCGAGTGCGGCACGGCCTTCCTCGCTTTCGAGGAGTCTGAACGCCGCGAACTCCGTCAGCTCCTGGCCGAGCCGCGCTTCGAGCGCCGTCTCGATGCCGCCGTCGGCGAGTGCGAACCCGGCGGGATCGAGGACCCGGGGCGTCACATCAGTGTTCGACATGCGGCTCAGTCTAGTGAGTCCGGATGGTTCGACTTCGAGTCAGGGTGCGGGAAACGCAGGTGAAGGCCAAGGGCCTGGGCCCGGCCGAAGCCCCCTCCGCCCTCGGGTTGCTTCGGTCTGCCTCCTGTCCCGTCGATGTCCACGCGGAAGGGGCTCCGCCGCACGCACGGGCGACGAAGCCCCTTCCATTCAGGAGCATCCCCTCAAGGGACGGCTCAGCCCGCGGGGACCGCCACCGGCTGCTTCCGCTTCGCCGCGGCACGGGCGAGCATCAGGTACACGATGCCCGTCACGATGAAGCCAACCAGCCAGGCGATATCGATGTGCTGCAACGGCTCTGCCATCGGACCGGTGAACAGCGGGGTGATCATGAAGGGCACCTGGGCGAGCAGGCCGATGAGATAGCTCCAGAGCCCGACCGCGTTCCACTTGCCGTACTTGCCGCCGTCCGGAAGGAACATGTCGGCGACCGAGTATTCCCCCTTGTGCAGGATGAAGTAGTCGACGAGGTTGATCGCCGACCACGGGATCAGGACGTAGAGCAGCAGCGTGAGGAACGCCTCGAAGTTGGTCATAAAGTCGCCCTGCCCGAGCACCGCGATGAGCGTCGCGACCGCGCCCGCCGAGACTGTCGTCCAGACGCGCACGCGCGTCGTGATGACCGTCTTGAAGTTCGACTGCAGCACGGTCAGCCCGTTCATCACCGCCGAGTAGAGTTCAACCCCGTTGATCAGTGCGGAGCTCACGGCGAAGACGATCAGCACGATCAGGCCAACGGGCCCCAGGTAGTCGCGCAGTGCCGCGAGCGGGTTCTCGGGATTGGCCGCACCCAGCAGCACACCGAGCGACATCACGAAGATCGAACTGCCGACCAGGCCGAGATAGGTGCCCCAGAAGGCACCCTTCGGTCCGGTGTCCTTCGGCAGGTACCGCGTGTAGTCGCTCACGTACGGGGCATAGGCAAGCTGCCACACGATGCCGATGGCGAGCATGGCGAAGAAGCCCTCATAGGTGAATGCGGCGTCGGCGCGCTGAGAGGTGACCTCTGGCTTGGTCCAGAACAGGAACATCGAGACCGCGACGGCGACACCGATGAGGATCGAGAGCCAGGTCATGGTCTTGCTGAGCAGTTCGTAGCCGAACGCGCACAGCAGCACGCCCACCAGGGCGAAGCCGATGATCGCGACGGTGCCGTTGAACTCGGGGAATACGACGAGCAGCGAATCCTTCGCGACGATCAGGATGCTCGCGAAGAAACCCATGAACATGATGAAGGCGATGATCGCGAAGAGGCTCGCGCCGAGGTACCCGAACTGGGCGCGAGCCTGCAGCATCTGGGGAATGCCGAGGTGCGGGCCCTGCGAGGCGTGCAGCGCCGACCCGAACGCGCCGATCACGTTGCCGCAGAGGATCGCGAGAATGCTCCAGCCGATGGGCAGGCCGTAGCCGCCGCTGGCAACGGCACCGGTGATGACCGTGAGCGGCATCATATTGAGGCTGACCCAGATGGCGGCCAGCGACCAGTTGGTGCCCGTGCGCTTGCTCTCGGGGATGGGCAGGACGTGCTCGGATTCGAATTGCACGAATGACTTCGTGACGACCGGTGGTTCGTGTGACATCGGGACTCTCCTTTGAGACCGTGGTTCGGATGATGTGGGGTGAGGGGTTCGGGGAGGGCAGAAAGCCTCGGCGCCTGGGGTCGCGCGGACGAGTCGCGACTCATCCGCGCGACGAATCACAGTTCGGCGCTGTCGGTCGCCGCGGTGAAGGCCCGGTCGAGCAGGTCGGCGAGCTCATCGATATCGCTGCGCGTCATGACGAGCGGCGGCGAGACCTGCACGAGCGGGTTGCCCTCGGCGTCGATGGCGACGCGGCAGATGAGGCCGACCTCTGCGAGCGCGGGGGTGAGATGGGTGCCGACGAAGTCGGCGGCGCTCACCGGCGATTGCTCCCAGCGCTTCGCCTGCCTGTTCGTGACGAGCTCGAAGCTGCGGTGGAAGCCATCGCCTCGGAAGTCCCCGACGATCCGGGTGTGCTTCTCCGCGACCTCCGCGAGCCTCTGCTCGAGGTAGGGGCTCAGCTCGGCGACATTCTCCACGACGCCCTCGCGCTCCATGATCTCGAGATTCTTCAGCGCTGCGGCGCAGGCGACCGGGTGGCCGCCGTAGGTGAGCGCGTGGTTGAACATGCCGACCGGGCCGTCGAGGATCGTCTCGATGATCCGATCGCTGGCGATGACACCGCCGAGAGGCATGTACGCCGAGGCGATGCCCTTCGCGAAGACGATCATGTCGGGCTGGAACCCGTAGTGCTGCGAGCCGAACCAGCGGCCGAGGCGGCCGAAGCCGGTGATGACCTCGTCGGCGATCATGAGGATGCCGTACTTGTCGCAGAGTTCGCGCACTCCCGTGAAGTACTCCTGCGTGGGTGGCTTCAGGCTGCCGCCGGCGTTCTGCAGCGGCTCCATGATGATCGCCGCAATGGTGTCTGGTCCCTCCTGCACGATGAGCGACTCGAGTTCACCGAGCAGGAACGCGGTGGTCTGCGCAGCCGTCTCGCCCGCAGGCCGTCGATAGGTCTTGGTGTTGTGGGTGTGGCGAACGCCCGACATGAGCGGTTCGAACATCGAGCGCACGGCGGTCATGCCGTTGAGCGACATGGCACCGAAGCTGGTGCCGTGGTACGCGACCCGACGCGCGATGAACTTGTGCCGGCTGCCCTCGCCGATGGTCTGCTGGTACTGGCGCGCGAGCTTGATGGCAGCCTCGTTCGACTCTCCGCCGCCCGAGGCGAAGAACACCCGGTTGAGGTCGCCGGGAGCGAGCTCTGCGAGCTTCGCTGCGAGCCGCGCGGCCGGTGGGTGCGTGACGCTCCAGGTGGTCTGATAGGGCAGCACGGCGAGCTGTTCACGCACCGCATCGCCGACCTCTGCGCCGTGGGTGTAGCCGAGCTGCACGCAGAAGAGACCGGCGAGACCGTCGAAGAAGCGCTTACCGGTCTCGTCGAAGACCGAGCAGTGCTCGCCGCGCACGAACACGGGCAGTTCGTCGTCGCGGTACTTGCTTGCGGGGGTGAAGTTCATCACCAGGTGGCGCTTAGCGAGCTCTGCCAGGCCGCTGGGGGCACCGTCGAGCTCCCCGCCGGGCGCTGCATACTGCTGAAGTGTCATGGGTGTGTCCTAACTGTCTGTATAGGTCGATGAGGTCTGAGGAATCCGAGGAAGCGGAGATGGGCTGGAGGATGTCAGCCCCACTGCATCCACGTGGTCTTGTAGTCGGTGTAGTTCTCGAGCGCATGGATCGAGAGGTCACGGCCGAATCCCGATTGCTTGAAGCCACCGAACGGTGTGGTGAAGCCGAGCGCGTCGACCGTGTTGACTGAGACGGTGCCGGCGACGAGGCGCTGCGAGACGCGGTGCGCACGCGCGAGACTGCCGGTCCACAGGGAAGCCGCGAGGCCGTACTCCGTCTCGTTCGCCCGAGCGATCGCCTCGTCCTCCGTATCGAACGGGGTCACGACGGCCACCGGGCCGAAGACCTCGCGCACGTGGAGCTCATGGTCGGGCTCGACATCGGTGACGATCGTGGGTTCGATGAATGCCCTCGATCCGTTGATCTCGGGTCGCCGACCGCCTGAGACGATGGTGCCGTCGCGGCGGGCGTTCTCGATCGTGCGCCAGACGGAGTCGGCGTGCGCCTCTGAGACGAGCGAGCCGACGCCGGTGGAAGGATCGAGGGGATCGCCCGGGTAGTAGGCCTTCGACGCCTCGACGTAGAGCGCCAGGAACTCTTCGTACACCGGGCGCTCCACGAAGATGCGCGAGTTCGCCGAGCAGATCTCGCCCTGATTGTAGAAGCTGCCGAACGCGGCCTTCTCGGCCGCGAGCCTCAGGTCGTCGCAGTCGGCGAAGACGAGGTTCGCGCTCTTGCCGCCGGCCTCGAGCGCGAGGCGCTTCATGTTCGACTGGCCCGCATACTGCTGCAGCTGCTTCGCGACCTCGGTGGAGCCGGTGAAGGCGACCATGTCGACGTCGTCGTGCAGGGTCAGCGCCTTGCCGATGACCGAACCGCGTCCGGTCACGATGTTGAGCACCCCCGCGGGGATGCCAGCCTCGACGGCGAGGTCGGCGAGCAGCAGCGCCGAATGGGTGGCCTCGACCGGCGGCTTCACTACGGCGGTGTTGCCAGCGGCGAGCGCGGGGGCGAGCTTCCAGGTGGCGATCTCGAGCGGGTAGTTCCAGGGCACGATGACGCCGATGACGCCCAGCGGCTCGCGGGTCACGAGCGCGGTCGAACCGGGCGGGGTCACCGGGATCAGGTCTTCCTGCTTCTCGATCGCCTCTCCGTAGAACCGGAAGAGCGCGGCGGATCCCGGCGCATCGATGGACGACGATTCCCGCACCGGCTTGCCCATATCGAGGGTCTCGTAGAGTGCGAGCTCGTCCGCATGCTCCTCCATGAGACGGGCGAGTTCGATCAGGCGTTCCCGGCGAAATCCGGCGCCGGCGCGCGACCATTCGCCCGACTCGTATGCGCGACGAGCGGCGGCGACCGCGAGGTCGACGTCTTCCTTGCCGCACGAGGCGATCCGCGAGGTGACCTCGCCCGTCGCGGGGTTGGTCTTCACGATCGTCTCTCCCGAGACCGCATCGACGCGTGTCCCGTTGATCACAGCGCGACCGTCGAACTCGAGCGACGCGGCGGCAGCCGTCCATTCTTCGTATGTGCGAGGCATGATTCTCTCTTTTCTCAGGTGCGTTCGAAGGCTCAGTCGGCCGTGCCGCGTGAGAGCGCTACGTCGAGTGCCGTCCAGGCAAGGGCGGTGGCGCCGTCGCGCAGGGTCTGCTCGGCGGCTGGCCCGACGCAGGAATCCGCGAACTCGGGCTGGTGGTTGCTCGCCTCACCGCCCACACCGATGTAGGGGTGAATCGCATCGACGACCAGGGAGACGTTTCCCATGTCGGTCGAGGCTCGGTTCATGGTCGCGGCCACGGGGTCCACGTCGAAGTCACGGCCCAGCGCGATCGCGTTCGCGCGATACAGCTCCTGCGCGACGAGGTCGGTGCGCATCTCGGAGTAGCGCCCGCCCTCGGGTGTCACGGTCAGCTTCGCTCCGGTTGCGAGCGCACCGGCCTCGAAGCACTTGCGCACGCGTTGTTCGAGTTCGAGCAGCTGTGCGGTCGTCTCGGCGCGCACGTACCAGCGACCCTCGGTTCTCTCGGGGATCGCGTTCGGCGCTTCGCCGCCGCGAGTCTGCACGCCGTGGACCCGCACGCCGGAGGGCAGTTGCTGACGCAGCAGCGCAATCGCGGTCTGGGCGACGATGAAGGCGTCATTGGCGTTGATGCCGCGCTCGGGATAGGCGGCAGCGTGCGCTGCCCGTCCGTCGTACCGCACCTGCCAGTGGGCCACGGCGAAGGGTTCTGCCTCGGCCACGTCGACGGGAGCCGGGTGGGCCAGAAGCGCGAAGTCGAGCTCGGTGAACGCGCCTCGTTCGAGCAACTCGATCTTGCCTCCGTAGCCCTCCTCGGCGGGGGTGCCGATCACCTCGACGGCGATGCCGAGTTCTGCCGCGACCGCGGAAAGTGCGATGGCGCCGCCGGCCGACATCGCCGAGATCAGGTTGTGCCCGCACGCATGTCCGAGGCCGGGCAGCGCGTCGTATTCGGCGAGGAAGCCGACGGTGAAGGAGCCGCCCGGGTTGTACACGGCGCGGAATGCGGTCGGGAGATCGAGGTAGGGCTGCTCGATCGCGAAACCGTTCTCGGAGAGCAGCCCGGCGACGGCTGCCGAGGATCGGTGTTCCTGCCACCCGAGTTCGGGGTCGGCGTGCAGCCGGTTCGAGAGCTCGATGAGGGATCCGTCGGCTCGCTCGCGCCGCGCCGCGATCCGCTGTTTCAATGCGTCACTCATGGCGCTTCCCACCGGCTCACTCGTCGCCGGGGACGCCGTAGGAGGGCGCGGCGGCGGGGTCCAGGCCGCGGTTCACGTAGTCATCGCGCTGCGGAAGCCACTCCTGGAGCGTTCGGCCGAGTGCACCGATGGGATCCTCGTCGGCCCAGTCGACACGCAGGTCGGTGACCCGCCAACCGGTGTTGCCGACGACCGAGAGCCCTGCGGAGTGCACTGGGCCCTCCTCGCCACCCGCTGCAACCGCCGCGAGCAGGGCCGCGTAGAGTCGCTCCTCGATGCGCCCCGGCGCCGAGAGGGCGGTGTCGACGAGCGCGTCGAGCACGTCGAGGCTCGCGAGCATGTTGCCGCCGGCGACGGCGTTGTCGCGGAGTGCCGAGCCGAAGCTGCCGAGCGCCCGACCGCCGGAGTAGACGGCTGCGCGGCCCGAGTTGTCGAGCACGAGCAGTTGACGGTAGTCGATGCTCGCGGGATCGGCCGCCGCGACGACGGCATCGACCGCCTCCTGCGCGCATCGGCCCATGCGCAGCTGTTCGATGAGCTTCGGTCCGAGGCGTGGGTCGGTCACGTTCTGCGAATGCGCACCGCCGATGCCGTCTGCGAGGTTCACGCAGCGTGCGGCCACGGCGGGTGAGGAGGAGGCGATGGCCGAGCCGAATTCGCCGGTTTCGGGGTCGCGCAGAATGAGCGAGAAGGTCATGCTTCAGCTCCTCTCGGGAATGACGGCGGTCGCGTCGATCTCGACGAGCCACTCGGGCCGGGCGAGCGCCTGCACGACGATGCCGGTCGAGACGGGATACACTCCTTTGAGCCATTTGCCCACGGTGCGGTAGACGTCTTCTCGATAGCGCGGGTCGATGATGTAGATCGTCACCTTCACGATGTCCGCGAGCTTCGAGCCCGACTCTTCGAGCAGCATCTTGATGTTGTGCATCGCCTGCTCGGTCTGCGCGGTGACGTCGCCGATTCCGACCGATTCGCGCGTATCGAGGTCCTGGCCGATCTGCCCGCGCAGGTAGACGACGCCGTTCGCCACGACGGCTTGACAGAGGTCGTTGTCGAGATTCTGCTCCGGGTAGGTCTCCTTGGTGTTGAACTTCCGCAGTCTCAGGTGCGTCGTCTCAGTCATGGTGTCTCCTCATCGAGTGCATCGCTGCACGCCAGCGGGCTTCGGCCTCGGCCTTGTTCTGACACCATTGTGGAGAGCGGAGAAGTATCTGTAAAATAGCTAAAAGATAGTCAATAAATCTCTTTTTCAGATTAATGAGTCTCCTCGCCCGGACCAGACCAACGCACCGGAGCGCGGGTCCTCATGGCAGAAAGGGCCGGGCGATGCCGCAACGCTTCTCGATCACGCTCACCCAGCTCAGCTACTTCGTGGAGTGCGCGAAGGCGCTCAACATGACCGTCGCAAGCCAGCAGTTGCATGTGGCGCAATCGGCGATCTCGACCGCGATCTCGCAGCTCGAACGCTCCCTCGGCACGACCCTCTTCATTCGCCAGCATTCGAAGGGCATCGTACTGACTCCGGCGGGCGAGAAGCTGCTGCGCGACACCCAGCAGCTGTTCGGTCAGCTGAACGACACCATCGATTCGATTCACGAGGATCAGCGCACGGTCCGAGGCTCCATCTCCATCGCCTGCTTCAGCACTCTCGCCCCCTTCCTGCTGCCCGAACTGCTCAGCCGGCTGCAGCGCGAGCACCCCGAGCTCTCGGTCGAGGTCGTCGAGGGCGACTACGAGACCAACCTCGCCGCGCTGCGCCGCGGGCGGGCGGAAATCTCGATCGGCTATGCCCTCACCCGCCCCGAGGGCATCGACCGCCGACCGATCGCCACCGCCCGACCGTACATCCTGCTCCCAGATGAGCATCGGCTTGCCGGTGAGCAGTCAATCGGGCTCGCGGAGCTCGCCGACGAACCGTTCGTGCTACTCGACCTGCCCGACAGCCGAGACTACTTCCTCAGCATGCTGCGTGCGGCTGGCATCGAGGGGCAGCCGAAGTTTCGCAGCGCGAGCTACGAGACCGTGCGCTCGATGGTGGCCAGCGGGCTCGGCTACTCGATCCTGAACCAGCGACCCCGCACCGACCAGACCTATACGGGTCGCCGCGCTACTACCGTCGAGATCGAGGGCGAGGTGCCGAGCCTGCGCGTCGTCCTCTCCTCGCTCGCGCAGGTCGAGCTCTCGGCTCGCGCCCGCGCGGTCGCAGCGACCCTCGCACAGGTCATCGACGAGCACCCCGGAATGCTGGCCGCCGAGGCCTGACGCTTCGCACCGGCGAGCGCGGCGGATCCTCGTTCGCCGCTTCGCGATGCCGCGTCGCTCCTGAACGAATCCGGTGCTTCTTTCCGCGCGCTTGAAATGCGTGAATCAGATGATCACTCAGTGAATCATCTCCTTTTTAGATCCAATACTGCTCGAATGCATATTGGCGTCTGACTCTGCGCGTGCGCTTTGCTAGGCAGCAGCCCGGACCGCACGCGCATCGCAAGGACTTCCGGGCGCACCACTACTTCGAGCGGAGAGAACCTATGTCGAGCCAAGATGTCGCGGTCACCGAGGTCCTCGTCGTCGGCGCCGGTCAGGCCGGAGTCGCGACGAGCGAGCATCTCACCAAGCGAGGCATCCCCCACCTCGTGCTGGAGCGCAACCGGATCGCCGAACGCTGGCGAACCGAACGATGGGATTCGCTGGTAGCCAACGGCCCCGCCTGGCACGACCGATTCCCCAGCCTGGATTTCGATGGGGTCGACCCCGACGCCTTCGCCCCCAAGGATCGAGTCGCGCAGTACTTCGAAGAGTACGCCGCCAGCTTCGACGCACCCATTCGCACCGGTGTCGAGGTGCGCTCAGTTCGACGCCGCCGCGGTGCGGCCGGCTTCGACATCGAGACCAGCGCCGGTCCGATCCGCGCGCGCTACATCGTCGCGGCGACCGGCGCCTTCCAGCTCCCCGCGATCCCCGAGATCGTGCCCGAGAGCTCAGGCATCACCCAACTCCACTCCTCCCAGTACCGGAACCCCCAGCAGCTGCCACCAGGCGGCGTGCTCGTCGTCGGAGCGGGATCCTCGGGCGTGCAGATCGCTGAGGAACTGCGACGTTCAGGCCGCCAGGTCACCCTCGCCGTCGGCCCCCACGACCGCCCGCCCCAGCGCTACCGCGGTCGCAACTTCGTGTGGTGGCTCGGCGTGCTCGGCCTCTGGGAAGCCGCGACCCCAGCCGAGGGCGCCGAGCACGTCACCATCGCGGTGACCGGCGCGCGCGGCGGCTACACGATCGACTTCCGCACCCTCGCCCGCGAGGGGATCACCCTCGTCGGCCGCGCCAACGCCTTCGAGAACGGCAAGATGCTCTTCGGCCCCGACCTCGCGCAGAACATCCGCCGCGGCGATGCCAACTATCTCGAGATGCTCGAGCTCGCCGACGCCTACATCGAGCGCAACGGCCTCGATCTGCCCGAGGAACCGGAGGCCCACGTCATCGGCCCCGACCCCGAGTGCGTCACCGACCCGATCCACGAGCTCGACCTCGAAGACGCCGGAATCACCTCGATCGTCTGGGCGACCGGCTTCCGCACCGACTACGGCTGGCTGCAAGTCGACGCGCTCGACGAACGGGGCAGGCCCGCGCACAAGAAGGGCGTCTCGACCGAGCCAGGAGTCTACTTCGTCGGCCTGCCCTGGCAGTCGCGCCGCGGATCGACCTTCATCTGGGGCGTCTGGCACGACGCCGGCTACATCGCCGACCAGATCGAGATGCAGCGCGGATACCTCGCCTACGAGGGCACCTCTCGACCCGTCCACTGAACCCCGACCCGGACCAGCTGACGCTAGGGGTGCGTCGCGGGCGCGCACCCGCTGAAACCGATGATGTTCCAGGTGCCCCTGACGCCGATCCAGGCGGACTTCCAATCGTTTGCACCGTTCGGGCCGCTGTGCCTGATGAAGACGCTCTTCGAGGATCCGAGCAGCCCTCCGAGCGCGGCCGCCTGGATGACGGTGCGCTGCAGCGTCGGATCACCGGGGTTCGGCGTCGTGGTGGTGACCGTGCCGTTGCCGAGCAGCAACTGGGTCACCGGCTGCAGCAGACCGTCCTTATCGAAGTACTCGTACTCGACGACGAGCTGACCGGCGTTCGCGGCCGTTCTCCAGTTGATGGTCATCGACTCGCCGAGACTCAGCAGCCCGGTCCCGGAACAGCTCACATACGTCGGGGCGGGTACCGTGAGTGCGGTGTACGCCCCCTGGACCACCTCGGCGTCCGTCCACGCCGCCTCCGTCTGCTCTGGCGGCGGAACCGCGAGCACCGCGCACACCGCGGCGACGACGAGGACGGCCGCTGCACGCCGTCGAAGCACCCGCCCGCTCACGACCGCGCCCCCGAGTCGTTCCGTCGCGCGACTCTCGCGGCACCGGCGATCAGCAGCCCGACCGCCACCGCGCCGCCCGCGAGCCACATCGTGGGCCCGGGCCGCGCTCCGGTTCGCGCGATCATCCCGACCGCTCCCGGACCGATGACGACGGCATCGCTCGTGCCCTCGGCCCGCACCGCGAGTTCGACGGTGCCCCTTCCGTGCTGCGGCACCATCGCCGAGATGAGGATCCACCGCTCCTCGCTCTCCCGCATCGAAGCGAGGAGACGCGGGATCGAGTCCACCGGCACCGCACCCTGCACCGACACCGGAGTCTCCCTGCCTGCGCACACCGTACCGATCCACTGCAAGCTGCACGCCCGGATCTCCACCGACAGGCCGAGGCTCTGCGACCCCGAGGCCTCGAGCGAAAGAGTGACCGGACCGGGATCCGGCGCATCGACCCGCACCCCCACCTGCCACGCGACGGGCACCCCGGGCAGCATGCTCGCCATCGCGTCGGGGTCGCCGATCGACGTGAGCGTGAGGTACCTGCCGTGCGTCACGACGACGCGGTCTGCGGCGAGGGATACCGCCTCGGCCTGCGCAGGCTGAGCGACGGCGAGCATCGACCCGAGCAGCAGCGTCGCGACCGCGACCGCACCGGTCCTGCCCGTCGCAGGCTCCGGCGCGCCGTGCCTTCCATTCGTGCGCCGGTCACCGTCCGCTCTGCCCCCTCGCTCAGCCTTCGGCCAGAACGCCCAGGTGACCAGAACAGAGGCGGCGATCGTGATCCCGCCGAGCACGAGCGGATTCGAGAACCACACCACGACCTTCGCCAGCTCCGGCACCGAGAAGAGCACCCGCCTGACCTCCGTCACGGTGTACGGCGCGGCATCCTCGGCCTCGTTCGCGTCGCCCTTCATGGTGATCGTTCGAGCATCCCCTTCGCCGCTCACCGAGGTCACACGATGGGTCACCGGCAGCATCCCCTCGCGGTTCACCGTCAGCACGTCGCCGACCCTGATGTCGGACGCAGGAATCTCGCGAACGACGGCCACCGCGCCTGCGGGGATCGTGGGAGACATCGACCCGGTCTTGAACATGATCAGCGTGATGTTGCACGCGAAGGCGAGGATCACGAGGACGATGCACGCGAGCCCGCCGAGCGCGGCGACATTGAGCAGGCTCGAGCCGATGGCTCGAGATACTCGACCGCGTGCGCTCATCTTTCGTCTCCTCTGGATTGCCGGGGGTCCTATGCTGCTGCCGCGCTCACCTCGCTCATGAATCGGAGGTCGCGGTGAACGTCCAGGTCGCGGTGGCGTTCAGTCCCTGTGCGGCGGTCGCAGTCCCCACTGGCAGGGAGAGCGCGAAGCAGTAGGCGACGGGTGCGGTGCCGGCTGTGGCCAGCACTTGAGATGCCGACGCGGCAGCGGTCAACGCGCTGCCGTCCGCCACGATGCTCGTGCCGGCGCCGTAGGACGTGGCATCGCAGGCGGACGCAGCGGAAATGACACGCACTCCGTATCGGAGGTAGGTGCCCAGCCCGGACCCCGAAACCGCCGCGCCGCTCAGCGAAAGCGTCCCCGTCACATTCGTGTCTGCCGTCGTCTTGATCACGTACCGGGAGTACACGACGGTTCCCGGCGACATCGCCGTCGTCGGAGCGCTGAAGACGAGCGTTGCCGGGTTCGCGGCGAGATGATCCGTGAACGTGGTGCCGTCCGGGGAGCCGACGATCTTGAAGGTGCTCGCAGTGAAGGCACCCCGGGCGACCTCCGTGTCGGTCCAGGCCGCCAGCGTGAGCGTTGCGCCCACTCCCAGCACCAGCGCGCCGGCCAGAAGCGCCCGCACCCGTGTGAACCACGGGGCGGGCATGTGCTTCTGATGTCGCCCCGCGGCCCTACGCCTGCCGCGATGCATGATCCGCGCCTACGGAGTGACTTCAGCGCTCGTCGACGTGGCGGTGAAGGTCCAGGAGATGCTTCCGGTCTGACCCTGAGCCAGGTTCGACGCCGCAGCGACCTTGAAGCAGAGATACACGGGCGTGCTCGGCGACGTCAGAGCGAAGCTCGCGCCGTTCTCGTTCGTGCTCGTCCCGGCATCGTACTCGGCGGCATCGCAGGTCGCCGAGGTCGTGTACTTGTAGGTGGCCGTGGTGTTCGGGATCTTCGAGGCATCGTTCTGCGTCACCGCGACGTTGGCCTGGTTCGTGGACGTGCTGATCAGTCGAACCGCGAACCCGGCGTAGACGGTGTCGTTCGGCGACAGCTTCTGCGCGGGCACCGAGAAGCTCAGCGGAGCCGCGTTCGGTTCGGTGGCGTGGTCGTCGTAGTTCGTTCCTCCGTCGACCGAACCCTCAATGCCGAATGCTCCCGAACCGAATGTGCTCTTCGCCCACTCCGTGTCCGTCCATGCGGCGAGCGTGATCGCGGCCCCGACTCCGAGCACCAGGCCTCCGGCGAGAATCGCCTTGGCCTTGGTACCGAATCGCTGCTTGACCTGAGTCGTCGCGGATACGTCAGTTTCTAGCTCTCGAGTCACGGTGCACCCCTTTGTTCACGCAACTGCTGTGAGGTCACACTAAGCCAAGAACCGCGAAAAGCGAAGGGAAACATCGGGGGAAGATCGAGGGGTATGTATTTCTGGGCAGGTGAACGCTAAACTTCCTGTCGCGCCTTGCGGCGCACCACTACGACGGAGTCCTCGATCAGGGCGGGGCGACCATTCGGATCCGCCACCTCGCGCTCCCGGATCTCGGCAATGGTGACGACGTACTCCTGCCGGAGCGCCGTCCCAGCGTTCGGATCCTCGAACCCCAGCGCAGCCAGTTCGTCCGCCGGGGAGAGAAACCGCGGCCCGCGCATCTGCTGCCCGTCGCGCTCGGAACGAGTCCCGTGATCATGCGCATGCAGCGCTCCCCCGGCCTGAGCCCAGGACGGCGGCGCCGCGTGCGAGATCAGCACGAGACTTCCCCCCGGAGCCAATCGCCGGAGCGCGGCAGCCAGAATTCGCTCCCTCGGCAACTCCACCGGGGACTGCAGAAAGCTCGCGGTGATCAGGTCGAACGCCACTTCCCCTCGATCGATCGCCGAGCCCTGCACGACCCAGTCGGCGAGGTCCGCCGAAATGAACTCGGCCGATCCCGCCTCGGCGCGTTCGGGCACGGAGCCGCCCGCGCCCTCGGCAGGCACCCGGTCGGCGCTCGCCACGCCCTTCGCTCGAGCCGCGGTCCTGGCCCGCTCGATCGCGGTTACCGAGAGGTCGATGCCCATCGCATGCCAGCCGCGCTCGGCCAACCAGAGCACGTCGCCGCCCTCCCCGCAGCCCAGATCGAGCGACCGTCCCGGCCTCCAGCCGTCCACCACTTGCGCAAGCATGCGGTTGACGTCACCCGACCAGACCGGGGCGGCCCCGGCGTAGCGCTGCTCCCAGAACGCTCTGGGATCCCCGCCGTCGCCACTCGGTTCGCCGCCGCTCATCGGTTCCCCGCCGTCTGCGATACCGCGTTCGATGCCGTCTGCGACATCGCCGCGTCGAAATCCTCCTCGACCAGCGCGAAGTTCAACGCTGCTCCGGCCATCGCTCCCGCAGCCATCGCCTGCGGAACCGCACTACTCGGAGCCACCACATTGCCCGCGGCCCAGACCCTCGGGTGGCTCGTGCGCCCGGTTGGATCGACGGCGAGCACTTCCCCCATCGGGCCGGCATTCCTGGCGAGCCCAAGGCTCTCCAGCATCTGATCGTGCAGTTTCGGCGTTGCAGCGGTGAAGATCGCGTCCACCGGAATCTCGCGTCCCGTGGCAGTGCGGACCGCGGTCACACCTGCCTCGTCCCCGAGGAGTGCCTCCACCGGCTCCGAGACGATTTCGATTCCCCTCGACCGCAGCCGGGCCGTCGTCTCCTCGTCGAGCGGGCCGAGCGCGTGCGTGAATGCGACCACGCGGTCGCTCCACTGGCGCAGCAGCTTCACCTGATGCATGCTCATCGGCGAGGTCGCGAGCACTCCGATCCGCGAGCCGCGCACCTCCCACCCATGGCAATACGGGCAGTGCAGCACTCCCGTGCCCCAGTGCGCTGCGAGCCCCGGAATGTCCGGGAGTTCATCCGTGATCCCGGTTGCGAGGACGAGCGTTCGCGCACGCAGCCGCTCGCCGGTCTCGAGTTCCACCTCGATCGTGGAGCCTCGATCCTCGACCCCCTTCACCGTGCCGTCCAGCAACTCGACTCCGTACCGCACCGCTTCGGCGCGGCCCGCGGCCAGAAGTTCGTCGGGCGGGGTGCCGTCGTGACCGAGCACGTTGTGCATGTGCTCGGCGAAGCGATTTCTCGGTTTGCCCGCGTCGATCACCAGCGTCCTTCGGAGCGAGCGGCCGAGCGCCTGCGCGGCGCTCAGACCGGCTACGCTGCCGCCGATGATGATTGCGTCCCAGTTCTCTGCTGTCATGTCTCCAGGCTCGCGCGAAATGCGCGATTATCGCAAACATAATTGCTAAATTGGCAATCTCTGCGAGAATGGACCGCACGCACCATGAAGGGATCACCCATGCAAGAACTCGAGCAGCTCGGGCCACGGCTGCGCGCCGCAAGGCAGGATCGCGGGTGGACGCTCGACGAGCTCGCCTCCAGAGCCGGAATGTCGGTCAGCACGCTCTCCCGGCTCGAATCGGGCAAACGTCAGGCGAGCCTGGAACTCCTGCTCCCGCTCACCAAGCAACTCAGCATCCGAGTGGACGACCTGTTGGCAACGCCAGATCGAGACCCGCGCGTGCGACGCACCTCGATCACGCGCGACGGCATGACCATCGCCCCGCTGACCCGGGAAGAATCCGAAGTCCGCGCGTTCAAGATCGTCTACCACCCGAACGCGCCCGAACGCACCTCGCAGACGCACGAAGGCCACGAATGGCTCTACGTCCTCTCGGGAAGCCTGCACCTCACGCTCGGAGAACAAGAACTCGTGCTCGATCGAGGGGACGCGGCCGAGTTCGACACCACCACTCCGCACCGCATGCGCGCCTCCGGCACGCGACCCTGCGAAGTCATCAGCATCTTCAACACCGTCGGGGAACGACTGCACCTGCTCAGCCCGTCAGGCGAGTAGACGCTGCCGCCCCTGCGCGATCAGCTCGGATCGCGCAGCCTCACAGCGTGAAGTCGGTCGCCACTCGCGCCGCAGCGACGGTCGGCATGAACTGCAATGCCGGCTGATGCTCCGGGTGCTTCGCGTAGCTCTCCAGCCCGGCCTCATCATCGAAATCGGCGATCAGCGTGAGATCGAAGTTCGCGCCGTCGAACAGCTCATTGCGGTGCAGGCTCAGGGCGCGCACGCTCTCGATGCGATCGCGAAGCGGCTCGATCAGCGCGATCGCCTCGGCCGCCTGGGCGTCCCGCTGCTCCTTCGTCTCGCCGTTGAGCTTCCATGAAACGATGTGACGGAGGGTCATGATCTTCCTTCGGTGTTGCGAGTGAACAATCCTGGTCTGCGGGCCGCCTTCGCGATCGCGGCGGCCAGGCGATCCTCGTCGACTCGCCAAATCGCATGCCTTCGGCCCTCGATCAGCACCACCGGAATCTCCTCGGCGTGCAATCGTGCCAACTCCGGATCCTGCAGAATGTCGAATTCCTCGAGCGATGTGGCCGTGCCCGACTCGGCGAGCGAGGATCTCACCCGGGCGATGACGGCGCGAGCATCGTCGCAGAGGTGGCATCCCGGCTTCGACAGCAGGGTGAGGGCGACGGTTCTCGGCACCGTTCCAGTCTAGGCACCTTCCTCGGGCACCGAGCCCGCGACCGACGCCTGCCTCTCAGCGAGACCTGGACGGCACAGAAAAGCGCCGCACCCGGAGGCACGACGCTTCCGCAATTCGCCGGAACGAATTACTTCTTGTTGCGGCGCTGATGACGCGTCTTGCGAAGCAGCTTACGGTGCTTCTTCTTCGACATCCGCTTACGGCGCTTCTTGATGACTGAACCCACAGTTACCTCACAAAATCTCAGGGCCGCGCGATCTGAGGCCCACAAAAAAACAATCTTACAGTGTTATCCGCGCAAGCGAAAACGCGCGACGAGTTCTTTCACGCGATGCTCGGCGTTTGCCATCGCTCGACCGATGTTCTCGGCGGCCGTCGCGATCTCCTCCGGCAGTACTTCCTCGTCGCCCACGCGTGCCTCGGGATCCGGAAGGAGTTCCCCGGATTCCGACACGTATTCCACGGTCACCTCGGTGTCGAAACCCACCGAGAGGAACGGGATCACGAAGTCCTCGATCATCTCCAGGGGCTCCGGATCGAGCGTGTAGAAGCGGTGCTGACCCTCCTCGCGGACGGTCACGAGTTCCGCCTCGCGAAGCACCTTCAAATGCTTCGATACTGTCGGCTGGCTCAACTCGAGCTGGGCCACGATCTCGGAGACGCTGATCTCGGCATCTTGCTGGTGGCGCTCGAGGAGCACACGCAAAATGTCGCGTCGTGTGGCGTCGGAGATAACCCCGAAAATATCTGGCATACAACCCAGGGTAGTCCAGGCGGCCGCCCGGTGTGTTCGAATGTGCCGCCGAGGAGTAGCATGACACTCGATGAGCGGCGCAAATCCGTGTGCTCGCTGGTCCGATCGAACTCCGACCCAGAGAGAGAGAAGGAACAGTGAGGGGACGGCTCGTGCCGAGACGCTCCGGAGCGTCTCTGTCACAGAAAACCTGGCTCCACGCACTGATCCAGTCGTCTCCGGCGCGCTTCGCGCTGCTGGTCTTCTCCGGGCTGATCCTGCTCTGGACCGCCCTGCTCTCGCTGCCGATCGCCACCCGCTCGGGCAGCATCACGCCGCTCGCCGACGCCCTGTTCACTGCAGTCTCGGCGATCTGCGTCACCGGTCTCAGCACCGTCAACATGGCAGAGCACTGGTCGCTGTTCGGCGACCTCGTGATCCTCACCGGCCTGCAGATCGGGGGCATCGGCGTGCTCACGCTCGCCAGCATCCTCGGTCTCACCGTCACCCGACGACTCGGTCTGCGGCAGCGGCTGCTCGCGGCGAGCGACACCAACCCGGCCCGAACCTCGAAGGGGAGCAGCGAAAGCCAGGCCGTCGGACTCGGGGAGATGGGCGGGCTGCTCACCGCCGTCGCACTCAGCCTCCTCGTCATCGAGGCCGTGCTCACGCTGCTGATCACTCCGCGCATGCTCGTGGCGGGCTACGACTTCTGGCAGGCCATCTGGTACGGCTTCTACCTCGCCGCGTCCTCGTTCACCAACACCGGTTTTGTGCCGATGCCCGAGGGCCTCGCTCCGTTCGCGACGGACACATATCTGCTCGTGGTGCTCGCCTTCGGCGTCTTCCTCGGCAGCATCGGCTTCCCCGTGATCTTCGCGCTCTACCGCTTCGTGATCGGTCGCGGATGGCAGACGCACAAACGACTCGGCCTGCACGCGAAGCTCACGCTCACCACGACGATCGCCTTCGTGATCCTCGGCTGGATCGCCATCGGCGCGCTCGAAGCAGACAACCCGGGCACATTCGGACACGAGAACTTCTGGCAGACCCTCATGCAATCGGGCTATATGTCCGTCATGACCCGGTCGGGCGGCCTCGGAATCATCGACCCGACCGAGATGAACGGCTCGACCATGCTCGTCATGGACATGCTGATGTTCGTCGGCGGCGGATCCGCCTCCACCGCCGGCGGCATCAAGGTCACCACGATCGCGGTGCTCTTCCTCGCCGCCTACGCAGAGGCTCGCGGCTACCAGAACGTGCAGGTGTTCGAGCGCAGCATCCCGAACGAGGTCGTCCGGCTCGCGGTGTCGATCGTGATCTGGGGATCCACGATCGTCGCAGCAGCCACCCTGACCCTGCTGCACATGACCAAACTCCCGCTCGACCTCGTCCTGTTCGAGGTGATCTCCGCCTTCGGCACGTGCGGACTCTCGACCGGACTCTCAGAGGCCCTTCCCGACGCCGGCAAGTATGTGCTGGCCGCGACCATGTGGGCAGGTCGCGTCGGAACCGTAACCATGGCCGCGGCAATCGCGGCCACCAGCCGCAGGCGCATGTTCAGCCTGCCAGAGGAAAGGCCGATCGTTGGTTGATATTCGCAGTGACGCACCGGTACTCGTGATCGGGCTCGGCCGTTTCGGCGCCGCAACCGCCGGACAGCTCGACCGGCAGGACCGCGAGGTGCTCGTGGTCGACACCGACATGCAGCTGGTGCAGAAATGGGCGGACCGGGTGACGCACGCCGTTCAGGCCGACGCCCGCTCGATGGAAGCGCTCCGCCAGATCGGCGCAGACCAGTTCCAGATCGCCGTGGTCGCCACCGGCGCATCGATCGAGGCCAGCGTGCTCATCGCTGCGAACCTCGTCGACCTCGGCATTCCGCAGATCTGGGCGAAGGCGATCTCGCAATCGCACGGCAAGATCCTGGAACGCATCGGCGTCAACCATGTCATCTATCCCGAGCGGGAGGCCGGCGAACGAGTGGCCCACCTGCTCAGCGGCAGCATGCTCGACTTCATCCAGTTCGACGACAACTACGTGATCGCCAAGATGTACCCGCCGCGCTCGATCCGAGGGCAGTCGCTCCAGGCGAGCGGAGTTCGCACGCGCTACCGTGTGACCGTCGTCGGGGTCAAGACCCCTGGCCAGCCGTTCACGCACGCCACGCAAGAGACCGTCGTGTCACCGCACGACCTGATCATCGTATCGGGCACGGCCGCCGACGTGGAGCGTTTCGCCACGATCGGCTGACGCGTGCTGCACGGCCCCGCCGACGGCGCTGGAGGCGGAGACAGTCACCGGAGGGAAGGCTCTCCGGACCATCCAGCTGCACGCAACTCCCGCGCGACGCGCGCGACCAGCATTCCGGGCTGACCGAGCAAGACTTTCGTGACCTGCAGGACGCTCCAGCCCGCCACCCGCATTCGTTCCACCCGTTCGACGTCTTCGGCATAGCGCAGGCGATGATGTTCGCCCTGGTATTCGATGATCACCCGATAACGCGGATAGACCATGTCGGCGCAGCCCAGAAATGCTCCCGATCGATCGAAGAGATCGACGTTGAGCTCGGGTTCAGGGAGGCCCGCTCGGACGAGGAGCACCCGCGTCATGGATTCGCGCGGCGACCACGAGTCCTCGCGTACGAGCCTCAGCGCATCGCGCAGGCGTTGCATGCCGCTCCATCGCCCGAGTCGCACCGCCTCGCCCAGTTCGATCACCGTCGCAAGCGGCGGCCTTCCAGGCTGTCTGCGCCCCACCCCTGGGCGATGCTGCCGCACGAAGAAGTCACCTACCGCGACCAGATTCATGAGTGACAGACCCCCGAGTGTCGCGAACGTGAATGCCGGCGACAGCAATTGCATGTCTTCGACGGCGCTCAGTTGCGCCCGTCCCGCGGAAAAACTGTGCCCGATCACTCCACGAACCCGAGGCGCGCGCTGCGGCAGCAGCACGCCGAGATGCAGTTCCGCCTTCCGCAGGTGCGGGACCGGAGCGTTCCACAGCATCGCGGCGCTGCGATGGCAGAAGAACTGGCCAGGGACCATCCTCCTGCTGAGCATTCGGATCAGTGCCAGTTCGCGCGCTTTCTCGGTCTCGAACGGCGCACCCGGCGAGGGTGGCCTCGCACGAACTGCGCGTACGCCCCGAAACGGGCTCTCGAGATCGCTTGCGCGCAGGCGATCGACGCTCATGCCGCAGGCACGGGCCTGCTCGACGGAGAAGGTCGAGCCGAGTTGCGCAGGGATCGGAGCCGGCCTCATCTGCCGACCTTCGCAGACAGCCGCCTCGTCGGTCCGCCTCCTCACAGATCTCGTGAGTCGCCGACGGTTTCGGCCGCTGTGAGCGACAAGCGAGCGCGCGGGTCCGACCGGCATGCCGGTCCGACCCGGGCATCCCTCGACCCGCGCACGCCTGAGCCGCCCCGCCCGACGCAGCAGCCGTCCCCGGCTGCGCATCTCCCCCGGCAGTTTGTCAGCAAAAGGGGCTTGAAGCGCGGCCAGAGCCCGCGAACTGACAAATTGCCGAGCGGAGAGCACCTACCTCGACACAGCTCGGCTGCGCATCCACCACAGCTCCGCCGCGGTGGCGCCCCGGTCACCCCTCTGCGGCGAGCTCCTCCGAGCGGCGCACATTCGCCGCCAGCGCACGGTCGAACAGCTCGCCGAGATCCGACTGCTGGAGCACGAGGATCGCCTGCTCCGTCGTGCCCTTCGGGCTCGTCACCTTGCGCCGCAGCTCCGCGGGGTCCTCCCCGCTCCGCCTGAGCAGTTCCGCAGAGCCGATCACGGTCTGCTGCGCGAGCAACCGGGCTTGATCCTCGTCGAAACCGAGTCGAACCGCGGCAGCCGTCATCTCCTCCGTGTAGAGGAACAGGTACGCGGGCCCAGACCCCGAGACCGCTGCGACGGCGTTGATCTGATCCTCGCGCACGACGATCGCCGCACCCACCGTTTCGAAGACCTGTCGCACCAGCTCGACCGCCTCGGTGCTCGCCGACGCGCCGCCCGCAACACCCGTGACCCCCAGGCCCACATTCGCCGGCGTGTTCGGCATCGCTCGGACCACCGACACATCAGCGGCGACGAACTGCTCCATGCGCTCCGTGGTGACGCCGGCGGCGACGCTCACGAGAATCGTCCCCGGGGCGAGATCGGCCGACACCTCCTGCAGCACATCGGGCACCATCCACGGCTTCACCGCCAGGATCACGATCCGCGCCCCGCGCACCGCCTTACGGTTGGCGTCGGGATCAAGCTCGCTCGCGTAGGCGATCACGTCGTCGGCGCCCGCATACCCCTCCGCGCTCGCAGCCGACCGGGTGGTCACCACGATCGGGCCATCGATCGACACCCCGGGCGCTCGCAACCCGGAGAGAATCGCGCCGCCCATCGATCCGACGCCGAGCATCGCAACGCTGGGTAGTGTCTGTGACTCATATGCTTCGCTCATACTCACCAAGTCTAGGATGGAGGTAGTCCATCGGCTTGATGCAAAGGGGATCGGAATGACCGCGAGCAGCGAAGACGTAGCGAAGATCGAGGCGAGCCTGCTTGAGGGCGCGAGCATCCGCCGGGTAATCGGGCTGCAGGTCGCTACCGCGGGCAACGACCTCGTCGTCGGCGCGAAGGTCGACATCGAGGCAGAGCTCACCATGAAAGAGGTCTCGGTGATCCTCGCCCAGGCGAAGCGACGCGTGCAGAAGGCCGTGCCCGAGGCGAAGGTCGTCTACATCGAGCCGGACGTCTGGATCGACCCCGACGCCACGCCGCCCACCACGAGCGCCATCGTGATGCTGGGCCTCGACTAGGAACGAGACGTTCGGCGCGAGCACCGCGCAGTTCTCTGCGCCGGAGCAGAACTCGCCACTCCGTTCTCGCGCGCGGCTCTCGCGCTAACGACGTACGCCGAAGAAGCGCTCGAGCAACCCGGCGCACTCCTCCGCACGCACCCCGCCCACCACCTCCGGCACCGGATGCGGAAGCCTGCCGTCGCGGAGCAGATCGTAGACGCTGCCCGCCGCACCCGCTTTCGCATCCCAGGCCCCGAACACCACACGAGGGACACGAGCGGCGAGGATCACCCCCGCACACATGACGCACGGTTCGAGGGTGACGACCAGCGTGCACCCGTCGAGCAGCCGGTCGCCGAGCTCGGCGGCGGCACGGCGAATCGCTTTGACCTCGGCATGCGCCGTCGGATCCTTGTCGAGCTCTCGGGAGTTGCGTCCCGTCGCGATCACCGCTCCCGCGGCGTCGAGGATCAGCGCCCCTACTGGGATCTCCCCCTCTTTCGCGGCGAGTTCCGCCTCGGCAAGCGCAGCGCCCATGAGCTCCAGCTCGTGCGTGCTCGGGGGGATGCTGCCCATGAATCGGATCCTCACTGCTGCGTGCACGGAGCGCAGCCTCACCCTCTAAGCTTGAACCATGCGCGTTGTCATAGCGGATCACCCGCTGATCACTCACAAGCTTACGGTTCTGCGCGACAAGCGCACGCCTCCGCCCACCTTCAGGCTGCTCGTCGAAGAGCTCATGACCCTCTTGGCGTACGAGGCGACCCGCGAGGTGCGCGTCGAAAGCATCGAGATCGAGACACCGGTCACGAAGACCACCGGCGTGCGCATCAGCCAGCCGACCCCGCTGATCGTTCCGATCATTCGAGCGGGCCTCGGCATGCTCGAGGGGATGGTCAAGCTCGTGCCGACCGCCGAGGTCGGATTCCTCGGCATGAAGCGCAACGAGGAGACACTCGTACCGGAGACCTACGCCGAACGGCTCCCCGACGGCCTCCACGGGCGTCAGTGCTTCGTGCTCGACCCGATGCTCGCCACGGGAGGCTCCCTCGCCGCAGCGATCGAGTTCCTCTTCGCCCGTGGCGCGGAAGACGTCACGGCGATCTGCATACTCGGCACTCCCGAGGGCATCAGCGCGGTGCGCGAGGCCGTCGGCGACCGCAACGTCACGCTGGTGCTCGGCGCACTGGACGACGGACTGAACGAGCAGGCGTACATCGTGCCGGGACTGGGCGACGCCGGCGATCGCCTCTACGGCACGGTCGACTGAGCGGGGCCGATTCGTCGACGCTTGGATACGGCGTCCCGCTCGGGCCCGGGGTCTTCTCGCGGTCGCGGATCCCGGCAGGCGGAGTCACGCCCGGGCGTCCGTGTCCGTCACCGTGCGAAATAATTTGACACACAGGGCAATGCTTTGCTTAACTTTCACTTATGACTGACACGAAGCGTTCCCAGGCCACCCGCGAGGTGAACTTTGGGCAGGCCGGCATGATGATGTGCCGCCGTAGTGTCATGTGCTGTCGAATGCACCTCAGCTAGGCGAGAGAACAGGCAAAGCGCAGCTTTGCACGCCTAGCACTCGGCGAGATTCCGAGTAACCAGCCTGCATCCTCTTCTCCGAGGATCGTGCACAGCGGTTCACGCCGCTCCCCTCCGGCGCATCAGCGCCTTGCAGATCGTACTCCGGCACGTGCCCGCACGCACCGCACGATCCTGCTTCGCACACGCGGCCTCGCAGCGCCGCAGCCGCACCACGCGGCACCCGCAGAAAGACAGCACACATCATGACCACCATCACCGCTCCCCGCAACGCAGCTCCCCGCACCGTCGCAGAGGCCCGCCCCGACCTGGTGCACGCGCACACCTCCGAGAGACGTGTTCCCGAGGGCACCGAGGTTCGCGGGTTCGCCCTCTACGTCGGTCTCGCAGACGACAAGATCGCCCAGGGCGACCCGAAGCTCGGCGAGATCGTCGCTCAGATCAAGCAGCTCGTCGCCCAGCTCGCTCCCACCGCGGGCACCTATGCCGCTGTCGCGCTGGCACCGGAGGGCACCGGGGGGCGCGATGTGGATGTCGTCCGCCTCGCCCTCGGAGATCCTGCGGCGGTCGCTCGCCAGAAGCAGCAGACCGCTCCCGCCCCCGAGGACCGCGCGGCGAGCGGCGTCACGATCGATCTCTCCCGCAAGCGCGTGCTGCTGGACAACATCGCGGCTCCGCTGACGTTCCGCGAGTTCGAGCTGCTGCAGTACTTCGTTCTCCGCGAGGGCAGGACCGTCAGCCGCGAGGAACTGATCGAGCAGCTCTGGGCCGATGCTCCCGAACAGGAGACGCCGAATGAGCGCACGATCGATGTGCATGTGCGTCGTCTGCGGGTGAAGCTCGCGCACTACCAGGACATCGTACGCACGGTACGAGGCACCGGCTACCGGTTCGACCGCCATGCGGATGTCTCGATCCTGCACGCTGCCACCCCCAGCCCGGACATCTTCTGAGGTTTCGAAGGCACCCGTCGTATCCTCGAAAATGTTCGAACTGCACGAGCAGCGCCCGGACGCATTGTGCAGTTTCGACAGCAAACGCTACCGTTTGTTTACCGACCTGCGGTAGTTTCTTGGAAGAAGACCTACAGGAACATCAATAGAGAAGAGGGTCGTCATGTCGACTTTGCCTCCCGAGCCCAACGGCGAGCAGCCTGAGCAGCCCGTCGTCCCCGAGCAGCCGGTAGCACCCGAGCCGCCCGCAGCGGCCGAGCCCGTCATCCCTGCGCAGCCCGCAGCACCTGCTGCCCCCGAGGCTCCCGCAGCTCCGCAGTACACCGCTCCGCCCGCCGGCGCGTACCAGCAGCCTCCCGCAGGCGGCTACCAGCAGCCCGCGGCGGGTGGCTACCAGCAGCAGCCTCCGGCCGGTGGCTACCAGCAGCCCGCAGCTGCCGGTGACCCCGCAGTCAGCAACATCACGCTGAACTACTGGCTGTCGGTGTTCTTCACCTGGATCCCGGCGCTGATCTTCTGGATCATCGAAAAGGACAAGGGCAACCAGCGCGCCACCGCGTTCCACGTTGCGAACTTCAACTTCTCGCTCCTGCGCGTCGGCACGGGTATCGCAGCATGGATCCTGGCGATGATCCCCTACGTCGGATGGGTGCTCGCAGTGCTCCTCTGGCTCGGCATGGTCGTGCTCTTCGTGTTCCACATCATGGCGGCGGCCAAGGCTGCCGACAACTACCGCAACGGCGGCAGCACCGACCCGTTCATCTTCAACATTCCGTTGATCAAGTAACGCGAACGCGCTACGCGGAAGGCTCGTCTGCTTCGGCAGGCGGGCCTTTTCGCTGTTCGCGCCATGCCCGCCATCGCGCCCAGAACTTCGCGAGCTGCATGCGCAACCATCCGGTCAAGCGTCGAGCCCAGTGATACTCGCTTCCGAGGATCGTCATGCCGATGAAGACGATCAGCCAGCCAGGCCCGGGAAGCGGGATGAGGATCACACCGATCACCACGACGAGCACACCGATGATCGTGATCAGCACCTTGTAGACGAGGTTGAGCCACGGATATCGCTCGATGATCCCGCGCCATCGCTTCATGAAGCGGCCGACCGGCCTGGCGATGCGCTGAGCGCGCGAGAGATCGTCCTCGCTCGGTTCAGTCGGATCTGCCATGTCAAAAATGGTAGGGGTTCACGCACGGCCTAAGCTGGGAACGTGACTGAACGATGGCGTGATGTGGCCGATGCCTCCGGGCTCCTCGATGCGCAGGGCGAGGCGAAACCGACGATCTTCGCGGAGATGAGCGCGCTCGCGATCCGCACGGACTCCGCGAACCTCGGGCAGGGCTTTCCCGACGAAGACGGCCCGGAGTGGATCCGTGAGGCCGCGGTCGAAGCGATCCGCGACGGCGCGAACCAGTACCCGCCCGGCCGCGGTATCCCCGAGCTGCGCCGCGCGATCGCCGAGCACCAGGATCGGCACTACGGCCAGAAACTCGACCCCGACACGGAGGTGCTCGTCACCACGGGAGCGACCGAGGCGATCGCCGCTGCGCTGCTCGCGCTCACTGGTCCGGGTGACGAGGTCGTGACGCTCGAGCCGTTCTACGACTCTCATGCAGCGTGCATCGCGATGGCGGGCGCCACTCATGTCACAGTGCCGCTCGTGCCGCGCGACGGCGGGTTTCGCCTCGACATCGCTGCGCTCCGTCGCGCAGTGGGTGCGCGCACGCGCGTGATCCTCGTGAACACCCCGCACAACCCGACCGGCACCGTGCTCACCGCGGACGAGCTCGAAGCGATCGCCGCTGAAGCGAAGCGTGCGGACGCGCTCGTGATCACCGACGAGGTGTACGAGCACCTCCTGTTCGACGACGCCAGTCACGTTCCGATCGCGAGCCTGCCGGGAATGCGGGACCGGACGCTGAGCATCTCGTCCTCGGGCAAGACGTTCT
Organism: Leucobacter soli; assembly: GCA_040394175.1. Lineage (GTDB taxonomy): Bacteria > Actinomycetota > Actinomycetes > Actinomycetales > Microbacteriaceae > Leucobacter > Leucobacter soli_A. Next base: position 36,358 of record JBEBSS010000002.1, on the reverse strand, counting down.
CGCTCACGGGCTGGAAGATCGGCTGGATCACCGGGTCCGCCTCTTCGATCGATGCGGTGCTCTCCGTGAAGCAGTTTCTGACCTTCACGAGCGGCGCGCCGTTTCAGGGGGCGATTGCGCGTGCCCTCCGCGAGGGAGACGCCGATGTGGCGGCACTGCGGGAGACGCTGGCGCTGCGCCGCGATCTGCTGATGCACGGGTTGCACGAGGCAGGGTTCGAGACCGTTCGTCCCGATGGCACGTATTTCGTGTGCGCAGACGCGTCGCCGTTCTTGAGCGACGAGGTGCCAGACGGAGCCGCCTTCGCCCGTTGGCTGCCCTCGGCGGTCGGTGTGGCCTGCGTTCCGCTCAGCGCGTTCTGCCGCGAGGGATCGCCGACCGCATCCGCGCTCGGAAACTGGGTACGGTTCACGTTCGTGAAGCGCGAGGCGACCCTGCACACCGCGATCGAGCGCCTGGCCGGACTGCGAGCGGGCTGAGCACCACCCGGCGATGCGTCCGGGGCGCGGCCCGGAGGTTCTCACGCGCCAGCGAGCTCTGCGCGCAGCACCTCGCCGACGGCAGCTGCTCCCGACGCGCTCAGCAGTATCGTGTAGTGGTTGAGTCCCTGCAAGGCCGCATGCCGTACGACCGGGTACCGTTGCAGCATCCGCTGCAGATGTTCGGGCGCATACAGGCCGGGGGACTCGTCGCGCAACCCGCGCGGCACGCTGACGAACCGCACCGAACCTGGCCGGGAATCGAGCGCGTCGAGGGCCTCGGACAGCACCGAACCGGTGTGCAGGTCGATCGTGTCCTCGGTCACGATGTCGAGGCTCGTCGCCGATCGCAACTGCGCCCCGGACGGGACGAGGTCGTAGGCGAAGTACGTCTCGAGCTCCGGAGGGAAGGGGTCCGTGAACGCCGGGTGCCGTCGCCAGAAGTCGAGATACGAATCGACTGACTCGAAGCGCATGGAGAGCCGTTCCGCGGTGGGCCCGAGGATCGCCTGGACGAGCTGCTGGGGCGTCAGATCCGCGGGTACGTCGAGCGGCAGTCCGCCGTCGAGAAGCACCAGGCGCGAGACGCGTTCGGGAGCAATCCGGGCGAGTACGACGGCGACGAATCCGCCCATGGAGTGCCCGACGACCGGCAGCGAGGCAACGCGGAGCGCGTCGAGCACGGCAATCAGATCTGCGGCATGCGCGCGGAGTCCGGCCGGGCCCTCGATGTCGCGGCTCGCCCCTCTGCCTCGCAGGTCAGGAGCGATCACCCTCGTGCCCGGGAGTTCCGAGACCACGAGCGGCCAGGCGAGGTGCGAGGAGGTGATGCCGTGCACCGCGAGAACCGAAGGCGCAACCTCACCCTCGACGACCTCGATCGGATCCCAGACCGCGACGCGGAGCAGGCCTCCCTCGACCGCCACATCAAGGCTGCGGTACTTGTGGGTGATCATCTGGCGCTCCACCCGCCGTCCATCGTGTACGAGGCTCCGGTGACCATGGCGGCGGCATCCGAGGCGAGCCAGCCTGCGAGGGAGGCTACCTCGGCAGGATCCACGAGTCGTTTGATCGCGCTTTCGGTCAGCATGATCTGCTCGACGACCTCGCTCTCGGGGATGCCGTGCACCTTCGCCTGATCGGCGATCTGCCGCTCGACGAGCGGGGTGCGCACGTAGCCGGGATTGATGCAGTTGCTCGTCACCCCGTGCGGTCCTCCTTCCAGCGCAGTCACCTTCGACAGCCCTTCGAGGCCGTGCTTCGCCGCGACGTACGCCGACTTGAACGCGCTCGCGCGCAGTCCGTGCACGCTCGACAGGTTGATCACTCGCCCCCATCCGCGCGCGTACATGCCGGGCAGCGCCGCGCGGATCAGCAGAAACGGTGCCTCGAGCATGATGCGCTGGATCAGCCGGAAGGCGTCCGGGTCGAATGCCTCGATGGGGCTCACCCGCTGAATCCCGGCGTTGTTGAGCAGAATGTCGATGTCGAGCGTTCGCTGCTCGAGCGCCCTCGTGTCGCTCAGGTCGACCTGCCAGGCCTCCCCACCGAGTTCCTCCGCCGTCTCGCCCGCGGCCGCTCCGTTCACATCGGCGATGATCACGTGTGCGCCCCTCGCCGCGAACTCTCGCGCGCAGGCGAGACCGATTCCGCTTGCACCGCCCGTGACGAGGGCCCGTTTTCCGAGGAGATCCTGGATGGTCATGTCGTACTCCTATGCGGTGGGCGGTCGGGGGTGCCGAGCAGACCCAGATCCATTTCGATGTCTTGCGCGGCGCCCAGCAGTTTGGGCAGGTGATGCTCGATGAGCGTCTCGATCGGACCGGCGCCCGCGCTCGTCGAGACGTTGACGGCCGCGGCAACGGACCCGTCTCTGCCTCGCACCGGTACCGCGATGGATCGCAGGCCGACTTCCAGTTCTCCGTCGACCAGCGCCCACCCCTGGGCGCGGACGAGGCTGAGTTCGTCCAGGAGCTGGTCACGGGAGGTCACGGTCCGATCGGTGATGGATTCGACACGCGACGCGGCGAGGATCCGTTCGACCTCGTCTCCTGGCAGTGCCGCGAGCAACACGCGTCCCATGCTCGTCGCGTACGCGGGGAAGCGCGTGCCGATCGTGATCCCGACCGTCATGATGCGCCGTGTCGGGACTCGGGCGACGTAGACGATCTCGGTGTCGGCCAGCACCGCCGCCGACACCGATTCCTCGAGCTCCCTGGAGAGGCGTTCGAGGTGCGGCTGCATGGCCTCGGGCAACGAGAGCGCCGACAGGTAGCTGAAGCCGAGTTCAAGCACGCGCGGCGTCAGCGCGAACTGCCGCCCGTCGCTGCGCACGTACCCGAGCGTTTGCAGCGTGCGCAGAAACCGTCTCACGGCGGCCGCGGGAATGCCGACTCGCTTGGACACTTCGGCGAGTGTCAGCTCGGGATTCTCGGCATCGAACGCGCGAATCACCGCCAGTCCGCGGGCGAAGGACTGCACATAGTCGCTGCCGTCGTGCGGATCCGCTGTAGTCATAACAACATTGTGCCGGTTCGGGCGGGTGAATGTCAGCGTTCGAGCACGACCGCGAGTCCCTGGCCGACTCCGATGCAGATCGCGACCACCGCCACGCCGTGCCCGCGGCGCTTCAACTCGTGAGCCGCATGCCCGATGATTCTGCCGCCGGAGGCCCCGAGCGGGTGGCCGATCGCCAGCGCACCTCCGTGCACGTTCAGTCGCTCGGGATCGAGCTCGGGCCACCCGCGCAGGCAGGCGAGCGACTGCGACGCGAAGGCCTCGTTGAGCTCCACCAGATCCACCTCCGCCCAGCTCCGGCCGGCGCGCGCGAGGGCCTTGTTCGCCGCCTCGATCGGTGCGATGGGGAAGACATCGGGGTCGACACCGTGGCTGGCCCGTCCGGTGATCCGGGCGAGCGGCTCGATGTCGAGCGCGCCTTCTCGTCCGAGCAGCACGGCCGAGGCCCCATCGTTGATCGGCGAGGAGTTTCCGGCGGTGACGCTTCCGTCGTGCGCGAAGAGGGGTGCGAGCGTGGCGAGTCTTTCGACAGAGGTGGCGTCGCGGATCCCTTCATCCCGGATCATCTCGTGGCCCTCGACCTGCACGATCTCTTCGGCGAAGACGTTCGCGGCCCACGCCTCGGCCGCCAGTCGATGCGACCGCACGGCGAACCGGTCCTGTTGCTCCCGGGTGATGCCCCACTCGCGAGCGATCTTCTCCGCTGCCTCGCCGTTCGAGATCGTCCAGTCGCGGGGCAGTCGAGGGTTCACCATCCGCCAGCCGATGCTCGTGTTCCACACCGTCTGATTGCCGACGGCCGGCCATGGCTTGCCGGATTTCTCGATCACGAAAGGGGCTCGGCTCATGGACTCGACACCGCCTGCGAGCACCAGATCCGCGTCCCGCGTCTCGATCGCCCTGGCTCCCTGGATCACCGCCTCGACCGACGAGGCGCAGAGCCGATTGACGGTGACGCCGGTGACAGAGCTCGGAAACCCGGCAAGGAGTGCACCGAGCCGGGCGACGTTGCGGTTGTCCTCGCCCGCCTGATTCGCGTCTCCGAAGATCACATCGTCGATGCGGGCCGGATCCAGTGCGACTCTCGTCATGCTCTCGCGCATCACGGTGGCCGCAAGGTCATCGGGCCGCACAGCGGAAAGCGCTCCTCCGGCACGACCGAATGGGGTGCGAACCGCGTCGTAGACATGAGTCGTGACCATCATTGTTCCTGTTCTCCTCGGTCGGGTGCTGCACACGGGGCAGCTTCATGCGGAGGCAATGTCGGCCTGCCTGCGCGTCGCGTCGATCAACGAGAGGCCGACGATCTCGCTCAGGCCTTGCACGGTGTGCCCGCCGAAGGTCTCGCGCACGGCAAACCCGTCCGCGGTGATGTCGAAGACTGCATGATCGGTGTAGACGCGCGTGACGCAGCCGACCCCTGTGAGCGGGTAGGTGCAGTGCTCGACGAGCTTCGGCGTGCCTTGTTTGGTGAGCAGATCCGTCATCACGTAGACGGACTTCGCGCCGATCGCGAGGTCCATGGCCCCGCCGATCGCCGGGATGGCTCCTTCACCCCCGGTGGACCAGTTTGCGAGGTCGCCGTTCTGGGCCACTTGGAAGGCGCCGAGCACGCACACGTCGAGGTGCCCTCCGCGCATCATCGCGAAGGAGTCGGCATGATGGAAGTAGGCGGCTCCGGGGACGGGCGTGACCGCCTGCTTCCCGGCATTGATCAGGTCGGGGTCGATGCGGTCTGGCTCCGGCGCCGGCCCCATACCGAGCATCCCGTTCTCCGTGTGCAGAATGATCTCGCGGTTCTCGGGGAGGAAGTTGGCGACGAGCGTCGGCGCGCCGATGCCGAGATTGACATACGCGCCATCGGGGATGTCGGCCGCGATCCTCGCGGCGAGCGCTGCCCGGGTCAAAGTGGTGCTCATCGAACGCTCCCTACGGTTTCGATGCGAGACGGGGCCGCCCCGCTGCCGGGTCGGCTCTCCTGGCGTTCGAGGGCGCTTCCTTCGAGGTCGACGCCGCCGATGAATTCGCCGTTGCGCAGCCAGGGGCGTTCTCCGACGGCGACCACGCGGTTCACGAATATTCCCGGGGTGACGACGGCCTCGGGATCGAGTTCGCCGAGCGGCACCACGCTGTCGACCTGCACGATGCTCGTGGTCGCCGCTGTGGCCATGATGGGCCCGAAGTTGCGTGCGGTCTCCCGGTAGATCAGGTTGCCCCAGCGGTCGGAAGTGCGCGCACTGATCAGCGCGAAGTCGGCTTTGATCGGATATTCGAGCAGGTAGGTTCTGCCGTCGATCTCTCGCGTTTCACGCCCTTGGGCGAGCTGCGTGCCCACCGCGGTCGGCGAGTAGAAGGCGCCGATTCCGGCTCCCGCAGCGCGGATGCGCTCGGCCAGGTTTCCCTGCGGGACCAGCTCGAGTTCGATCTCACCCGAGCGGTACAGCGCGTCGAAGACCCAGGAGTCGCTCTGCCGCGGAAATGAGCAGACGATCTTTCGGACCCGGCCCTTCGCGAGCAGGGCGGCGAGACCGACGTCCCCGTTCCCGGCGTTGTTGTTCACCACTGTGAGATCGGATGCGCCCTGCTCGATGAGGGCGTCGATGAGTTCGATCGGCTGACCCGCACGGCCGAATCCGCCGATCATCACCGTGGACCCGTCGAAGATTCCCGCGACGGCTTCGTCGATCGTCGCCACTGTCTTGTCGATCATGAGCGCTCCGATTCAGTGTTTCATGAATTACTTCGTTCTGCGAACTATTCTTCGTTCTGCGAACTACTCTACAAGCAACGATGCCCCGCGGCAAGACCTCCGCGGGGCATCGTCAACAGCTCGAAGAGCGCGCTCAGCTCTGAATCGCCTTCGCCTGCACGAACTCATGCAGCCCGTAGACACCGCGTTCCCGCCCGAAGCCCGACCCCTTGGTCCCTCCGAAGGGTGCAGAGGGATTGAACTTGCCCGCGTTGATGTAGACGGTGCTCGCATGCAGTCGCTTGGCAACGCGCTCCGCACGATCCTTGTCACCGGACCACACCGCAGCGTTCAGCCCATAACGCGTTCCGTTTGCGACCCGAATGGCCTCCTCATCGTCACCCTCGAAGGCGATGATGGCGAGCACCGGACCGAAGGCCTCCTCCTGACCGAGCGTCGAATCCGGATCCACGTCGCTGAATACGGTCGGACGCACGAAGAAGCCACCGGACAGGCTGTCGTCTTCGAGTTCGGGCGCATCGATCCCGCCGAGGAGCAGCGCAGCGCCCTCATCAGTCGCCTGCGAGATGATCTCGAGCAGGCGAGCGCGCTGAGTCTCCGAGATCACCGGCCCGAGCTTCGTGCCCGCCACCTTCGGATCTCCCGGAACGAATTCCGAGGCCAGCCGCGTGGCGATCTCCTCGACCCTGCTCTTGAGCTCGGCCGGGACGATCAGACGCCCGAGCGCCGCGCAGACCTGCCCGTTGTTCCCGAAGGCGCTCCCCACGCTGTAGGCCACGGCGGCTTCGAGATCGCTGTCGTCGAGCACCACGTGCGCGCTCTTGCCACCGAGTTCGAGCGTCACCGGCTTCACCGCGGCACCAGCCAGCTGCGCGATCCTCGCTCCCGCCCGGTCCGAACCGGTGAAGGTCACCGCAGCGACATCGGGATGGGTGACGAGCGCCTCGCCGACCACCGGCCCGATTCCCGAGACGATATTCAGCACGCCGTGAGGCAGTCCGATCTCCACCGCGATATCGGCAAGCACCATCGCGGTCAAGCCGGCGACCTCGCTCGGCTTGAGCACGACCGTGCACCCAACGGCGAGCGCAGGGGCGATCTTCAGGGCTGCTTGGTACAGCGGGAAGTTCCACGGGGTGATCGCGGCGACGACACCGATCGGCTCCTGCACGATCACGGAGTTGCCGAGCTGCTGCTCCGTGAAGACCTCCGCGGCATGCGCGGCCGCGTCCTCGAAGGTGTGCGCGGCCATGCCGATCTGCATGGCGCGAGCCGTACCCTCGATCGTGCCGATTTCATCTGCGATCAGTTCGACCAGCGCGTCGGCCCGGCTGCGGATGGCCTCTGCGAACGCGACGAGATATGCCGCCCGCTCCTCGACCGGGGTCGCCGACCACGCCTGGAATGCGGACCCCGCCGCCCGCACGGCGCGCTCGACGTCGTCCCGGCTGCCCTCGGACACCCTCCCGATCACGCGGCCGGTCCTGGCGGAGAGCACATCGATGTGCTCGCTGCTCGCGGAGTCGACGAACGCACCGTCGATGAACTGCTGACTGCGGTCCTGCATGGTCACAGCCCCTTCACGTACTCGAGCATGTGCGCGTAGTCTTCCCTGGGCGGGAAGAAGAGATCGATGTTGTGCGCCTCTTCCGTGATCGGGTCGACATGGTGCATCGCGCCGGCCGGTACGAGGAGCACGGATCCCTCGCGCAGGCGATGCGGAGTCTCTTCGATGTAGTAGTCGACCTCGCCCCTCGTGATCAGGACGAGTTGATCGAAGTCGTCGTGCTTGTGCGGGCGCAGATCCATCCCGCGCTGCAGCACGTTCATCACGAGCATGACCTCATCCGTGGAGTACGCCGAGCGCACGATCCCGGCCCGCACCGACTCCTGTTCCAGATCGAAGAAATTCACTGCCTTGCCGTACAGCTGTTCATTGAGTGACACTCTGGTCTCCTTTGCCTCAAATGTGTTCATGAATGGTGTTCGTCGAGCGGCGGATTGCCCCGCACGAGGTCGCTCAGCACCCGACCGGCACGAATGAGCGCCCTGGCCGCGGGGGCGCCGAGATCATCCGACACCCCTCCGTGGGTGCCGACGATCGCGAGCGCGGCCTCGGTGCGGTCGCCTTCCCCCAGCACGGGCACGGCGATCGAGCGAACGCCCAGCACCACCGACTCGGAGCTCACGATTCCGGCCCTGCTCAGCATCTGCGCTCCCGACTCGATGGTTGCGAGGGACGCAGGGTCGAGGGTCGATCGGAGGCGATCGAGCCGGTGGCCCTCCCGTTGGCCGGCGAGCAACGCAAGCCCCTGGGCCGAAGTCGGCGAGAGCACGCTGCCCAGGCGCACTGAAACGTGCACCATCTGGGAATCGTCCTCCGCGGCCTTGACCACCACGGGCCCCTCCCCGTTCCAGATGCTGAGCACCACCGTCTGCTTCACCTCGCGGACGAGGTCCTCCATGACCGTGGTGGATGCCTCGATGATCCGACCCCGCGTCGAGGAGAGCGACCCCAGTTGGTCGACGAGCGGTCCGAGTTCGAAGCCGACGCCGTCGAGCAGGTCGATGCGTCTCAAGAAGCCGTGCTGCTCGAGGGAGTTGAGATACCGGTACGCCGTGGTGCGGCGAAGCCCGAGCGATTCCTCGGCTTCAGCCGGCCGGATCACGTGCTGGTTCGGACCGAACAGTCTCAGCACCGCTGCAACCCTCGCAACCACTTGCAGGTCGGAGCGCTGCGGCTCTTTCGACCCTGCGTCGGGCCCGTCGGCATCGATTGCAGCGTCTTCGTTGACGGTCAGTTCGACGGCGGCCATAGATACTCCTTCTTCGCGTCAGTGCAATGAAATCCTGCTCGAAATCTTCCGCGCTCTCCAACTTACTATCCCATATTTTGGTAATCCAGTCCTGAATAGTGGTAAATTGATCCACAAGTTGGCAGATTGCCCGTCGAGTGCGGGCATCAGAACGCAAAGGAGCCCCAATGGACAGCCGCGTGAAAGAAGTTCTCGACGGAGCGATCGACCTGCACGTGCATCCCGGCCCGTCACCTTTCCCGCGCCGCATCGGCATCCGCGAGGCCGCGCAGCAGGCCGCCGACGCCGGCTTCTCCGCGATCCTCGTGAAATCCCACCACCACAGCATGCTCACCGACATCCAGGCCCTCGAGGGCGACGGCGGCCCCATGCCCATCCCGGTCTACGGTGGCGTCGCGCTCAACAACTACGTCGGAGGCGTGAATCCCGTCGCCGTCGAACTCTCCGTGAATCGCGGAGGCCGGCTCGTCTGGTTCCCCACGGTCTCCTCCGATCAGCACATCTGCGCCCACAGCGACGAACTGCGCTTCCCCACCACCGACCACGCCCTGACCGTCGGCGATGCGCTGCGCGTGATCGATGAGCACGGAACCCTCACCCCCGCAGCAAGCGCGGTGCTCGACCAGATCAAGCGCTACGACCTGATCCTCTCGACCGGACACATGTCCCCGGATGAAGTCACGGCGGTCCTGCGCGCCGCACACGAACGAGGCATCACCAAGCTGCTCGTCAACCATCCGAACTTCGTCATCGAAGCGAACGAGGATCTCGTCCACGAGTGGATCGCACTCGGCGCGGTGATCGAGCACTCGCTCTGCATGTACGACGACCGCACCAGCTACTGCAACTGGGATCTTGCGGAACTCATCCGCCTGATCAACCTGTTCGGCATCGAGCACACCCTGTTCGGGTCCGATCTGGGCCAGAAGGGCAACCCGCTTCCGGTCGAGGGATGGGAGCGCATCATCGGCGAGCTGCTCGACGCCGGCTTCACGGTGGAGCAGTTGCGCACGATCACCGTCACCAATCCCTCCCGCCTCCTCGCGCGCGGAGAGTAGAACATGACCGCACCGGTGCTTACGGAGATGCTTCGCGAACGGCCGATCCTCGGCACGTTCGTGAAGCTCCCTCGGGCTGAGGTCATCGACGTTCTCGCGCTCGCCGGCTTCGACTTCGCCGTCCTCGATCTCGAGCACTCCCAGGCCGCACCTGCCGAGGTGCGGGAGACGCTGCTCGCCGCGCGCGCAAACGGACTACCGCTCATCGTGCGGGTGGCCACGCTCGATAGCGGCGAGACCAATCGGCTGCTCGAAGCCGGTGCCGCCGGGGTCCAACTCAGCAACGTGGTCGCGGCGGAGCAGGCATCACTCCTGCGCGCCTCGCTCAACTATGCGCCGTTCGGTTCACGGAGCATCAGCCTCGCGCAGCCGGCTGCGCGCTACGGCGCGGTCCCGCTGAAGCGGTACCTGGAGGCGTCGGAGGGCGCCCATCTGGCCGTCGGCCAGCTGGAAAGCGTCGACTACTCGGACAGTTTCGACTCGATCGTGGGCAACCTCGACATCGCGTTCATCGGCCCGACCGATCTCTCCGTCTCCGCCGGCACTCCCGGCGACGTCAGCAGCGGGATCGCCGCCGCCACCATCGAACGGATCGAGCATGCCGCTGCCCGGGTTCGCACTCCCCTGGGTGCCTGGGTGCCCGATGCGGCCAGTGCCGCTACGATGATCACCCGCGGCTACCGCTACCTCGTCGTCGGCTCGGACCTCTCGATGCTGGCCGGATCGAGTGCAGCAGCCCTCCGCTCCATCCGAGAAGGGGAATCGCCGTGATCGACCTCGGCACGAATGTCGCCGGCCTGCGTTTCAAGAACCCGATCTGGGTCGGCTCCTCCGAGCTGACCATGGATCAGGACGGCATCCTCGCATGCGCCGAAGCGGGCGCGGGCGCGGTGATCGCGAAGTCGATCAACGAGAACCCCGGCGCATCGAAGCAGCTCGACATCGCCGACTACGTCTTCTTCGACCGCGAGTACCGAACGCAATCGGGACCGCACCGGGACAGCTCGCTGCTCAATCGCTCCGGCCTCGCACAAACCCCGATCGACGAGTGGCTTCTGATGCTCGACCGTGCACGCGCACGGGCAGCCGAAGTCGATTGCACCGTCATCGGAAGCATCACCGTCTCCACGGCCGAGGGCGCAGCGCGACTCGCCCAGCGCCTCGCAGAGGTCGTGCCGATCATCGAAGTGAACGTGGGCGCACCGCACGGCCGCGAGGCAGCAGGAGGCGCGGTGGTGCAGCTCTCTCATGCCGACCAGACCCGCGCACTGATCGAGACCGTCCGCGCAGCGACCGATGTGCCCTTGATCGTGAAGCTTCCCGGCGGCGCCGGCGATGTGAGCTCCATGGCCGTGCACGCGCAGCGCGGGGGAGCCGATGCGGTCGCGATGATCGGCAGATTCAACGGCTTCCTGCCCGATATCGAGACCGACGAGCCGCTCCTCGGCTCATGGGGCGCATACGGGGGGCCCTGGGGCCTCCCGATGAGCCTCTACGAGGTGAGCAAGACCTTCCGGCACGAGGAGGTCACCGTGCCGATCGTGGGAACCAACGGCGCGCGCTCGGCCGATGACGTGCTGCGTTTCATTTTAAGCGGCGCCAGTGCGGTCGAGCTGGTCGCGCTCATCTGGGCCGAGGGGCCCGCAGTGATCGGCGAACTGCTGACGGGCCTCGAGCGAGCCCTGGCCCAACGCGATCTCGCCTCGCTCCAGCCGCTCATCGGCAAGGCCGCAGCGCACGCCCGCCGCTACAGCGAGATCGTGCCGACCGGCACTCGCCCCGAGCCCTGGAGATCCTCGCGCTGAACGACGAGAACTCGTTCTACTCCGAAACCCGCGGCAGCGACGCCACGGCTTGCCGGTATTCCCGCACGATCTCTCGCACGATCTCCGCCGCCGGCTGCACGCGATCGACCAGCCCGGCCGACTGGCCGGCCTCCACCTTGCCGTGCGCGACGTCGCCCAGGAACGCCGCCTCGCGCAACGAACTCGATTCGAACACCTCGCGCCGCTCATCGAGTGCGACACCGGCGCTCTCGAGCTGCTCCATGCGATCCGTGAAGTCGTTCCGGATCGCGCGGATCATTCCCAACCCTCGACCGACCGTCCGGGTACCATCCACGTCCGCCTCCAGCACGAGTCGCTGATAGTCGGGGTGCACATTCGCCTCGTCGCTCGCGATGAACCGGGTACCGAACTGCGCAGCCCCGGCCCCGAGCGCGAGTGCCGAGGCGAGCCCGAACCCGTCGGAGAACCCACCTGACGCGATCAGCGGCATCTCCGGAAGCTCTCGCGCGATGCGGCGCAGCAGCACCGCCGTCGCGACCTGGCTCACCGGCGGGTGACCACCGGCCTCCCCGCCCACGACCACCAGCGCGTCAACCCCCTGGTCGGCCGCCTTGCGTGCGTGCTCGAGACTCGCGACCACGTGCACACTGCGGGTCCCGACGGCGCGCATACGGTCGAGATAGATCCTCGGCCCTCCCTGGGAGGCGATGAGCACGGGGACCGGATGCTCGGTCAACAGATCGAGCGCTTCCTCCGCTCCCTTTCGGGCGAGAGGAAGGTTCACGGCCCAGGTGCCGGTCGCCCCGGCCCGCAGTTCCGCCAGCGCGTCCACCAGCGCCGGAAGGCGCATCGGACCGGCGGCGAGCACACCGAGCCCGCCGGCGTTCGTCACCGCGAGCGGAAGATCCGCCGTCGAGGAGACCCAGGACATCCCGGCCTGCACGATCGGCACCCGCAGATCGAGCAGGCGAGTGAGCGGCGTGTCGATCCGTTCCATCACGGCTCCCTCGCCAGCAATTCGATCGCCACCTTCGCAGCGGCCTTCTTCTGCACCTTACCGCTCGCGGTCATGCCGATCGACTCGAACTCGTCGACGATATGCGCGTAGTGCGGCACCTTGAATCCTGCCATCTCTCGTTTCGCCCAGGCGATGATCTCGACCGGGTCGGGCTGCTGCCCCGGGTTCGGCAGGATGAAGGCGAAGGGCACCTCGACCAGGCGCGCATCGGGCACGCCGACGACGACCGCCTGCCGCACCGCCGGGTGACGATGCAGGGCGTTCTCGATATCGAGGGGGGACACGTTCTCACCGCCGACCCTGATGATCTCTTTCAATCTACCGACATAGTGGAGTCGGCCCGAGTCATCGAGCATGCCGAGGTCGCCCGTGTGCAGCCAACCGGCCTCCAGGGCTTCAGCGGTCTGCTCCGGCATGTCGAAGTAGCCGAGCATCACGTTCCAGCCGCGAACGAGGATCTCACCGACCTCGCCCGGCGCACGATCCTCGCCATCGAGCGAGATTCGCACCTCGACCCCTGGCTCCGGCAGCATCGCGCCCGACACCCGGATCTCCTCCGACTCCCACCAGGCGGACTGGGCGACGTTCGGCGCCGCCTCCGAGAGCCCGTAGCCGACGACCGCTTCGCGCGCACCGAATTCGTCGATCACGCGCTTCACGATCGACGGCGAAGCGGCGAGCCATGCGCCGCGAAGCTGCAGCGTGCGGGTCCTCGCATCGGGGTGTCCGAGCAGCATGAGGGCGATGGTGTCGTTGCCCGAGAAGTGCGTGCATCGCTCCTCTTCGAAGAGACGAAGGGCTTCGCCTGCCTCGAACCGCTCCATCACGACCAGAGTCGCTGCGTGCTGCGCCGTCGAGAGGATGGACAGCGTGGTGCCCGCAACGTGGAAGAACGGGCGCGCAGTATGAAAGCGATCACCGGCGCGCAGGCCGATGCGCAGGCCCGAGAAGAAGCCGTTCGCCGTCATGCTGAGGTGGCGCAGCAGCACCCCCTTCGGGAAGGCGGTCGTGCCGGATGTGTACTGGATCAGTGCCACGTCCTCCGGTTCGGCGACCAGCGTCGGCGCAACGCCTTCGCCGCCTCGCAGAAACTCCTCGTATCCGATTCCCGCAGCGGGAACATCCTCACCGAGGACGATCAGCCGTCCGAGATCGGGCAGTGCGCTGCGTCGCGGATCGCGCTCCGCGTCGTCGATGTCCGGGGCGATGCCGCGCAGCATCTGGATGAAGTCGATGTTCAAGAAGCGGTCGGCGATGAACAGGGTGCTCGCGCGGGACTGCTGCAGCGCGTACGCCAGTTCCTCTGACTTGAAGCGCGTGTTGACCGGCACGACGACCGCGCCGAGACCGCTCACCGCGTAGAAGAGCTCGACCCAGCGCAGCGAGTTGCCGATGCAGACCGCCACATGGTCGCCGCGACCCACGCCCGCGGCTTCGAGCGCGGCGCGAATGCGGAGCGATGATTCGAGCAGTTCGGCGAAGCTTCTGCGCCCATCCGGAGCGACGATCGCCTCGACCTCAGGGGCGATCACCGCAGCCCGTTCGAGCACCCCGAACGTGGTCAGGGGGCAGACGCCGCGCAACTCGCTCATCGCGCACCGCCGGAACCGGATGCGAAGTCCTCGAGTCCCTTTCGCCAGTCGCCCTGGGCGAGGTTCTGTTCGATGGCCGCCATCTCGATCCGGATGCCCTGGTCGAGGGTCACCTCCGAACCGAGGTCGACCGAGCGCTTGGTCAGGCGGACCGAGAGCGACGGAGCCTCGGCAATGCGCTCGGCGATGCGCGTGGTCTCGGTCACGAGCTCTCGGGGGTCGACGAGCACCTGGACCAGCCCGAGCTGCTTCGCCTCCTCGGCCGGGAGCGTCCGATTGGTGAAGAGCAGTTCTTTGGCCTGTCGCCTTCCGATCAATCGTTGCAGCCGCTGAGTCGCCCCGATGGTACCCCAGTGCACCTCGGGGAAACGGAACTTCGTGTCGGAGGCGGCCACGATGAAGTCCGCGGACATCGATATCTCGCCCCCAGATCCGACGACGGTGCCGTGGACTGCCGCGACGACCGGAATGCTGCAGCGCTCGATCGCCTCATACGCGGCGAAGCTCGCGACGCGTCTGGCGCGGATCCAGGCCTCGTCGCGTCCGTTGCGCTCCTTCATGTCCGCCCCTGCGCAGAACACGGGGCCTTCGCCGGAGAGCACGACCACCCGGGCGTCGCTCGATTCGAGGTCCGCGAAGATGCGCTGCAGTTCGAGGCACATTTCAAGGTTGACGGCGTTTCGGGCCTCCGGCCTCGCGAGGGTCACGCGGGCGATGGCTCCGTCGATTTGGTACGTCACCGAGGTGAGTTCGCTCACTCAGATCACTCCTTCGCTCCGCAGGCGCTCGATCCCTGCTTCGTCGATGCCGAGCACTTCGCTCAGCACCTCGTGCGTGTGCTGGCCGAGCATCGGCGGCGTCTGCACGTCCGGCTGCTCCCACCCCGCCAAGCGCAGGGGGTTGCGCAGCGCGGAGATCCTGCCCTCCCGGGGATGTGCGAAGTCCTGGACCATGTCGCGCTCGGTCGATTGCGGGTCCTGCAGCGCCTCGCGAACGGTCCGAACGGCTCCGACCGGAACGCCCGCAGCTGCGAGCCGGTCGAGGGCTTCTTGCTGCGGCACCCCGGCGAGAGCGGTGCGCAGTTCGGCCATCACGCGCTCGCGGTCGGCGACACGTCCGAGGTTTCGGTGCAAGGATTCGTCTGCGGCGAGCGCGTGAAGATCCAGCGCTTCGCAGAGGGGCCGCCAGTGCTGATCGCTTCCGCTGATGTGGATCCAGCCGCCATCCGCGGTTTCGAAGGCGGCCGAGGGGACTCGTCCGGGATGCTCGGTGCCGGTGCGCTGCGGATCCTCGTCCAGGGCGAACACTCGCCCGGCGTTCAGCGCATGCAGGTTCAGCTGCACATCCATCATGGAGAGATCGATATAGCATCCTCTCCCCTCGCGCTGCCTGCCCACCAGTCCGGTCAGCACTCCGATCGCCGCCCAGTACCCGGAGGTGAGGTCGGCCACCGGAACGCCGACCTTTGCGGGAGGTCCATCGGGGTGTCCCGTCATCGCCATGATGCCGGAGAGCGCCTGGAAGATCGTGTCGTAGCCGCGCACATCCCGGTTGGGCCCGCTCTGCCCGAAGCCCGTCGTGGCGAGGTAGATGAGGTCGGGGTTGATCTCGCTGAGCCGCTCGTAGCCGAGACCCATACGATCCATCGTTCCTGGCAGGAAGTTCTCCACGACCACGTCGGCTTCTGCGACGAGCTCTCGGGCGATCCGCTGCCCCTCGGGATGCTTGAGATCGAGGGTGATGGAGCGCTTGCCCCGGTTGAAGGCGAAGAAGTACCCGCTCTCGCCTTCGGGATACTTCGGCTCGAACTGACGGGTCTCGTCTCCGCTTCCCGGGCGCTCGATCTTGATGACGTCTGCGCCGAGCTCGGCCAGAATCTGCGTGGAGAGCGGCGCGGCGAGTACTCGCGAGAAGTCGACGACGGTGATCCCCGAGAGCGGCTTCATACTCGCTCCCGGAACGAGCGCATCTGCATGTTGACCTCTCGCCCGGCGCGCATGGCCTCGGTGAACGGGAGGTCGGCGACGCGGTAGAAGAGCTCTTTGATCGCGCGCAGCGCCGAGGGGTTGTAGGAGGCCCAGGAGTTCGCGATCTCGAGCGCCTCAGCAAGCTCTTGCCCCGCGGGCACGACCCGATTGATGAGTCCCGTCTCGAGCGCCTCCTCGGCGTTCAGCAGGCGACCGGTGCTGATCATCTCGAATGCGAACTTGCGGCCGAGGTGCCGCTGCAGACCGGTCATCACGAGCGCCGGGACGATCGAGTGCTTGATCTCGGGGTAGCCGATCTTGAGGTCGTCGGCCGCGACCACCATGTCGGCGGCGATCGCGAGACCCGCGCCCCCGCCGATGGCGGCTCCCTGCACCGCGGCGACGACCGGCTTCGTCAGCTGCTGGGGAAGCATCTGGGTGCGTGCGGTGAGGTCGGCGCGACGGGCGACGCGGTCCTCGTGCTCCGGCGTCAGGTCCTTGAACTCGGAGAGGTCCGCGCCAGCGCAGAAGGCACGGCCTTCGCCCGCGAGCACGACCGCACGAACGCTTTCATCGCGGTCGGCCTCGACCAGCGCGTCGTGAATCGCCTGGGTCAGTTCCGTGTTCAACGCGTTGAGCTTGTCCGGGCGGTTGAAGCGCAGTACCCGAACCGGGCCGTGGTCCTCGGTCAGCAGTACCTCGTTGTTCGACATGATTGACCTTAACCCTTCGGGGAAATGTGTGAGAGGCCGGCTCGGGCCACGAGGCTGTACAGCGGTCTCCCGAGCGTCTCTTCCGCGAGTTCGGAGGCACGCATGAGCGCGTCCAGGTCGAGCCCGGTGTCGACGCCCATCGCTTCGAGCACGTTGACGAGATCCTCGGTGCAGACGTTGCCGGTCAGTCCCTGGCCGTAGGCGATCTGAGACGGATGCCCTCCGACACCGCCCAGGGCGCTGTCGAAGTAGCGCACGCCGGCATCGAATGCGGCAATGGAATTGGCGATCCCGGTTCCGCGCGTGTTGTGGAAGTGCGCGATGATCGGCAGGTCCGGGTTCTCGCGGAGAAGGCGGGAGAACAGCGACTGCGCGCTGCGGGGAGTGGCGAGGCCGGTGGTGTCTCCGACGGTCACCAGATCGACCCCCATCTCCCGCATCCGGGCCACGTCGTCCGCGACCGATCCTGGGTCGACCTCACCCTCGAACGGGCATCCGAATGCGACTGAGACGACTCCGACCAGGGTGAATCTGCCCTCCGCGAGGGCGATCATCTCGGCGATGTTCTGCCATTGCGCCTCCCGCGAGGAGTTGAGGTTCCGCTGGCTGTGCGACTCGCTCGCGGACACGAGCAGGCTGAGTTCGTCAGCCCCGTACCCGGCGGCTTGATCGGCGAGCGCGCGTTCGATAGCTCGGGGATTCGGGCAGGTGTTCTTGAACGAGACGCCGTCGCGGCGCGGCAGTCTCGCCATGACCTCGCTGACGTCCGCGAATGCCGGCACTCGCTTCGGATTGGAATAGCTGCTCGCTTCGATTCGAGAGAAGCCGGAATCGGCGATCGCGCTGAGCATCTTGATCTTCGCGTCCGTTTCGACGAAGAGCTTCTCGTGCTGGAGTCCGTCACGCGCGAAACACTCGCAGATGATCACTTCACCCGCCATCACTGTTCCTTTCAGTTTCGATCCAAGCAACCCGATTCATGTTGACACTCTCAACATAAGAATTGCGCCCGATCGACGACATTCGTTTCAATGTTGCCTAGAACTACTCGCCGCCAACCAACGTCACCAGTGTACATTAGTTGTTGACAAAATCAACAGCTACTGCGAGAATTGCCAATAATTAGAAGGAGGCCTGACGAACATGTGCAACGACACCCTTTCCTCGCTCGGACTCGAGCCCGGGAGCACCCTACTCATCGATGGCGAGTGGCAGGGAGCCGACTCGACCTTCGACGTCACCGACCCCGCCACGGGCGCGGTGCTCGGGAGCGCAGCGAATGGCACACCCGATCAGGCACGACGCGCACTCGACGCGGCAGTAGCGGCGTTCCCGGCGTGGAAAGCCACCCCCTCCGAAACCCGGGCAGAGCTGCTCAGAGCAGCAGCACAGGGCATCCGAGACCACCTCGAACCCCTCGCCGACCTCATGTCGCGGGAGAACGGCAAGCCGGTGGGCGAGGCACGCGGCGAACTGCTGGGCAGCGCGCGCACCCTCGACTGGAGCGCGGAAGAAGGACGACGCGCCTACGGCATCGTTCCCACCCCCGCCGCGCACGGCCCCTCGCTCGTGCTGAAGGCCCCCGTCGGGCCCACCTACGCGATCGCCCCATGGAACTTCCCCGCGAGCATGTACGTTCGCAAGATCGCCCTCGCGCTCGCCGCGGGCTGCACGATCGTCACGAAGCCCGCAGCCCTCACCCCGCTGATCGCGATCGCACTCACCAAGATCATCAACGACGCCGGCCTTCCCGACGGCGTGCTCGGCATGGTCACGACCACCGACTCCGCGGGGGTGTCGGACGCGATCCTCGGCGACGACCGCCTGCGCAAGGTCACCTTCACGGGTTCCACGCGCGTGGGGCTCGGGCTCGCAGACCGGACGCAGGGGCGACTCGTCCGCCAATCGCTCGAACTCGGAGGCCACTCCCCCGCGATCGTGCTGGCAGATGCCGATCTCGATGCGGCCGCCGCGTCGATCGTCGCCGCGAAGTTTGCGAACAACGGGCAGAGCTGCACCGCGATCAACCGCGTCTACGTCCCGCGCGAGCTCCAGTCGCGCCTGGTCGAAGCAGTCGTCGCGAAGACCGCGGAGCTGCGACTCGGCCACGGCGTCACCCCCGGCGTCACCACCGGGCCGCTGATCAACCAGGCCGCACTCGAGAAGGTCGAACGCCAGCTGGAGGACGCGGTCTCCCGCGGCGCGAGGATCGAGCACGGCGGGAAACGCTGGCAACCGGACTCCCCCGAACTCACCGGCGCATTCTTCGAGCCGACGGTCATCACGAACGTCGCCGCTGACGCACTGATCAGCTCGGAAGAGACCTTCGGACCGCTGCTTCCGATCTATCCGTATGACGAGCTGTCCGAGGCGGTCGCCGCCGCGAACGGCCTTGAATACGGCCTGGCCTCCTACCTGTTCGGCCGCGACATGCAGGCCCTGTGGCAGACGATGGACGCCCTCGACTTCGGCGTCATCGGGGTCAACGATCCGTTCCCCGTACGCCCCGAACTGCCGTTCGGCGGGCAGAAGAACAGCGGAGTGGAGCGAGAAGGTGGCTCCGAAGGCATCGGAGCCTACCTCGAACCGAAGGCGGTCTCGATCCGCTGGTAAGCCCGCAGCGGACGCACGCACCCACGCAAGAGCGCTGCTCACGCAGCAGCGAAGAGAATGAGAAGGAAAGACTGAAGATGGCTGCAACAGCTCACGAACTCGCCGAGATCGACAAGCGCTCGATCATCCACCCGCACACCGTCATCGGCTCCCCGCTCGAACCGATGATCCTGAGTCGCGGGAAAGACGCGCTCGTCTGGGACGCGGAAGGCAACGAGTACATCGACGGCACCTGCGGACTCTGGCAGTGCCCGGTGGGCCATGGTCGACCAGAGCTCGCACGCGTCGCCTCCGAGCAGATGGAGAAGCTCGAGTTCTACTCCTCGTTCGGAGACTACTCCAATGAACCCTCGATCCGTCTTGCGGAGCGACTGCTCTCGCTCGCACCCGAGGGCATCAAGAAGGTGTTCTTCACGAACGGCGGCTCGGAGGGCAACGAGACGGCGATCAAGCTCGCTCGCCTCGCGAACTTCCACGCCGGCAAGCCCGAGCGCACCATCATCCTGGCTCGTGAGGGCGGCTACCACGGCATGGGCGGCGCCTCGCTGGCAGTGACCGGCATGGCAGCGCTGACCAACGGCTACGGCCCGCTGCTCCCCGGCGTCGAGTGGCTGTCGAAGGCCCACGGCCTGCAGCACGGCCCCGACGCAACGGACCTCCTCGTCGAAGAGCTCGAACGCCGCATCGAGGAGATCGGAGCGGAGCGCATCGCCGCCATGATCGCAGAGCCGATTCTCGGTGTCGGCGGCATGGTGCCCCCACCCGAGGGCTACTGGCCGCGGGTGCAGGAGGTGCTCCGCGCACACGACATCCTGCTCATCGTCGACGAGATCGTCACCGCCTTCGGCCGCACGGGCGAGTGGTTCGCATCGCAGTACTACGGCATCGAACCCGACTTCATCGTCACCGCGAAGGGCATCTCGAGCGGCTACGTGCCCATGGGCGCCGTATTGATCGGACAGCGCGTACTCGACCTCGCAGCAGGCGCGACCTTCCTGCACGGATTCACCTACAACGGCCATCCGGTCGGCGCCGCGGTCGCACTCGAGAACATCGACATCATCGAGCGCGAAGGGCTCATGACACGGGGACTCGAGGTGGGTCGTCGACTGATCGAGGGCCTCAAACCGCTCGAAGCGCTTCCGCATGTCGCGGAGGTCCGCGGTGTCGGCACCATGATCGGCATCCAGCTGTCCGAAGGGGACTGCGTCAGGGTGCAGACCGGCGCACGCGCGCAGGGCGTCATCGCCCGAGGCACCGGAACGAACATCGTCCTGTCGCCTCCGCTCGTCATCACCGATGAGCAGGTCGACCGAATCATCGAAGTCGTCAGCGACGAGGTCCGCCGCGTCCTCGAAACGGCCTGAGCGAAGATGGATTCGGCATACTCCAGAGTGACTGCCGGGCCGCCGTCCGTCTCGGACGAGTGGGTCTCGGGCTTTCTCGAGACCCACTACGGGCTCGCCGCCGCCGAGGTGCTTCCGCTGCCCGGAGAGAGCGAGCGCAACTTCCGAGTGCGCTGCACCACCGGCGAGCAAGTGGTCGTCCGACTCTCCTGGAGTTCCGAGCAGGAACGCGCGACTCAGCAGTCCGCGATCCTCGCGGCACTCACTCGGCACCATCCAGACGTCGCCGTCGCTCGTCCCGTCCCCACGCTGCAGGGCGACCTCGGTCTCGCATGCGACATCGACGACGCACCCTGCTACGCGCGAGTGATCGACTGGCTCGACGGCGAACCGCTGTCGAGCGTCGAGTGGCGATCGAACGAGCTGCTCCGGGATCTCGGCGAGCAGGCGGGCCTGCTCGCGGTCGCGCTCGCCGAGGCGGGGCGCAGGGCACCCGAGCCGGAACCGCACTACTGGGACCTGCGCCGCGCGGCTGCGATCCTCGACGATGCCGTGCATCGCGAGGGCGGTTCCGCCGACGGACGACTCTACGCGCGCGCCCTGCGCCGGACCGAGTCCGCGCTCGATGCACTGCCGTCATTGCCGCAAGCACTCGTGCATCACGACCTGCACGTCAACAACCTCCTGGTGCGGACCGAGCAGCATCGCACCCGCGTCAGCGGGATCATCGACCTGGGTGACGCGATCGTCACGGCGCGCGTGTGCGACCTCGCCATCCTGCTCGCCTCGCTCTGCCGCGCATCGCCGGACCCGATCCATGAGAGCGCCGCCGTGATCGCGACGTACTGCAAGCACGTACCCCTCAATGAGGACGAAGTAGACCTGCTGCTGCCGCTCATGATCGCGCGGACCGCCACGGTGGCGGCGACGGGTTCGCGACTCGCGGCCGAAGCCGCGCACGGAGATCCTCGCCATCGTTCACCGCTCCTGCTGGCCAGCCTCACGCAGCTCATGTCCGCTCGTGGCGAGTTCGTGCGAGAGGTGTTCCGCGCGGCCGCAGGCCTGCCCCTCACCTCGGCCTCGAAACGGGCGCTCGACTGGTTGGGCGAGCACTCTCCGGAGCCGATGCTCCAGCACACGGCCGTCGTCGACGGCTCCTCCGCCAGCCGGGTGTTCGATGATGTCAACGCCGGCGATCTGGCCGGGATCCGCAGCGCATTGCAGCAGGCCATCGAAGCGATCGCACCGGCGATCGCCGTCGGTCGGCACGGAGAGCCGCGTCTGCTCGAGTCCCGGGCGCGAGGCACCGGGGCAGCCGAGCAGCCGACGCGGGCGTACGGGGTTCGCGTGCACGCAGCGCCCGGAACGACGCTGTCGGCTCCCTACCCGGGCGTCATCGAGGCGATCGGTTCGGAGGTCGTGGCGCTCAGGCACGAGCCGGAACCCGGCGTCCGGTTCTGGACCGTGGTCACCGGCGCGACGCTGACCGACACGGTCGCCCGCATCGGCACCCGATCGGACGATCAGGTCGACGTCGGTCAACCGTGGGCGACCACGATCGGCGAGGGCCCGGCGACCGTCGCTCTCGCCCTCCATCACCCGTCGGGCGATCTTCCGCCGAGATTCGTGCGCGCGAGCGAACTGCCGCTCTGGGAGCGCATCTCTCCGGACCCCAGCGCCCTGCTCGGCATCGAACGATGGGTCGGCAGACGCGCGCGGATCATCGACTCGCGCGCCGCGCATCTGCCCCGCACCCATCCGACCTATTTCGAACAGCCCATCGACATGGTGCGCGCGCACGAATGCACCTTCATCGACGAAGAAGGCAATCGATACCTCGATGCACTCAACAACGTCACGTTGGTCGGGCACTGCCATCCCAGACTGACCGACGCCGCTCGACGCCAGCTCGGCAGGCTCAACACCAATAGCCGCTTCGTCTACGACGCGCTGACCGACTACATCGAGCGTCTCACGGCGACCCTTCCCGAGCATCTGCAGGTCGCCTACATGCTCAACTCCGGCAGCGAAGCCAACGACCTCGCGCTCACGATGGCGAGGCACGTCACCGGCAGGGACGACATCGTCGTGATCGCGGATGCCTACCACGGGTACACGCGCACAGTCGCCGATGTCAGCCCGGCTCGATACAAGCACTACGGCAAGCCCGAGCACACGCACGAAGTTCCCGCCCCCGACCGCTATCGCGGCGAGTTCCGATACGGCGACGCCGAGGCGGGCGTGAAGTACGCTCGGCAGGTCATCGAGACTTTCGACCGGCTCATCGCCGAGGGGCGCCCGCCTGCCGCGTTCATCTACGAACCGCTGCTCGCCGGCGGCGGCCAGGTGGTGCTCCCTCCCGGCTACCTCGCGACGATCCAGCGCGCGGCCGATGAGCGCGGAATCCTCACGATCGCCGATGAGGTGCAGGTCGGTTTCGGGCGACTCGGGGAGGCCTTCTGGGGCTTCCAGACACAGGGACCGGAGGTCACGCCCGACTTCGTCACCATGGGAAAGGCGATGGGAAACGGCTTCCCCGTTGCCGCGATGGTGACCACGCGCGGGCACTCCGAGCGTTTCGATGAACGAGGCCGTTTCTTCGCGACCTACGGCGGGAATCCCGCGTCCTGCGCCGTCGCGCTCGAAATGCTCAAGATCGTCGAGGACGAGCAACTGCAGCAGAACGCCCTGGTAGTCGGCGAGTACTTCCGCGAGCAACTGCGCGAACTCGCGAAGCGGCACGAACTCATCGGCGATGTGCGCGGCCAGGGGTTCTACAGCGGCATCGAGTTCGTGCTCGATCGCGACGCGCTCACTCCGGCCAGCGAGGAGACGCTGAAGATCTGCGATCGGCTGAAGGACGAGGGCGTACTGGTGTATCCGACCGGCGCCTGGTGGAACATCCTGAAACTGAAGCCGCCGCTCACCTTCTCCCGTGACGATGTCGACCGCTTCTGCCGCACGCTCGATCTCGTCCTCCGTCGGGGTTGGTGATCCCCCTCGTCACGAGTCGGGGCACTGGCCTCGCTGCATCCCAACGCTCACGTCACTACGCAAGGAGAACTCCACATGACCCATGCCGCACTTGCCGCGCAACTCAACGACGCACTCAACCGCAGGGATCGCGACGCGATCGCCGAGCTGTTCACCGATGACGGCGTGTTCCTGCCCTCTCGCGGAGGCCGGGTGGCGAACGGTTCACAGGACGTCACCGACACCATGCTCACGTGGCTGTCGCAGTATCGTCCCGGCTCCGAATTCGCCGCCGTGCGCGAGTTCTACACCGATGACGAAGGGCACTGCGAGTGGAAGTTCACGGCCACCGACCTCGACGGGAACCCGGTCGAGATAGACGGCGTCGACTACTTCCGCTTCGTCGACGGCAAGATCGCCGTCAAAGACTCCTACGTGAAGATCTGACCAGACCTGACCAGATGAGCTCTGGTCAGTCCTCATCCTTCCGCAGGACACGAGCGGGCGGGTCCGGCTCCGGACCCGCCCGCCTCTCTTTCTCTCTCGCGATGTCCGGAGGAGCTTCGCCCCGGAACCCCGTCACCCGCTCAGCACGCGAAGATAGCCGAGCACGAGCCGGTTGAATCGATCCGGCTGCTCCCACGCGGACGCGTGCCCCGACTCTGCGATCACCTCGAACGACGAGCCCTCGACATGAGCGGCGAGGATCCGCATGACCGGCACCGGGGCGAGCAGATCGGCGTCTCCCGAGATGAAGTGCGTCGGAACGCGGATCGCGCGAAGCGACTCTGGGGTGTTCCGAAAACCCATCGGGGCTTCCGCTCGGCCCTGCTGCGCCTCTTCGTGAATTCTCCGCCACTCGCGAACCCCGCCAGGATCCGAGGCGCGATACGCCGCCGACAATTCGAGCTCGTGCGCGTCAAGCCCCAGGATTCCCTCCGACCAGGCGGACTCGATCATTCGGCGCATGTGCGGCTCGTCGAGCGCCCCGACGCTATTGGCGACCACCAACACGGCAAGGCCAGCCGGCGCGGTCGCGGCGAATTCGAGTGCGACGAAGCCTCCGAAGGCCATGGACACGACCGCATAGCGGCCGAGCCCCAAGTGTTCGACCAGCGCAGCCAGATCGCGGGCATAGTCGGCAGGGTCCACCTGGGGAGCATCGACCACCGATTTCCTGTGGCCCCGCTGGTCGTATGTGACGCAGCGGAATCCGGCTTCCGCGAACGGTTCGAGCTGCTTCGCCCAGCTCTCGCTCGACCCGGTTCCCGCGTGCACGAACACGACCGCTCCGCGCTCCGCTCCGGGTGCACGGCGATCCTCGTACCAGATCTCCGCGTCGCCGACTGTGAGATACATCATTCCTCACTCTCAATCGAATGGCTGCTCGCCGGGTGGACGTTGCGGGGGAGTCTCGTCCCCCGCAACGCCGATGGTATCTAGCCCAGCTGCCACTGGGTGAAGCGGGCAGTCGTGGCATCGAAATTCTCCGCCCACCAGCTCGCGTTGGAATACTGAGCCGCCTCAGGGTGATCGGGGAAGACCTGCAGACTGCGCTGAATATCGGTGTACTCCGGCACGAGGCCTGGATTGATCGGCAAGGACCCGTTCAGCCCGGCGAAGGCGAGTTGCTGGGGATCCTCGGAAAGGAACGCCACGAATTCCATCGCACTCGCGACGTTCGGGCTGCCCTTGACGATCGCGATGGCATCGCTCGACACGATCACGCCGTCCCAGATGGGCGTGTAGGGCGCGCCGTTCTCGATGGCCAGCCCCGCACGTGCGGTCAGAGACAGCGCCATCGTGACCTGCCGGCTTTCCAAGGTCTGCTGCACCTGACCGTACGTCTCCGCGAACACGAGCTCGCCCCTGATGGTGTCAAGCTTCGCGAGCGCGCGTTCCACGTCGAGCGGATAGAGATCGGCCGGCTTCACCCCGTCCGCGAGAAGCGTGAACTCGAGGGTCCCCGTGGAGAGTTCAGGGGGCAGCAACCGCTTGCCGGGATACTTCTGCAGATCGAAGAAGTCTGCGGCGCGCGTCGGAGCCGAGTCGGCGAAGACGTCATGGTCGTAGAGCAGCACCTGGCTGTAGCTGAACGCGGGCACGCCGCACTCAGACACGGTGCCCTCCGGATACGCGGATTTGTCGATCACCGAGAAGTCCAGCTTCTCGAAGTACTCGCCGCAGTACTGCTCCGCCGCGGGCAGAGTGACATCGAGCACGTCCCAGTAGACGTTGCCCGAGTCGAGCATGACCTTCAGCTTTGCAAGCTCCGCCGGGCTGTCGTTCTCGAAGACGACACCAGCCTGCTCGGTGAACGGCTTCTGCCAGGCCGCGATCTGACGGTCCTGAAAGGCACTTCCGCTCGACACGAACGTGAGCGATCCGCCCGACCCATCATCGGTCGTCGGTTCCGACGGCGCGCTCCCCACCGCGCAGCCCGTCAGCGCGAGACACGCGGCAACGGCCGCCCCGGCAACTCCTGTGATCCTTTTCATGAACTGCTCCTTCTCATCGGTCGCCCTGGCATCGCGCAGCTCCCCCGCTCACCCCTCGCGGAAGCTCGACACGTCGGGGCCCAGAGCGGCGACCCCGGCGTGGCAATGCGCCCCCTCTCTCCCCCGCGAGACGCGAGAGGAGGGAGGGAGCGCATGAACACTCTGTCAGATCACCCGATCTGCCACGCCGTGTAGCGCTCGGTCACCGCATCGCGGTTCTCCGCCCACCAGCCGGCGTCCGAGTAGACCAGATCGGTGAAGCCGTTCGCCACGGGGTCGAGGAAGGTCTGGGTTTCAGTCCAGTTCGGCTCGACCGAGACGTCGAAGGGCGCCATACCGCTCAATTCGGCGAAGTGCTTCTGACGATCCTTGCCCGCGATCGACGCGATGAACTTCATCGCGTCATCCTTGTTCGCAGCGCCCTTCGGGATCACGATGGAGTCGCTGCTCACGACGACCGCATCCCAGACGGGAGCGTAGGGGGCCCCGCCGTCGATCGCGATGACCGCACGAGCGGTGAGCGAGAGGACGAGGTCGGCCTGCTGGCTCTCGAGACCCTGCTGCACCTCGCCATAGCTGGTGGTGAAGATGATCTCGCTCTTGATCGTGTCGAGCTTCGCGAGGGCACGCTCGACGTCGAGCGGGTAGAGATCGCCCGGTTCCACGCCATCGGCCATGAGTGCGAACTCGAGCAGCCCGACCGTCATCTCCGGAGGCACGATGCGCTTGCCCGGGTACTTGGCGAGGTCGAAGAAGTCGGCCGCGGAAGTGGGCGGGTCATCGGCGAATGCCTCGGTGTTGTAGAGCATGATCTGGTTGTAGCTGTACGCAGGCACGCCGCACTCGGAAACGGTGCCCTCGGGGTACGCGGACTTGTCGATGATCGAGAAGTCGAGCGGCTCCAGGTAGTCCGCGCAGTAGCTTTGCGCATCGGGCAGTCCGATGTCCGCAAGATCCCACGTCGGGTTGCCCGCGTCGACCATCGCCTTGAGCTTGGCCTGATCCACGGAGTCGTTCTTGAAGGTGACACCGGTCTCCGCGGTGAACGGCACCTGCCAGGCTTCGATCTGCTTGTCTTGGAAATCGCTGCCGAACGAAGCGAAGACGAGCGAACCGTTCGAGCCCTCGTTCCCGCCGTCGGCCCCGGGATCGGCGCTGACCGCACAGCCCGAGAGGGCGAATCCCGTGAGGGAGAGTGCGGTGAGCCCGACAATCAGTTTCTTTTTCATTAGCGTTCTGCTCCTTTGCAGATTATTCATTGGTGTGTGTGGTGTGTAGGGAGTGTGTGGTCTCGGGGCTGGAGAATTGCCGTCACGAGGCATCGGCGCCGCCCGTCACTCGGCCGCCCACGAGGGTGAGGACCGGGGTGAGTGCGACGATCTCTTCCGCGGGTACCGCGAAGAGATCTCGATCGAGCATGACGAGATCGGCCAGCGCACCCGGCGCGAGGAATCCCTTCGTCTGCTCGGCGCTCTCGAGGTAGGCGCCGGCAGTGGTCCAGCCGCTCACCGCCTGCTCGCGGGTGATGCGCTCGCTTTCGACGACGACCGGATCGGCCCCCAGCGCCGCACCGACGAAAGTCGCGATGCCCAGCAACCAGTTCGGGTCGGCGACCGGTGCGTCGGAACTGTCGGCGACGATGGCTCCCGCGCGATGCAGCGAGCCGGCAGCGAAGACCCGGTTCCAGCGTTCGAGACCGAGCTTCGGGATCATGCCCGACGCGGATCCCGCCTTCATGATCGAGCTCGTGATCACGGGAATGCGGGTCTGCGCCAGACGGCTGTACGCCCCCTCGGAGAGGAGGGTGCCGTGGATCAGGGCGTGCCGTGCGTCGGGCCATTCGTCCTGAGCGTTCGCTTCGACGATCGCGGCGATCGCGAGATCGGCAGCCGCGTCGCCCGTGACATGGATCTGCGCGTTCAGCCGAGCCTCGTGCGCGAGCCGCACCAGTTGGAAGAGCGCCTGAATCCGTTCGTCTTCCGTCGCGCCCGCGGTGAGCAGTCCGCCGTGCGCCCCATCGCAGTCGGGCTCGTGCAGCTTCGCGGTGCCGAAGCTCGGGATGCCGTCGGCGAAGAGCTTGATCCCGCCGATGCGCAACCATTCATCGCCGAGACCGGTGGCGAGCCCGCTGAACGCCAGCGCTTCCCGAAACTCGTCCACCGAGGTCGTGAGCGCGGGCCAGGCCCAGTGCATCAGCACGTTGACTCGGACCGTCATCGCGCCGCGACGCCGCAGCTCGATGAGATCGCGGAGCACCTCAGGGCTGACGCAAGGATCGGTCACGCTGGTGATTCCGCGTCGGTTCAGCTCGTGCATGCCCGTGACATAGGCCTCCAACCGCTCCTCCCTCGTGAACGCGGGGAGGATGCCTTCGGCGAGCGCGGTGGCAGATTCGAGCAGCACACCAGTCGGCTCACCGGCCGCGTCGCGCACGATGATGCCGCCTTCAGGGTCGGGGGTGTCGCGATCGATGCCCGCGAGCTTCAGCGCCGCAGAGTTCAACCAGAGGCCATGCCGAGAGACGTGGTCGAGCACGACGGGATGGTCGCCCGTGGCCTCGTCGATCTGGGAACGATGCGGTGCCAGGCTGCCGTCCGCGAGTTCGGCGATCCACGCCTCGCGCCACGGGCCTCCGCGGAAGCCGGCCCCCTCGTCCGATGAGGACGCACGTGCCTGAAGTCGTGCACCGAGTTCGGCGAGCGTTGCGACACCCGAGATGTCCGCGTAGTAGGGCTCCTGTGCGAACACCCATTCCGAGAGATGCATGTGCGCATCGTTGATCCCGGGCAGCACGCTCGCACCGCGGGCTTCGCGCACCTCGGTCGAGGCTCCGATGAAGGATTCGATCTCTTCGTCGCTTCCGACTGCCAGCACTCGATCGTTCGCGATCGCGATCGCCGAAAGGCGTTCTCCCGATTCCCGCATGGTCGCGATCGAGGCGCCGCGGATCACCAGGTCTGCACAGATTGGCTCTGCCATGTGTTTCTTCCTCTCTAGGCCAGCGACAGCGTGACGGTCGGCGGGCTCGGGAACCCGGAGTCGGTCCCTGCCTCGGCGGGGATCGGAACCAGGCTGTGGTGCTCCTGCGTCCAGCTGACCTGCACGTCGTCGCCGGGGGTGGGGACGCTGCGGGTACCGACGAGCTGCATCGCGGAGCCTTTGGTGCCGTTGCCGTAGTCGAGTCCGACGCGGTGGTGGCTTCCCACGTAGCGCACGTCGGTGACGGTGGCACGGACCGAGAGATGACCGAGTGGGATCGATGCATCGATGGCCAGGAGGTCGAGGCGTTCCGGCCGCACGATGATCGCCGCGCTGCCGAGGATCCCGTCTGCTTCGTCACGGCTGCACTGGTACGAGAGCTCGACGCCCTCGAACAGGTCGCGCTCGTTGATGTCTCCGCGGAAGACGTTCGACTCGCCGAGGAATTCGGCGACGAACAGGGTCTGCGGGCGGTCGTAGAGCTCGGTCGGCGTGCCCACCTGCTCGATTCGTCCCTCGTTGAATACTGCGATGCGGTCGGAGAGGGTCAGGGCTTCTTCCTGATCGTGCGTGACGAAGATGAACGTCATGCCAAGCTCCTTGTGCATGCGTGCGATCTGTCGTTGCAGGGAGTCTCGCAGCTTCTTGTCGAGCGCGCCGAGCGGCTCGTCGAGCAGCAGCGCGCCCGGCTCGTAGACGACTGCGCGGGCGAGGGCGACTCGCTGCTGCTGTCCGCCGGAGAGCTGCTTGGGCAGGCGCTCGCCGTACTCGGTGAGGCTCACCATTTCGAGCACCTCATCGACGCGGCGTGAGATCTCGCTCCTCGCGATCTTCCGCTGCTGGAGGGGGTAGGCGACATTCTGCCGAACCGTCATATGCGGGAAGAGCGCGTACTGCTGAAAGACGACGCCGAGGTTGCGACGGTGCGGCTTCAATCCGCTGATGTCTCGACCGTCGATCAGGATCTGCCCCTTCGTCAGCGAGGTGAAGCCGGCGATCATCGACAGCGTCGTCGTCTTGCCGGAGCCGCTCGGCCCGAGGAAGGTCATGAACTCGCCATCGGCGATCTCGAGCGAGATGTCGTCGACGGCCGGACGCGAGGTGTGGGGGTACGTCTTTGTCGCCCCGACGATCTGGATGCCGCCTGTCCGAGCAGGAACCTGAGTGGTCATTGCTTTACTTTCTTTCGGTTTGACTGTGAAGCGAAGTGCCACGCGAAGAGAATGGCTGTGGTGACGACGACGATCAGGCTTGAGGCCGCCGCGATCGTCGGGTCGATCTGCAGGGTGATGCTCTCGAACATCTGCACCGGCAGGGTGCGCAGTGACGGCGTCTGCAGGAAGATCGCGATGACGACTTCATCGAACGAACTCACGAATGCGAAGACGAACCCCGAGGCGACGCCGGGCATGAGCAACGGCAACGTCACCTTTCTGAAGGTGGTGAAGGGTCTCGCACCGAGGCTCGAAGAGGCCGTCTCCAGCGTGCGGTCGAAGTTCGCCAGGCTCGTGGAGACCGTGATGATGACAAAGGGAAGTCCGATCACCGCGTGGGCGATGACGAACCCGATCATGGTGCCGTTCAGGTGCAGCCCGAGGAACGTGATGTAGATCGCGACTGCCACGACGATGCCGGGCACGATCTGCGGGGAGAGCAGGGCTCCGCTGAGTGCGGCTGCCCCCTTGAACTTGCGCTGCAGGCCGATGGCGGCGAACAGGCCGACGACCGTAGCCAGGAGCGCCGCAAGCAACGCCACCTGGAGGGAGTTGAGGAGCGATGACGTCCACTGCGGCGAGGTGAAGAAGTTCTCGTACCACCGCAGCGACCATTCCTTCGGCGGGAACACGAAGCTGTTCGATGCGCCGAAGCTCACGGGGATCACGACGAGCGCCGGAGCCACGAGCAAGAGTATGACGAGTCCGACCCAGATCTTGAGCGGCCAGCTCAGTTTGCTTTCAGACACGCTTTGCACCTCCCAGAACCTTTCCGAGCCAAGAAACAATGCCGAGTACGACGAGCGTCATCAGCAGCAGGATCATTCCCAGGGCTCCGCCGCCGCCGAAGTCGAGCAGCTGGTTCACCCGGGTCGCGATCAGCTGCGAGACGAGGGCCTGCTGCGGGGAGCCGAGGATCGCCGGGGTCACGTAGAAGCCGAGCGACAGGATGAGCACGAGTGAGAACGCGGAGACGACCCCGGGCATCGAGAGCGGGAGATACACGGTCCGGAACGCCTTGGTCCAGGATGCGCCGCAGCTGATCGCCGCGTTCATGAGCCTCGAATCGATTCCGCTCAGCGAAGCGTAGAGGGGAAGCACCGCGAAGGGGAGCATGACCTGCACCATCGCGATGGTCACTCCGGCGACGGAGCCGAGCAGCACCACCCCTTCGATGCCGAAGAAGGCGAAGAACTGCTCGATGGGACCGCCCCGCTGCTCGAGCAGGTACCACGCGAAGTTTCGGGCCATCAGCGAGGTCCAGAACGGGAGCAGCACGAGGATCGTGAGCACTCCGCGCGTCTTGGGCGAGACCCGGGTCATTGCGTATGCGAACGGATACGCGATGACGAGGGTGAGCAGCGCGACCAGCGCGGAGGTCTGCAGCGTCCGGAGCAGGATCTTGATCGAGATCCCGTCGGTGAACAGCTTGACGTAGTTGCCGAGGCCGGGATCGGGGCTCGTGAAACTCAGCCAGACGATATTCGCGAGCGGATAGACGAATGCCATGAGAAGAAGCGCCACTGCCGGGAGCAGGACGAGCAATTTGCGGCCATCGGCGCGACGGGCATTCTTCGCGCCGGCCGTGACTACCGAGAGGGGAACAGTCATTCGAGGCTCTTCCGTCTTATCCGAGATGACGTTCATCGGGCCAGGGCATGGCAATCTTGAGAAGCGCCGCCCTCGCGAGCTTCGACTGACTCGAACGCATCTTCACCCTCCATTGGTTTCTATTTGCGAGAACTCCAGCCGACTGCGTCGTCCGCGGTTCCGCCCAGCGCGCGGGAAACCGCATATCTGGTTTCTGTGTTGTTTAAGTCTACACATGAAGCGCGTATTTTCAATGTTTTTGTGAGAATATGTTGGTGACTTTATCATCATGTTACGTACAGCTGCCCGTGTCGGCGGGCGTCAGGTGATGAAACGCACGCAGGAATCAGGAAAGATGAAGATATGGACTCGACCCAGAACTCTCCTCCGATCGTCAACGGCGACGAGACGGAACACGACAACCTCCCCATCAACGAACTGCTCTCCTACCGCATCTCACGCGTCGCCGGCTCGCTGTCGCAGAGCGCGGCCCTGCTGTACCGACGCGATTTCGACTTCAGCCTCGGCGAGTGGCGCACCGTCGCTCTGCTCGGCGCGCAAAGCGACCCTTTGACCCTCAACCGTCTCGCGCGACGCGCCGGACTCGATAAAGCGCAGATGAGTCGCGTGATCAAAGGTCTCGTCGAGCGAGGCCTCGTGAATCGCGAATACGGAGCGGGACGGACAACGGAACTCACCCTCAGCGACGAAGGCCTCCGAGTCTATTCCGAGATCATCCAGGCCGCCAATGATCGCGACCGGCGCCTACGCCGCCACCTCGGACCCCGCGAAGAGGCGTCCCTCATGCGCGCCCTCGAGACCATCGGCAACCTCGCACGCGTCATGAAAGAGGAAGAAACGCACCTCACTCAGGAGCGGCAGCAGGACTGATCCGACCGCGCCTCCTCCGGAGACGCGACGAACCCCCGGGGCGCAGGCCCCGGGGGTTCGTCGCAGAGTGCGGTCGGCTACAGCGCCTTCAGCACCACGGCGCTTCCCTGGCCGCCGCCACCGCAGATGCCGACAGCTCCGAGGGATCCGCTCCCCGCTTCGGCGAGACGACGCGCAAGCGTGCCCACGATCCGGGCACCAGAGGCGCCGATCGGATGGCCCAGCGCAATCGCGCCGCCGTGAGCGTTCACGAGTGCCGGATCGATGCCGAGCTCCTTGGTCGACTGGATCCCGACCGACGCGAACGCCTCGTTGATCTCCACCGCGACGAGGTCGCCGGCGGCGGCCCCCGGAACCTTGGCGAGGGCCGCCGAGATCGCGTTCGAGGGCTGCGAATGCAGGCTCGTATCGGGACCCGCGACGAACGCAGTCGCCTCGATGCTCGCGATGGGTGCGAGGCCGAGCTTCTCGACAGCTGCGGCGCTCACGATGACGAGCGCCGCAGCCCCGTCAGTGATCTGCGAAGCATTGCCCGCCGTGATCGTGCCGTCCTTCGCGAAAGCGGGTCGCAGCGCGGCAAGTCCCTCGGCAGTCGTATCGGCGCGCACACCGTCATCTGCGGACACCACGGTATCGCCGCGGCGCGAGGCCACGGTGAACGGCTCGATCTCGCCTGCCAAGAACTCGGCCGATGCGGCCGCGCGCCGGTGCGACTCGGCCGCAAACGCGTCCTGCGCCTCGCGCCCCAGGCCGAGTGGAGTGTTGCCGCTCTCCGTCAGCGCGCCCATCGCGATCCGGTCGAAGGCATCGGTCAGACCGTCATGCTCGACGGTGTCGATGAGGGTCGCGTCGCCATACTTCTGGCCGCCTCGCATCGCGATCACATGGGGTGCCAACGACATGGACTCCTGCCCGACCGCGACCACCACATCGGCCTCGCCCGCATTGATCAGGCGGGCAGCCTGCGCGACGGCCTCGGTGCCGGAGAGGCACACCGCGTTGATCGTCTGCGCGGGCACGTGCATCGGAATGCCCGCGCCGACGGCGGTCTGGCGAGACGGATTCTGGCCGGCGCCGCCCTGCAGCACCTGCCCGGCGACCAGCTGATCGACCTGCTCGGGTGAGACTCCGGCCCGCGCGAGCGCTGCCTTCACTGCGTGCGCGCCGAGCACGGTGGCCGGCTGCGCCGCGAACTGGCCGGTGAACTTCACGAACGGGGTGCGGGCATACCCCGCGATGTATGCGGTCATGACTGGTCCTCCTCGAGGTCTACGGTGAATCTTGCCCCGGTCGCCGAGCGAATCTCGTCGAGATCGTGTCCGGGCGCGATGCGCTTCAGCACCAGGGAGCCATCGATCACGTCGAACACGGCGCGGTCGCTGATGATGCGGTCCACGACTCCTGCACCGGTGAGCGGCAACGAGCATTCGGCGACGATCTTCGGCGTGCCGTCCTTTGCGACGTGGTCGGTGAGCACGATCACGCGCGGAGTGCCCGCGACGAGATCCATCGCCCCGCCCATGCCCTTCACGAGCTTGCCCGGAATCGTCCAGTTCGCGAGGTCGCCGTTGCCTGCGACCTCCATCGCGCCGAGGATCGCGGTCTGCACGTGGCCCCCGCGGATCATTCCGAACGAGGTCGCCGAGTCGAAGATCGACGCTCCGGGAACCAGCGTGACCGTCTGTTTTCCGGCGTTGATCAGGTCGGCGTCCTCTTCGCCCTCGTAGGGGAACTGGCCCATGCCGAGAATGCCGTTCTCGCTCTGCAGCTTCACGGTGATGCCCTCGGGCAGGTTGTTCGCGACGAGCGTCGGGATGCCGATGCCGAGGTTCACGTACTGGCCGTCCTCCAGCTCCGACGCCGCGATCGAGGCCATCTCATCTCTGGTCCACATGCTCATGCCCCCTCTCGCTCGACCGGATGCGACGCGTTCGGATGCGAGCGGACCGTGCGTTGTTCGATTTCCTTCGTCAGGTCTTCGCACCGCACGATGCGCTGCACGAAGACGCCCGGGGTGTCGACACGCTCGGGATCGAGGTACTCGTCGCTCACGTGCTCCACCTCCGCGAGCGTGATGCGACCGCACATGGCCGCGAGCGGGTTGAAGTTGCGCGAGGTCAGGCGGTAGCGCAGATTTCCCTCGAGATCTCCGGTATGGGCCCGCACGAGCGCGAGGTCGGCGACGATTCCTCGTTCGAGGATCGCGCGTTTGCCGTCGAAGACCGCCTCTTCCTTGCCCTCGGCGATCGGCGTCCCGACACCCGTCGGTGTGAAGAAGGCGGGAATACCGGCTCCGCCTGCGCGCATGCGCTCGGCAAGCGTGCCCTGGGGCACGAACTCGACGTCGAGCGTGCCGTTCAGATACTGCTCGGCGAAGAGCTTGTTCTCGCCGACGTAAGATGAGAGCACCTTCGAGACCTGTTCGTTCTCGAGCAGCAAACCGAGGCCCTTGCCGTCGACTCCCATATTGTTCGACACGATGGTGAGATCCTTCGCCCCGCTATCGCGCAATGCCCGGATCAGGTTCGTTGGATTGCCGCTCAGTCCGAAGCCGCCGACCGCGATCGTCATGCCGTCACGCACCACATCGGCAAGCGCCTCAGCCGCGCTGCCGTAGAGTTTCGACGCCACAGTGCCTCCTTCATATCGACTCGCATCGTCCATGATGTGAGCATCACGTAATCTCACTCTTGAGGGTATTCCTCCCCTGTATTCATTGGCAATCTCCCTGAACAACACACACCAAATTGCTCACCTCATGACCGAGACTTGAGATATCGTTCACATTATGAACGCAGTGGATTCGATGGCCGGGGCACAGGTCGTCGGCCGCATCGCAGGCCTCCTGCGCGCCCTCAGCGGGCGCATGCCCACTGGTGCAGGGACAAGCGAACTCGCGCGCGAGGCGGGCATCTCGCGCCCCACCGCGCACCGTCTGCTCAGCTCGCTCACCGCACAGGGATTCGTCGACAGAGATCAAAGCAGCGGAGCCTGGCTCCTCGGCCCCGAGCTCTACCTCATGGGAGCGGTCGCGGCCGAACGCTACGACATCTCCGACCTGGCTCGCGAGCACGTTGCAGCACTCGCACAAGCGACGGGCGAGAGCGCATTCCTGTCCGCGAGACGAGGCGATGAAACCGTGTGCCTCGTGCGGCAAGACGGCAGCTTCCCCATCAGATCCTTCGTGCTCTACGAGGGCAAACGCTTCCCGCTCGGCGTCGCCTCCGCCGGCATCGCGATCCTCTCATTCCTTCCCAGCGACCAGATCGACCACTACCTGGGCGAGCACCACCTCGAATTCGTGCACGGCCCCGAGCATTCGGCGAGCGAGATCCGGCAGCGCATCTCCGAGACCCGCACGAGAGGGTACGCCGTGAACCCAGGGCTCGTCGTGGAAGGGAGCTGGGGAATGGGCGCCGCCGTGTTCGACCGCTCAGGCGCTCCGGCCTGGGCACTCAGTCTGACCGGGATCGAACCACGATTCTCGCCCGAGCGGCAGCCCGAACTCGGACGACTGCTGCTCGAACACGCGCACCGCCTCACTCAGGCGCTGGCCGGAGCACGATAGCGACGGCGAGCGCTCGGGACATACGGCGC
>JBEBSS010000001.1:0-122805 GCA_040394175.1 Leucobacter soli | reverse complement strand
AGATACCCGGCAGGGCCGCCCTCCGCCAGATACAGACCGCGGATCGCACCGTTGATCACCGACGCACCGGTCGCATTCGTCCAATACGCCGTGCCGCCCTGGAACTCCTGACGCGACGCGCCATTCACTCGCTCCTCGACCCCCACGGGGAACCCGAGATACCCGGCAGGGCCGCCCTCCGCCAGATACAGACCGCGGATCGCACCGTTGACGGCTGATGCTCCTGTGGCGTTCGTCCAATACGCCGTGCCGCCCTGGAACTCCTGACGCGACGTTCCGTTCACGCGCACCTCGGCGCCGACGGGGTACCCCAGGTACCCTCCTGGGCCGCCCTCTTCGTAGTAGAGGGTTCGGATCGCACCGTTGATCACCGATACGCCGGTCGCATTCGTCCAATACGCCGTGCCGCCCTGGAACTCCTGACGCGATACTCCGTTGGCACGTATCTCCGTACCGATGGGAAAGCCCAGATAGCCGGTGTGCCCGCCCTCAGCCAAGTACAGATCGCGAATGCCGCCGTTTACTGCGCCGAAGCCAACGGTCGGATGCCAGTACAGATATCCGCCGCTGAAAGGCTGCGCGATCGAACCGTTGCTCATGACGGATGCCGCGCCCACTGGAACACCGAACAGCCCCGCGGTGCCGCCGTTCTCCTCATGGAACGGCTTGAGCGCCGGGTAGACCTCGAAGGTCTGTTGCATCCCGAACCAACTGGAATAGAAGAGGAAGAAGTTTCTGTTGCCGTAGGACGAGCACCCGTCGCCGGTCCCCCAGCCCGCGTTCAACGCCGCGGCATTGGGCCGATATGGCGTGTAGATATACAGTGCGGCGGTTGCCCAGTTCTCGATGTACACATCAGAGGTGCCGCAGCCCGCGTTCGGATGCCACTGAATGCGATTCACCTGGAACGGCTTGTAGTTAAAAGAGTTCGGATTTCCCTTGTAGACCTTCAGCTGCCGCGCTCCGAGGTAGAGCTGCAACGAGAACCCAGCACTCGCTGCGTCGCAGTTCGCGGAATTGCCCGGTCCACTGTCAGGACAGTTCATGCCGAGCGCGTAATTGTATTGCCTCGTCACGGGCCAGCTGTCGGTGAGAAGGCTCTGCTCCTTTTCGAGCATCACCAGGAGCACCTTCTGGCTGATCCCGCACGACTGTCCGACCTTCGCGATGATCTGAGCCGCCGACTCGTTGACCGCGCCGCTGTATCCGTTGCAATACCGATCGGAGAGTTGGCTGGACGTGGTCTGCCTGAAGTCCTTCAAGCAGTTGTTGGCGATGATGTTGCCGGATCCGCTCGGGGATGGCCATCCGGGCATGTACGGAGGGGTGCCGATGCGGCAGCTCGCAAGTCGCTGATTCAGGAAAGTCTGGATCTCGCCCGCATTCATCGCGTTGCCGTTGTAGAAGAGCTCGTCGCTGATGATGTTGCCCGGTTGAAAACCCACCACCGGCGCCGCCTGTGCGGGCACGGGAGCCGCGATCACCGGAGTGATCGCGGCGGCAAGGGCGATGCTGCCGGCCAGGAAAGTCCGGCGCAGCCTTGATGCCCAGGTGCGATTCGACACGTACGGTCCCTTCAAGAGAATGTCTCAACCAATGATTGAGACTTTGGCACAACGGTACCCGTTCAGCGAAGTCTCAGCAACCCAAAAACTCTACCGGCTCACTTGGAAACCCCTGGCATCTGAAAGAATGAGTGCATGACCGAAGCATCCGCTGCCCCCACGGGACACGAAGCGCGGCCCGTGGACTCCCAGCAAACGAACGGCGATGTCTGGGTCGTGATTCCCCTGTACAACGAGGCGACCGTTATCGCCAGCGTCATCTCGGATCTGCTGCCGAGCTTTCCGAATGTCGTCTGCATCGATGACGGGTCGACCGACGGCGGCGGAGAAATCGCTCGTCTCGCTGGGTCGCGAATCGTCTCGCATCCCATCAATCTCGGACAAGGCGCCGCATTGCAGACCGGGTTCGAGTACGCGATCGAACGTCATGCCAAATACGTGATCACCTTCGACGCCGACGGACAGCATCGGGTCGAGGACGCCCGGGCCATGGTCCAGCGCGCACGCGAGGAGGATCTCGCGATCGTCTTCGGTTCTCGATTCCTGGACGATCGGACGCAGCCGGGTTTCCTCAAGAAGCTCGTCCTCAAGACCGCGGTGACCGTGACGAACTGGACGACGAAAACCCGGCTCACCGATGCGCACAATGGGCTTCGCGTCATCCGCGAAGACGCGCTGCGCCGCATCCACCTCAAACAGGATCGAATGGCCCACGGCACCGAGATCATCGTCCAACTGGGTCGCACCGGGCTTCCCTATGCTGAAGAACCTGTCGAAGTCCTCTATACCGAGTATTCCAAGGCCAAGGGCCAGTCCCTCCTCAACTCGGTCAACATCCTCATCGATCTGATCATTCGCTAGGCAGCCATGACCGTGTTCCAATTCCTCCTCATCCTCGGTATCGTCGTTGTGGCCACCTTGGCCATCGGCTTTCTCCGGGGAGAGCGCTCCCTCGCGATCAAGCGGATCCTCGCCCTGCTCGCAGCCTTTGCCGCGATCCTCGCGATCCTCTTCCCTGCTGCGCTCACGATCGTCGCAAATTTCTTTGGCATCGGCCGAGGCGCAGACCTGCTGCTCTACGTGTCAATCATCGGCGGACTCCTGTTCGCAGTCGCCACCGTTCGCGCAAAAGCGCGCACCGACGCCAGGGTCACTCAGCTCGCGAGAGCTGTCGCCCTCATGGAGGCGCGCTTGCTCGAAGGGCAAACCTCACAGACCAACACCTCTGACGGAATCGGAGATCCAGAATGACAATCAAGATGGGCATCATCGGCCTCGGCATGATGGGAAGAAATCATGCTCGGGTGGCACGCGAGGTTGCAGGGGTCGAGCTCGTTGCCGTCGCCGACACCCTTGGCGACCCGCACAAGGTCGCGGGGAGCCTGCCGCTCTACAACTCGATCGAAGGCTTGATCTCGCACGGAATCGATGCTGCAGTCGTGGTGGTTCCCACGCAGTTCCACGAAGAGGTCGGCCTCGCATTGGCAGAGGCTGGCGTGCACGCACTCATCGAGAAGCCCGTCGCGCACTCGATCGATGCGGCTGAACGACTGGTCGACGCATTCGACAGTCGCGGCCTCGTCGGGACGGTCGGTCACGTCGAACGATTCAACCCGGCGCTTATCGAGCTGCGCAAGCGCCTCGAGCAAGGGGAGCTCGGCCAGGTCTATCAGATTCACACCCGCAGGCAGGGCCCATTCCCCTCCCGCATCGCCGACGTGGGAGTCGTCAAGGATCTCGGCAGCCACGACATCGACCTGACAGCCTGGCTCGCGGATTCTCGGTATGCAGAGGT
This sequence comes from Leucobacter soli, assembly GCA_040394175.1. Lineage (GTDB taxonomy): Bacteria > Actinomycetota > Actinomycetes > Actinomycetales > Microbacteriaceae > Leucobacter > Leucobacter soli_A. The sequence continues at coordinate 119,445 of JBEBSS010000001.1, read as the reverse complement.
CGCGGCGCAAACCGCGTTCCAGAGCGGCCGCGAACATGAGGACATGATCACCATCTCGGCGAAGCTCGCCGATGGCACCATCACCAATCACCTGGTGAACTGGCTCACCCCGTTCAAGGAGCGTCTGACGTTGGTCACCGGCGAGCGTGGCGCGTTCATCGCGGATACGCTCACCGCGGATCTCACCTTCTACGAGAACGGCACCATCGATTCGGACTGGGACGCGGTGATCGCGTTCCGCGGAGTCAGCGAAGGCACCGTCACCCGATTCGCGCTCGACAAGCGCGAGCCGTTGAAGAGCGAGCACGAGGCGTTCCGCGACCGCATTCTCGGCAAGCCGAGCCAAGCCGTCACGCTGAGCGAAGGGCTCCAGGTACTGCGCGTCTGCGAGGCGTCGATCGAATCCGCGAAGACCGGGCAGAGCGTGAAACTCGGTGCACCGGGTGAGTGAGCGCATCAGTCCGCTCGCGTTCATCGGCGAAGGCGTGCGGCTCGGCAGCAACGTCGCCGTCGGTCCCGGGGCCGTGATCCTCGGACCCTGTGTCATCGAAGACGACGTGTGGATCGGCCCTGGCGCGCAGATCGGTGCTCCGCCAGAAATGACCGACCACTTGCAGAACACCGCCTGGTCGGGGGCACTCGCCCATGCCGGAGTCAGGATCGGCAAGGGCGCGGTGATCCGCGAGGGTGCGGTGATCCATCAGGGCAGCTATCGCGAAACCAGCGTCGGCGCGGGATCCTGGGTGCTGAATCGCGCCTATCTCGCGCACGATGTGCTGCTCGGCGAGCACGCCACCCTCAGCGCCGGGGTCAGCGTGGGCGGGCACTGCGTGCTCGGCGACCGCGTCAACATCGGCATGAATGCCTCCGTGCATCAGCGCACCTTCATCGGCGCGGGCTGCATGGTCGGCATGGGGTCGCCCATCGCCCGCGATCTGCCACCCTACGTGAAGGCCTACGGCTCCCCCGCGCGCATCCGCGGAGTCAACAGCATCGGCATGCAGCGGCAGGGCATCGACGGGGATCAGATCGCAGCCCTCCAGGAAGCATACGCTGCGGGCGATCTGCTGCTCGAGTCGAATCTCGCCGCCTTCGACTGGCAGGGGCTGCTTGCGACCGACGTCGCCGAGTGGCGAGCGCGGGAGAATCGCCGTCCCGCCGCTTCGGAGTTGTAGCCCGAGCCCCGCTGCGGCCCCGGGCTCGGGCGCTGCGGTCCTCACCCGAAGTTCAGTGATTCGTTGTCGCGGAAATGTCGCTCACGACACCCATCCCCACGTTCGCGACAGATTCTGCGCGGAGGTCGGCGGGCGCACCCTAGCGGGTGAGATTCACCAGATACTGCCCGTACCCGCTCTTCACGAGCGGAGCAGCCAGCGCCGAGAGCTCGGCATCGCCGATCCAACCGTTGCGCCAGGCGATCTCCTCGATGCACCCGATCTTGAAGCCCTGGCGTTCTTCGATCACCCGGACGTACTCGGATGCCTGCATCATGGACTCGAACGTTCCGGTGTCAAGCCAGGCGGTGCCCCGTTCGAGCACCTGCACACTGAGCGATCCGCGATTCAGATACTCCTCGTTGACGCTGGAGATCTCGAGTTCACCGCGAGCGCTCGGCTCGATCGTCTTCGCGATCCGCACCACCTCGTTGTCATAGAAGTACAGCCCTGGAACCGCATAGTTGCTCTTCGGGTGCTCGGGCTTCTCTTCGATCGAGAGCGCCTTCATCTGCTCGTCGAACTCGACCACACCATAGGCGCGCGGGTTCGAGACGTGATAGGCGAACACGACCGCGCCGTCGGTCTCGGTGTGCTTGCGAAGATTGGTGCCGAGACCGGTGCCATGGAAGATGTTGTCGCCGAGGACGAGCGCCACGCTGTCATCGCCGATGAACTCCTCGCCGAGGATGAACGCCTGGGCGAGTCCGTCGGGTGAAGGCTGCACCGAATACTCGATCGTCATGCCGAGATGCGACCCATCGCCGAGGAGCGCCTGGAACTGCTCGCTGTGCTCGGGAGTCGTGATCACCAGCACCTCGCGGATGCCCGCCATCATCAGGGTCGACAGCGGGTAGTAGATCATGGGCTTGTCGTAGATCGGCATCAGCTGCTTCGAGATGCCCTTGGTGATCGGCCACAGGCGAGTGCCAGAACCGCCAGCCAGAATGATGCCCTTCACGCGAGCCCGCCTTTCGGCCTCGCGGCCCGTAGAAACTCAGCGGCAAGTCTACCGCGAGGTCGCCGCCCGCGTCTGGCACGCAACGGCGTCCCCGGCGCCTCAATAGAATGGACCGCATGGCAGACCCCGATCACTCGAACGACTCAGGCGACCCACGCGTCGGAGTGATCACCGTGAGCTACGGCTCCGGCGAAGCACTCGAGCCGTTCCTCGCCTCCCTCCGCGAGCATCACGGCGATGAGGTGCCCGTCGTCATCGCCGACAACAAACCGGGTGTCGACGGCGTTTCGGAGCTCGCCCAGCGCTACGGCGCGAGCTATCTCCCACTTCCCGAGAACCCCGGATACGGTGCCGGAATGAACGCGGGAGTCCGAGCACTCACCGCGGACGCCGCCCAACCCTTCGACGCCTACTTCTTCTGCAATCCGGACGTGGTCTTCATCGCCCCGTCGATCACGCAGCTCGCGGTCGCGCTGCGCGCGGATCCGACAGCGGGAAGCATCGGTCCCCGCACCCTGAACGCCGACGGCAGCGTCTATCCGTCGGCGCGCAGCATCCCTTCGGTGGGCACCGGCATCGGCCACGCGCTGTTCGGGCGGATCTGGGCGAACAATCCCTGGTCGAGGGCCTACAAGAACTCGGCCGAATATGAGACCCGCCGCGCAGCGGGATGGCTTTCGGGCGCGGCAGTCATGGTGAAGCGCGAGGTGAACGAGGAGATCGGCGGGTGGGACGAAGCCTACTTCCTCCACTTCGAAGACATCGATCTGGGGTACCGCATCGGGCGGGCCGGCTACTCGAACGTCTTCGAGCCGCTCGTGACCGTCGTGCACTCCGGGGGCCACTCGCTCAAGAAGCACAGCGTCATGGCCGAACGCGCGATGACGGCGAGCGCCATCCGCTTCATGGGCAAGCGATACTCCGGCTGGTGGCGCGCCCCGCTCCGTTGGGTGATCATCGCCGGTTTGAAGGTCCGCGGAGTGCTTCGCGCCCGCGGCACCGGGCACTAGCCGCCCCCCGCGCCCGTGCCTCCGAGAGAACCCGTCCGCCAGATACCGCCCGCTCCCGCTGGCCCGCTCCCATCGGGTTCACCGGGTCTCCGCGGGTAGGCTTGAGAGAGTCGAACACTGCCGCACGATCGCGCGGCGTAACTCTGGAGGATCCTCGTGGCTCGCAAGATGCTCGTGACCGGCGCGGCCGGCTTCATCGGTTCAAACTTCGTGCATTACCTCGTCGCGCACACCGACGACACCGTGACCGTGCTCGACAAGTTCACATACGCCGGCAACGAGGCGTCGCTCGCAGGGCTCCCCGAGGATCGCGTCACCGTCGTACGAGGTGACATCTGCGATGCCGAGCTGGTCGACCGGCTCGTCCGCGAACACGATATCGTCGTGCACTACGCCGCGGAGTCGCACAACGACAATTCCCTGCACGATCCTCGCCCCTTCCTCGACACCAACATCATCGGCACCTACACGCTGCTCGAAGCCGTACGCCGACACGAGAAGCGCTTCCACCACATCTCGACGGATGAGGTGTACGGCGACCTCGAACTCGACGATCCGAATCGTTTCACCGAGTCCACCCCCTACAACCCCTCGTCACCGTACTCCTCCACCAAGGCCGGCAGCGACCTGCTCGTGCGCGCCTGGGTGCGCTCATTCGGCCTGCAGGCCACCATCTCGAACTGCTCGAACAACTACGGCCCGCGCCAGCACGTCGAGAAGTTCATCCCGCGCCAGATCACGAACATTCTGGTCGGGGAACGACCCAAGCTGTACGGAGCAGGGTTGAACGTCCGCGACTGGATCCACGCAGACGACCACTCCTCGGCCGTACTGCGCATCATCGAGGCCGGCCGCATCGGCGAGACCTACCTGATCGGCGCCGACGGCGAGAAGCACAACAGGGCCGTGCTCGAATTGATCCTCACCTCGATGGGGCAGCCCGCCGATGCATACGATCACGTGATCGACCGCCCCGGCCACGACCTGCGGTACGCGATCGACTCGTCCAAGTTGCGCGACGAGCTCGGCTGGACTCCGTCATTCCCCGACTTCGCTCAGGGCCTCACCGCGACGATCGACTGGTATCGCGAGAATGAGGCCTGGTGGCGTCCCCAGAAGGCCTCGACCGAAGCGAAATATCGCGAGCAGGGACAGTGACAGTGACAGCTCAGACGCTCGCGATCCGCGAGACCACGATCCCGGGCATGATGCTGATCGACCTGCCGGTGCACGGCGACAACCGCGGCTGGTTCAAGGAGAACTGGCAACGCGAGAAGATGGTGGCCCTCGGCCTGCCCGACTTCGGGCCGGTGCAGAACAACATCTCGTACAACGACACGCGCGGCGCCACTCGCGGCATCCATGCCGAGCCGTGGGACAAGTACGTGTCGGTCGCCACCGGCCGCATCTTCGGGGCCTGGGTCGACCTGCGCGAGGGAGCATCGTTCGGCGCGGTCTTCACGGCGGAACTCGGCCCTGACACCGCGATCTTCGTCCCCCGAGGCGTCGGCAACAGCTACCAGACGCTCGAAGACGACACCGCCTACGTCTACCTCGTCAACGACCATTGGAGCGCGGAAGCGCAGAACGAATACACCTTCCTGAATCTCGAAGACGAGACCGCGGCGATCGACTGGCCGATCCCCCTGGCCCAGGCCGAACGCAGCGAAAAAGATCTCCGGCACCCCCGTCTCGCGGATGTCTCGCCGATGAAGCCGCGGCGCACGCTGGTCCTCGGCGCGAACGGCCAGCTCGGCCGAGCGCTGCAGCTGGCAATGCCGAACGCCGACTTCGCCGATCGCTCGCGCATCGACCTGTTCAACGAGGAGACACTCGAACGGGTCCGTTGGAGCGACTACGACACCGTGGTGAACGCCGCAGCCTACACCGCAGTCGACGCCGCGGAAACATCGGAGGGGCGCACGGACTGCTGGGATGCAAACGTCACCGGCGTCGCGCGCCTCGCCCGTCTCGCCGCACGGCATCGGATCACTCTGGTGCACGTGTCAAGCGACTACGTGTTCGACGGCACGAAGTCGGGTGCGTATGTGGAGAACGACCCGATCGCTCCCCTCGGCGTCTACGGACAGTCGAAAGCAGCCGGCGATGCGATCGTCTCGACCGTGCCGCAGCACTACATCGTGCGCACCAGCTGGGTGATCGGCGACGGCAACAACTTCGTGCGCACGATGGCCTCGCTCGCAGAGCGAGGCATCAACCCGAGCGTGGTCGACGACCAGCGCGGCCGCCTCAGCTTCACCGAGGACATCGCGGCAGGAATCGTGCACCTGCTCGACGTGCGGCCCGACCCGGGCGTCTACCATCTGAGCAACACCGGCGAGCCGATGACCTGGGCGGACATCGCCCGGCTCGTCTACGAACGCACTGGGCACGATGCCCGAAGCGTCTCCGGGACCTCCACCGCAGCGTACTTCGCAGGCAAGGCAGCAGCACCGCGCCCGCTCAACAGCCTGCTCTCGCTCGACAAGATCACCGCCACCGGCTTCACCCCGCGCGACGCCCGCTCCGCGCTCGAGGCCTACCTGCGGAGCCTCTAGCGCTCGTCGGCGGACACCGGGTGGCGCCAGCTGATCCTCGACGCCCGCTTCATCCGCCCCGAGCTCATCTTGCCGAGTCGGCCCCTGAAGCCATCGATCCATCCTGCGAAGAGCAGCGAAAGCAGCGCGGCCTTGCCCCTGGCGCTCCAGACCGCGACCCCGTAATCGAGCACCAGATCGTTGAACGCATCGCGACGCAGCCGCGCCCGATGCGCAGGATCCTTGCCGTACTCGCGGTTCAGCACCACTCGATTGCGCGCACGATAGTAGTAGCGGAACGGGCTCGACACCGCGACCATGCGAGGGCGTCCATTGCGCTTCAGCAGTCGCTTCCCCAGCACGTGCACGTACAGTCGATGCCCGAAGCCGTGCGGCAGCACCAACCCCGGTACGCAGATCGCCTCGAACCCCGCCCGCTGTGCGCGCAGATAGTATTCGGTGTCGACCAGATCGATGAAGTAGTCCTCTCGCTGCGGCCCGAGTTCGCGAAGCGCGGCGCTCGGCATCAGGAGCCCCGATTGGATCGGCGCGTAGGCCTCGAGCACGTCCCGAGTCTGCTGCATTCGAGTCTGCGGAGTCGAGGAAAAGAACTCCGGAGCGACCATGCCGACGCGAAGCCCGGTGGAGACCGCACGGTCGAACTCCGCCACCAGCGCCGCCACGAAGCCGCTCGGCACATTCGAGTCCTGGTCGAAGGTGACGACCAACTCGATTCCTTCCTCGAGAGCCGCAGCGATGCCGCGGTTCATGGCCGCAGCGATGCCGTCGTTCACCGGCTGCCGCAGCACCAGGACGCCCGCCGACTCGAGCGCCGTCAGTACGGGCTCAGCCGCATCGCCGCTTCCGTCGTCGACGACGATCACGCGGGCGACCTGCGGGGCGAGAGCAGCGCAGTGAGAGACCAACGCCGCCTCCGGACGAAACGACGAGAAGACGGCAGCCACTCGACTGCGATGCGAGTTCACTTCGAGACCTGCGTCGTGCACATCCGCGGGATCGGTCATACTCGTCGCACCCTCACTTGGAATCGATGATGTCGGCATACAGCGCTCGTACCCGGTGCTCGAACGCGACCACCCCGTACACGCTCTCCGCCCACCGCTGCGCCTCATCGGTGCGCACGCGGTCGGGCGATCGGAGTTCTGCGATGACGGCGTCTGCGAACTCGGCAGCGTCATCGGTCTGTGCCGCGAACAGCTCGGGGGCGTCGATGCCCTCAGCCCCCACGCCGGTCGTGACGATCGGCACCCCACGAAGCATCGCATCGATGGTCTTGAACTTCACTCCGGCGCCGGAACGCAGCGGGGCGACGAACACGCTCGCCTGCGCGTACCAGGGCTCGAGCGATTCGACGAAGCCCGTGAGCTCCGCCCGTCGCGCCTGCGCCACCCTCGCGGCGAGCGCACCGGGAGGCTTCGCTCCCGCGATCACCAAGCGGGCATTCGGCACCGAGTCGGCAACCCTCGGCCACACTTCATCGATGAACCAGCCCGCGGCATCCGAATTCTCGGGCCGGTTCATCGCGCCCGTGAAGAGGACGATCGGCGCTTCTGGGTGCGGAGCTCGGGGCAGAGGATCGGTCGGGCCGAGGCCGGGATGCACGACCTCCACGCGCACATCGGGGGCGAGCGATCTCGCCAGCACCGCATCTTTTTCACTGAACACGATCAGCAGATCGACCGCGCGAAACGACTCGGCTTCCCGCTTGCGGCTTCGTGCAGCGGCGAGACGCAGCAGTGCACGGCGCAGTGCCGATCCTTGCGCCCGCGCCTGCCGATCAAGTCGCTGGGTGATGATGTCGTGTGCGATCCCGATGATCGGCTTCCCCGGAAGACGGCGCTTGATGAGCGGCGCGAGCGCAATCATCTCGGACCACTGCAACTCGATCACGTCTGCGGCCGCGAGTTTCGCCCAGGGTGCCCGATCTCCTTCGAAGAGCCTCCGTACCGGACGGTAGATGGAGCTCCCCGACCACACCGATTCGAGGCGGGCGACCGAGAGCGCCGGCCCCTCGAGATGCGCGCCCTCGAGCAGCGAGGCCGCGGGCCCGTCGCCCACGAACGGGAGCGCCTCGCGGTTCAGCGGGATGTCGGGCGCCAGGTTCTCGACGACCGCCCATCCAGCCAACGCACGATCGTGGGCGAGCACGTACTGGCCGCCGGCATGAGTCACCGAGGGGTACGGGATATACTTCGTCAGACTGAGCACCGACCGGTCCCGATGCTGCTGCGTCGGGTCATCAGATCGGTGTGCAGCGGCCATTTTTCTAGTCTAGACGGGTCAGGAGCTCACCATCAGCGATACCGCTCGGAGCCCCAGGCGCGCAGGCGGAGGCTACGTCGCCCTCGTGATCGCATACCGCGATCACGAGCTCGTGCGAGAAGTGCTCGCCCGGCTCGAATCGCAGCGCCTGGTGGCGCGCGAGGTGCTCATCGCGGACAACGGCGGCACGCTCACCGAAGCCGATCTCGCCTCGATGCCGCTCGCCGATCGAACGACCCTGGTCCCGCTCCCCGACAACCCCGGCTATGGCGCTGCAGTCAACATCGCGAAGGGCCGTCTGAACGGTGACGCCCTCCTCGTGCTGACGCATGACGCAGTGTTCGCGCCGACACTCGCCGAGCATCTGCTGGAAGCGCTCGAGGGGCGCGACGGTTGCGCGGCTCCCCTGCTGCGGTTCGCCTCCGATCCTGAGCGCGTGTTCTCGGCCGGCGGCTGCGTGACGCGAGGCGGGAGGGCATTCCATCTGAACGCCGCGCGCTCGACCGAACCGTATCGCGTCGACTGGGTCGACGGCGCGATCACCATGTACACGGCCGGTGCCCTCGAACGCATCGGATGGATCGCCGAAGAGTACTTCCTGTACTTCGAGGATGTCGACACCGGGTGGCGCCTCGCACAGCACGGGCTCGTCTGCCTCATCGTGCCCACCGAGATCGCGTACCAGCAACCCGGTGCACACCCGATGTACCTCGGAGTGCGCAACATGGTGCTCTTTGCGCGCAAGGCGGGGATCGACCCGGTGCGCAGTGCGTGCGCCGTCGCGTACCGTGTAGGCCGGGAGAGCCTCGGGCGACTGAGGCGAGGCAGGCAGCTGGGGCTCGGCGATGCTCTGCGCGGCTGGCGCGACGGGCTCCGCGGGGAGAACGGCAAGCCGTAGGCGGGCAGCGGGACCGGCCCGAGGACGCGCTATTCGTCCTCGGGAACCGGCGAGGCCTCTGCGACGCCGTTCGCGACGAGTTGGCGGATCACCGCGTAGTCCGGGTATTCGGGATCCACGTCCGGCGGCGTCAGCTGCACCATCACTGGAGAGAATCCCTTCGCCTTGTCCGCAAGGGACACGAAGCGCCCGAGCATCGATTCCGGAATATCGGTCGCGACCAGATCCACGCCCGCCGCGGCGATCTCCTGGAACCGCATCAGCACGTTCGCGGGGCTCATCTGCGCCAAGATCGCGGCCTGCAGCTCCCGCTGCCGATCCATTCGGTCATAGTCTCCGCGGTCGGAACCGTGCCGTGAACGCGCGTACCACTGCGCATTCTCGCCGTCCAGCGTCTGCACACCGGGTTCGATGTACCAGGAGACGTCGACCCATTCCCCGGTGTCTTCGTCCTCGCGCCCGCCGACGGGGACTCGGTCCTTCACGTCTACCGTCACTCCGCCGAGCGCGTCGATCAGCGCCGCGAAGCCGTGCATGTCGATGAGCACGTAGAACTGCACGACCAGGCCGGTGGCGCCCTCGACCGCATCCTTGGTCGCTTCGATGCCCGGCGAGGATCCCTCGGCGAGCGCATTCGGGTACATGCCTTCGTAGGACGAGGATCCCGAGGACTCGACCTCGGTGTAGAGCGCATTGAGGTAGCCGGTCGAGAAGCAGTCCCAGCCTCCCTCCTCGACGGGATCGTACGTGTTCGGTTCGACGCAGAACCCCTCGGGGAAGACCGGATTCATCGGAGAGTCCTCGGGGAACGGCATGTTGATCAGCTCGCGCGGCAGACCGATGATCACGGACTGGCCGGTCTTCGCGTCGACGCTCACGAGCGAAATGCTGTCTGGACGCATCCCCTCGCGATCGATTCCCGCATCGGTGCCGAGCAGCAGGATGTTGTATCGGCCGTCGACCGGTTCGACCGCGGGGGCGCCTCCGCCGAAGATGTCACCGATGGCCCCGCGGGCGGAGCCCACGGCGGTTGCCGCCCAGCCCGCACCCAGCACCGGCACGCATGTCAGCAGCACGGACAGCACGGCGACCGGGAGCCGCCAATTCCGGGAGACGCGCACGAGCCTCGTGAGCCGCAGGGTGTCCATGCCGAGCACGAGCCAGAGGACCGCGTAGGCAACGATGATGCCCTGCAGCACGAGCAGCACGATGGAGTTCGTGAACACGGAGAGCGTGAACTCGCGCGCAGCCTTCATGCCGACCAGCGCCAGGACCCCGGCGAGCAGCATGAGCACGGTTGCGGTCAGCCCGAATCGGCCGAGTTTCCGATTGCCTGCGAGGAGTTGCGCGCTCCCGGGCAGGAGGAATCCGAGCACCACCAGCCAGCGGGCGCGCTTGGTCATCAGCGGACCCGACTCGGTGTCGGGGTTTCGAAGCGGTCGTTCCAGGTCGACGCTCATGCGTGGAATCCGTTCGGGTTCGCCGATTGCCACGCCCAGGTGTCGCGGCAGGCCTCATCGAGGCTGCGGCGTGCGCGCCAGCCGAGTTCTTCGTTCGCTTTCCGTGGGTCGGCCACGGCTTCGGCGAGATCGCCCGCTCTCGCCGCAACGATCTCGAAAGGAACCGGCACTCCGGAGGCGCGCTCGAATGCGCGCACGACCTCGAGAACGCTCGATCCCTGCCCGGTGCCGAGGTTGTACGCGGTCACCCCGGCGGCAAGGCGTTCGAGTGCGGTGACATGCCCCTCGGCCAGATCCATGACATGAATGTAATCGCGAACGCCTGTGCCATCGGGGGTGGCGTATTCGTCTCCGAAGACCTGCAGCTGTTCGCGTCTCCCGACCGCGACCTGGGCGATGAACGGCATCAGGTTGTTGGGAGTGCCGGTCGGGTCCTCTCCGATTCGGCCCGAAGGGTGCGCGCCGACAGGATTGAAGTAGCGCAGCAGCACCGCACCGAGCTCGGGCCACGAGGTGTGCGCGTCTCGGATGATCTGCTCGTTCATCGCCTTCGACCAGCCGTACGGATTCGTGATGCCGGACCCGACCGGGTGATCCTCGACCAGGGGGAGCGTTTCGGGCGCACCGTAGACCGTCGCACTCGAGCTGAAGACCAGGCGGAGCACCCCTCGCTCTCGCATCAGGTCGAGCAGATTGAGCGTCGAATCGAGGTTGGTCCGGTAGTAGCGCGTCGGCTGTGCAACGGATTCGCCCACCGCTTTGAGCCCGGCAAGGTGGATGACCGAGTCGAAACGGTGATCCGCGAGCGCGGATCGCGACGCTTCGACATCGGTGAGGTCGACTTCGATCACGGGAATGGTCGAGCCGGTGAGCTCCTCAACCCTGCGCACGGACTCGACGCTGCTGTTCGAGAAGTCATCGAGCACGAGCACCTCGTGCCCGTGTTCGAGCAGCACGAGGGCGGTGTGGGAGCCGATGTACCCGGCCCCACCAGTGAGAAGAACACGCATGGGTCAAGCGTAGAAGGTCGCCCGGGGAGGCGGCTGGTAACCCGCCGAGGAGTGCATCAGATCGCGCACGCAACGGTCAAGTCCGGCAATCTCTCGTGACTCCCACCCTTTAGTCAGCCTGTACTAATTTGGACGCGTAGACTAATCATCACTGTTTGTCTCGCGCGAGAATGAGGGGGCCATGGCAACACTGACCCTCATCGGAGAGCCGTTCCCTGACTACGAAGCGCGAGCACAGAGTTCGGCTTCCCGTTCGCTCACCGAGGCGCTCGCCGAGACCGCTCCACGAGGGTGCTCGTCGCGCCTGCTGGTCGCTCGAGACGCCACGCCGCCGAGCTTCGGTTCTGCACGAGCCAGCGTCGAGGCGGTGCCGATGAACACCGGAGCGCTGCCGATTCTGTGGCGCAGCGGCGCGACCGCCCGCCCGCTCGACGGCGAGTTCGTGCACGCGAACACCCCGATGGTGCCCCTGCGCTCGCGAGCCGAGGACGACGGTTCCCAGACCTCGGTATACATCCCGCATACGCTCGCCTGGACCGCCCCCGAACTCATGGGCGCAGCTCAGGCGAAGTCCTACCGATCGTTCGCGAAGCGTGCCGCGAGGCTCGCTGACGTGCTGCTCGCACCTACGCACGCGGTAGCGAGCGAGCTGTTCGATCTTCTCGGTGTCGAAGTGCAGGTGCTCCCCCTCGCCGCACCCCACGAATACCTTGCAGGCGCCGATGCCGCGGGAATACGTGCCGCACTGGGCCTGCCGCAGAACTACGTGGCGACCACCGCTCTCCCCGGCCCGAACGGGCGGCTCGAATGGCTGCTCGACGCGATGGACCGGAACCCCGAGCTCCCGCCGCTCGTGCTTCTGTACCTCGGGCACGACCCGCTTCCTCCCGTGCGCGAGTCCCTGCAAGGACGAGTGTTCGTGCTCCAGATCGATGCGCTCTCGGAGGTCGGGGCGGTCCTCGCAGGAGCCCGACTGCTCGCGCTTCCGCAACGCGAGTTGGGGGCCGGCTTCGAGGTGCTCGGCGCACTCGCATCGCATGTCCCTGTGCTGCACGGCGGCTGCGATGCTGCGGCCGAACTGGCGCTCGATGCCTCGGTCCGGGCAGAGAGCGAAGAGGAGTTCGCGTCGACGCTTGCGCGCCTCACGGACGAATCCGGAGCAGACGAGCTCGCGCACCTCAGAATTTTTGCCGAGGATCGCAAGCGCTCGTTCAGCTGGAACACCACCGCATGGCAGCTCTGGGAGATCCACGCCAACATGTGACCCCTGCAAGCCGGGCGGGCCCTGCAGCGCGAACGGCGCGCCGGGCCTCCGGTCAGTCCAGTCGCGACTGCAACGCGGCGTTCTTCGCCTCGACCTGGGTTTCGAGTTCCTTCGCATACGCATCGAGCGCAGCGGCGACCTCGCCATCGTGCGACCCGAGGATCCTCGCCGCGAGCAGACCCGCGTTCTTCGCCCCGCCGATGCTGACCGTAGCGACCGGAATCCCACCCGGCATCTGCACGATCGACAGCAGAGAGTCGAGACCGTCGAGCGTGGCGAGAGGGACGGGCACGCCGATGACGGGAAGCGTGGTCATGGAGGCGACCATTCCGGGCAGATGCGCCGCGCCGCCGGCACCGGCGATGATGACCTTCAGTCCACGTTCTGCTGCCTCGCGCGCATAGGACACCATCTTGTCGGGTGTTCGATGGGCGCTCACCACTTCGACTTCGTGGGAGATGCCGAACTCGCGGAGCACCTGCACCGCATCGCTCATCACCGAGAAATCGCTGTCGCTGCCCATGATGACGCCGACGAGGGGGGTTTCGCTCATACGGACAATGCTACCGCTCACGCGATCCGCCGTCAGGGTCCGAGCGGAGTGACGAGGATCGTACCCGTCGTCCGGCGGCTGCCCGATTCAGAAGACCCACGTCTGCACCGGTCAACCGACCCACCGACCCGAGGCGGGCGCACGGTCGGGGCGCCCAGCTACAGCCTGCGAAGCGCCCGGTTCGCCGCGTTGAAGCCGCTCATACCGTGAATGCCCGGACCCGGCGGGGTCGATGCCGAGCAGAGATAGACGCCGGGAACTCCGGTGTCATAGGGCTGCGCCGTGATCCTCGGGCCGAGCAAGAACTGCACCGGAGACTTCGCCCCGGTCAGAATATCGCCGCCCACGAAATTCGGGTTCTCGGCCTCCGCTTCGGCCGTGCTGCGAGAGCGCAAGGCGACGATGCGGTCGCGCACCCCCGGCGCGAACCGCTCGATCTGTGCGATCACCTGCTCGGTCGCGTCACCCGAATAGCCGTTGGGCACATGTGCATACGCATACACCGGGACAGTGCCGCCCGTGGCGCGCGAGGGATCCGCGACGTACTGCTGCCCCACCAGCACGAACGGACGCTCGGGCATGCGCCCGGCAGCGATTTCCCGCTCCACGGCGACGATCTCAGCAGCACTGCCGCCGAGATGCACCGTACCGGCCCGACCCACCTCGGGGTTGCGCCACGGAATGCCACCCTCTACGGCGAGGTCGACCTTGAACGCGGCAGGACCCGGCCTGAACCTGCGATACGCACGTCGCGAAGCCTTCGGCTGCTGCTCGGAGAGAATGGCCGCTGCGATATGCGGATGCACATCGAGCATGGCGATATCGTGCCGGGGCAGTTCGTGCAGCCGGGTGATCCGCCTCCCCGTCTCAAACGTCACGCCCATCCCGCGAAGCATCGAGATGCTCGCTTCAGTGAACCGACCGGTCCCGCCTCTGATCACGGGCCAGCCGACCGAATGGCCCGCGGTAATGATCCCGGCGCCGATGCCGGTCACGAGCGGCTGCCCGAGCGGCTGAATCGCATGCGCGGCGACCCCCATGAACAGGGCTCGTGCCCGCTCCGTCCGGAACGCCCTCCCGACCAGGGTCGGCGGCGGGCCCGCGACAAGACCGAAGCGGGCCAGCAGAACAGGATGTCGCGGGATGCGGAGCATCGGCGACATGATCCCGGGCGCCAGCCGATCGAAGGCTCGCGACGAAGACCCGAACATGGACGCCCACCGACTGCCGTCGGCTCCGAGCCCTCTGGCTGTGTCTTCGATCGAGGTCGAGAGGAGCGCCGCATCCCCGCCATCGAGGGGATGCGCGGCATCGTAGGGCGCGTACGCCCACTCCACCCCCATGGCGTCGAGGTCCAGGCTGCGGAAGTACGCGGAACCCGGAGCCATGGGATGCACCGCCGCACAGTGATCCTGCAGCAGCCCGTCCATCGGCGACTCCACGCTGCGGGCTCCGCCACCGAGGTGCTCCGACGCCTCGATCACCGTCACCTCGATACCGGCACGCGCGAACACCGTGGCGGCAGCGAGCCCGTTGGGCCCGCTGCCGACCACCACTGCAGTTGTCATACAGTCGACGCTACCGCTCGCCCGCTTCGTTCGCGCCCGCACCCGCCGGTTCGCCCGCAGCATCGGCGACCGCATCCTCCGCCTGCCCGACGATCCTCGCGACGGCGGTGTCGGTCACCTGCCAGAACTCGGGTTTGCGCTCCGGGTCGAACGCGGGCCATTCCGAAGCCGGGCGGCGGTAGGTCTCGGGCAGGCCGATCGGACCGTTCTGCAGCCAGGGCTGCTGATCCACCATCTCCGCAACACTCCAGGTGCCTTCCGCGAGCACGCCGGTCGCCGCATCCACGAGCTTCCACTCCTGGGTCCCCTTGTGGATCGGTTGCGACTCGACGAACGCGACGATCAGTTCGCCCGGTTCGAAATGGCATGTCTCCTGGAGCGCGGGGAGGATCTGGTATCCGTGCATGTGCGCGTCTCCGAAGTTGAAGCCGGTGAGCGAGTTGCACAAGAACTCGCCCTCGCGAATCGTGCGGGATTCGATGTCGGGCAGATACGTGTAGAGCATCGAGAAGAGGCCCTTGCCCTGGCTCTGCGTCGAACGCCAGGCGATGGTCTGCTGCAAGGTGATCTCTGCTGCGACGTAGGGAATGCCCATGCCCTGCAGCTGATCGACCTGATTGGTCGTCGGCCTCGTGACTGCGTTCAGCTTGGCTTCGGCTCCCGGGGTGAATGAGAACAACGCGGTGGCCCAGTTGCCCGAGTACTGGCGAAGCGACGGCAGGAAGGAGACCTTGTCGGGACGCAGATTTCCGAGGATCGGGAAGAAGATCAGAATCACCAGGACTCCGATCAGCAGCACCGGATTCGAGAAGTCACCGACCGAGAAGCCTTGCTGCGCCGGGAAACCGAGGAACAGCGCAAACGCGAGGTAGCCGAAGAGCACGTTCCACTCGAGCGGCACGGCGAGCGGGAACGTCGAGATGATGAAGAAGCAGAAGCAGGCCATCAGGATCGCGGCCGCCCACGTCAGTGTGCTGTTCGTCGAGAAGAGCAGGGTGAGAGGGGCGACGATCTCGACGATGGTCCCGAGCACGTGCGCGGTCAGGCTCGCCGCCCTGGAGGGCCGCATGTCGTCCGGGAAGCCACGGTACATCGAGCGTTTCAGCCACTTTGGCGCCCAGAACGGGGTGTTGCTGATCATGGGCGGGATCACCAGGGTGAAGTGGCGCCCGAACTTGCCGACCGCCGCACCGATCCACGAGGTGACGATCGCGAGCTTACCCGCGATGATCATGTCGGAGAACGTGCCCACTGCGGGAAGCACCGCGAAGAAGAGGAAGAGCGGCAGATACTGCTCCGCTCGAGCCGCCAGGAAGAATATCTTGTCGCGCAGCCCCAGCAGCAGCCAGAACACGAGTGCGGCGGCGAGCGGGATCGCATTGATGAGCCCATGCCCGGGCTTGCCCCACGTCTCGGTCATCCAGGAGGTCACCTCGGCGTTCGGCACACCGGGCATCGCGAGCGCCGCGACCAGGGATGCCAGGAAGGCGTAGTAGAGCGCGACGTCGAGGCCCGTACGGGAGTGTCCCGCAGTGCCGGGGACCCAGGAGAACGGACGCATGCGGATCGTGCCGACCTTCGAGTAGAAGAGGAATCCACCCATCATCGGCTTGAATTTGCCCGCGAGCGGACCCCAGGAGCCTGCGAGGTTCATGGCTTCGAGCAGCACCGTCCAGACGACCAGGCGCTGGTACACGAGCGGATCGTTCCACCAGAGGTTGACCTCCCAGAAGGCGGCGATCCCGATCGTCGCCACGGCGACGCCGGCGAGCGCGTAGAGCACCACGATCTTGAGGATGTAGATCACGTTGATATTGCGAGCCGTGCCGAAGCCGTACTCGCCCCAGTGCTGCGCGAGCGTGCGCATCCGCGTTTGCAGCGGCGAGTTCAGGAAAGCCGCCGGATCTACCGGCGGGAAGTTCCCTTCTTTGAATCCCATGTCATCTCCTTTGGTGCAGGGGTTCGGGTGGTGAACGCGTCGAAGTCGCATTCGTGAGCGGCTGATCCTCGCCCTGTCATCCGCTCCGTCCTCTTCGACTGAGCCAGGGGTCGAACCCATCGCGTGAACACAAGCTACGGCCGCGAGCGCCCGGACGCGCTGTACGGCCCCGTACATCTTGCGCATCCGCACTGTGCAGACTGCACTGTATTGACCTCCCTCGAGCACGAGGGAGGTGTGTTCCTCGTCGGGGGGCCGCGTGTGTTCCGTCCTATGCTCGCCAGACGGTCAGTAGGTGCCGCTCGCGAAATGATCGAACGGCATCTACTGACCGTCTGGCTGCCCGTCCCAGCCGCGATCGCGCAGTGTCTTCGCGACGCGTCCGGCCATCACGTGCGGTCGGTCCGCGAGCACCTTGGTCACCTGGACGATCACCCATCCGCATTCGCGCAGCGCCTCGATGCGTTCGACGTCTTCGGCATATCGCTCGCTGTGCTGAACGCCGTGATACTCGACCCCGACCTTGAAGCGCGGGTACACCATGTCGAGGCAGGCGAGAAACCGGCCCTGGTCGTCGAAGACGTCGACGTTCAGCTCGGGTTCCGGCACCCCGGCCAGCTGGAGAACGACTCGTGTCATCGACTCACGTGGCGACCAGGAGTCTTCTCGCACCAGCCCCAGCGCCTGCCGCAATCGTGCCGCTCCGCGCCAACGGCCGAGATCCACCGTCTCCTCAAGCCGAGCGATCGTCGCGAGCGGCGGCCTTCCGACGTCACGACGCCCATGACCCGGCCGATAGACCCTGACGAAATAGTCACCGAGCGCGACGAGCTCTGGAAGCGGCAACTGCCCGGACGTGGCGAAAGTCAGGGCCGGAGACGTGAGAGCGAGTCCGTCTCGTTCCACTATCGCGGCACGACTCGGTGCGAAGTTGTGCCCGAGCACGCCGTCGATGCGCGGGGTGCGCTGCGGCTCGACCACACCGACGTGCAGCTCGGGCGCAGACAGGTAGGGCACGGGGGCTCCCCACAGGAGCGCGGCGCTTCGATGGCTGAGAAATTGCCCCGCACAGAGTCTCGCGCCGAGCGCACGAATCAGAACGAACTCACGATCACGAGTGCGCTCGTAGTGGTTGTCCGATTGCGCACGCGCGTTCGAGACGACTCGGGCCCCTCGGAACGGGCGATCCAAGTCGGACGCCCGCAGCCGGCGGTTGCTCACGCCCAGACTGCGCGCGGCCGCAACCGAGAACTCGGAGGCGAGTCCCGCGGGAAGAGGTGATGGCTTCATGCCGTCGAGTGTGGCGCAGAGAAGCCGACCAACACAGGCTGTCCCCATCACGCGATCGGTGATCCTCGACTCTTCGACTGTGAACGACGAATGACCGCGTATCGGACCGTACCCGACCCTTCGCCTCCGACCCCCGTAGACGGCCAGTGGGTGCCGTCACGGCAAGGCCGGGCGGCACCTACTGGCCGTCCTACGGGAGGATCAGGCGAGGCCCAACGAGCGTTCGATCAGGCGACGCCCAACGAGCGCGCGATCAGCAGCAATTGCACCTCGTTCGTACCCTCACCGATCTCGAGGATCTTCGAATCCCGGTAGTGGCGCGCCACCGGGAATTCGTTCATGAAGCCGTTGCCGCCGAATATCTGGGTCGCATCGCGGGCGTTGTCCATGGCCGCATCACTCGCAGTGATCTTCGCGAGCGCCGCCTCCGTCTTGAAGGGCTTGCCTGCATCGCGCAGACGCGCAGCGTAGTGCCAGGCGAGGCGAGCGCCGTGGACGCGCTGCTGCATGCGAGCCAGCATGAACTGGATGCCCTGACGCGTCGCGAGCGAGCTGCCGAACACCGTGCGCGACTTGGAGTAGTCGACGGCGGCTTCGAGGCATCCCTCGGCCGCGCCGGCCGCGAGCGCCGCAATGGCGATGCGCCCCTCGTCGAGAATGTGCAGGAAGTTGGCGAAGCCCCTTCCGCGCTCGCCCACGAGATTCGCCTCGGGCACTCGCACGTTCTCGAAGGTCAGCGGGTGCGTGTCCGAAGCGTGCCAGCCGACCTTGTCGTACGCCGGTTCGACGGTGAACCCCGGTGTGCCGTTCGGCACGAGGATCGTCGAGATCTCCTTGCGGCCGTTCGCCTCGCCCGTGACCGCCGTTGCCGTGACGAATCGCGTGATCGGAGTACCCGAGTTGGTGATGAACTGCTTCGAGCCGTTGATCACCCACTCGCCTCCCTCGAGCCGGGCGGTCGTGCGGGTCGCACCCGCATCGCTGCCCGCTTCGGGTTCGGTCAGCCCGAAGCCCGCGAGCGCCTTTCCGGCGAGCAGATCCGGCAGGTACTCGGCCTTCTGATCCTCGTTGCCGAACCGGAAGATCGGCATTGCTCCGAGGCTGACCCCGGCCTCAAGAGTGATCGCGATCGACTGGTCGACACGACCCAGCGCCTCGAGTGCGATGCAGAGCGCGAAGTAGTCGCCGCCCTGTCCGCCGTATTCCTCACCGAACGGCAGGCCGAAGAGCCCGAGCTCTCCCATGCCTGCGACGACGTCCATGTTGAGGGTGTGTGTGCGATCCGCCTCGTAAGCCTGGGGCGCGACGACCCCCTCGGCGAACTCTCGCACCATGTCGGCGAGCGCCGACTCTTCTTCACTCAGGTTGAAGTGCTCCATTGCGGCTCCCAGTTATTCAATAGTAATTGAAATACACGCTAACCGACTTATTTTCAGAGATCAAGCGATTCACGGTGGTGATTTTTCAATTACTATGCAGTAACCTTTCTTGAAACGGGGTCCCGCATGACCCTGGCGACCAAGGGAGGCAGCAGTGACAGAGCCAGCGGCACCGTCCTCGACGCAGTCGGAGGAGGCAGAGTCGGTAGCCGGAAAGTCGGCAGTGGCAGAGTCGGCGAAGACCCACTCCACGACCTATTCCGAACTCGTCGAGCAGTTGCGCGAGTGCCGGGCTGCAGCCGCTCTCGGTGGTCCTGAGAAATCGCGCGAACGTCATGTCGCCCGCGGCAAACTCCTCGCGCGGGATCGGGTGGAGCACCTCCTCGACGTCGGCAGTCCGTTTCTCGAGATCGCCCCGCTCGCGGGGTACGACATGTACGAGGGCGATGCACCGAGCGCAGGCGTGATCGCGGGCATCGGACTGGTCCACGGGCGCCAGGTGATGATCGTGGCGAACGATGCGACGGTGAAGGGCGGCACCTACTACCCGATCACCGTGAAGAAGCATCTGCGCGCCCAGGAGATCGCCGCCGAGAATCGCCTGCCCTGCGTATATCTGGTCGATTCGGGCGGGGCATTCCTGCCCATGCAGGATGAGGTGTTCCCCGATCGCGAGCACTTCGGCCGGATCTTTTTCAATCAGGCCCGCATGTCTCGCGACGGGATTCCGCAGATCGCCGCGGTCATGGGATCGAGCACAGCGGGCGGCGCCTACGTCCCCGCGATGAGCGACGAGACCGTGATCGTTCGCAACCAGGGCACCATCTTCCTCGGCGGCCCTCCGCTCGTGAAAGCGGCCACGGGAGAGGTCGTCACGGCCGAGGATCTCGGCGGCGGCGAGGTGCACACCCGCGTCTCGGGCGTCGCCGACCACCTCGCGGAGAACGACGAGCACGCGCTGCAGATCGTGCGCGACATCGTTGCGACGCTTCCCGAGAACGCGCCGCTCCGGGCGGCACCGGCGGTCGAGGTCGCCGATCCTCGCTCGGGCTCGCTGCTCGACGTGGTGCCCGTTGCGCTCACCGAACCGTACGATGCCCGGGAGGTCATCGCCCGTGTGGTGGACGGCGGCGAGTTCACCGAGTTCAAGAAAGAGTACGGGACCACGCTGGTCACCGCGTTCGCCCGGATCCACGGGCACCGCGTCGGCATCATCGCGAACAATGGCGTGCTCTTCGGCGAGAGCGCCCTGAAGGGTGCGCACTTCATCGAGCTGTGCGACCAGCGCGAGACTCCCCTCGTGTTCCTGCAGAACATCACCGGCTTCATGGTCGGCCGCGAGTACGAATCCGGCGGCATCGCGAAGCACGGAGCGAAGATGGTGAACGCGGTGGCCACCGCGAGCGTTCCGAAGCTGACCGTGGTGGTCGGCGGATCGTTCGGCGCGGGCACCTACTCGATGTGCGGGCGAGCCTACTCCCCTCGCTTCCTGTGGTTGTGGCCGGGAGCGCGTGTCTCGGTGATGGGCGGACCGCAGGCGGCGAGCGTGCTCTCGACGGTGCGCCGCGATCAGATCGAGGCCGCGGGTGCTGAGTGGAGCGTCGAGGATCAGGCAGCCTTCGAGGCGCCGATCCGCGAGCAGTATGAGACGCAGGGCAGCCCCTACTATTCGACGGCCCGCCTCTGGGACGACGGCATCATCGAGCCCGATCAGACCCGCGATGTGCTGGGTCTTGCGCTCGACGTCATCATGCGGGCCCCCTTCGACGCGCCGGGCTACGGCGTCTTCAGGATGTGATGCAGATGTTCGACACGGTTCTCATTGCCAATCGCGGCGAGATCGCCTGCCGCATCATTGCGACGCTGCGACGCCTGGGGATTCGTTCGGTCGCCGTCTACAGCGATGCCGACGCGGGCTCGCGCCATGTCGCGCTCGCCGATGTGGCGAAGCGGATCGGCCCCGCGCCGGCGGCGCAGAGCTATCTGAGTATCGAAGCGGTGATCGGCGCGGCCCTGGAGACGGGTGCTCAGGCGATCCACCCCGGCTACGGCTTTCTCGCCGAGAACGCCGCGTTTGCTCGCGCCTGCGAGGAGGCGGGGCTCGTGTTCATCGGCCCCTCCTCGGAGGCGATCGAGGTCATGGGAGACAAGATCTCGGCGAAGGCCGCCGTGTCGGCACGCGGTGTGCCGACGGTACCGGGGATCGCTCGCCCCGGGTTGAGCGACGAGGATCTGATCGCGGCTGCGCCGTCGATCGGCTATCCGATGCTGATCAAGCCGAGTGCGGGCGGTGGCGGCAAAGGGATGCACGTGGTCGAGCGCGAAGCGGATCTTCGCGCCTCGATCGCTGCTGCGCGCCGCGAGGCTGCCGCGAGCTTCGGCGACGATGCCCTGTTCATCGAACGCTATCTGCTGACCCCGCGCCACATCGAGGTGCAGGTGCTCGCGGATGCCCACGGCAATGTGATCCATCTGGGAGAGCGCGAATGCTCGCTGCAGCGCCGTCATCAGAAGGTGATCGAGGAGGCGCCCTCTCCGCTGCTCGACGAGGCGACGCGGGCCGCGATTGGCGCCGCTGCCTGCGAGACGGCGCGCAGCGTCGAGTACCGCGGAGCCGGCACCGTCGAGTTCATCGTCGAGGCGTCGAGCCCCGAGGAGTTCTTCTTCATGGAGATGAACACCCGCCTCCAGGTCGAGCATCCGGTGACCGAGCAGATCACCGGAGTCGATCTGGTGGAGCAGCAGTTGCGCATTGCCGCCGGTGAGTCGCTCGCGCTCGCGCAGAGCGACGTCGTGCTGAACGGGCACAGCATCGAGGCGCGCGTCTACGCCGAGGATCCGGCTGCCGGCTTTCTGCCGACCGGCGGCCACGTCAGCCACGTCGCGCATCCCTCAGGCGAGGGCATCCGGGTCGATACCTCGATTGCTTCCGGGTTGGACGTGTCGATCGACTACGATCCGATGCTCGCGAAGATCATCGCATGGGGCGAGGATCGCGAGACCGCTCGGCGTCTCCTCGTCGAGGCGCTGGACGAGACCGCGGTGCTCGGGTTCCCGACGAACATCGAGTTCATGCGTATGCTGCTCGAGCTTCCGGAGGTGATCGCGGGCGATATCGACACCGGCCTGATCGGCAGAGTGCAGGATTCGCTGGTCTACGCAGTGGCGGGTGACCGTGAGTTCGCCGAGGCCGCCGTGCTGCTCGACACGATCGCCAGGGAAACCGCGAATGCTTCACGTGAAACGCCCGGTGCTCGTGCCGGTACGCAGGTCACGGGCCCCTGGGCCAGGCGCGATGGCTGGCGCAGCGGTACTGCCGCCCCTCGGGAGTACTCGCTCCAGAGCGGAGAAGCGTCAACGGTGGCCAGCGTCTCGGGCTCGTCGCGGGCGCTCCACGTCAACTCCGGAACACTGGACGGAGCGGCGTCGATTCGCCCGCTCGGGGCGCAGCGCTATACCGTGACCGTCGCCGGCGACACGCGCACGATCACGGCGGTGGTCTCCGGCGACGGCGTCGCCCTCTCGTCTGGCGGCGTGCTGTTCGAGATCTCTCCCGTCCGCATCACCCATGCCGGGATCGATGAGGCGTCGAATGATCCCCACCTCGATTCGCCGATGCCTGGCACGGTCGTGCTCGTGCATGCGGGAGACGGCGCGCACGTCGAGGCCGGCGATCCGGTCATCGTGGTCGAGGCCATGAAGATGGAGCATGTGCTGCGCGCGACCGTGGCCGGAACGGTTGCACTGCGGGCCGGAGTCGGCGAACAGGTCGCCAGGGGGCAGACACTCGCCCTCATTCAGGTGGATACTGGAGAAGCAGGCACCGAGGAGGCATCATGACCGACAAGCGAATCGAGCAACGCGGGCTCTACTTCGAGGAGTTCGAAGAGGGAGCCGTGTACCTGCATCGCCCGGGCCGCACGGTGACCGAGGCGGACAACGTGATCTTCACGACGTTGACCATGAACACTCAATCGCTGCATCTCGATGCTGCATGGAGTTCGCACACCGAGTTCGGCGAGCCGCTCGTCAACAGCATGTTCACGCTCTCAACTCTGGTCGGTCTCTCGGTCTCTCAACTCACGATGGGAACCATCGTCGCGAATCTTGGCTTCAGCGAGGTGACGTTTCCGGCTCCGGTACGCGTCGGAGACACGCTCTACGCCGAGACCCGAATCGTATCGAAGCGGCTTTCGTCGTCGCGGCCGCATCAGGGCATCGTCGAGTTCAGGCACACGATGCGAAATCAAGTGGGCAAGGTAGTCGCCGTGGCGACCCGCTCGACCCTCATGCACTGCCTCCCGGCTGTCGCCTCGCGCCCAGATTCGAACGCCGCCACTGGGGCAGCCGAGTAGTGGATACGAATACTCGGCTTTCCGGTCCGGCGCTGCTCTTCTGCCCCGCCGATCGGAGTGACCGCTACACGAAGGCGCTGGGGGCCGCCGACAGCGTCATTCTCGATCTCGAGGACGCCGTTGCACCCGCGGACAAAGCCGTTGCGCGTGAGCGACTGGTCGCGGCCGCTTCTGGGACCGACCTCGATCCGACGCGCGTGATCGTGCGCGTCAATCCCGTCGGCACCGCCGATCATGCGCTCGATCTCGCCGCCGTGCGCCAGACCCCGTTTCGCATGCTGATGCTCGCCAAGACCGAGGGATCCTCGCAACTGGACGCACTCGGCGAGGAGGGGTTCTGCGTGCTCGCCCTCTGCGAGACTGCGCGGGGCATTGCTCGTGCGCATGAGATCGCCTCACACCCCGCGGTGTACGCACTGATGTGGGGCGCCGAGGATCTCGCCGCGAGCATGGGTGGCAAGAGTTCGCGCCATGATCCTGCCGCGGGCGCCTCGACGGGGATCTATCGGGATGTTGCGCGATATGCGCGATCCCGCGTGTTGATCGAGGCGAAGGCGGCGGGGAAGCTCGCGGTCGACTCGGTGTTCGTGAATATTCCCGATGCGGATGGCTTGCGCAGTGAGGCGCTCGATGCGACCGCGAGCGGATTCGACGCGACCGCGTGTATTCATCCGTCGCAGGCGGCCGTGATTCGTTCGGCGTATGCTGCGTCTCCGTCCGAGGTCGCTTGGGCGGAGCGGGTGCTCGCCGAAGCCGAGATGCAGCCAGGAGTGTTCCGTTTTGAAGGAAAGATGGTGGACGAGCCCGTGCTGCGTCAGGCACGCGCCGTGCTGGGGCGCTAGTTCGCAGCAGGTGCGGCGAGCGCCGCGCTCGCCATTGCGGCAAGGATCGCGGCCGCCCGTGCCCCGCTCGCCTTCGCACTGTGCGGAGTCGAGTTGAGCAGTCCGACGGTCGCGAGCAGTCGCGTCTGCGCCTCGTGTTCGTCGATCTCCGGGTGAATCGCCACGAGGACTTTCTGCCATTCTCGAAGGTACTCCCGCTGCAGTCGGCGCACCTTGCGATTCGCGTCGCTCGGCAGGCTGGAGAGCTCGCGATCTTGCAACAGGATGATGTCGGGCTCGGTTGTGGCGAACTCGACGTGAAACGCGATCAGTTCCTCGAGCGTTTCCGCTGGGGCCCGCTCGTCGCCGACGATCTCGAGGCATCCGGCGAGCAGCCGGGTGCTCACGTCGATCAGCAGCTCGCACAGCAGCGCTTCCTTGCTCGGAAAGTAGTTGTAGAGCGCTGGCCCGCTCATGCCGACCGCTTCACCGAGTTCGACGGTCGACACGGCGTTGTACCCTCGCTCGGCGAAGAGGTGCGCGGAGGCGCGCATCAGCGCCGCGCGTCGATTCGCCTTCTGCGTTGCTCGCCAGGTTGCTGTCACGGGGTCGAGTGTATCGAGTGGGAACGCCGGGCGCTCAGTCGAGGAAGATGTCGGGGAAGAGCTGGTCGTCCGGGGTACCCGGTACTGCCGCGTATTTCGCGAAATCGGTGACTCCATCGGCGCGGAGCACGTCTTCCATCACCAGGGTCTGGCCAGTGTACTCGCGCGCGGGCTTGGTCAGCACCGCATACGCGGCGTCGGCGCAGACCTCGGGGGTGCGCGATACACGCATCATCTTGTCGCCGCCGAGCGAGAACTGCACGGCTGCCGTTGCGACGGTGGTCTCTGGCCAGAGCGCATTCGCGGCAATGCCGTGTTCTGCGAATTCGGCGGCCATGCCGAGCGTGACCATGGTCATTCCGTATTTCGCGAGTGTGTAGCCGGTGTGACCGCCAAGCCACTTCGGGGAGAGGTTGAGCGGCGGGGAGAGGGAGAGGATGTGCGGGTTGTCTGCCTTCTTCAGCTCCGGGATCGCTGCGCGCGAGAGCATGAACGTTCCGCGGACGTTGACGTCCTGCATGAGGTCGTACTTCTTCTCCGCCAATTCGAGTGAGTTGGAGAGGTCGATCACGCTCGCGTTGTTGATGACGATGTCGATCCCACCGAATTCGCTCACCGTCTGCTCGACCGCGCGGGCGATGTCCTCGTCGTGACGCACGTCTCCGTGGATCGGCAGGGCTCCGCCCCCTGCTTCGCGGATCGCGGCTGCGGCGGTGTGGATGGTGCCCTCGAGCTTCGGGTGCGGGGTGTCCGTCTTCGCGATCAGGGCGATGTTCGCGCCGTCAGCTGCGGCGCGAAGCGCGATTGCGAGACCGATCCCTCGGCTTCCGCCGCTCATCAGAATGGTTTTTCCTGCCAACGACATGGGCTCTCCTTCGAACTCCACCGCAGCAGCGGCGATGGTACTCCGATTACTGCTCAGTAACCGTAATCAGAATCTACCACCCGAAGGCGATCGACGCCACCCCGCACAGGCCCAGCACGCAGGCGACGACAACTGCCGCGTACGCTCCCACCGTGACCCGGCTGCGGCGGCGATCTCTGCGACGAAGCGAGGGGAGTTCCGTGCGGCCCTGCACCACCTGCACGGGTGCCGCCGCGGGCGCCGGTCCGATCCTGCGCCGCACCTCGTCGACTCCGGTCTGCAGTTCGACCTCGGTCTGCAGCCTGGCACCATAGCTCACGGGCAGATCCGGCGACACGCCCCGCTCTCCGCTCGGCTGGATCTCCCACGGCGCCATTCCCGGCGGCTGGGAGATGGGCCGCTGAGGGTCGAGGCCCGCCCCGATGACCTGTCGAAGCGAACGCCGCCTCTCCCCCTGCGCAACCTGCGCGATCGGAGGAGCGGGGTTCGACCCCGTGGGCGATGGGGACTGACCGCGCAGCTCTGCTCGCCGATCCCTCCGACGCTCCGGGGAGGCGATCGGCACGACGACCGTCGCGTCGCCCACGGAGTGCTCACGAGTCTCCGGTGCGGCGTGCGCCGCCACCACGATGGTCTCGTCGCCCGCCGCAGCCGCGTCGGTGCCCGAAACGGCGCCGGGCTCTTCGTTCACCGTGGTCTGCGGCACGCGCACAACGGCGATCGTTGCATCGTGCACGACGGCGATCGTCTCGTCGCTCGCAACCACCACGGTCTCATCGCCCGTCGCCACGGCGTCGAGACCGACCTCGGAGCCCGCCGCGTGATCCGCGCGCCCCGGCGTGTTCACCACGATGGTCGACTCGTCCACTTCGCCCGCATCGGCATGCTCGGCGCGCTCGTTCATCCTCGCGCCCTCGGTCGGGTGACCTCGAGGGTCATCCCATTGGTGTCGTCCTGGAGCTCGGCCATCGTCGGCATCTCCACTCCGCCCGCGACGACATCAACGACGATCACGGTCACGTTGTCCCGCCCGCCCGCCTCAAGCGCGCCTCGTATGAGCTCATCGACCACGGATTCTGTTCGTCCCCCTGTGGCGAGTGCCGCCTCCAGGCGCTCATCGCTCAGCTCGGAGCTCAGACCATCGGTGCAGATCAGCAGCCGTGATCCGGTCTCCAATGGCAGTAGCCAGGCATCGTGCCGATCGTCGTCGCTTCCCAGCGCTCGTGTGATGATGTTCCGCGGCGTCGAGGATCCCTCCTGGCTTCCGCCGGCCATCAGCTCGGAGCGCAGCGAATGATCCACCGTCAGCTGCTGCAGGTGGCTTCCGCGCTGCAGGTACACTCGCGAGTCCCCGACGTTCAGCACGTACCAGTGCGGCTGACCCTCGTGCTCGATCCGGATGGCACCGGAGAGCGTGCACCCCGCCCCGCGCTGGGTCGCTGCCGCCACCGCGTGCACGCGCAGCTTCGCTTCCTCGAGCGCACGCTCGATCCGGAGCACCGTGGCCTCCCCGGGCGCGGTGAACTCCTCGCTGAATGCTGAGATCGCGGCCTTGCTCGCCGCGTCGCCCTGTTCGTGCCCGCCCATGCCGTCGGCGACGACAAAACAGGGGTCCGCCGCGAACAGGGCGTCCTCATTGATCGCACGGCGCTTTCCCCTATCAGTGCGCGCCGCGACCGTGAGCTTCAGCCGAGGCTCCAGATCAGGAAGGATCACGCAGGGTCACCGCCGAGCCGCAGGCGCACCTCAAGGGTGCCGAAGAGCATGCGCTCCGTGGCCTCGACCCGGACTCCCTGGGGCAGCTCGCTCTCACTCCCATCCTCGTTGAGCAGGACGAGCCCGTTCGTGGACCCGAGATCCTCGACCAGCCAACGGTCTCCGTCCCGAGTGAGCCGCACATGGGACTTCGAGAGCGTCCGAGTGCGGTCGGGAATGGGAAGCGTGGCCGAACCCTCGATCGGCTCCGGCTTGCGCCCGATCACCACGTCGCTTTCGAGAGAGAACTCCGTCCCGTCCGGCAGCTCGAGCACCCAAGCGGGTCGGTTGCGGCGGGGAGCGACGACCGTGCTGTCGAGATCCATCGGCACCGCGACGGCTTCTGCCTCGCCGGCGTGTGCAGCGACGGACTGAACAGGGAGCGGGTCGATCATGCCGGTGATGCCGGTCGCCTTGTGCACCGACGGGGCAGGAGTCGGTTCCGCGCGCACCGGCTCCGCTGCGAAGATCGAATCTGCTGTCGGGGCTGCAGCGGGCTCGGGGGCAGGAGTCGGAACCGGGGCCGCAGCGGGTGCGGGGGCGGGGGCCGGGGCAACAGGCTCGGCCACCTGCGGAGCGGGGACCTGCACGGGAGGGAGCGGGACCGCCGGAGGCGCAGGAGGCGCAGGAGGCGCCGCGGCCTGCGCTGCGGCAAGCGGGTGCACCGGAGGAATCACGGGCTCGGGCTCAGGAGCTGGTACCGGCTGCTCCTGCTCCGCTCGCGCGGCGGTCCACGAGAACGGCGAGGGCGCCTGGTTCTGACCGAGTCGGGCAGCGGGCGGTGCCTGGAATCCTTCGGCGGCGAGGCGGTCGTAGTCGGCCTCGGTCTCGCCCCCGAGCGGCGCTGCGTATTGCGGAGCTGCCGAGGCCGCCGCCGCCCAGGGCTGCTGCGCCGGAGGTGCGTAGTTGACCTGCGGAGCGGCCGGGGCGGGGGCCGGAGGCTGAGCGACGAAAGCGGTGGGCGCCGCGGGCTGAGCCTGGGGTGCAGGCGGCGCGGGCGGTGCAGGCGGAGGCACGAAGCCGGGCTGCGCATTCGGCGCGAACGCTGCGGGAGGCCCCGGGATGGCAGGAGCATAATTGCCCTGCGGCCGTGCACCGTTCGGCACCCCCGCGGATCCGACGAAGTTTGCGAACAGGGTCGCCCAGAGCGGCGGAATGAACACGCCGAGCACCGTGTATCCGGCACCTGCGCCGTACTCCTTGCCGATGCGGTGCATCGCGATGATCAGCATGATGAGCGGCACGATGCTGAGCCCGACGAAGGAGAGCAGCACGACCCAGCCCGGAAGGCCGGCGCGCTCCAGCAGCTTCCACTGGTTCCAGATGGGAATCCAGCCATCCGTGCTCTTCAATCCGATTCGGGGGAACAGCCGAGCCATCGCCCACAGGTACCAGACCAGAAAGCCGACGGCAATAAGCAGCCACACCAGCAGAACGACCAGTCCTACTGCCCCGGCCGAGGCCATGTCACTCGAGTAATCCATCCCCGGACTCCTTGTTCATCTATTTCTCGTTGTTCGGCGATGCTGCCGATTCTGCCGCACGCGAGCGCCACTGCACAATCTTGACACCGTATGATCTCAGCGCGTAGCGAGCGCGCAATTTCTGCCAGAAACCGAGCTCGGCGCTCCGTGCGGCGCGATCCGCGTCGACTGCCGCCCACATCCACTCCGCGTCCTGATCGGTGATCCCCTGCGCGGAGAAGACCGCGCGGGTCGCCGTGTCCGCAGCCCAGCGAGCAGGCTCGGTACCGATCGCCTCGGCGATCTCGCTGCGACTCGCACCTGCGGGGATCGGGATTCCCGCATCCGCGGCTCGTTCGATGAGCTCCTGCCACGCGCCGAGCGCTCGCAATTCGGGGTTCGGCTCCGCGCGCCGGACGCGTTCCCGCCTGCGCTTTGCGAACGGCAAGAAAAGCAGGGGCACGGCGAGGAGCGCCAGTGCCGACAGGCTCAGGCCCGCGGCGCGAAGCACCGGGAGCAACCAGGCGACCGGCTTGTCATCGCTCGGATCCTCGGGGCTGTCGTTTCGCTCCCCCATGCCGAGCGGAGGATCCACCTCCTGCGCGTCCCGCTCTTCCGGTGTGGTCGGGAACTCCGGGAGCTGCTCGCCCTCCTCAAGAGTCGTCGGACGCAGCTTCAGCTGAGGAGTCGCGTCGATGGGCACCCAAGCGCCCTCGTTGCCGCGTACTTCGATCCAGGCGGCGACGTGCTCACCGGTGCACTCGGCGTCGCAGGCGGGCACACCCGGCACGTCCTCCGCTGCTTCCCCGAGACGAACGCCAACCACGACACGCGAGTCGTAGCCGAGCGCTTGCGCGAGGAGGGCGGCCGCGGCGGCGAACTGCTCGTCGTCACCGATTCCGGCGACCAGCATCTCGGGAGCGGGATTCTCGCCCGCGAGCCGCTGCTGCGTGTTCAGCTGCGAGAAGAGCTGCTCCAGGCGGGCTCTCGAGTGCCCGCCCGCACTCGATTCGAATCGGGTCCCGTACTGGTCGGCCAATCGCTCGATCCACTTCCGGTCGCCCTCGGCATCGCTGATCGAGTGGCTGAGGTAGCCGCGGCTTCGCAGACGATCGACCAATTCGAGCAGGCCCTCCGCCGAGGCGGGCTGATCCTGCGCCTTGATCCATGCCGCGAGTTCGGGCATCGTGTCGAGATCGATCCTCGAACCATCGGATGTCGGCCCGCCGACGAGCTTCGGGTCGGCGGAGGTGCGCATCGTCGCCGTGAGACTGTCTCCGGCAACGAGGCCCGCGGTGTCGGAGCCGCCTGGTACCGCGATCGCCGCTTCGGTGGTTCTGTTCACGAAGAAGGCTTCCGAGAGCTCCGCTGCCCGCGGGCCGCCGAACTTCGGAACGGACCCGAGGCCGGCCGTCGGCACCCAGATATCACGGTATCCCTCATCGACTCGCACGGTGATCTCGGCCGGATCGCTCAGCCGCTCACCACTCGGAAATCGGGTGAAGCGACCCGCTTCGTCCGCACTGATGTGGAAGTCGACTCCGTCGTACTCGTCGAGCACCGAGAGTCTGAGCCTGACCGGCAATGCTCCAGAGGAGGAGACAGTGAACAGCGGAGCATCGAGGGCATCGTCGCGTTTCCAACTGCGGTACGAGGCGAGTGGACTCGTGCGCTCGCGCAGCACGATCTCGGGTTCTATCTTGTCTCGCGGCACCTGTCGCGCACCGGAATCGAGCACGGGCGCGAGGGCCATTCCCGCGCACAGCGCGACGAGGACCGTTGCGCCGCCGATCACGCTGCGGACCGCGCGACCGCCCCCGCTCCGCTCCCCCGGCGTTCGCCCGCGGCGCAGTGCCGCTCGCCGCTCGGCCCCCGCAGCGAACCATACCCAGGCCGCACCGAGCACGGCTGCGGAAAGCCAGAGACCGAGCTCTCGTGGGGCCGCGATGCTGATCGGCCCGAGCAGCAGCGGAGCGCTGACCGCGGACGAGCCGAAGACGGTGCCGAACGCGACCGGGAGAGCGAGCGGAAAGGCCGCGAGCGCCGCGAAGCGGCCGGCGCGCAGCGCGATCGCGGTTGCGAGAAACGCCGTGAGGAGGAAGACGAGATAGGCGGGGACCAGCACGGCCTGGTACGTTCCGACGGGGAGCGTCAGGGTGAGCAGCTGCTTCCAGCCCAGAACGATCCCCGCAACGCCGTCGAGTAGGCCGCGGAGCAGTCCAGCTGGCATTCGCTCGAACGACTGCGGCACGGCGACCGGCACGACGGTCAGCACGAACGCGCCGAACAGCAGCGCGGAGGCCGCGAGCATGCCGATACGCTTCGCACCGAGCACGGCCGTCGCAAGACCGAGCAGGAAGCCGGCGCCCGCAGGCACGAGCAGCCACCAGCTCTGATAGATCGGCCATGCGGCGAGCACACCGACGACGGTCGCGAGGAACGATGCGAGACCGACGCCGATCAATCGCATGCGGGCGCTCACAGTGCCCCTCGGATCATCAGCTGCGGCAGGTCTCCGAGCGCACCGATCGTGGCGACCGTGAGCGAGTCCATGCGCTGAGCCGCCGGGTCGGCGAGCATTTCCGCTCGGATCGCCAGCACGTGCACGTCAGGCGAGAAGGACACGGCCGCGCGCCGAATACGCTCCATCTCGGGCACCGATCCGGTGACGACGACCACGATCGACAAATCTCTGGTCGAGTGGGCCAGGCTTCGCGAGAGCACTTCGATCGGCAAGCCCTCGATCGCATAACCCAGCTCGGACCAGGCATCGAGCATCCGGATGGGGTCGCGCGAGGACAGCTCTTCGAGTCCGTCGACGCTCGGACGCCGTCTCCCCGGTGTCCAGGCCGAGGCGACATAGCGCTCCCGCCCCTCTCGTACTGCCTGCACCGAGATCGAAGCGGCGATGCTCACGCCCAACTCGAACTCATCATCGCTGCCGTACTCCTCGCGCCGCGCGTCGAAGAGCACGGCGAGCCTCGCAGTCTGCGATTCCTCGTATTGGCGAACCATGAGCTGGCCCGTCTTCGCGGTGCTCTTCCAATGGATATGGCGCATCGCATCACCCGGTACGTACTCGCGCACGGCGTGGAAGGAGAGGTCGCTGTCGGTCAGACGCCGCGACGACTGCCCTTCGAGATCGCGCACCAGCCCGGCCGAGTTCGGCGGCAGCAGCACGGTTCGGGGGTGCACGTGCACGTGGTGCACGTCGCGCCAGGTCATTTCACGCCGCAGGAGGCCCAGCGGATCCTGCCTCGCCACGGTCAGCGGGCCGACCGTGATCACTCCTCGACGCTCGGTCGGCACGGCGACGGGCAGGACGGTCCCGTGGTGCGGGCCGAGCAGCGGCACCGTCAGCTCTCGAAGCGCATCGCCCACCGGCAGCTCGATCACTGCGGGGAGCTGCGGTCGCGCCGCGGCGTTCTGCACTTCGACGGTGAGGTGCACCTCGCCTCCGGCGACCACGTTGGCCCGACTCACTCCGAGCACGGTCCGATACGCTCTCGATCCGATCAGGAACGGCAGCGCGATCAGCAGCAGCAGCGCAGCGAAGACGGCGACGAACCAGGATTCGATCCAGCCGAAGGCGGCTCCGAGGATCAGCCCGGTGAGTGCCACTGCGAGGACGAACCACCCCAGCGGGGTGATCGCCCTCGTCGCTGCGCGGAAGCGTCGGTCGAGCTTGCGCCAGGTCCGACGCCACCAGCGCTTCGCACGCACTCGACGGCGCGACAGCGCACCGCCCGCGACGGTGGTGTGTCCCATCGTTCGCGTACGGGTGCGCGTGCTCGTGCGGCTTCGAGTATTGGTACCGGTGTGCGTCAGCTTCCGGCCCTGTGTGCGTTCTGGCTTCACGCGGTGCCGTTCTCCTGCGGCTCGGGAACATCGAGCAGGAGCTGCGCGATGATCTGCTCTGCGGTCACGCCGTCGAACTCGGCCTCGGGTTCGAGCACCAGACGGTGTGCCAGCACCGCGGTCGCGAGTCCGCGCACATCGTCGGGAACGACGTAGGCTCGGCCCTGCACGAGCGCCCAGGCCGTTGCCATGCGCTGCAGGGCGAGTGCCCCTCGTACGCTTGCTCCGAGACGGACCTCCGCCGCGCCCCTGCTCGCCTCGACGAGCCGGGTGATGTAGTCGACGATCAGCGGGCTGACGTAGACCTGCTTGACGAACTCCTGCAACTGCACCAGGCTACCGGTGTTCATGACCGGCTGCAGTTCGACGTGCACCGCCGACTGCTGCAGAATGCGGCGCATCGCGGTCTCGTCGGGGTAGCCGATGCTGGTCTTGATCATGAAGCGGTCGAGCTGCGCTTCGGGCAGACGGTAGGTTCCGGCCTGCTCGACCGGGTTCTGCGTCGCGATGACCATGAACGGGCTGCCGACGGGGTGGGTCTTGCCGTCCACCGTGACCTGATGCTCCTCCATCACCTCGAGCAGCGCGGACTGCGTCTTCGGGCTCGCACGGTTGATCTCATCGGCGAGCACGACGTTCGCGAAGATCGGCCCCGCGTGAAACTCGAAGATGCCCTGCCTCTGGTCGAACACGGTGATACCGGTCACATCACCGGGCAGCAGGTCGGGGGTGAACTGGACGCGCGACGAGGACCCCTGGATCACCTGTGCGAGCGCGCGGGCGAGGGCGGTCTTGCCCGTCCCCGGCACGTCCTCGAGCAGCACGTGTCCGCCGGCGACCTGGGTGGCGAGCACGAGCTCGACCACGCGACGCTTGCCGTGGATCACCTGCTCGATACCGTCAGCGGTCGTGCGCAGCGTCTCTCCGGCCCACGTGGCGCGTTCGTCGCTGAGCGGGGTGAGGGCGGCCTGCTGAATGCTCATGTGCTTCCTTTGGAATGGTGGTCGAAGTGTGGTGATCGAGGATCGCGGTGTGGCGCCCGCGGCTTACGGTGTCGGCGGACAGAGCCCACTGGCGAACGTTCCGTTCCCGCGTGCTTCGGACCAGGTGACCGTGATGGTGCTGTCTGCGTTCGCGATGAAGGTGTATCCGCTTGCTGCGCCCACGATGACCACGTTGCCCGCGATCTGCGTGTGGTTCGGCAGGTCGGTGCCGTTCCATGGGACGCAGCTCGTCAGAGTCATCCTCAGCGGCGCAACCCCATTGGGCGTCACGTTTCCTGGTGCGGAGCAGTTCACGCCTCCGGCCGCGCACTGGGTCACCGTCGAGGTCGGGTTCTCGGGGGTGATGCTGACCGGGCTCACGTCGCCTTGCGGCGCAGGGTCGTAGGTGATCCCGAGGGCTTGATAGAGGATCTCGCTGCCCGAACTGACCGGCGTCGGATTCGTATCGTACTTGCCGTTGATCGTCGGGAGCTGATTGCCGCTCGTCTCGGGATTCGTCGAGACCGGCCCGGCCACGCCGTAGTCGGTCGAGGCGCTCACTTCACCGACGTAGCTCTGATGCTGGCTGAGGCCCGAACCCGAGCTGTTGTTGCCCGAATAGTGCCCGATGGAATATCTGAACTTGATGGGGTCGGGCCCGTTGTCGACCCAGCCGGCCGGGGTGATCTCCCAATCGGTGCGATTCGTTCCCGAGAGCGCCAGGGTGGCGGTACCGGCGATCGGGGCCCCGAAGGGGACCACTCCGCCGAGCGATGCCGCGTCGCCCTTGCCGCCGTCGCCGCCGATGTAGGCCGGTGGGATCATGCTCGGTGCATCGAGCGAGTACACGTAGACGTCTCGCGCGCTGCCGTCTGCGGTCAGCACGTAGATCTGATCGCCGGAGATGGGCATCTCGGCGCCGTCGACCACGAGCACGCGGCTCGCAGCCGAACTCGGCCCGACCTTGATTCGCACCTTGCCGACTCCGGGGTTCGTGTTCTCGGTCCACTTCACCGGCTCGCCGCCCTCGATGGTGGGCGGGGCCGGGGGCCGGTAGGCCCAGGTCTCGACACCGTTTGCGCTCTGAGCCGAGTCGCCGACCGAGTTGGTCGCCACCGCGTAGTAGGTGGCGTGCGCGCCTGGCGTGAGTCCACTCACCGTGCAGGTCGCTTGGCCGCCGCCCAACGAGCAGCTCCCCACCGCGGCACCGCCGGACATCAGCTTCACGCCCGACACCTCGGGGTGCGAGGATTCTCCGCTGAGCGCGACCGAGAGGCTGACGCTGCTCGCATCGGCGCCGACGGGTGTGACTCCGACGGGAGCGCGCGGCACACCCTGTGCGTCGAACTCGATCGTGCCGGTTCCCACGCGGTTCTGCGCGTCACGGACCGAGAAGGTGGCCGTGCAGCGCCCACCGGGTCCGCGGGCGTCCGCCCAGGTCACGTTGACGGAGTCGCCTGCCGCCTGCATGCTGCCGAACTGACAGCCGCCGTCACTCACCGACACGACGTGCAGTCCGCCGCCGCTCTTGCCTGCGAATGGATCGTATTCGCCGCCGATGCCCACGAGGGATGCGCTGCACGACGAACCGACCGTGCACTGCAGGGAGACCGTGCCTCCCCTAGGCGCATCGATCGCGGCCTCGCCGACCCGGAGGGTCAGCAACGACTGGCTCTCTCCGGAGCCGCTGACACTGATCGTCAGGACCTCCTGCGTCCC
This sequence comes from Leucobacter soli, assembly GCA_040394175.1. GTDB lineage: Bacteria > Actinomycetota > Actinomycetes > Actinomycetales > Microbacteriaceae > Leucobacter > Leucobacter soli_A. Next base: position 83,655 of record JBEBSS010000001.1, on the reverse strand, counting down.
GGGAACCGCGTCCGCACGTGCTTGCACCTGCACCTGCGCGCCGGCAGGAGCGACTTCGAAGGCCGAGGATCCTCCGCTCACCTGCCACCGGAGCTTCTCGACGCTGCCTTCGCGACCGCCCTGCCACTGGACCATGTCGATGAGGTTGATCGACTCCCCTGCGCCTGGCGCGATCGTGCGCGTGAGCGGGTTGAGCTGGACGACGGGTTCGTCAGGAACGATGCTGACCGAGACCGGAAGCACCGTGTAGGTGGTCTGGTCGGTGAGCCGGACTCGCAGCCCGCAGCTATCGCTCCAGGGAGCCTCTTTGCCTGCACTGTAACGAATCGTGGTCGCGTTCAGCGCGGTGCAGCTGGCTTGTTGACGCTGGGTCGTGAACGTCGTCTGGTCGAGCTCGATTCGGTCTCCGGGTCCGAGATCGAGCATGCTCGCGATCTCGACGTCGATGCTCTTGTTCTCGGCGACGCTGATGGCGCCCGCGCCGGGTTTGAGCGAGAGCCTGAGCTCATCGAGCGGTGGCACGATCAAGAATCCGAAGGTCTCGACTTCTGCTCCGGTCATGTCTACACCTGCCAGACGGAAGGGCACGAGGTCGCCTTCCGCACGGTAGCTGCCGATGATGGAGGAGCCCTCCACGGTGTAGCGGCTCTCCGCAGCGCCCCAGAGGGAGAGCTTCAGGGTGGAGGCATCGCCTCCCGCCCAACGCACACGATCGGTCACCACGTCGACGCCGCTGCGAGCGAAGTCGGCGCGGTCGCGCACCGAGAGCACGGTGTCCGTCACGGCCGGCGCCTGCTGTCCGACTCGCTCGGACACCTGCACCACGATCAGACCGTCGGCGGTGCTCCGCGACTTCGACGATTTCACGGTGTACTTGAACGAGACCGTACCGAGTTCATCGCCGCCCTTCACCCGGACGATGCCTTGTTTCAGGTCGGAGACATCCAGACGCGCTTGCAACTCCCGGTAGGCCTGCGAGTCCTCGCCTCCCGGAACGTTCGGTTCGACTGAGACGAGCTGCAGCGTTCCGCCCGACGGATCGAGGTCGTTGTCGAGCGGACGCACCGTTGCGAAGTCAGAAGTGCCCCTCGCGAGACGCACGTAGTCGCTGTAGACGACCGGGGCCCCGCCGCCGGAGTCGGGGTCCGTGACGATGATTCTCAGTCGTCCGGCAGCCTCCCCGTCGAAGGAGTCTCGCACGGTGTAGTTCACGACCTGCGTGCCGCGCTGCGCGCTGGCGGATGCCTCCACCTGAACGGAGTTGCTGCGCGGCAGAATGCTTGCGGAGAGCTGAGGGTCTGACGGGGCATCGACCGAGACCAGCCGCAACCGGTCCCCGTCGGGATCGACGCCGGACAGCGGGATCGAGGTCTTCACCATCTCGCCGGGTGCCACGCGCACGGTGACGGTCGCAGGCTGAGGATCTCGGTTGGTCCCCGCAGCGAGGACCGTCACCCGAACCTGCCCGACGTCGTGCTGTTCAGGACTGGACGCGCCATAGGTCGTGTAGGTGAGGGTGTAGACCCCGGGCTCGTCGGGCGCGAGGTAGCGCACCCGGCTTCCCGAGGCGAACGCGAGTTCTCCGGCGGCCCCCGGCGCTCCGATCTCGGGGTGCAGCACGAGACGCTCGCCCGGAGGCGCGACGTCGTTCTCGAGCACGGGGATGTCGACGACAGAGCCTGCCCGGACGGTCGCGGTGTCGGTCACCGCGATCGCACCGGCACCCGTGTCGCCCACCTGGAACACCGTCAGGCGCCCCTGGCTCGTGAGGTCGCCCTCGGCGATGACGACGTCGACAGAGCCGATGCGCCCCGGCTGCCCGTCGAACGTGGAGCCGGAGACGCGGACGCTCGAATGCTCGATCACGTCGGCGCGCAGCTGTCCGTCTCGCACGGTGGCAGAGCGCACGGTCAGAGCGCGAGAGTTCGCACCCGGAATCGCCGCGAGGACATCGACAGTGCTGTCGGCGAGGGACCGTACGAATGCCCGCAGCGGAGGAATCGCGAACGTGGTTCGCGCGTCGACCGCCGTGACTCTGATCACGCCGGTGGTTTCCTGCTCGGTGACGGTATCGCGCACCGTCACGTTGAGTATCGCGTTGCCCGGTGCCGCGGCGATGACCTCGACGGTACCCCGACCCGTGTTCGCGGTGGCGGTCAGCGATCCCTGCTGCACGGTCGCGTCGACGAGCTGGAACGCACCCGACCCACCCGTGACTCGATCGAGCGGACGCAGCGAGGTCGGTTCGTCGACCTTCACCGTCGCCGCTGCGGATGCGAACTCGATCGCGGCGCCGGTACGCACTCGCACGCGAAGGTCGCGCTCGGTCTCTGCGCCGCGAGAATCGACGATCTTCACCCGCACGATGGAGTCGCCCGCCGCCGCGTTCGGATCGATGTGGCGCACCGCGAGCCTGCCGTCGGCGGTCACCAGAGCGCGAACCGGGTCCTCCGCGTTCACGACGGTCGCTCCGGCGAGCATCATGGGGTCGCCCTCGGGGTCGACCCAGCCCTCCAGGATCGGGAGGATCAGTGTGCCACCCGGCGCCACCTCGGGGCTCGGCCAATTGCGTTGGCATCCCTCGACGGGGCACCACTGCGGACCGGTGTTCGTGGACTCGTCCACCACGGTGAGCGTCACCGTCGCCGGCTGAGAGAGGTTCACGCCGTCCGTGATCTGGTAGGTGAAGCTCGTCGAGCCTCGTGCGCTCGAGCTCGGGTTGACCACCACACCCTGTCCGTCGCTCAGCACGCTCACCGTGCCGAAGTCGGCGCTGAGCCCGTCTCCCAGGCCCTCGGGAACGACGGTGAGCACGTCCTTGCGATTGGGGTCGTAATCGTTGAGCAGCACCGGCAGCAGGGCAGGCTCACCGGCCCGCACGCCGAACGCGTCGTCGACTGCGACCGGGGGCTCCTGCTCGGTGACGTCCTGGGCGACGACCGTTCCGGACTCCTGCTTCGGCGGATCGATCAGGCTCCACTGCTCGACCGGGATCAACTTGCCGTCCGGGACCGTCCACATCATCCCGGATCGGCGTTCGGCGATGAGCGCGCGACTGCCGTTCGTGCGGATCTCCGGCTCGGCGTTGTTCAGATCCTCGATGCTCTCATCGAGATCGAGTGCGATATCGCCGCCGTCCGCCGTCCACAGGCGCGCCTCTGTGGCACCGACCCAGGCGGCGACTGCCTGACCTGCCACGTACCGAGGTTGCGCGGCGATGCCAGATGCCGACACCCTGCGCTCCGCGTTGCCCGATGCATCGACGGCCCAGAGCCCGTTCTCATCGGCGATCAGCACCTCGTTTCCGGTGACGCTGGAATCCTGCAGTCGAGCCGCGCCCGCCGCGTCGATATCGATCGCCTGGTCGCTGCCCTCGCGCCACAGCGTTCCGCTGGCGGAGTCGAACAGCGTCCACTTGCCGGAGACGATGGCGAGTTGCACGTCTTCGGCGGGTACCTGTGCGGGCACGGGCACCGGCCCTCCGAGCCACTGGCCGGACTCGGCATCGAACCAGCGGATCGCTTGTTCCGCGGCAGAGAACAGCGCGACCCTGCCACGCGAATCGATGGCAGCGGCATTCGCGAGGTACTGCTGCTGCTCGGCCTCTTCATCGACGTCGGCCTGCTTGCGTTCCGACGCGAGCGGATCGATCCGAACCGGTGCGGCCAGCGATGCGGCCGCTCCGGGAGCGGCGGCTTTCACTCCCGAGAGATAGGCCTCACCGCCCTGGGTGAAGAAGAGCATCCGTTCCCCGGCCACCAGCACCTGCCGCGTCCCGTCTGGAGTGCGGAACGCCGCGGAGCCATCTGCGTCCGGTTCCGCGTCCGACGCCCCGGGAGTGTCGGGATCGGGCGCCGGGGCGTCATCGCCCTGGGCCTCGTCGCTTTCCTCCGCCGCGGGATCCTCGGTTCCCGGCTCCTCCGACTTTGCGCCGGTCCCGTCATCGTGCACATCGACGGGGGAGGCCGCGTCGATGGTGTGGGCTCGACCGAAGCCCTGGGTGAGCAGCAGTCCGAGTTTGCCCGTCTGCACGACACCGCTCGTGCTCTCGGCCACTCGAACGGTGTCGATCTCGGCGGTCTCCGTGTTGACGCGCGCATACTGCCCGGCCATTCGCTCCACCCAGACGGAGGGATCTTCGCGTGGCGTCTCTCTGGAGTCGAACCCGCTCGCGACGACGGCGAGCGTCACCACGAGCGCTGCGGCGACGCCTCCGGCGATCCATCCGACCAGGCGTCTCCGCGGTCTCGCGGCACGCACAGCCCTCGCCGGCTTCACCCGAACCATCCCAGGCCGAACGCTGCCGCGAGTGCGCCGCCGAGTACCAGCACGGCGACTCCCGCGCCGACCAAACCGGCCCGCATCGGGGAGTTCGGGCGGTCGATCAGCACACCGTCGCTGTCCTCGTGGAGCTGCTGAGCCCGCAGTTCGGCTCGCTGCTGGGCCCGAGTCGCCGATCGCACGGTGGTGACCACCGGCCCGCGCGGCCTGGTGGAATCGGCCGCTGGGGCCACCCATCCCGGGCGGACGAGATCGAGCGGAGTGGCGTCGAAACCGTAGCTGCGCTGCAGATGGCGCAATGCCTCGGCGAACTCGTACATGCTGCTGAAACGCTGCTCGGGCTTCAACGACATGGAGCGTTGCAGCACCGCATCGAACGGCTCATACCCCTGTGCCCCGGGAATCGGGCGGTACTTGGCCTGGTAGATGCGGGCCTTCATCTTCGATTCGGTGTTCTGGGCGCGCTCGGCGTGCTCGAACGGGGCGAACCCTGCCGCGAAGGTGTACAGGGTCGCCCCGAGCGCCCATACCTCGCTCGCCACCGTACCGGTGGTCGCACCCGAATTCACCTCGGGGGCGGCCCAGGGAATCGAGAGCGCGCGCATCTTGTCGTCGGAAGCATGCTGGTTCTGCAGCATGGAGATGCCGAAGTCGGTGAGTACCGGTCGGCCAGTGGTCGTGAGGAGCACGTTCGAAGGCTTGATGTCGCGGTGCATGATGCCTGCCTGGTGCGCGGTCTCCAGCGCGCCTGCGATGCGCACTCCCGCGTCCATCACCGCTTCGAGAGGGGCAGGCTTGCCGAGCGTCAGCGCTCGCATCGAATCCGGGCAGAACTCCATGGTCAGATACGGGCGGCCGTCGGTGGCGACCCCCGCGTCGAAGATCGACACGATCGATGGATGACTCGAGAGCCGCGCCATCGCGTCTGCCTCTGATTCGAAGTCTGAGCGATCCCGCGCCTCGCTGATCGTGGACTTCAGAACCTTGACGGCGACCACACGCCTCGGCATGTCCTGCTCGTACTGGTAGACATCTGCGAATCCGCCGCTCCCGAGCGGCCGCACATATCCGAGCCCGGTGATGCGCGGAGGCGCGGGAGGATTCTGAGCAGACACGATATTCATCTTATGTGAGGAAAAGGCTGGCCACGCACCTCCCCGGGTGAACAGTCTGGGGAGTGCGGGCCCGCACTCGACGAGGATCCTCTCCGAGAGCGGGAACGGAGCGGTCGAGGCGCACGCGTTCTCCACGGAGCGTCCGCGTTCCTCAGTGAATTCGTGTCCGTGCCGAGACGGCTCCTCTCGGATCTGTCTCACGTGTCTCGTTCTTCGCATGCAAGAAGAAAGATCCCCCGGCGCCTGTGCGCCGGGGGATCTTTCTCGCAATTTCGAAGCGAGAAACCGCTTAGAGTGCGTTCACGTCGAGCGGGATGCCCGGGCCGAAGGTGGTCGAAACCGCACCCTTCAGCACGTACTTGCCCTTGGACGACGACGGCTTGAGACGAACGATCTCGTCGAGCACGGCCGAGATGTTGTCATTCAGCTGCTCGGGCGAGAACGAAGCCTTGCCCACGATGAAGTGCACGTTCGAGTGCTTGTCGACGCGGAACTCGATCTTGCCGCCCTTGATCTCGGTCACGGCCTTCGCCGGGTCCGGGGTGACCGTACCGGTCTTGGGGTTGGGCATGAGGCCGCGGGGGCCGAGCACCTTACCCAGACGACCGACCTTGCCCATGAGCTCGGGGGTCGAGACTGCCGAGTCGAAGTCGGTCCAGCCGGCTGCGACCTTCTCGATCAGCTCGTCGCCGCCGACCTCGTCAGCGCCGGCAGCGATGGCTGCCTCTGCCGCGGGGCCGTTCGCGAACACGATGACGCGAGCGGTCTTGCCGGTGCCGTGGGGCAGGCTGACGGTGCCGCGCACCATCTGGTCCGCCTTGCGGGGGTCGACGCCGAGCTTGACTGCGACCTCGACGGTCGAGTCGGTCTTCGCCGAACCGGTCTCCTTCGCCAGGGCGACTGCCTCAGCGGGAGAGTAGAACTTGCCGGCCTCGAGCTTCTCGACGGCGGCGCGGTATGCCTTTGACTTCTGTGCCATGATCCGTGCCCCTTACTCGACCGTGATGCCCATGGAACGGGCGGTGCCGGCGATGATCTTCGATGCTGCGTCGATGTCGTTCGCGTTGAGATCTGCCTGCTTCTGCTCGGCGATCGCGCGAACCTGATCAGCGGTCACCTTGGCGACCTTGACGGTGTGCGGGGTTCCCGAGCCCTTCTGCACGCCGGCAGCCTTCTTGAGCAGCTCAGCCGCGGGCGGGGTCTTCAGCACGAAGTCGAACGAACGATCCTCGTACACGGTGATCTCGACGGGGACGATGTTGCCCCGCTGGCTTTCCGTGGCCGCGTTGTAGGCCTTGCAGAACTCCATGATGTTGACGCCATGCTGACCCAGGGCAGGACCCACGGGGGGTGCCGGGTTGGCAGCGCCGGCAGCGATCTGAAGCTTGATCAGACCGGTAACCTTCTTGGCTTTTGCCATGATTGTTTCCTTTCATACGAGGCGGCGCACCTTGAACTGGTCAAGACGATTCCGCCTCTCCCGCGGATCGGGCCGTTCCCGAACGCGGTGGGTGAATGCACGGCAGGCAGAGCTGCACACGCAAACCACCTAAGCTTACGTCAGATTCAAGGATCCCGCCAGCCGAATCAACGCGTTCGCGCGGTGCCTCGCTGCGCACCTCTTCTCGGCGCGGCGGAGACGCGGGAGTGCGCGGTCGACCGAGTTCGCCCGAACGTCCTACCCGAGCAGCGCGTCGAGCGCCGCTTCGCGCGGCACTCCGGAGAGCTCGACCTTCTCGTCATAGATCCGCACCTGTGCGCCCTCCGAGAAGGCCGGCCAACCGGTCGTGCCGGTCTTGATGAAGCGCACCCAATCGGCATGCATCCGGTCGGCGAGCGGCTGGGGAGCGCGGTCGGCCATCATCCTCGCGTCGTCGGTGTCGAGCGCATCGAACACGAAGCCCAGCTCGAGCGCATGGGTCGCCCCGAGTGCGTGCTTCGGCGTTCGCCAGGTGAACTCGTACGCGTAGGTCGGCGCGAGACGCTCACGGGCGGCGAGGATCGCCGGACCGCGAAGCATGCGGTCCGTGATGAGCTGGCCGAGCACCTCGCCGCGATTCGCCTCCGGCCAATCCCCGCGGTAGGCGGCGACCGCCTGCTTCGGAATCTTCAGCGCCTTGGTCGCCAGGAGGAACTTGAGGCCGCCGATCTGGGCGAGCGCCTCTGGAGCGAACCAGAGCCGGTACTCCTGAGTGTTCGCGCCGATGAGTACCGGCGCCTGGGTCTGCCGCAGACCCTCGGCCGGCGTCATGGGCAACGACTCCTGATCTCGAGTCAGAGCGTAGGCCGGAGCGCCCGAGAGGATCGACTTGCCGCCGACCTGCTCTCTGCGCGCACGCAGAAGATCGTGAGGCTCCACACCGGCGAATCCGTCTTTGGTCGCGGCCACACCGAGTCGCTTCGCAAGATCTTGACTCAGCTTGCCCGTTTTCTCCGGGGGTTCTGCGCTGATCGGACCGCTCTGCACGATCGCTCCGGACACCAGCGCACGGCTCTCGGGGCGGGCGAGCAGCGCGGCGACGAGGGATCCGCCCGCCGACTCTCCCATGATCGTGATTCGCGCGGGATCGCCGCCGAACGCCTCCACTTCGGCCCGCACCCAGCGCAGCGCAGCCGCCACGTCCTCCAAGCCGAGGTTGCGGGGAATCCCCTCGAGCACGGAGAAGCCTTCGGCGCCGAGCCGGTAGTTGACCGAGACGAAGACCACGCCGTCGCGAGCGAACGGCGTCCCGTCGTAGATGCGCAGTGCCGCGCCGCCGCGTTCGAAGGCCCCGCCGTGAATCCAGAGCACGACGGGCAGGCGCTCCGCTCCGCTCGGAGCCCACACGTTCGCCGTGAGAATGTCTTCACCGGGACGGTCGATGCTGGGCAGGATCGTTCCGATCCTCCCCGGATACGGCGATTGCGGCGAAGCGGGGCCGAACTCTGCGGCATCGCGCGGCTCCGCCCACGGATCGGCAGGCTCGGGGCGGGCGAACCGCCGTTCACCGAACGGCGGGGCCGCATAGGGCACACCGAGGTAGCGATCGATTCCGTCGGAGCTTCGGCCGATGAGTTCTCCGGAGGCGATGCGGGTCGTGGGGTGCGTCGTTGCCATGCACGCAGTCTAGCGGCGGCGAGGAGGAAGGAGGGGGACTTGGTTCGGAGTTCCAGCGACCCGCTCAGGTCGATAGGCAGAAGCCCCGGGCGCGCACAGGCGGACCGGGGCTTCTGCGTAAAGCGAGGGCTGGAATCAGACCATCTTGGTGACCTGGTCGAAGCTGAGCTCGACCGGGGTCTCGCGCTCGAACAGCGACACCAGAACGGTGAGCTTGCCCGCAGCGGGGTTGATCTCGCTGATCGTACCGGGCAGTCCTTCGAAGGAGCCGGACTTGATCGTGATGGTCTCTCCGACCTCGAAATCGATCTCGATGTTGCCGGACTCCGCGGCACCCGCGGCGGCCTTCGATTTCGCGAGCACGGGCTCGAGCTCGACCGTGCTCTTCAGCATTTCGAACGCTTCGTTGAAGCGCAGCGGAACGGGGTTGTGCGCGTTGCCCACGAAGCCGGTGACCCCGGGGGTGTGGCGAACGACGGACCAGGTGTTCTCGTTGAGATCCATGCGGACGAGCACGTATCCGGGGATCCGCACGCGGGTCACCATCTTGCGCTGGCCGTTCTTGACCTCCATGACCTCTTCCATGGGGACCTGGATCTCGTAGATGTCGTCGACCGCGCCCATCGTCTCGCGACGGTTCCACAGGTTCGACTTCACCTTGCGCTCATAACCGGCGTAGCTGTGCACGACGTACCATTTGCCGGGCTTGGCGCGCAGCTCGCGCTTGAACTCGGCGTACGGGTCGCTCGCCGGCTGCTCCTCGGCACCGGCCTCGGCCGTTTCGTCAGCGGCGGCGCTCTCTTCGCCTTCGACCGGCGCTACCAGCGCGTCGAGGGCCGCATCGAGCTCGGCCTCAGGAGTGTTGCTCTGTTCGCTCGTCATCAGACTTTCTTACTTTCGTTTGTGGTTCGCACGTCGAGCGCGCCGGCACCGGATTTAGGGCGCAGTGCCTAAAGCGGAGTGCCAAAGACAAAGACCGTCGCCCAGCCGAACAGCTGGTCGAGGAGCCACACGAGCGCCATCATGATCACGACGAATGCCAGCACCACGAGGGTGTAGTTGACGAGCTCCTTGCGGGTGGGAGTGACGACCTTCTTGAGCTCGGAGATCACCTGCTGGATGAACAGCACAATGCGACCGATCCACGACTTCTTCGCGGCACGGTCAGCTTTGGCGCGCTCAACGAGGTCGCCGCCAGCGCTCTCATCGATTTCCTTGCTGCTCACTGGTGTTCCTTTCCTTAGCCCGCTCCCCTTCTCGGGGGACCGGGTCTGGCAGGGCGGACAGGACTCGAACCTGCAACCGACGGTTTTGGAGACCGTTGCGCTACCAATTGCGCCACCGCCCTATGGAGCAGCTCTGCCATCACCTTCCCGTGCCTGATTCCGAAACCGGCGTCCAGGCATAGAAAAGTTTGGCAGAAGTCAACTACCTCGAAAGAGTTTACGCGATCGAGAGTCGCTTGTCTAACTGGGCCAAGTGGCTCGGCAGGGAGCGCGGTGGGCACGGTGCCGGCGCAGTCGCACCGCCGTGATTCGGGCGGGCGCACGGAGCGTGCTCGCCCGAGCGAGTCACGCATGCCGGGCCCGGACGGTCCCAGCCCCCGGCTCTAGTAGTGATAGGGAAAAGCCGACCAGTCGGGGTCGCGCTTCTCGAGGAACGAGTCCCGGCCCTCGACCGCTTCATCGGTACCGTAGGCCAGGCGCGTGGTCTCCCCGGCGAAGATCTGCTGCCCGACGATTCCGTCGTCCACGGCATTCATCGCATATTTCAGCATGCGAATCGCCGTCGGAGATTTGCCGAGGATCGTCCGAGCCCATTCGATGCCGGTCCGCTCGAGATCCGCGTGCGGAACGACCGCGTTCACCGCCCCCATCTCGCGGGCGCGCTCGGCATCGTACTCGTTCGCGAGGAAGAAGATCTCGCGCGCGTTCTTCTGCCCCACCTGGCGCGCAAAGTAGGCACTGCCGTAGCCTGCGTCGAAGGATCCGACATCGGCATCGGTCTGCTTGAACTTCGCGTGCTCCCGACTCGCGATCGTGAGATCGCAGATCACGTTGAGGGAGTGCCCCCCGCCCGCGGCCCAGCCCGGGACCAGCGCGATCACAACCTTCGGCATGAAGCGGATGAGCCGCTGCACCTCGAGGATGTGCAATCGCCCGGCGCGAGCGAGCCCCTCGGGACCAACTCTCGTCTCATCGTCGCTGTACTTGTAGCCGTCGCGTCCGCGGATGCGCTGATCACCGCCCGAGCAGAACGCCCATCCGCCGTCCTTCGGCGAGGGGCCGTTGCCGGTGAGCAGCACGACGCCGACTCGAGGATTCACCCTGGCGCGTTCGAGCGCGTCGTAGAGCTCGTCCACGGTCTTCGGGCGGAATGCATTGCGCACCTCGGGCCGGTCGAAGGCGATGCGCGAGATGCGCCCATCGTTGCTCAGGTGCGCGGTGATGTCAGTGTATCGCTCCGAGCCCGGGGCGGCCTGCCACTCGGCCGGGTCGAAGAGATCGGAAACCTGCGTTGCGCCGTGATCGCTCATGGGTCAAGCCTAGACCGGGAGGCAGCCGCGCCCCGCGAGCCTTCCAGCGCACCTCTGCGCTGGCCCCGAGCTTCCGTCTCTTCAATCGCGTTGCGCTGATGGGCAGCCGAGCGCAGGACGAGATGAACCGCATCCGCAGAGCGCGAGACGCAAAGGTGCGAGGATGGAGGCGTGCCGCCAACCCCCCTGCCCTCGCTCGAAGAGCTGCGCGAACGCATGCACGTCGTGGCGATCCCGACCCGCACCCGCTTTCGCGGCGTGACGGTGCGCGAGGCGGCGATCTTCGAGGGCCCCAACGGCGCGAGCGAGTTCTCGCCGTTCATCGAGTATGACGACGCCGAAGCCGCTTCGTGGCTCGCCGCCGCCATCGAATACGGCTGGGGTGAGTTGCCGCCCGCCCGCCGGGCGAGGATCCCGGTCAACGCGACCGTGCCCGCCGTTCCGGCCGCGGCGGTGCCCGAGGTACTCGCTCGCTTCTCGGGGTGCCGCACCGCGAAGGTCAAGGTGGCGGAGCGCGGGCAGAGCCTCGCCGACGACGTGGCGCGGGTGCGCGCCGTGCGCGAGGTGCTGGGCGACGACGCGATCGTGCGCATCGACGCGAACGGCGGCTGGTCGGTCGACGAGGCGGTGACGGCACTGCGCGTGCTCGCCGAGTTCGATCTCGACTATGCCGAGCAGCCGTGCATGAGCGTCGACGAACTGGTCGAGGTGCGGCGGCTGTTGACTCCGGGCGAACGGGCCGGAGGGTCGCAGCGCATGGACCCGGGAAACGGGGTCGCGGCCGCAGACTCCCCCGGCCTGCACCCTGGAGCGACCGATCGCGGATCGCCTCTCGTACGCATCGCCGCAGATGAGAGCGTGCGCAGGGCCGAGGATCCCCTCGCCGTCGCCCGGGCGGGGGCCGCCGATCTGCTGATTGTCAAGGCGCAGCCGCTCGGCGGGATCGCTCGCGCGCTCGACCTCATCGGAGCGGCGGGCCTTCCCGTGGTCGTGTCGAGCGCGCTCGACACCTCGGTCGGCATCGGCATGGGACTGCACCTCGCCGCGGCCCTGCCGGACGGCGTGCTCGCGGGTGCGTGCGGCCTCGGCACCGTGGCGCTGCTCGCCGGAGACGTCACCCGTGACCCGCTCGTGGCGTCACTCGGCGAGATCGAAGTGCGCCGAGCGATCCTCGACCCTGAACTGCTCGAAACGTACGCGGCCGATTCGGAGCGCGAACGCTGGTGGCGGCAGCGCATCGCGCAGTGCCACCGCGCGCTCGTGGCGCAGTCGGCCTGACCGCCCTTCCGCTGCTATATGCGCGCGCCGGCGCGCCGGGCACCCTCGCCGAGCGACTCGAGCTTGGCCCAGGCGATGCTCGGATGCACGCGACCGCCGAGGCCGCAATCCGTCGAGGCGATCACGCGTTCGGGACCGAACGTTCTCGCGAATCGCTCGATGCGCTGCGCGACGAGATCGGGGTGCTCGACCAGATTGGTGGAGTGTCCGACCACGCCGGGCACGAGCACGAGATCGTCGGGCACCAGGTGCGCATTCTCCTCCCAGATGATCCATTCGTGCTCGTGGCGCGCATTCGCCGCCTCGAACGAGATCTGACCGACATCGGCGCCGAGCACCGTCCTCAGAATGTGCTTCAACTCGATATCCGTCGTGTGCGGGCCGTGCCAGGAGCCCCAGCACAGGTGCAGGCGCACTCGATCGCGAGGCAGCCCCTCGACCGCACGATTGATCGCATCGATGCGCAACTGGATGAAGTCGAGATAGTCGCCCACCGAGGGTTCAGGGTTGATCTGATCCCAGCTCTCGCACAGTGAGGGGTCGTCGATCTGCAGCACCAGGCCCGCGTCGGTGATCGCTCGGTACTCCTCGGCGAGCGCATCGCTCCAGGCGAAGAGGTGGTCTTCGTCGCTCGCATAGAACTCGTTCGGCACGCGCGCCGCAGAGCCCGGCGCGATCGCGGTGAGGAATCCGGTCGCACCCTCGCCGAGCGCTGTTCGCAGGTTCGACACGTCGGCAGCCACCGCCTGCTGCCCACGGTAGCTGAGTGCGGCGGTCGTCGACGGCATGTTCGTCGCCCATCTGCTCTGATGCATCCCCCAGGCGGGGTCGGAGTACATCTCCGCGAACCGCGCGCGGTCGCGGCGGTCGGCGAACGAGGTCAGCCGGACGTTGCCGGGGGTCGAGCGCTTGGGCGTATCGGTGAAGGCATTGCGCTCGGTCATCGACAGCCCGGCGACCCGCTGGAAGGAGTAGCCCCACCAGGCGCCGTAGTCGACCGCGTTCGACATGGCCTTGCCGAACTCTCCGTCGCCGGGCTGAGCGATCCCCGCCTCGCGCTGCTGACGCACGACCTCCTGCACCGCGGCGTCGACGAGCGCGGTGTGCTCCTCGGTGGCCGTGAGGGTGAAGCCGTCGGGTTCGAATGCTCGAGCCGCGTTCGCCGCAATCAGCGCGTCGGTTCGGGGAAGGCTGCCTGCTGTGGTCGTCTCGATCCGTGCCATGCCACAAGCGTATTCCAGCCGGGGTGCGTCTCCGGCTGCTCGTGACCGAGTGTGACGCTGCGGGCGACGCGCGGGACGGCCTCCTCGGGTCAGCCCTTGAGCCCCGGAAAGTCCTCTTCGCGCCATTCGGTATCGATCCGCGCACCCGCGTCAAATGCTGCCACCTCGCGCTGCCGCAGTTCGACCCGGCGGATCTTTCCCGAAGCCGTCTTCGGCAGCTCGAAGAACTCCAGCCGTCGCACTCGCATGTACGCGGGCATCGCGACGCGGGCGTGAGCGAGGATCTCGCGCGCCGTTTCGGCATCAGCCGGCGCACCGGCGGCGAGCGCCACGTACGCCTTCGTCACATTGAGGCGGGTCTCGTCGGGCGCCCCGACGACGGCGGCCTCCGCGACGAGCGGATGCTCCAGGAGCGCGCTCTCGACCTCGAAGGGCGAGACCTTGAAATCGCTCGACTTGAAGATGTCGTCGGTGCGACCTACGAAAGTGAGCACGCCCTGCGCATCGCGCTGTGCGACATCGCCGGTGTGGAAGCGTCCGTCGCGCATCGCCTGCTCGGTCGCCTCCGGGTTGCCGAAGTAGCCCGGCATGAGATTGGCGACGCCTCGATCGAGCGGCAGGCAGATCTCGCCCTCGTCGGTGGCAGCGCCCGTGAGAGGATCCGCCAGCATCGCGTTCACGCCCGGCAGCGGACGCCCCATTGCTCCGGGCACCACGGGCTCGCCGGGCATCGTGCCGATCAGGGCGGTGGTCTCGGTCTGCCCGTACCCGTCTCGAATCTCGATGCCCCACCACTCGCGGATGCGCGCGATGACCTCGGGGTTCAGCGGCTCGCCCGCCGACAGCAGTTCGCGTATTGCGCGGGGCTTCCGGTCGAGTCGGTGCTGGATGAGCATGCGCCACACCGTGGGCGGTGCGCAGAAGGTGTGCACGCCCGCACGGTCGAGCTCGGAGACGAAGTGCTCGGCATCGAAGCGGGCGGAGTTCAGCACGAAGATGGTGGCGCCGACGTTCCACGGGGAGAAGAAGCTCGACCAGGCGTGCTTCCCCCAGCCCGGCGCGCTGACGACGGAGTGCACATCGCCAGGACGCACCCCGATCCACGCCATCGTGCTGAGGTGGCCGAGCGGATAGCTCGTGTGCGAGTGCTCGACGATCTTGGGCAGGCTCGTCGTCCCCGAGGTGAAGTAGATCAGCGAAGTGTCCTCGCTCTTCGTCCGCTTCGGGACGGCGGCGAGCGACGAGGATCGCGACTCGTCGAAGTGCAGCCAGTCGTAGAGGGCGGCGCGCTGATCCTGCGTCGCCTCGTCGAAACCGACCGCGACTCCGCGGTACGAACCCGGGACCGCTGCGAACTTCACCGCGTCCTCGGGCGCCGCGAAGACCCACCTCACCCGGCCACGGTCCACGCGATCGATCAGTTCCTGCGTCCCGAGCACCACGGAAGTGGGCAGGATGATCACGCCGATCTTGAGCGAGGCGAGCATGATCTCCCAGAGTTCGAGCCGATTGCCGAGCATCAGCATCGCGACATCGCCCGGGCGGGCGCCCTGATCGAGCATCCAGTGCGCCACCTGATCGCTGCGGCGCTTCATCTGGTCGAAGGTCCGCTTCACCTCGGTGCCGTCGGCCTCGGCGATCCAGAGCGCGGTGGTGTCGTTCCCTTCGGCGAGCGCGTCGAACACGTCGTGCGCCCAGTTGAAGTCGGGCCCGACATCGGGCCACCGGAACTCAGACCGTGCCCTCGCGGGGTCTCCCGCGAGTTCGAGCAGCTGATCGCGCGCGGCGAAGAACGCTTCGCTCGCGGAGCCGGAGGTGTCACTTGGCGCAGAGGTCATTCCGTCATTCTCCCACCGCGGGCATTCGTTCCGGGGATCCTCGCGTGCTGATTCGCCCCGCTCGGCGTCGTCTCTCCTCGGCAACTCCGTGTTCTGCGGATCCAATCCCCGAGATTCGGGGCTGCAGAGCGCAGATCTCCTGCGCAAGTGCAGGTCCGGGAGGCGCGGCAGCTACGAGTGCCCGTTCCCCGGGTTACGAACGAAAGACGGTGTGCAGCGGGTGGTCGCTGACCTTCTCGCGTCCGCCGAGCTCGTCGATCTCGAAGAGCACCGACGTCCCGCACACCGGATATCCGAGGCGCTCGAGCATGTCGAGCGTGGCTGCGACCGTGCCGCCAGTGGCGAGCACGTCATCGATCACGAGCACCCGCGTGCCCGGTTCGAGATCGGCGTGCATCTCGATCGTGGCGGTGCCGTACTCGAGCGAGTAGTCGATGCTCATCGCGGGCTGCGGCAGCTTTCCCGCTTTGCGCACGGGAACCACACCCGTACCCGATGCGTAGGCTGCGGCACTCGCGAGGAGGAAGCCCCGCGCCTCGATTCCCGCGACCACGTCGAACTGACCGGCGAATGGGGCGATCAGTTCGTCGATCGTGACGGAGAACGCCTCACCGTCTGCCAGCAGCGGCGTGATGTCGCGGAAGAGGATTCCCGGATTCGGGTAGTCCGGGATCTCGCGGATCAGCGCCTCGGCGCGGGAGAGAGCAGGGGTCAACACTTTGCTTGGCACCATGCAAGGGTACCCCTTCGGCGGTGCCCCTAAGGCGCTCGGATTCGAACTCGATTTTTGTTTCTCAGTTTTTTCAGGTAATGTCTTTCTGGTTGAGAGATCAACAATGCGCCCCTAGCTCAGCTGGATAGAGCATCTGACTACGGATCAGAAGGTCAGGGGTTCGAATCCCTTGGGGCGCACCGCAACTCCCTCGTCGTTCACGGCGAGGGAGTTTTTGTGTTCCCGCGAATCTCGCTTCAGGAGACGGCGCCGGGCGATTCACGCGGGACGGGTGATCCGTTCGAGGCCACTGCCCCGTGACGCGGTCAGCGGGATCGGCGTGGCTCCCGTGTGTGCCTGCGGCCGGCGCTCAGCGTGCGGCGACGCGCGCGTAGACGCAGCCGTCGATGTCGAGCGTCTGCGCCGCACCGTCGATGATGTTCCCGAAGCGTGCGCGCTCGGGGAGACGGGGATCCTCGCCCACTCGAAAGTGCAGGGCGCCGGTTCCGGGGAGCGGCACCAGGAGCGTGTCCTCCGTCGGTGCCTCGACTCCGCTGTAGGCGCGGAGCACGAGACGCCCGCCCGCATCGGCTCCGACCTGATAGTGCGGACACCAGGGCGTGTAGCTGCGGTAGTGCCCGGAGAAGCGCGTCTGCCCGTCGTCGCCCGGAGCAAGCCCGGGTCGGATCGGACGCAGTTCGGAGATCGGGTCTGCGACCCCGGAGCGGACTGCGGGGTGCTCACCGAGCATCTCGGCGTGCGCTTGACGCGCCAGCAGTTCTGCGTAGGGCCACTCCCCCGGAGCACTCAGCGTCACCGCGACGGAGAGGTCGTGCTGCGGGTGGGCGACGAAGAAAGCGCCGTAGCCGATCATGCCGCCGCCGTGCGTGAGCAGCGTGCCCAGTTCGGTGCGTTCGACGTTGACTCCGAGTCCGTAGCGCGCTTCGTTCACGGCGAGGTGCCGCCCCGCGTCGAGCACGTCCTCCCCGCCGGGGGCCGCGGGCGTCGAGATGCTCGCAACCGCCGCCGAGAGCCAGGGCTCGGCGGGTTCGTCCGGTGCGGTGAGCGCCCTGGCGAAGGCCAGCAGTTCGCCCGCACTCGCCCCGATGTTGCCGTCGGCACCGGCCGGCTCGACCCAGTTCTGCTCGCTCAGGGGATCGCCTGGGAACCAGTGCGTGTCGTCACGCAGTGGGACGGTGCCCGGGCACAGCTCCGCACGCTGGGGTCCCGTGATGCTGGCGAACGCTCCGGGCAGCCCGAGCGGTGCCAGCACCGCCTCGTGCACCGCCTGTCCGAGGGGCGCTCCTGAGACGCGGGCCATCGCGAGGCCCAGCACCACGTACCCGATGTTGCTGTAGTGGAAGTATTCGCCGGGCGCGGTGACGCTCCGCGAACTCGGCATCGCGAGGGCTTGCGCGATCTCACCGGGAGAGGCGGAGTTCCCTGCGATCCATCCTGCGGTGTGGGCGAGCAAGTGGCGCAGCGACGGCTCTCCCGCTCCTGCCGGGAGCTCGAGCCAGGGGAGCATTCTGCGCGCGGGCATGTCGAGATCCCACGCTCCCTCGTGCGCGAGCCGAGCGGCGGTGAGCGCGGTCACCGTCTTCGAGATCGATCCGATCTCGAAGCGATCCTCGATCTGCACCGCTGTTCCGAACGGGCCGCGGGTGCCGAACGGGACGGCGATGCGTTCGCGTCCCCGCTGGACGGCGATGACGCCTCCGGCGACGGGAGCCTCCTGCAGCATTCGCATGGCGAGATCGATGGTTCCGCCGATGCGATGCCGGGAGAGGCGGATGCTTTGGTCGCTCATCGCTCGCCCTCCTCGTGCGTCGCCTCGGCCTCTTCGTCGAGGCGTCGGCGTTCGCGTTCCAGCCCGCGTTCGTGGCGCGCGGCGAGGATCCGCCAGGTGTCCGCCGCCCGAGGGTCCGGGGTGAAGACCAGCCGTTCGGAGTCCCGTGCGGGCAGCGGGAGACCGAGTCCGGTGAGAAGCACGTCGACGGCGCCGAGCGCGGAATGGTCGGCATCGCTGAGATCGGCGAGCACTTCGCGCCCGCACGCGTCGGCGAGATCCTGCAGCGCAAGCGGGGAGGAGAGCGAGCTGCCGGCCGCGATGACCCGGCCGTCCGCCGTGGAGGCGAGTTGCCCGATGCAGCGCCGCAGCTCGAGCAGCATGCCCGTCAGCAGACCGCGGGCGAGGTCGCCCCGTGTCGTCGAGAGGGACAGCCCGTGCGCGCCTCCGTGCAGCTGGGGCTCCCAGAGCGCGCCTTGCTCGCCGGGGCCGAGATATGGCAGCAATTGCGGCGCCGCCAGCGGGTCGACGCCGCGAGCCTCCTGCAGCAGCGCTTCGACATTCGGCGCACCGGTCAGCGCCGCGAGCCAGTGGAACGCCGAACCCGTTGCGACGAGGTCCATCTCGAGCCCGTAGCCGCCGCGCGCGAGCGGCGTGACGAGCGATCGCCCCTCCGGGTCGATGTCGAGCGATTCTCTCGTGCCGAGCACGACGGTGCTGGTCCCGGAGATGATCGCGATATCCCGGCCTGGCCGGGTGCCCAGCGCCTCCGCGCCGAGCACGGAGTCAGCGCCGCCGAGCGAGACCGGGAGACCCGCGCGTACCCCGATGAGTCGCGCCACCCCGGCGTCGAGACCCCGGGTCGCGGTGCTCGGCTCCACGGGAGGCAGCTCCGGCCAGGGACCGTGTGCGTAGGTTCCGCTTCGGAGGTCGTAGACGCCGCTTCCAGCCGCCGTGCTGGGGTCGGTGACCAGCGCTCCGGTGAGTTGTTCGAAGAGGTAGTCCTTGGCGCCGGCGATGCGCACGATCCGCCGTGCTGCTGCCGGGTCCCGCTCTGCGACGCGCAGGTGCATCGGTACGAGGTAGCGTCCGTCGATCAACTGGCCGGTGCGCGTGTAGGCCACAGCTGCGGGAACACGTCGCTTGAGATCGTCCGCGTGCCGCTCGGCGCGGGTGTCCTCCCACACGATCGCGTTGCCGACCGCTTCCCCCGCCTCGTCGAGGCAGACGAGCGTCGGAAGCATCGCAGAGAGTCCGATGCCCACCCAGCTCTCGGTGTCCGTGGCGGCCGCGAGGCGTCCGAGCGCTCCGATGACCGCCGCCATCCAGTCCTGGGGCGCCTGCTCGGCGGCTCCGGGCTCAGGCCGGTGCGTCGGATAGGGCTGGCGTTCGCGCACCAGCACCTTGCCGCTGCGAACCGCCACGGCGACGGCCTTGAGGCTCGAAGTTCCGAGGTCGAGCCCGATGGCGATCGGTTCCGAGCGCGTCATGACGCTGCCTTTCTGGTTCTTCGATGAACCCTCGGGTGCCGCTGCGGGACGCGGGCGACACCCGAGGACCGGTCAGCTCGTGCAGGTGTAGAGCCGAGCCTACTGTCTCGATGACCTCGCTCGGCTCGTGCCGGGCGGGTGTGCGCCGGTGCAGGCAGCGCGGTGCGGTGCGACTAGCGGGCGAGTTCCTTCGAGAACTCCTTGGCGAGCACCTTCATCGCGCCGGAGGCCGCTTCGAGCGTCTGATCGATGTCGCGATCGTCGTGCACGAGCGACACGAAGAGGTTCTCGAACTGGAGTGGGTGGAAGAGCACTCCGCGAACGAGCATCTCCTCGTACCAGCGTTTGAAGACTCCCTCGCGGGTGTGCGCGACTGCATCGCGCCAGTTCTTGATGGGACCGTCGGCGAACCAGAGCTGGAACACGGTGCCGAGACCCGTGACGTAGGCGTCGATCCCGTTCTCGTCTGCGATCGTCTCAAGCCCACGCGCGAGCCGTTCGCCGAGCGCCCGCTGACGCTCGTAGAGTCCGGGTTCCGCGAGCAGGTCCATGGTCGCCGATACCGCTGCGCACTGCACGACGTTGGCGTTATAGGTGCCCGAGTGGGAATAGGTGCCGTCTGCGATGAGACGCATTGCTTCTTTGGTCCCGCCGATCGCGGCCACCGGGAATCCGCCGCCGACGCCCTTCGCATAGGTGGTGAGGTCGGGGATCACTCCGTAGTATTCGTGCGCCCCGCCTCTGGCGATGCGGAAGCCCGTGATGACCTCGTCGAAGATCAGCATGGCCCCGTATTTCTGCGTCTCGCTGCGCAGCAGTTCGAGGTATCCGGGCTCGGGCAGAATGCAGCCGGTGTTGAGCACCGCTGGCTCGGTGATGACGGCCGCGATCTCCTCGCCTCGCTCCTCCATGAGCTTGACGAAGCTCTCGGGGTCGTTCCAGGTGAGCACGATGAGCGTCTCTTCGAGCTCGGCGGGCACGCCGAGCCCCATCGCGACCGGGCGGGGGCGATCCGCGGGACCTGCCTTGTCGAGGTCGACGTGGTTCGACCAGTACACGCTGTCCTGCCAACCGTGGTAGAGCCCTTCGAAACGCACGATGATGCGCCGTCCGGTGGTGGCTCGCGCGATACGCACCGCCTGGCCGACGGCTTCGGACCCGGAGTTCGCGAAGCGCACCTGTTCGACGCCCGGCACTGCGGCGACGACCTTCTCCGATGCTTCGATCTCCAGTTCGTAGGGCAGACCGAAGCTCGTACCCTGCTCCTGGATGGCCTTGACGACGGCCTCGGTCACGACCGGGTGGCGGTGCCCCAGAATGTCCGGGCCCAGGCCGAGCAGGTAGTCGATGTACTCGTTCCCGTCCACGTCGGTGATTCGCGATCCCTTGCCCTGTTCGATGAAGAGCGGGTACGGGTTCCATCCGTTGCGGGGCAGCCGCGCGGTGCTTCCTGCGCCACCCGGGATGGTCAGCTTGGCGCGCTCGAAGAGCTCGGCGGAGCGAGCGGTGCGCGAGGGGAACGCCGAATCAAATGTGAGGTCCACGTCAGGCCTTTCGAATGCAGTGGGAATCGGTCATCCCACTTACTTGTAATAATAAGTATATGAAATGGAGTGCGTTAGTGCAATGCGTCCCTGCTCCAGGCGAGGATCGCCTCCGAGATCGCCACCGTGCTCGCCCCCGTCGGCCCCTCCGGCCAGCCGGCGAAATCGGCCTCGAGATACGCCGTACCCCCCGTGTCGAAATGCGCCCACGGAGTGTCCCCGACGATCTCCGCCAGATAGGTGGCCGCGTGGCGCCCGACGTCCGGTCGGTCCATGGGCGCGTTGCGCAGATCTGCGACGCGGCTGCGCGTGACCGCCTCCTCGCCGTAGGCGAGCGGGAGCGACCACAGCGGATCGCCCGCCCCCTCCCCGATCTCGACCAGCGCTTTCGAGAGCGACGAGTCGTTCGACCACAGACCGGTTCGACGAAGGCCCGCACCGCCGTCGGTCAGCGTGCCGGAATCGAACAACACGCCTGCGCCGTGGTCTCGCAACCAGATCAAGCCGTCGGCGAGCACGAGTCGGCCCTCGCAGTCGGTGTCGACGACCTCGGTCGTCCGTCCGTCCGGGTGCGTCACCACGTCGCCCGGGCGGACTGACCCACCCGACACCGCATTGTCGCAGATCGGCAGAATCGCCTCGACCCCGGCCCCGGGAACGCCGAGTTGCGAGGCGATCACGAGCGCGGCGGCGATGGAGGCCGCCGCCGCCATATCACTCTTCATCCATGCAAGTTCAGCCGGATCCTTCTTGATGTTGACCCCTCCGGAGTCGAACGTCACGCCCTTGCCGACCAGCCCGAGCCGCGGGCCGTGCTCGACGTCGTCCGAACCCCACCGCATGCGTACCGCGAGCGGAGCGCGAGCAGAGCCGCCTCCGACGGCGAGCAGCGCGCCGAATCCGCGATCCGCCAGTTCGTCCGCCCGCCAGACCTCGATCTCGATGTCCGGGCCGTGCGCACTCGCGAAATCCGAGATCTCGCGGGCGAACTCCTCCGGCCCGAGAAGGTTGGCAGGCCGCGCGACGAGCTGGCGCACCCAACCGACCGCCTCCGCCTGAGTTCTGGCCTTGGCGGAAGGCAGCGCGCCGTCCGCGAAGACAATCGCCTCCCGGGCGAGCGCCGCTGCAGGCTGTTGCCCGCCGAGCCGCGCGCCGAGCCACAGCGAATCGCGTATCTCCTCGGGCGCGAACTCGGCACTGGATTCGGGCGCATCGCACCACATCGTTCCGGTGGACGACTCCGCCCCGAGCCGGAGTCCGGCCTCGCGGTATCGTTCGAGGGTGCTCGGCGCTCCGGGTGCGGAGCGGGCGACGGGCAGCTCGGTCGCGAGAACGATCCTCGCCCCCGCATCACTAGGCACCACGAGCCGGACGACGGGTGCGGCCTCGCGGTCCCCTCCGGCGAACGCCGCGCGGAGCAGGTCGCGGAAGACGTCTGCGTGGTACCCGAGTGCGGCGGCGAGCGCTCGCCAGCCAGGGGTGGAGGAGGTCTCGTGCGCGCCGTCGGGGGCAGAGACCTCTCGGTCCCACCCCCGGGCGAGCAGCAGGTGCTGCGTCGTGTGCATGGCGTTCGCTACTTCTCGACCCGGTGCACCTGGGTCAGGGTTTGCGTCGAGAGGTTGTTGATCGAGCCGACGAGGGGCGAGATCACGAAGCCGTCCCACTCGGGGCTGTGCGCCTCGATGACGTCGGGGTAGGCGTAGACGATGTAGGGACGGTCGTCGAAGATGATCTGCTGCATCTGGTCGATGATCGCTCGCCGCTTCGCCTCGTCGAGCTCAGTGCCCTGGGCCAGGTAGAGCGCGTCGTATGCGGGGTTGCAGTAGCCGCTGTCCGAGTTGCCTCCGAGGGCGCCGCAGGTCAGGGTGCTCAGGATGAAGTCGGGCTCGACGGGCGGCGTCCAGTTCCACATGGCGAGGTCGTACTCGAGGTACTGGTTGTCGGGGGCGGTGATCGCGTCCCAGGCCGCATCGGGATCCATCTTGCGCTGTTCGACGATGACGCCGATCTGCTCCCACCCGCGCTGAATGGTCTGGAAGGCGCGATCGCCCGAACCGCTCTCCTCCGTCGGGAAGATCAGCTCGTACTTCATCGGCACGCCGTCGGCGACGCGCACGCCGTCACTTCCCATCGCATAGCCGAGGCCGTCGAGGATCTCGTTTGCCGCGGCCGGGTCGAACGGCAGTCCGTCGATGCTCTCGTTGCGGAACCCGGTCACCGGGGTGAGCAGTGTCGATCCGGGCTCTGCGAAGCCGAGGTAGGTCTGATCCGCGATCTCCTGGCGGTCGATGCCGTATTCGAGCGCCTTGCGCACCTCGGGATTCAGTAGCTCTCGATGCTCGGGCTTCTCCGGGTTCGTGTTGATGATGAGGTTCTTGATCGTGACGCTCTGCCCGTTCTCGACGGTCATGCCTGCCGCCTTGAGGGTTTCGACCGCGGTCGGCGGTGTCATCTGACCGATCATGTCGACCTGTCCGGCTTTGAGCGCCGAGACCATGGCGTCGTCGTTCGCGAAGAACTGCAGGCCCCAGCCGTCGATCTTCGGCTTCTCTCCGTACCAGTTCTCGTTGTTCGAGAACAGCATCATCTGGTCCTTCTTATAGGAGTCCATCGTGAAGGGCCCACCGGAGACGATCGGCGCGGCGTTTTCGAAGGTCGTGATCTCCTCGCCATCGCCTGTGGCGAGCGAGGACCAAACATGCTCGGGCAGAATGTGCAGCGCCTGGACCTGCGTCAGGACGTTGGCGACCGGCGATTCGTAATTGAATACGACGGTGTTGTCGTCGACGGCCTCGGCGTTCTCGAGGTGCGCTACCCAGCCCGAGAGAATACCGGTGGGTCCGTCTGCGTATTCGAGGATCAGGTTCGCCGTGAAGGCCACGTCCTCGGCAGTCAACGGTTCGCCATCGCTCCATTTGGCGTCGGCGACCGTGTGGAAGGTCCAGGTCTTGCCGTCTTCCGACGAATCCCAGGACTCGGCGAACGACGGGACGATCTCGAGGTTCTCGTCGTATTCGGTGAGATGCGGGTAGACGTACTGGTACATCACGCTGGAGTAGTCGGAGTCTGAGACAAAGGGGTTCAGCGAGTCGACCTTCGATGTGACGCCCACTCGAAGGAGGTTGCCCCCTGAAGCGCCGCCCGGAGCACAGGCGGAGACCGATATGACGAGGGCGGCTGCGGCGGCGAGCGCGAGCCCTGCCCGGATTGCGATCTTCATTGATCCTCCATCTCGATGGTGTCGGCGCACGTCCACTCGCCCGCCTATCTCAGTAGACTTAGCATACTATATGGAACCACTTCATATGAAGGCGCTATTGTGGTTCCTGCGCACCGTGCTCAGCGCGCATGCGCAGTCGCAACGAAGAGAGGACTCCGATGCATCGAGGAAGATACATCTGGCGCAGAACCGTGTTCGCGCTCGTCACGGTCTTCGTCGCCGTGACCTTGAACTTCGTACTCTTCCGAGTGCTGCCGGGATCGGCGGTGAGCCGCATGTCGCGCGTGCCGGGAGCCTCGGCGGAGCTGAAAGCAGCACTCGAGCGGCAGTTCGGGATCGACAAGCCCATTTGGGAGCAGTATCTCCTCTACCTGAAGGGGCTCGCCACCGGCAACCTCGGTGTCTCGTTCAGCAATCGCCAACCGGTGACCTCGAACCTCGCCGAGGCCTTCATGAACACGCTTCCGCTCGTGCTCACCGGCACCTTGCTCGCCCTCGCCATCGGCATTCTGCTCGGCGTGCTCAGCGCCGTGCGCCGTGGCAGCGTCTTCGACCACACCATGACCAACATCTCCGTGATGTTCTACGCGTTCCCCACGCAGTTCCTCGGTGCGATGCTGCTCATCTTCTTCGCGGGAGTACTCCCCTCGGCCGGCATGATGGATCCCTTCGCCGTCGCGCTCAGCCCCGGTGAACAGTTCATCGACCGCGTTCGACATCTCATCCTCCCCGTCGCGACGCTCACGCTCACGCTCTACGCCGAATACCTCCTCATCATGCGGTCCTCGGTACTCGAAACGCTCGGCGAGGACTACGTGCTGACGGCTCGGGCGAAGGGGCTCAGCCGCGGCCGCATCATCCGGTCGTACTCGGTGCGCAACGCCATGCTGCCCACCGTCACGATGATCGCGCTCGCGCTCGGCACCGTCGTGAGCGGCGCGATCCTCATCGAAGTGATCTACTCGTGGCCGGGCATCGGACGCGAGCTCTACCAGGCGGTGCTGCAGCGCGACTACCCGATGCTGCAGGGCGGCTTTCTCGTGATCACGATCACCGTCATCGCGTTCAACTACCTCGCCGACCTCGCGTATGCGTGGCTCGACCCGCGGGTCTCGGATTGAGCAGAAGGAACCAGTCATGACCGCACCAGGCACCACCGTATTCTCGCTGCCGAAGCGCCGCAGGTCCACCGATCGTCGCCGGGGGGCGCTCGCCACCGCGCTGCGCCAGCCGAGCGCGATCATCGGCCTCTCCATCATCGCGGCCTTCGTCTTGATGTCGATCTTCGCGCCCCTGCTCACGCCCTACTCCAGCAAGGCGGTGAGCTGCGGAGTATTCGAACCTCCCTCCGCAGCGCACTGGTTCGGCTGCGATGACGGCGGCATCGACGTGCTCACCCTCGTCCTGGAGGGGGGACGCGTCTCGATGTGGGTGGGCTTCACGGCAGCCGCCATCGCGATCGTGATCGGTTCGGCGGTCGGCATCCTCTCCGGCTACTTCGGCGGATGGGTCGACACGGTGCTCATGCGCATCACGGACTACTTCCTCGTCATCCCGCAGATCGTGCTCATGATCGTGATCGCCGCCGTCTGGGGACCGAGCCTGGGCCACGTCATCGTCGTGATCGGCGCCCTCATGTGGACCGCAACCGCGCGCATCGTGCGATCGCAGGTGAAGACCCTGCGCGAACGCGTCTATGTGCGCCGGGTGGAGGCCATCGGCGGCAGCCATCTGCGCATCATCATGCGTCACATTCTGCCGCAGCTCGGCCCGCTCCTCGCCGCGAGCGGCGTGCTCGCAGTGACGGTCGCCGTGTTCAACGAAACAGCGCTGGCATTCCTGGGTCTCTCGGACCCGAACGCGATCACCTGGGGCGTCATCATGGAGCGCGCGTTCACGCGCGCGGCGATCAGCACCGGCGCCTGGTGGGCCATCGTACCGGCGGGCATCGCCGTCGCGCTCCTGATCCTCGGCTGCTACCTGGTCGGCCGCGCCATCGAGGACGCGCTGAATCCACGCCTCAAGATCTCGCATCTCGCGCTACGCACGTGGGCGATCCGACCGCTCGGCTCCACCGAGGATGCGAAACCCCGAGCGCCGAGAAAGTCGCCCACCGAGAAGGGAGCGGGATCATGAGCCCCATGAACGCGCACGACGGCGACATGCCCCCCGTGCTCGAGATCCGGGACCTGAGGGTGTGGTTCAAGAACGACGAGGGCGAGGACGTCGAAACCGTCCGCGGGATCAGCCTGAGCCTGGCGCCAGGGGAACGACTCGGGCTCGTCGGCGAATCAGGTTGCGGCAAGACGACGACGATCCTCGCGACGCTCGGCCTGCTCCCCGCGAACGCGACCGTCGGCGGCCAGATCCTATTCGACGGCGAAGACATTCTCGCCGGCGGCGACGCGACCGTGCGTCCGCACCGCTGGAAGGACATCGCGATGGTCTTTCAGGGAGCCATGAGCGCCTTCAATCCGGTCAAGACCATCGGTTGGCAGATCGAAGAGGCGCTGCGCGTGCACGGGTTCGACGCACGCGGCGTGCCCGCACGGGTTCGGGAACTGCTCGGTCTGGTCGGGCTGCCCGAGGGCACCGAGAAGCGGTATCCGCACGAGCTCTCCGGAGGCATGAAGCAGCGCGCCGTGATCGCCATGGCGCTCTCCTGCGAGCCGAAGGTGCTGCTCGCTGATGAGCCCACCACCGCGCTCGATGTGGTCGTGCAGCATCAGATTCTCCAGTTGCTCGTCGAGCTCTCGGACCGGCTGGGTTTGGCTGTGATCCTCGTCACCCACGATCTCGGAGTCGTGGCGCAGAGCTGCTCGCGCGCCGCAGTCATGCACTCGGGCGACATCGTCGAGATCGGTCAGGTCTCCCAGCTCTACCACGAACCCGCCTCCGACTACACCAGAGCGCTGTTCGAGGCGACGCCCGACATCAACTCCGTGGCCGCGGCCGACCGACGCTCCGTGGCGAGCGACGCGGCACCACTGCTGTCGGTCCAGGATCTGCGCGTGCGCTACCCGGGAAAGCACGAGCATCTCGCAGTCGACGGCATCTCGTTCGCCGTCGAACGCGGGGAGTTCGTGGCACTCGTCGGACAGTCCGGATGCGGAAAGACCACGACGCTGCAGTCGATCATGGGGCTCATTCCTGAGGCGACCGGGGCCATCGACGTATCGGGAACCTCCGCGCTCAGCAGTCGTCGCGCCGATCGTCGGCGCCTCCGCAGCCTCGTCCAGCCGATCTTCCAGGATCCGTATGAATCCCTCGACGTCCGGTTCACCGTGGCGGACACGCTCGAGGAGCCGCTCCTCATCCACCGCGTCGGCGGTAACCGGAGGGAGCGGCTCGAGGTGATTCGAGGCGCTCTCGAGTCGGTGGGCCTCACCCCGACCGAGCAGTATCTGAACCGATACCCGCACCAGCTCTCAGGCGGTCAGCGCCAACGCGTCGCGATCGCCGCCGGCCTCGTGCTCAACCCCGCGCTCCTGCTTGCGGACGAGCCGGTGAGCATGCTCGATGTCTCGGTGCGGTCGGGGGTGCTGAAGCTCCTCGCAGAGCTCAAGGATCGCGAGGGTCTCGGTATTCTCATGATCACTCACGACCTCTCGACTGCTGCCGAATACGCCGATCGGATCGTCGTGATGCGCGAAGGTCGAATCGTCGAGACGGGCGCTCCCGACGAGATCGTCAATCACCCGAGCGATCCCTACACGCAGCTGCTGATCGACAGCATCCCGAGTCCGGATCCGGGCCTCGCCGCCGCATAGACCACGAGACCCCCGGGATGCGCCGGCGGAGGGCCGCGGCGCACCACGGGGTCGTCATGCTTACTGGCGGGCGCGCGCCCGGTTCCGCAGTCCCCACCCGGCGAGCCCTGCTCCCAGGATGATCATGATCGTCGAGATCCAGGCCACCGCGGGTGCGGGTGCGGTTCCCGTGATCGAGAGTGCACTCGATGCTCCGCCGCTCACGCCTTCCCCTGCGAGCGTGCTCGCCGGCGACCCGGCGGCTGGCGCTCCGGAGGCACCGGGATCGGCGACGTTGACAGGGTTCGGCGATCCTCCCGCATCGGTGCTCCCCGAAGACGAAGCCGCGGATGGAGTGCCTGCCGCTGCGACGGAGCCCGTGGCCGCCGCGGGGGTGTCGCTTCCGTTCGCACCGACGTCCTGACGCTCGCCCCCGGCGGAAGCGGATGCATCCGTCGACGCGGTCGCGAGGGCCGCAGCGCGTCCAGCGGCAGCAGCGTCACCGTTCGCGGCCGACGTCGCCGCTGAACTCGCCGCGCCTTGGAAGTCGGCACCGGCACGAGCTGCGGCGGATGCGGATGCGTTCGCGACGGCGGACACATCGGCTGCTGCGAGCGTTGCCCCCAGCCCCTGGGACGAGACGTCGGCCTGTGCCGCCAAGTCCGACGCTCCCCTGGCAGCGGAGCTCGCGGTGATATCGGCCGCCGCGTCGGCAGCGCTCGTGTGATCGGCGAAGGCGGCAGCCTGAGCCGCGGCCTGAGCGGCCGCCCGCTGCGATCCGTCGGCCTTCGCTGAGGCGGCAGCTGAGGCAGAGGCGTTCGCAAGGGCATTCGCGAGCCCCGAGGCATCGCCCGAAGCGTCGGTGTCTGCGGCGGCCTGCGCAGATATGGTGCCCTTGGCCAAGCCCTCCGCCGAGGCGGCGGCATTCGCGGCCGAGGCCGCGTTCGAATCGGCGGAGGCCGTCGCCGCGGCCTGCGCGGCAGCCCGAGCCTGCGCGGTAGCGGTGGTCGACGCGGTCATGGAGGCCTGCGCCAGAGCAGCTCCCTGCGCGGCGGCGACCGCGCTGGCGTCGGCAGCGGCCGAGGCCGCCGAGGTCGCGTCGGCGAACGCCGCGCCGACGGCGGACGCCTGAGCCGCAAGGCGACTATTGCCGTCCGCCTGAGCCGACGCCGCAGCCGACGCCGACGCGTTCGCATTCGCGCTCGAGGTCGCGGTGCTCATGCTCGTCGTCGCGGCGTCCGCCGAAGCCGAGGCCGTTGCAGAGGCGGTTGCCGACGCAGACGCGATTGCCGCCGCTTCCGCCGAAGCCTCTGCGGTCGGATCCGCGGCCGCACTCCCGGTCGCGTTCGAGGCGGCCTGTGCCACCGAGCTCGCAGACCCCAGCGCCGCCGCAGCCGCCTGCGCGCTCACGCTGGTGGTCGCGTCGGCGGAGGCGACCGACGACGCGACCACGTGCGCAGCGGCCTGCGCAGCGGCACTCGCATCGCCGTTCGCCGCTGCCGAGGCGGTGCTCTGCGCGTTGGCGAGAGCTGCGGCGACTGCCGCAGCGACCGCGGCGGGATCACTATTCCCATTCGCGCGCGCGGACGCGGCTGCAGATGCTGAGGCGTTGGCATTCGCGTCGGCGGAAGCGGTGGAGGAGGCCGTGGTCGAGGCGGTCGATTGAGCCGCGGCTCGGGCAGCCGAGGAAGCGTTCCCGTTCGCCGAGGAGCTGGCGGACGCGGCGGAAGTGCTGCTCAAACTCGCCGTCGCCGCAGCCTCTGCCGCCGCCAGCGCAGAGCTGTTCACATCGGACTGCGCGATCGCGGTGGCCTCCTGCGAGGCGTTCGCCTGCACGGATCCCGCGACTCTCGCCGCCGCATCGGCAGAGACATCGGCCGCAGCCGAGGCGGTCGACGTGGCATCCGCAAGGGCGGCAGCCTGGGCGGCGATCTGAGCCGCCGCCTGATTGCTGCCATCCGCACGCGCAGAAGCCGAGGCCGAAGCCGTTGCGTTCGAGTTCGCAATCGCTGCCGCCTCGGCGGAGGCGTCGCCCGAGGCCCACGAACTCGCCGCCGCATGGGCTGCCACGGAACCGTCGCCATCGGCGGCGGCCGAGGATGCCGCCTGAGAGTTGGTCGTCGCATCGGCCTGACCGGCGGCAGCCGCAGCACCCTGGGCACTCGCGTTCGCCGCTGTGGTTGCGGTTGCCGAGGCGGCGACGGAGGCGACGGAAGTCGCCGCGCCCTGCGCCGCCGCTGCCGCAGTGGAATTCGCGTGCGCGGAGGCGCCCGCGGTCGCATCGGCGTATGCGGCGGCCTGCGCGGCGGCCCGCGCGGCGGCCCGGTTGTTTCCGTCGGCCTGCGCCGACGCCGCCGCCGACGCCGCCGCGTTCGAGTTCGCCGAAGCAGACACCGAGGCGTTCGCCGAGGGATCCGCGTCTGCCGCGGCCGACGCGGACGCCGAGGCATTGCCTTCCGCGGCAGCCGAGGCCGAGGCGTTCGCGGACGAAGACGCGGAGCTGTCGACCGACGCGCGCGCCGAGGCGGCGGCGCTCGCATTCGCGTGGGAGTTCGCGTACGCCGAGGCCTCGCTGGCGGCGTTCGCGGTGACCGAACCCGCGGAACGCGCTGCCGCCACCGCAGCCGCCGACGCGGCAGCGTCTGCCTGCGTCGAGTTGTCGGCCATCGCGGCGGCGACCGCTGCCGCTTGAGCTGCCGCATTGTTGTTGCCGTCCGCCTGCGCCGACGCCGCTGCGGACGCGGACGCGTTCCCGTTGTCCGGAGGACATGCGACCGATT
Source organism: Leucobacter soli (assembly GCA_040394175.1). Classification (GTDB taxonomy): domain Bacteria; phylum Actinomycetota; class Actinomycetes; order Actinomycetales; family Microbacteriaceae; genus Leucobacter; species Leucobacter soli_A. The sequence continues at coordinate 53,003 of JBEBSS010000001.1, read as the reverse complement.
CGTTCACCGCGAACTCGCTCGAGTTGACCACGCCAGAGCTGTTCGTCGCAGCGAGACGGTATCGAATACCGTCCATTCCGCGCTGGTACTGCGCGGTAAGGGAGAGCCCATCGACCGATGTCGTCCCGACCGCCGGAGTCCAGGCGGCGGCACCCGGCGTCCGTTGCTCCCACTGGTAGCTGGGCGCTGGATACCCGTCGTACTCCAGTTCGGCCTCGACCGTGAAGTCCACGTTGCAGGATCCCGCGACCGCCGAGTGCTGCGTCACGAATCGGGGCGTGCCCAGCACCTCGAAGCGCTGGGTGAAGGTGTGCTCGTACTCACCGAGCGAGGGCGTCTCCGCGAAGCAGCCGTTCAGATAGTTGTCCAGACAGTACGAACCGGCGTCCCTCCACGTGACACGGACTTCCTTTTCACCGGGCCTCCCGAGATTGGGATACGCGGACACGGACTGCTGCTCCCCCGGGCCCCGCAGCCCCTGCGCCTCGAGCGTGACCTCGGGTCCGCCGTCGAAGGACACCCGCACGGAGCGCCTCGGCTGCACCAACGTGGTCGGATCGGGGACGCTGGTGAGCATTCCGCGCTGGAACACCCCGCCGTCCTCCGTGATCCATCGCCAGCTGTATCCGGTCACGTACACGACGCCGTCGGCTTCGATCGCACCGGCGATCTTGATGGAGTCGGGAACCTCGAGGAGCTGCGGGGTCGGCTCGCAGCCCTGTCCGTAGGCACCGGTCGGCCCCCACCACCAGAGGCGACCCTGGTCGTCGACCGCGGACGGAGAATTCGGCGGGCCGAACACCTCGGTGATCGTCACTCCGTCGAGTGCCATGATCTGGGCCGGGCCCGAGGGCGTGACGTGCGACCCGTTCCCCAGTTCACCGCAGAGCTGCGACCCCCAGGAGTAGACCTTCCCATCATCGGTGAGCGCGATGGTGAAGCCGCTCGTTCCAGCGGTCTGCGTGAACCGGACTCCGGGGACCGCTGTCTTCGACCATGACCCCGGGCCGCTATGCGCTCTCCAGACGTCGCCGTTGTCATCGATCGCGACCACCGATCGCCCCGAGGAATCTGCGTAGGAACGGTTGTCGCCCAATCGCCTCAGCGTCACCCCGGGGGGAGTCGCCGCCAGCATGAGCGTCGGAGTCGTTCCCGTGCCAGGAAGGAGACGGAACAGGCGCCCGTCTTCTGCCAGCGCGTAGCCGGGTCCGATGGAGGAGATTTCAGCGCCGAGGGGAAGCGCCACGGGGCGGAATTCCATGGCAGCCCAGGCGCTGGTCGCGTAGGAACTGCCTGAGCTCGCACCGACGCTCAATCGCGCCGAGTACCACAGGCTGCCATCCACACCCAAGGCAAGATAGAGATCCTCGCTGCCGCCCGGACCGCCCTGATACCCGATCTCGTTTGCGACTCGGATATCGGTGAATCTCATCTCGGGATCGGCGACCTCCGCGAGCCGCATCCCGAGCTGGTAGGCGAATCTGCGATCGACGGCCTCGTAGAGTCGTCCGTCGCGCCCGAGCAGCACGGAGCGTCCGGCAACGGCGTCAGCTCCCGCCCAGCGGTTGTAGAGGACGCTCGCTGCACCCTTGACGATCGGGATCTGCAGCTCCGGCAGTCCGATGGTGACGGGCGAGGTCGTGCTGAATGCCGGCCCACTGCTGGTCAGCAGCGTCGGCTCGTAGCCGTGGGGAGCTGGGACGGGGGTTCCGGGCGCGGCACCCGCGAGCACGGGGATGCCGGTCACCGCGCCTGCCGCCACCAAGCCACCCGCCACCAGCGCGGCAGCGCCGCGCCGAAGCAGACGTCGAGGCATCGACGCAGCCCGCCCGCCCGCCCGATCCTGAACGTGCGCGGAGACACCACGGCCGCGCCCCATGCTCACCACCGAGGTGAAGAAGTTGGCCATGAACTGACACTCCCCGACATCCTGGCGACACGCTCACCCCCGTGAGCCCGTCACTCCCCCATGTATCCCAGAGAGATTCTGGGTTCACATAAAGAGACACCTGAGAAGGCCGACAGCTGTCATCGCAGGTGAATTCCGGGCGTGTCGCAGCCCGAATCACAGAAATCGTTCAGCGAAAGCTACTGTTGTCTCACCGCGAGGCCGCAAAGGGGGGCGCATGGATGAAGAACTGCTGCTCGCGCGGGCGGCGAGCGGGGACCGTGCTGCTGCCGGCGCCTACCTCGCCCAGCATCTTCCTGCGTTGCAATCGGCCGCGCGCCGCATCGCCGGCACTCGAATCGATCCTGACGATCTGCTCGCCGACGCGGTCGAGGGGCTGCTCACGAAGTGGGCCGACGGCGGCTCACGCATCGACTCGCCCCGCAGCTATCTGCTGGCCTCCATGCGCAATCGCGTCATCAACGAGACGCGATCGCCGAGATCGCGCACCTCGCGCCTCGATCCCGCGCTCGACATCGCCGATCCCGCTGCGGGCAGCGTGGAAGAAGCCATCGAACTCGAGAACGAACTCGCCTGGCTGCGCATCGCGCTCGAGAAGCTCTCGCTGAATCACCGCGAAGCGCTGCTCGAGGAATCGATTGCCTCGGTCGCCGCGTCGGGCGCGCGGAGCGCCGATGCGGTGAACTCCCTCCGGGGAAGAGCGCGCAAGGCCCTCCGGCGCGCATATCTGCAGGTCGTGCTCGAAGAGGGAGCGCCGCCGAGCTGTCACGAGGCAATCGCGAGCCTCCCGCCTCGAGTAGGCGACACTCCGGAGCGCACCGAGAATGCACCCGAGCATCTGCGCTCCTGCCCGCGCTGCAGGAGCCGCTGGGGCGTCTTCGCGAGCCTTGCCGCCTCTCTCGGTGTCGCCGTCGCGACGGTCGCACCGGTTCCGGAGGCGCCTGCGAGCGCCGCGGAACCCGAGCCCGAATCCGGCTCCGAGTCCGGCTCCGAGTTCGAGCGGGACACACGAGCGCGACTGCCGCGCTCCTCCGCACGCGGGCTCGCCACGCCCAGGACGATGATCCTCGGCGGATCCGCCCTGGTCGTCGGCGGTACGGCGCTCCTCGCGCTCTCGATGCTCCTTCCTGAGTTGCGCACCGCAACCCCGGCTGAGCCATTTCCCGCAGCGCAGAGCGTTCCGAGCGAGACCGCGGGATCACCGAGAGATGAGCAGGCCACGACCATCGTCGCCAGCATGAGTTACACGGCGATCGGCGAAGTCGGCTCGAAGGCGGGAGACCGGAGTATCACGGTGCAACTGGATTTCGGCGTCTCTTCCGGTTCCTGGCGCACCATCGGGGTCGAGTTCTCGCTGCCGGGAACGCTCGCACTGCGCTCGGCGCCCGAGGGATGGAGCTGCGACGGGCAGCTCTGCACGACCGCGGTCGAGAATGCGCGGGGCGGGGCGTTCACGTTCGCCGGAACCCCCGGTGAGACGGACGCCAGGCTCGGCGTGCACTGGCGCGCCGACGCAGAGGGGCATCTGGTGACGGCGCAGGCGTCGAGCACGCTACCGGAAAGCGGTGAGATGCTCTCCACCAGCGCCCACGACACGAGCCGGCGGTAGCCCGCCGTTCAGCCCGTCGCGAAAGCCCTCATTCGCCGCCGAGGGTGCGGACCCCCCACGAGCCCGCGCTCTCGGGGTTCAGCAGTCGGGGAGACGTCCGTGATCCTTGCACGTAGAACAGGTACTCGTCGGCACGATAGGTCTGGTGGTACGAGTCGAAGGCGATGTCGTCCTCCGTGTAGCTGACCCCTCGCACGCGCATCACCGTATCGCTGTGCTCGAGTCGCAGCTGCTCTCGCTCCCACTGGCTGGGGCGATCGACCTGGAACACCTGCTCGGCGTAGGCTTCGACGATTCCGTAGCGCTCAGCGAGGAGTTCGTAGAGCGAGCGTCCCTCGGCGAGTTGTGCCTCGTCCAGAGCCGGGACCAGACTCAGCGGAATGATCGCCCGCTCGGCGACCGTGCGTTGATCTCCGCGGAGTCGCACTCGCGAGATCTCCCAGACCGGTTGACCCTCTTCGATGTCGAGTGCTCGCACGTGGTTCAGGCTCGGCATGCCCACTGAGATGCGGATCAGGCGTGTCTCGAACTCGACCGGCTTCTCGTCTGCTGAAATGGTGCCGAGCAGCGCGCCGGCCCGTCCCGGCTGGCTGATGAGGCGCGGTTGCGCGACGAAGGTGCCGAGGCCCTGGTGCCGTTCGATGACCCCGTCATGATCGAGTTCGTCGAGTGCGCGCCGCACCGAAATCACGCTGACGTCGGCCATCTTCGTGAGTTCGGCGGTACTCGGTAGCCTGTCCCCGGGTTGGAGCCCCTGGTCCTCGATGAGTCGAAGCACCATGTCGTAGACGCGCTGATAGCGCAGCTCCCGACCCGTCGACCCCGGCTCGCCCGCCTTCTGAGCACTTGGCTTCGTTGCGGTCAACCTTGCCACCTCGCAGTCTGCTGTGTCGCCACGTCGCACTTGTAATCTTCTGACTTAGGATAGCAAGTTCATCTTGCACCATATACTGCTAGGTATAAGAAGAATGGATAGGGTGGCATGGCTGCACAGCACATCGAGGGTCTCTGGCAGATGCTGCCGGAGCACAGCTCGCTCGACGAAGGCGAATCGCTCATGATCGGCGGCGTCTCCGTCGTCGAACTCGCGGAGAAATACGGGACGCCGCTCCACGTCTTCGACGAGCAGGGATTGCGCGAGCAGGCGAGACGGTTCGTGCACGGCCTGCGCGAACGCTGGCCGAACTCCGACGTCCTCTTCGCCTCCAAGTCGCTCCCCGTCGTCGGCATGTATCAGCTCGCGCAAGAAGAAGGTCTCGCCGTCGATGTCGCGGGAGGCGGCGAGCTGCAACTCGCCCTCGCGGCAGGGGTCGCCCCCGAACGCATCTACTTCCATGGAAACGCGAAGACGAGCGCGGAGTTGAGCATGGCACTCGACGCGCGTGTCGGCACGATCATCGTCGACAACACCGATGAACTCGACCGCCTCGAGGATCTGCTCGAACACCCGCAGCGCCTGCTCCTGCGAGTGATCCCCGAGGTCGACGCGCACACCCACGCCTCGCAGGCCACAGGCGGGAAGTACTCGAAGTTCGGTCTGCCGATGGAGCAGGCCATCGCGGCGATCGACCGCATGCGCGCGCACCCGCTCATGCAGTTCGAAGGGGTGCACCTGCACATCGGTTCGCAGATTCTGAACACCGCGCAGTTCGCCGAGGCCGTCGCGAAGATCCGAACTGCCGGCGAGTTCGACACGTACGACATCGGCGGCGGGCTGGGCGTGCGCTACACCTCTGCCGATGAAGCTCCGTCGATCGAGGAGTATCTCGACGAGATCGTCGCCGCAGCGACCGCGCATCTTCCCGCTCACGCGCGACTGCTCATCGAGCCCGGGCGCTCACTCGTCGCACGTGCCGGCATCAGTCTCTACCGAGTCGTCTCGGTAAAGCGGACCGGCAAAGTGTTCGTCGCAGTCGACGGCGGAATGGCCGACCAGCTCGACGTGGCGCTGACCCTCCAGCGCTACGAAGCGGTGCTCGCCAACCGAGCCGGCGAACCCGCTGCCGAGAGCGTCCAGCTGGTGGGCCGGCAGTGCGAATCGGGTGACCTGCTGATCGACGGTGCCTCGCTCCCCGCAGCAGAGGTCGGCGATCTCGTGGCGATGGCCACCACCGGCGCGTACTCGTACACGCTGTCGAACAACTACAACGGAGCGCTCAAGCCGGCGATCGTGTTCGTCCGAGACGGCGAGGACCGCCTCGTCACCCGTCGCGAAACCTACGCGGACCTCCTCGCCACCCATCTGCCCGCGCTCAGCTGACCTTCCGAGTCCGGGCGAGTCGAAATCCGTACGATGCGCCCGGACTCAGAACGGCGCGCCGGGTTCAGCCCTGCGCGTTCCAGAGCTGCGAGTAGTCGTGACCGAGACCGACCACGAGGCGGCGCAGCGCGGGCAGGGAGAGCCCGATGACGCAACTGGGCGCCCCTTCGATGCGCTCGATGAACGCTCCGGCGAGACCGTCGATCGCGAACCCGCCCGCGAGTTCGAGCGGTTCCCCCGTCGCCACGTACGCCTCGAGTTCGGTATCGCTGACGTCGGCGGCCATCGTCACGACCGCGGTGTCCACGGCACCCTGCGCGCCGCGCACAGCTCCCCCCGTGTGATCGATCACCCAGTGCCCCGAATGCAGCACACCGGTACGACCCCGATGCTGCTTCGCGCGAGCAAGCGCCCGCTCAGGCTGGTGCGGTTTACCCAGGATCTCCCCGTCGAGCAGAAACGCCGAGTCCCCTCCGAGCACGAGACCGTCGATCTCGTGGCCGTGCCGCCGCACCACGTCCTCGGCTTTGAGCCGTCCGAGATACTCGGTCAGCTCAGGCGCGGTGAGCGCACGTCCGAGTTCGGTCTCCCGGTTCTCGACCTCCGCCTCCTCGTCCACCTCGGGCGAAAAGCACCGGGGTTCGATGCCTGCGGCGCGCAGAACGGCGAGTCGTGCGGGCGAGGTCGAGGCGAGATACAGACGCATACCCCAAGCCTATGGGCCGACCAGAGACTTGGCGATCCTCGACGCCGCTACGGAGTTCGGCGTCGGAGGGTCAGTGCGGCAAGCCCGAGCGCCACAACCGTGACAGCTCCGATCACGACGAGCGGCTTGCCGAGCTCCCACCCCTCGTCGCCCGCGGCAACCGCATTGACCGCGTCGATCGCGTAGCTGAGCGGCAGCCAATCCGAGATCGCGGTGAGCGCATCGGGCATCTGATCGCGCGGCATGAGGAGCCCGCCGAGGAGAATCTGAGGAAACACGAACACCGGCATGAACTGCACAGCCTGAAACTCGGTGCGCGCGAACGCACTCGCGAAGAGCCCGAGTCCGGTCCCGAGCAGGGCGTCGAGCACCGCGACCAGTCCGAGCTGCCAGCTGGGACCGACGACCTGCAGCCCGCAGACGATCACCGCGAATCCGACCGTGATGAGCGCCTGCAGCACGGCTGCGAGACCGAAGGCCAGCGCATACCCGAGTATGAAGTCGGCCTTTCCGAGCGGTGTCGTCATCAGTCGTTCGAGCGTCCCCGAGCGTCGCTCGCGGAGCGTCGTCACCGAGGTCACCACGAACATCAGGATGAAGGGAAAGAGGGCGAGGATCGGACCGCCGAACTGGTCGAATGCTCCGTCCTGCCCGCTGAAGAGCCAGGCGAACAACCCGACGAGCAGACTCGGCATCAGCAGCATGAGCGCGACCGATCGCGGGTCGTGGCTGAGCTGCCGGAGCACGCGGCCGGCCGTCGCGAGAACTCGCATCGCCGTCATCGAGGATCGCCCCCGCCGTGTCTCGGGGTCCGCCCCGCCGACGGGTGAGCCTCCCACTCCGCGATGATCGCGAGAAATGCTGCCTCGGGATCGCTCGTGCGGGTCGTCTGGAGCAGTTCTGCGGGAGTCGTGTCTGCGACGATCTGCCCGTCGCGGAGGAGGAGCAGACGATCGCAGCGCAGCGCCTCGTCCATGACATGACTGCTGACGAGCAGGGTGACTCCGTCCGCCGCAAGTCCGCGGAAGAGATCCCACAGTTCAGCGCGCAGCACGGGGTCGAGGCCGACCGTCGGCTCATCGAGCACCACCAGCTCCGGAGATCCGAGCAGTGCAACGGCGAGCGAAACCCGACTGCGCTGACCGCCGCTCAGCGACTCCACCCGCTGCTTCGCATGCGCCGAGAGCCCGACCAGCTGCGCGACTCGTTCCGCGTCGCCGACAGGTGCAGCGAGCACCCGCTCGAAGTAGCGCAGATTCTGCATCACGGTGAGATCGTCGTAGACCGAGGCGGCCTGGGTCGCGTACGCCACCCGTCGACGCAGCGCCGGGGAGCCCGCTGGTTCGCCGAGCACGCGCACCTCACCGGTCACGCCGGTCTGCACCCCGACGACCGTTCGCATGAGCGTCGTCTTGCCACACCCGGAAGGGCCGAGTAGCCCCGTGACCTGACCGCGCGGCACCGAGAGATCGACGCCGTCGAACACGGTGCGGCGGCCGCGCCGCACCGTCAGGCCCTGCACCGCGATCGCGGCGTCGTGTGCGTTCACGACCTCAGCTTAATCCGGCTTCGAGCCGCCGAGAAGGGCTCAAAGGGAACTGCGTCCGCTCACCGGGCCCTGATCGGCCGTCGCGGCCCGTGAGACGGGCTCGACCGCTGGCTGAACCCGCGGTTGCGGGGGCGCGTCTCCCATCGCGGTTCGCCATCGCATTCTCGTCCCATCGACGAGTCGCTTCCAACTGCGATCCCGGATGAAGATCGAGTCGATGGCGATCATGGTGAGCGAGAACCAGGGCAGCCCCATGAGCACGCCGATCATCACGTGAAAACCGAGGATGCCGAACAACGCGATGAGCCGGGTCGGACGCGACAGCAGGGCGAGCAGGAATGCGCCCTGCAGCAGGATCGATCCCCAGCTGCCGATCGCGACCATCGGCCCCCAAGCAGTGATCAGGTCGCTCAGCACTGGCCACGTACCGAATCGCATGGTCTGGAGAGGATCGTACACCGCGTACGCCTGCGCCCACGGGGTGCCCTGCGCCTTGTAGAGGCCGCCCGAGCCGTAGACGAAGGCGACCTGCGCCGTGAGCGCGACAAGCGAGAGATTGTGCAGCACCGTGCCGATATGCCGGCCCGAGGTCCCCTCCGGGAACCACTCCTTCTTGGCGCGCCGCTTCGCGTCGAACGACCAGCGCGCAGCCGGATCCGCGAAGAACATGAGGATCAGTGCGATACGGAACATGTTGTCGCCCTGGTCGCCCACCATGTCGTTCATCTCCACGAAGCCCACCCACATCGCGAAGAAGACCGGTAGAACGATCCGGAACCGCCAACCGACGATGAACAGGAGCGCGAGCCCCATGAGCAGCACGTAGAGCACGGTGAACGCCACGTCGTTGGCAGCGACTGCGTGAAACGCGCTGAAGATCCAGATCTTCGGGAAGTCGCTCACCGGCTCCGCGATCTCCCCGTTCCAGGCCGACCCCGAACCGAACGTGTAGAGACGCGTGCTGAAGTTCGACAGCAGCAGACCGAACGCCGTCGCACCGAGGATCATGCGGGTCACGGCAAGACCGTAGAGCGCTTTCTTCCCGTTGAACAGCCACCCCTCGAACCAGGAGATCGCGTTCCCGATTCCATTCATCGCCGCGATCCAGGTGGCGGAGATGAGGCTCCCGATGAAGACGCCGAAGCGCGCTACCGGAGTATTCGCCTGCTCGCTCATCGTGTGATCCTCTCGAACTGGCCCCGGAAGACGTCGGCAAAGTTTCCGTCGTTCTGCGCGGCTTCGACGATGAGGCCCCGCCACCCAGGCAGCACCACCATGGGTTCCGGCCGCTGGGCGTCGGGGTTATGACGCTGCGCGAAAGGGACGATGTTCTGCCGGCTCACCCGGTACTGCACCTGGCGCACGTCGTCGCCCCAGATCGCTCTCGCCACCTGCGTGGCATAGGCGGTGCTGCGATGCTCCTCGGCCAACAGTTCGTCGATCTTCGCCGTGCGCGCGTCGCCGCCCTCGGACTCCTGTTTCTCGAGCGCCGCGCGAAGCCCGACCTCCCAGTCGTCGACCGTGAAATCTCCGCCGATGACCGCGCGATCGACTTCTTCCATCCGGTCGAAGATCCCCTTGTAGCTCGAGGCGACCTCGCTCGACTGAATACCCGCTCGCGGGGGGAAGAGGTTGTACTGGATCATCGACAGTTCGACGTCGGTCGCACTGACCCAACCGGTCTCCTCTTCCTCCCCCTCACCGTTCACGATGACGGCGCGGACATTGAAGTGGTAATCGCCGTTGATGGGTTCGGGGGCGAACACGCTCCACGACTGGCCGAAGAAGGGGATCATGTAGCTCGTGAGCATGTTCCCGGGAACCACCTCACGGGCGTTCTGAGAGTACGGCGCGATCCAGAGGAACGAGGCGAACACGTGCCAGGCGGTGAAGAGCACCGCGAGAAAGGCGACGATCCTCACCCATGCCCGTGGCCTCGCAGAGCCGCTGGCCTCCGGGGGCGGCGCCTCCTCCTCGACGTTCTCATCAATACGGGTCGACGATGTCGTGCTCAAAATGTCCCCCAGTGGCTCAGTCGTGCTGCCGCATCAAGATGAGTAGCCGGCTTCCCTGCCGGTTGCGATACGCCAACCTTAACGTCTCATCCCCAAGATAATGGACACCTGCCCCGGGCGGGACTGCAGATGCAGACCCGTCCGGGGCGTCGATGAGGTGCCCGCCGCTCAGCCGATCAGCGACTTGCGCCGGCGCCCGCCGAGGAGCACGAGCGAACCCGTCACCAGCAGGAGCAGGCCAAGAACGCTGAACCCGCCGATCGTCGCCCCGGTGTTGACCAGCTTCTTGCCGCCACTCGCATCTGCCGAGCCCTGGGAGGAGGCCTGGGTAGAGGCAGCCGCGGTTGCGGTGGAGGTCGCCGTCGCCGTCGCCGCGGCCGATGCCGAGGCGTTGGCCGTGGAGTCCACGTTCGCGGCCTGGCGAGCGGCCGCCTCAGCCGCCGAGGAGGCATTCGCCGTCGCCGCGGAGTTCGCGGCCGAGCTGGCGTCAGCGTTCACGGTTGCCGAGTGATCGGCACTTGCCTGCGCCGACGCACTCGCCGCGACGTTCGCCTGAGCCGAGGTGTCCTGAGAGGCGTTTGCCGAGGCGGTGGCTCGCACGTTGGCACGCGCCGCAGTCTCCGCAGCGGCCTGCGCCGCGGCCACCGCATTCGCCGTCGCCGCGGCCGATGCGCTCGCCGTCGCGGTGGTGGAGGCGTTGGCCATCGCTGAGGTTTCTGCCGCAGCCTGCGCCGCCGCGTTCGCATTGCTGTCCGCCTGGGCCGAGGCCGCCGCGGATGCCGAGGCGTTGACGTCAGCGGCCGCAGTGGAAGACGCGTCGACGGATGCCGTGGCCTGCGCCGCTGCCGCGGACGAGGCCTCTGCATTCACATCGGCGGCAGCGGTGCTATTCGCATCCTGCGCCGCCGCTGCAGTGGCGGTCGAGGTCGCAGCGGCCAGGGCCGAGGATCCCGCGTCTTCCGACGCGTCGGCGGAAGCCGTCGCCTGGACACTGGCTCGTGCCGCCGCCTGCGCCGCTGCCGTCGCGTCGACGGTTGCGGCTGCAGAAGCGTCGCTCTCGCTGCTCGCGAATGCTGCTGCCTGCGCGGCCGCCTGCGCCGAGGGATTGCTGTGGTTGTCGGCGTCGGCGGAGGCCGAAGCGGACGCCGAGGCGTTCGCGTTCGCCCGGACGTTCGCGGCCGCGTCCTGAGACGCCTGCCCCGATGCGCCCGGACCACCAGTCGCATCGGCTGTCGCCGAGTTCATGGCAGCCGCCTCGGCGGCAGAGGCCGAATCGAAGTCAGCGGAGTTGTCTCCGGCCGCATCCGAGTCGGCATTCTGCGAACCGATCGCCGTCGAACTCGCCGTCGCGGTCGCCGCGGTAGTCGCCGTCGAGCGCGCCGCGGCCTGCGCCGAGGAGTTCGCCGTCGTGGTGGCGTCCGACGAGGCGGTCGTCGAAGCGTCTGCTTCGACGCTGCTGTATGCGGCGGCTTCTGCAGCCGCAGTCGCGTCCACGGTGCCTGCGGCGGAGGCGTCGCTGTTCGCGGCCGAGTACGCGGCCGCCTGAGCCGCCGCGACCGCGGCAGCCTCCTGGTTGCCGTTCGCCATCGCAGATGCCGACGCGGATGCCGAAGCGTTCGCGTTCGTCTGCGCATTCGCGGTGGCCGCTGCAGACGCATCGGCAGACGCATCGGTGCCGTTCGCCGCCGCGTCGGATGCAGCCTGCGAAGCCGCTCGTGCGTCCACACTGCCCGCGACAGAACCCGACGCCGAAGCATTCGCATTCACGCCTGCCGTACTATCGGCGCTGGCCTGCGCCGAGGACTGGGCGGAAGCGTTCGCCGCCGAGGTCGCACTGGCCGAGGCCGTCGTCGACGCCCCGGCGCTCACACTTGCGCGGGCCGCCGCTTCGGAGGCCGTGTTGGCGCTTGCGTCCGCATCTGCCGAAGCAGCGGTGGTGTTGTTCGCCATCGCTGCAGCCTGTGCCGCCGCGACCGCAACTGCGTTGTTGTTCCCGTCTGCCTGTGCAGACGCAGCCGCCGAGGCAGACGCGTTCGTGTTGACGTCAGCACTCGGGTTGCTGTCCACCTCTGCCTGGGCCGTTGCGGAGCGGCCGCTGTCGTCACCCGACGCGCTGAAGTTCAGCGTCGTTCCGTCTGCAACGGCCGCGCCGACCACACAGGTCACCGTGAACCCGCCGGCAGCACTCGCGGTCACCGCGCCCGGAGCCACCGCGACGCAGTCGGCCGGAAGGGTCAGTGTGATGGGCTCATTCGGCGCGAAGTTCGCACCGGTGAGCGTCACCGTGCCCCCGGCAGCGACCGGGTTGGGTGAGGCGGTCAGCGTCGCGACTGCTCGCGTGATCGCCGCGGAGTCGGTCGCCGTTCGGCCGCTCGCACCCGTCGCCGTGAACTGCGCGGAGTTCGCGGGATCCCACGTGTGCGGCACGGCCCAGTCGTAGACGATGCTGCCGTCGATCGCAGCGGCCGTCACTGTCGTCGTCGTCCCGTCGGGAAGAGTGATCGTCACCGTTTCGCCGGGAACGAAGTTCGTGCCCGTGAGCTGCAGGGTCGATCCTTGGACCGCGTCGGGAGCGTTCAGGGTCGGTTCGACCACCTCCGTGGTCGCCGTCGCGCTCTTGTTCTGCGCATCGGTGCCGACGAAGGTGACCGTGCCGAACGCCTGAGCGCCGGGAACTGTCCAGCTGGTGGCGACCGCGCCTGCCCCGTTCGTGGTGGCGGTCAGCGCGGGTGCGGCTGCGCCGTCCACGGTAAAGGTCACCTGCGAGTTCGGAGTGAAGTTCGTCCCCGCGAGCGCGACGATCTCTCCTCGGGCCACCTCAGCCGGCGTTGCCGTCAGCGCGGCCGGTGGATCCGCGGCGAGCACAGAGGCGGATGCAAGGCTCAAGGAGACCGGCGCCAGGCTCGGGAGCAGCGTCAGGCTGAGCGCTCGGACTGTGGCAGAGCCGGTATTCAGATCGCCGGTAGCGGGTTGCTCGTTGATGGTGAGCCGCACCACCTCTTCGAGCACGGGGCGAAGCGCGTCGTCCAGCAGACTGGTCACGAGCGGCTGCACTACGTCGAGGAGCCCTTGCTGGAGTCCAGGCAGGACCGTATCCACGACCGGGGCGAGAACGGTCTGCCCGAGCGTCGCGACTGCGGGAGTGAGCAGGTTGATGACCGGCTGCAGGAGCGCGCCGATGTCGACGAGGTCGCTGACGCATACGGCGAGCGGCGGGATGCCCACGCACGGCAGCCCCGGCAGGAGGGCCACCCCCGTGACATCGATGTGCGTCGGATCGTACCCCGCCTCACCGATGAGGCTGCCGATAGTGCTCGTGATCGCAATCGGTCCCTGAGCGACTGAAATCGTGCCGACTGCGGGAAGGCCGGTGTCCAGTCCGAGGCCGACGTTCAGACTGAGGTTCACCTGCGCCGAGTAGATTCCGTCGGTGACGGCGGTGACGACCTTGGACACCAACGAGTTGGTACCGCTCCCGATGAGGGCATCGCTCACTCCGGCGAGAATCGCGTTCACCACGCTTCCGGAGAGAGCGTTGGTGTTCGCGCCGAGGTCGTTGAGCGAGGTGGCGGTCGGGTGGTTCTCCACAATGATCTTCGCGAGGTCGATGGTGACGAGCCCGCTGTTGAGGTCGATGGTGATCGATTGATCGACGTTCTGCAGCGGAGTTGCAAGCAGCTCGTCGTTCACGGTGGTGACGAGTCCGGTGAGATCGATCGACGCGTCGCCGATGCTCGCATCGACCAGCGGCAGTGCATCGACATTCGTCACGATGCCCTGCAGGGCGGTTCTCACCGCTCCCGAGGGCCCGACGAGTTGGTCGATCGGGTCGACCAGGTCGTCGACCGTACCGTGGACGGTCTGCACCAGGCCCCCCAGCAGGTTGCTGTGCACCTCGGCATTGAGGTCCGCGAGCATGTACTCGCGGGTGAGCGTTCCGTTGTTCTTCTCGGCCTTGGCTCCGAGCGCTCCGATCTCAAAACTCGCGGTGTCGAGCAGCGTATCGCGCAGTTGCGCCCCGATGACCTGTTCGATCAAGGCGCTCACGTCGAGAGTCGCAGGCGCGAACTGAGGGTCGACGTCGTTCGGGTTGAGCACCACGGCGTTCCCGCCGCTGCCCAGAATGCCCGAGGTCGCCACGCTCTGCGTCTCGCTCGGCGAATCTGCCGTTCCGACCAGGGCGCTCAGGCTTCCGAGTTCGAGCAGCCCTCCGGCCCCGGGGTCGCCCGGATCCTTCAGGAGGGGAAGGGTGACCGTGCCCACGTTCACATCGAGCCCGAGCAGGTTGACCGCCACCTGGGAGATGTCGGACTCCGTCCAGCCCGAGCCTCCGCCGAACGCGCTCTTCGCGCTGCCAGTACCCAGGAGGTCGAGACCGACCACGTCCGCGAAGAGCCCGTGACCGTGCGCAGCCGAGACAGCCGTTGCCGGCGGCGTGTGCTGATCCGCGTTCGAAGCGGTCATTCCGAGCGCAACACCGGCGACTATCGTTGCCGCCGTGGTTCCAAAGGCGAGGTATCGCACCCCGACCCTGCGCCAGCGCCTGACTCGTGTCTGTTCCAAGGCAATCCCCCAACTCCCTCAACGCGACCGCGAGGGAGCTTGCCTTCCCCCGATGCCTACGTGCGTGGCTGAAAGAGTATCCCCGGGAATTCGGATTCGGCGACGCGGCTGCGTGCCGCGCACGGCTGGCGCCCTGATGCCTGTAGGGGAGGGCCCCCTCCACTGTCTCCATCACTCCCGATTGCCGAGTGATGCACTCTCCACTACTGAGACCGGGAAAGGTGGTGCCAAACAGTTATGAGCAGTTGACGCAGAAAGGGATAGTGTGTTTCTCACCGCATGGTGCCACTTTTCGAGATGGGGGAGAAAAGTGAATCTATTGGAGACGGCAGCGCTGCCACGGCATGAGTTGACCTCCCGACTATTGGGAGAGCTCGCAGTGCCGGGAACGATTCTGCTCAGTGGACCGAGTAAGAGCGGCAAGACGCACACGCTCTTCGAGCTCGCAGATCTCTTACGAGACCGGGGAACCGAGCATCTGCTCGTCCGTCACGGCGATGCCGACGCGCGATCCCGCATCGAGCGAGCCGAACCCAGCCAGGTGCTCCTCTTCGACGGCATCGAGCGCGCCTCAGGAGAGATCCTTCGCGCACTCAATCAAAAAGCCGCCGAGGGGATCAGTTGCGTCTGCACCCTCAGCACCGATCGCGAAGCGCAGACCTACCACGACGTACTCCTGCAGCTCGCACTCGATCCTCAGCCAGAGGCCGCCTCACTCGTGCAGGTGCGCAGCTTCCGGATCTCACCGCTGGCACGCGATGATGCCAGGCGGATCGCGCTCCTCGAACAGGAGACCCCGTTCGACTCGGTGATGGTCGCCGCCGTGACCGAACTCTCCTGGGGCAGACCCGGGTGGCTCATCGACCTCCTGCACCTCGCGGAGTCGGGAAAGATCCGGATCGATCCGCACCCGAGACTCACCGGGGTCGACATCGGCGACCTGCACCTGCCCGTCTTCCACGAAGCATCGCGAGCCGCCGAGAGCGCGCTCACGCCATCGAGCATCGCGGCGGCAATCGTTCTGTCCGAACTCGACCAACGAACCATCAACGGAGCCTCGGACCTCGTGGGTGCCCGCGACATCTCCGCGTTGCAAGAGGCCGGGCTCCTGGTGGAATGCCCGCAAGACGCCGGGATGGTCGGCGTCCCCGAAGTCTACGCAGCCGTGCTCAGGCTGCACGCCGACCCGGAGCGAGTGCGAGAAGCGCAGCACGCCGCAGCCGAACGGTTGCTCGCGCAAGAGGCGCTCGGGATCCCGCTGCCGGACCGCGAAGCCGCCTATTGCGCCTGGGTGTTCGACCCGCAGCGAGCCGTAGGGCACGCACCGCACTCACCGGGGAGCCCTGCGTCTCGCGCGCACGGACGGCTCGTCAGCAAGGTGGTCTCGGAGCTCGTCTGGTTCGGGCACCCCGAGACGAGGGATCTGCTGCTCCGGGTGCCGGGACCCGAGTCATTTGGAGAGTTCTCGAGAGTCCAGGCTGCAACGATCCTCAGCGGTCCCGCCGAGGGGCTCCGAGTGCTGCACACGCTTTCCGACGACGCCTCGCGATCGCCCGCCGACGAAACGACACTCGCAGTCGAGGCGCCACCGCGGGAGTACATGATCGAGTTCCTGCGCCACCAGCTGCTCACCCAGGCGGATGTCGGGCACGGAGCGGCTTCCCGACCGCACTCGCGCTTCGACCAGGCGCGTCGCAGCACGACCGGCACCCGGGGCACGGTGACACGCGATCTCGATCGCGCCGCCCTCGTCTTCAGACGCTGGAACGACGTGGCCCCCTTGGAGGCAGACGCGGCAGAGGTGCTCGCCGCCTCCCGCACCCATCCCGTCCCCGAGGTCGCGCTGCTCGCAGAACAACTCTTGGTGCTGGAGAGCATCAGACGCGGTCTCCAGTTCGGCGACCCGGTTTCAGCGATCCCCTCGGCGAGGCTTCCATCCGCCGAGGAGTCGGAGAGCAGCCTGCGCTGCGAACGAATCTCCGCCCTCGCCCTCGACAGCCGAAGCGAGTTCCAGGACCTGCTCACCTCGGCCGCCGTCGCCGAGGGCCTCATCGCGCTCCTCTCCGCGACGAATCTTTCCGACTCAGATGCCCTCCAGCGCACGGCGCAGCACTTCCCCGGCACCGCGTTCCACGAGCTCTGGGTCCAGCACCTCACAACCGCGATGATCTCGCTCGCCGCGGGCAACACCGCACGCGCCGCGCAGGAGTGGACCGGGCTGGAGTCCCGACTCCCCCGGTTCCTCCCCGCCCGGTTGCAGCGCATCGTCGCCACTATCGGCCAGGAGCTGAGAGACCCGACGAAGACGCCCGACGAATTCCGTGAGCCCACGCACCAGTTGCTCGACTACTTCCGCGGCGCGCTCGACACCGTCAGGATTCCTCCGCACCTCGCGACCAGCCAGTTCGCGCGAGACATCGGCACGAGTCCGCTTCCCGTGTTCTGTCTTGCAGAAGCGCACCTCGACGCGCTCGAGACGCAGAATCCGGTGGCGCTCATGCGTGCGGCCGAAGGTCTGCAGGAGCACAACCTCTGGGCGCCCTCCGCGTATGCGCTCCAGGCGGCGAGAACGATCTTCCTGCGCCGACGCGCCTCGGGCAGCGTGTCCCGCTGCAACGAACGGCTCCGCGACCTCGAGTCCGTAGCGCGCCGACACGCGCCCTGGTTCTCCACGGCCTCTCTCGCCTCGACTCCTCGGAGTCGACTCACCAGACGCGAGGTCGACGTCGCCATGCTCGGAGCGGCGGGCCTCAGCAATCGCGAGATCGCGGAGCGCCTCGACTGCAGTGTTCGCACGATCGAATCGCACCTCGCGTCTGCCCGGGCGAAGCTCGGAGCGGCGGAACGCTCGCAGCTTTCCGAACGCATGCGCGAGCTCGGCTACCTCTAACCGGCGGGCGGCGAATCGGGCAGCCCCTTGCGCAGTGCGAGAATAGAGTCCATGACCTCTACACCCGCGCTGCAAGTCGGCGACCTCATCGAACTCGACGTGACCGGCATCGCCCACGGAGGCGTCTGCGTTGCGCGGCACGAAGGGCGCGTGGTGTTCGTCTCGGACACCATCCCCGGAGAACGCGTGCGCGCACGCGTGACGGAGGCTCGCAAGAAATCATTCGCTCGCGCCGCGACGTTGGAAGTGCTGACCGCATCCGAGGATCGGCGACCGCATGTCTGGGCGGAGGCGACGCTCGAGCGGGACCCGGACGAGCGCGCCGGGGGCGCCGAGTTCGGTCACATCTCTCTCGACCGTCAGCGCTCGCTCAAAGCGGAGGTGCTCCTCGACGCCATGCGCCGGTTCGGCGGGCTCGACGAGAGCGACCTCGCTCGAATCAGCGGGGGCGAGTTCCGCGTCGAGGCGGCGCCGGGCGATGACGAGGCGAACGGCCTCGGCTGGCGCACCCGTGTGCGATTGCACGTCGACCCCGAGACCGGCGTGGTCGGCCCCTACGCTGCGCGCAGCCGCAGTGTGATCCCCGTCGAATCGCTGCCCCTCGCAGTCGAGCAGATCGGCTTCATCGCACCGCTCGAGGATCTCATGCCCGACCTGGAAGCGGTCGACCTCGTCGCGCCGAGCGCGGACGATCCGCGCATGCTGGTGAGCTATCCCGGCGATCGCGCGCGTCCGGGCGCAAACGATGCCGTGCGGGAGTCCGTCGACGGACGCGAGTTCCTCGTGCGCGCCGGCGGGTTCTGGCAGGTACACCGCGAGGCTCCGAGCACGCTCTTCGGCGCCGTCCGCGACGCGATCTTGGCTCTGAGCGATGCCGGGCGCTTCGACATCTCAGCTACCAACCTCGACCTCTACGGGGGCGCTGGCCTGCTGGCAGCCGCGATGGCGGAAGCCGCGGGCCCGGGTCTCAAGGTGACGACGGTCGAGGCCGATCCGGGGGCGACCGACGATGCCGCGGAGAATCTGGCCGAGCTCGTGGGAGCGCTCGCGCTCACCTCGCGCGTCGACCGGTACCTTGCGGACCTGTTGAAAGCTCCGGCCCCGGTGCGGGAGCGCTTGCGCCGCGCGACCGTCGTGCTCGACCCTCCGCGCTCGGGAGCCGGCGGCGAGGTGTGCGCCCAGCTCGGGGCGCTGCGCCCCGCGAATCTCGTCTACGTGGCCTGCGATCCCGTCGCACTCGCGCGCGACACTCAGACGTTGCGCGAGCTCGGCTACCAGCTCGAGTCACTACGTGCGTTCGATCTGTTCCCGCACACGCACCATCTCGAGGCACTGGCGGTGTTCACCTCCGCCTCGTAGTCGCTCCCGGTTCCTTGCCGAGCACGCCTGACCTGATCTCGCCGAGAAACGAGCCGCACCGAGTGTTCTCGGCGGGTGGTCAGGTGCCTTCGGCGATCCTTGGAGCTGCGCCGGTACTCCGACGCGCCTAGGGGCGGTGAAGCGGGTGCTCGACCATGGTCGGCCCGTCGATCCCCGCCGAGTCGAGCAACTCGTCCTCGCTCGGACGAGGATCGCGGCCCGCCGCGATCGCGAATATCAGTGCGGCCGCGATTCCTGCGAACGCGATGATGCCGAACGGATTGCACAGGGCGATCGACATGCCCGCCCACTGCTCACCGGCGAAATGACTGAGGACCGACACCAGCTCACCGCCGACGACGTCCGGCACGGTGAGTCCGAACCCGATTGCGCACACCCAGGCGACAGCGGTCGAAAGGTAAACCGGGCGTCCGATCGAACGGCCGCGATCCTCGGCGATTCGCATCCTGCGCAGGGTGGCCAGTTGTAGGATCGCGAACGGAATCGTGATCAACGGAAGATACCACCAGGTGAGCTCTCCTCCGATCCCGAAGACCAGGCGACCCGCCCCCATCCAGAGGGAAAGAGCTATTCCGACAACACCGAGGACCAGATTTCGCACTGACACATACTTGATGGTAGTCTTCTACGGTTGCCACCGCACGGTGGCGGCGCGCCCCGATAGCTCAGTGGTAGAGCACTTCCATGGTAAGGAAGGGGTCGCCAGTTCAATCCTGGCTCGGGGCTCCGACTTTTTTCACCTTCCTGGGCGGTCTCGCTGAGGAGCGCGGCCGGCGAGATCGCGGCGCGTCATCGCGGGGTCGCGGGATCGCGCCACGCCTTTTCTTGAACCCCTGACAGTGCCGCTTCGGGGGTTCGCGGTTTCCCCGGGCTTGCGCGCTCACTCCGGGCTACTCGATGAGGATTCGCAGCGTGTCGACCAAACCGAAGAGTGCGTCGGTGCCGGAGGTCGAGCCGATCCCGGCAGTGCGAGCGAGCGGACCTGAAGCGTCACCCGCCCCCGTGAGCAGCACCCGCGCCGCGTCCGCCAGGTCGCGATGGAACTCTCGTCGGCACGCCCCGAGCAAGAAATGTCTGCTCACTGCCGTTGTCGTGGCGTGCTCGCCCGTCCCGACGGCGCGAGCTCTCACTCGCGATGCGAGCCGCTCTCGCGCGACGCTCGCCCGTTGGCCTGGCGCGAGGGCGAGCGTGGCGAGCGCCCCGACCAGGTAGTCGTCTCCGGAGGGGGTGAGACCGCGGCCGAGGCCCACGAGTTCGGAGATCGCGAGAGCGAGCGCCTGCCCATCCGGCTGGTCCTCCGAGCGGGAGGCCGAAGCCTCTTCGAGGAGGCGGTGCTCGGCAGCCCGAAGATCTCGGCGGAACGCGTCCTGAAATGAGCTGCGCGCCCCTTCGAGTCGGGAAGAAAGGGCGTCTTCGAAGGGGGTCTCGTCGGTGCCGGGCAGGAAGGATCCGGGCCGGGCGTACGCGCTGAGCAGCGCTTCGAGATCTGCCGGAGTCGCCGAGATCGGCCCTTCGAGAGGCTCGACGCGGCTGCTGAAAAACTCGACCCGTGAACAGTCGATACGGAGCCGACCGATGACGAGAGTCTCCTCGACGCGCTCGAGCGCGGTTCCGGCATGCACTCCGCGAACTCCCGGGAGCGACGTCAACATCGCTCCAGGGGCGCGGCGTCCCGATTGACCGAGCACGGTGAGCAATCCCCCGTCGAACGCGATGTTCAGCGACCGCTCGAAGACGGTGTCGACAACGGCCTCGGCGATTCGACCTTCTTCGAGCAGTGGCCGCCACGCTTCGTCGGCAACGCGCGCGCGAACGGCAGTGGGCGCGGAGCTCGGGGGCACGAGGGCTACTTGACCGGATCGATGTAGCTGATGCCCTCGGCGAGCTCCGGCACGATCTCCGTACCGACTCTGCGGGCGAGCAGATCGTCGAGACGGTCGAGCGGCCCGATCAGGGCTCGGCCACCGGCCCTGGCGAAGCGGACGGCGGCGTCGATCTTCGGCTTCATCGATCCTTCCGCGAATGAGAGCTCGGCAATCGCTTCGGCGGAGGCGGTGAGGATATCTCGCTGTCCGGGGCCTCCCCAGTTCTCGACTACGAAGTCGGCGTCGGTGAGCATGATCAGCGTGTCCGCCCCGATCTCAGCGGCGAGCGTCGCACTCGCGAGATCCTTGTCGACCACTGCCTGCACCCCGATATGACGTCCGGAGGAGTCGATGCGCACGGGCACGCCGCCTCCGCCGACGCACACGACCAGGCTACCCCCCTCGAGCAATCGGGACACGAGGGGAGCCTGCACGATGGACAGCGGGATCGGCGACGGGACGACCCGCCGGAACGCGTCGCCGTCCTTCGCGATGGTCCAGCGGTACTCGGCGGCGGCTTCGGCCGCATCGTGGGCGGAGTACTGCGGACCGATCAGTTTCGTGGGGCGCTCGAAGGCCGGATCCGACTCGTCGACGACCGTCGTGGTGATGATCGCGTTGACCTCGCGTTCCTGTCCGAGCGCGTTCGCGAGTTCCTGCTGCACGACATATCCGATCATTCCCTGCGTCTCTGCGCCGAGGATGTCGAGGGGGTAGACGGCGACATCCTGGTAGGCGAGATTCTGCAGCGCGAGCAGGCCGACCTGCGGGCCGTTGCCGTGGGTGATGACCACCTCGTTCGTGCTCGCGAACCCCGCCAGCTCACCGCAGGCCCCGCGCACGTTCTTGCGCAGATAGTCGGCGGTCATCGGCTCGCCTCGTTTTGCGAGAGCGTTTCCTCCGAGTGCAACGACAGCGCGCATGGGCGGACTCCTTTGTGCGAGCGGGCGAACGAGGACGGCTGTAGCCAGCGACCCGGGCCCGCTTGGATATCGAGACCCACAGTGTATCATTTGGTATACCAAATATCTCATTCGGTCCCAGGAAGGAATTCGATGAGTCGCTCCATCAGTATCCGGAAACACACCTATCTCGACTCGGTCTCCCTCATGTCGATGAGCACTCAGGCGAACGCGGTCGAAGGAGTGACCCAGGCCCTGCTCGGCATGGCGACCCCGATGAACAAGGAGGTGCTCGCCAATGTCGGCGTCGTCGACCCGGCGATCGCCGACGCGAGGCCGAGCGACCTCATGGTCGTCATCGATGCCGCCGACGACCTCATGGACGCCGCGATCGCCGCTGTCGACGACATCCTCGCGCGAAAGCACCGGGGCGAGGCCGGTTCTACCGAGGTGCGCCACCGCACCCTCGACAGCGCGTTCCAGGCGGAGCCCGAATCGAACCTCGTACTCATCTCGGTAAACGGCGCCTTCGCGGCACGAGAGGCGCGGACAGCGCTGCACGCCGGGAAGCACGTGATGATCTTCTCCGACAACGTCTCGGTCGAGGAAGAGCTCGAACTCAAGAAGCTCGCTCACGAGCGAGGCCTCATCGTCATGGGGCCAGACTGCGGCACCGCCATCATCGACGGCATCGGCCTGGCGTTCGCGAACGCGGTGCGACGGGGGTCGATCGGCATCATCGGCGCCTCGGGCACCGGCAGCCAGGAGGTCTCCGTGCGCGTGCACGACTTCGGCGGGGGCGTCTCGCAGCTGATCGGCACAGGCGGCCGCGACCTGTCGACCGAAATCGGCGGCATCTCGATGAGAGACGGCATTCGCGCGCTCGACGCTGATCCCGCCACCGAGGTGATCCTCATCATCTCGAAGCCGCCGGCAGAAGAGGTCGCAGATCGGGTGCTCGAAGCCGCCGGTGCGACCTCCAAACCAGTGATCGTCACGTTCCTCGGCTCGGAGCGCACCGAATCGGGCTACGACAACGTGCAGATCGTCTCCGGCACGAAACCCGCGGCGATCGCCGCCGTTCTGGCCGCGGGAATCGATGAGTCGACGCTCGACACCCATCCGCTGAACCTACCGCTCATCGACGAGGTCCGCGCAAAGCTCGCCCCCGAGCAGCGATATATACGTGGACTGTTCTGCGGGGGCACGCTCTGCGACGAGTCGATGTTCACCGCGATCGAGAAACTGGAAGGTGTCTACTCGAACATCCAGTGGGATCCGTCGAAAGTGCTCGGCGCAACCGACGCTTCACGAGAGCACACCTTCCTCGACATGGGCGACGACGAATTCACGAACGGCCGCCCCCACCCGATGATCGACCCCTCGCTGCGGATCGCCCGCATCATCGAGGAGGCGAAGGATCCGTCTGTCGCCGTCATCGCGTTGGATTTCGTGCTCGGCTTCGGCTCGCACGAGGATCCCGTTGGCGTGACCGTCCCGGCCATCAAAGAAGCGAAAGCCCTCGCCGAAGCGCGCGGACAGCATCTCGAGGTCCTCGGCTACGTACTCGGCACCGATCTCGATGCTCCGAAGCTGACCGATCAGGTCGCCCTGCTCGAAGCCGCAGGCGTCACGATCGCCTCCTCGTCCACAAACCTTGGCCTGCTGGCCCGCGAGTTCGTCGCCCCGCCCGCAAAGGAGCACTCCAGATGAGCATCAACGACCTCTTCGGAGCCGGACTCACTCCCGTGAATCTCGGTCTCGACATGTTCGCCGACGATCTGCGCGCGCAGGGCGTCGACCCCGTGCTCATGGACTGGACTCCGCCCGGAGGCGGTGATCCCGCAACCATCGCCGCGCTCGGGCGTCTCGAGCGCCCCGAGGTCTTGGCGAGGATCGAGGCAGCGAACCAGATCGCGCTCTCTCGCGTGCTTTCTGCGCAACCGTTCCTCGACGGCTTCGGCCTGGCGCTCGACACGGTGCCTGGCATGACGAAGACCACGATTCTGCATGCGGGCCCACCGATCGAGTTCGCACGGATGAGCGGACCCATGCGGGGGGCGGTCACTGGTGCGCTCGTATTCGAGGGACTCGCAACGCACCTCGACGAAGCGCACGATCTCGCGAGCTCGGGTGAGATCGATTTCTCGCCGTGCCATGAGCACCAATCGGTCGGATCGATGGCGGGCGTGACCAGCGCGAGCATGTGGGTGCACAAGGTGACCAACCGCACGCACGGCAACACCGCCTACACGAACCTCTCCGAGCAGCTCTCGAAGATCCTCAGGTTCGGCGCGAACGACCAGTCGGTCATTGACCGCCTCAGCTGGATGCGCGATGTGCTCGGGCCGATCCTCGCCGCCGCCATGGCGCTGCACCCCGACGGCATCGACCTCCGACTCATGCTGTCGCAGGCACTGCACATGGGAGACGAAGCGCACAATCGCAACGTGGCCGGGACAACGCTGCTGATCCAGGCGCTCGCTCCCTATATCCTCGAAAGCGATTTCAGCACGAGGGAGAAGCGCGAGGTCTTCGACTTCGTGGCCTCGTCCGACTACTTCTCAGGCCCCACCTGGATGGCTGCCGCAAAGGCATCGATGGACGCCGCAAGCGGAATCGAGAACTCGACGCTCGTGACCACCATGGCCCGCAACGGCGTCGACTTCGGCATCCGCGTGTCCGGCACGGGTGACCAGTGGTTCACCGGCCCGGCGCAGCAGGTGATCGGGCCGATGTTCGCCGGTTACACCCCGGCTGACTCGGGCCTCGACATGGGCGACTCGGCGATCACCGAGACGTTCGGGATCGGTGGCTTCGCGATGGCAGCGGCCCCCGCGATCGTCGCGCTCGTTGGCGGTACGGTCGAAGAGGCGATGCGCCACTCGCGCACGATGAACGAGATCACGACGGGGAACAACCCGAACATCACCATTCCGGCCCTCGACTTCATGGGCGTGCCGAGCGGAATCGATGTGCGCAAAGTGATGGAGACCGGCATCATGCCACTCATCAACACGGCGATCGCACACAAGGATCCCGGGATCGGCATGATCGGCGCGGGCATCACGCATCCGCCGGTCGAGGCGTTCCAGCGGGCGCTCGTCGCGCTCTCGCTGAAGATCGCCTAGCCTCGCCCGACGAGGGTCGGCGCCGACTCGACGACTCCCACGTCTCGCGGGCTTCAGCAAGCACGGCGGCTACGGCTGAGATCGTGACGCGTGTTGCAGGCAATGCCCACGGCTGGCGGCTCGGCGGCGACACGCCCCGGGATTCCGGGGCTCTCTTCCCCTCTCGCAACTTTAATGGTATACCAAATGGGGTAGCCTGTTCCCCATCGCGTCGCACTCGCGGCAACACCGCCAACGGCCAGGGGCCACCACAACCATCGATGACATCGCACACACCAACGAAGGAAACGCAAAGATGACAGAAGCAGCGCTCGAGACCGACACCCAGAAACTCGTGCTCGCGTACCTGACCGCTGCGGCAGCAGGCGATCTCGACGGCGTTCGCTCCGCGCTGGCATCTGGGGCACCGATCGACGCGCGCAACCGCAGACGAGAGACCGCTGTGCTGCGCGCGTCCAAGGCGGGTCGGCACGAGGTGGTGCGCCATCTGATCGCCGAGGGGGCGGACATCGATCTGCAGGATGACACCTCGCTCAACCCGTTCCTCTTCGGCTGCATCACGGGGGACCTCGAACTGGTGCGCCTCACCGTCGAGGCCGGCACCGACCTCGAACGGCTCACCCGGTTCGGGGGCAACGGACTCACGCCCGCCTCGGAGAAAGGCCACCTCGACGTCGTGGAGTACCTGCTCACCCACACCGAGATCAACGTGAACCTGACGAACACCGTCGGCTGGACGGCACTCATCGAGGCGATCATCCTCGGCGACGGCGGCGAGACGCAGCAGCGCATCGTCGAACTGCTCCTTGCCCACGACGCCGATCCTCGCCTGACCGACGAGTGGGGGGTGGCCCCGCTCGAACTCGCCAGCCAGAAGGGCTTCACCGAGATCGCGCGCCTGCTCGAATCCGCCAACCCGAAATCGGGCAACTGACCCGCGATCCGGGCCGACCATCTCATTGCCACTCGCCACCGAGCGGCAGCACTCGATACGCACTTCACCCAGCGCCTTCCAGGCGCTCGAAAGGAACACCATGGTTCGCAGCATTCCGGGCATCGGAACAGGCAACGTCTTCGTCGTCACCGAGAGCCACAGCGACAAGATCGCCTTCGTCGATCTCGCTCACCGAGAGCAGCCGATTCAGTCCGAGACCGTGGTCGGATCGGCACCCTGGGCCATCGCCGCGCACGAACCGTCTGCGCGCGCGTACGTCACCACCTCGGAGGGGCTCGCAGTCGTCGATCTTCGCTCGCGCGAGCGCATCGCCCTGGTCCCTTACCTCGACCAGCCCACTGATCACGGCTTCGGGGAATACCGTCCCGGCGGCACCGGCGTCGTGGTCACCCCCGATGGAAAGTCCGTCTACGCGGGGGTACACCGAGACGGCTTGAGTTCGACCGTCGAACGCTTCGATACCGAGACGCTCACCTTCACCAACTCATTCGAGGTCGGCCTGCGGCCCTTCGATGTGCAGATCTCTCCCTCCGGTCACGAGGTATACACCATCGATCACGACTCATTCACGCTGCACACGATCTCGGTGCCCGGCCACGAAGTGATCCGCGAGGAGGTGGCGCCCTTCGGCACCGAGGGCGGCCTGATGTCCCACATGAAACCGCACTACGCTGCAGTCGCGGAGGATGGCACGCTCTACATGCCCTATCAGGGCAAAGGTCTCGTCATCTACTCGCCCCGGGATCGCAGCTACACCACGGAGCCCATGTCGGGCGACACTCACCAGCACGGAGTCGGACTGACTGCGGACGGGCGATTGCTGGTCGTGGGTGTCGGCGCGATCGGCGGGGCCACTCTGGGGCCGAGCCTGACCATTCGCGCGCTCGCCACCGGCGAGGAGATTCTCGTACCGCTCGAGAAGGGCCACGAGAATCCGGTGGAATGGCTCGACGCCCCCGATGGGCGCCCCAAGGCGGTACTGACGGGAGGATCGACCAGTCGCGGACCGTGGGACGGCATCGCGGTGATCGATCTCGAGTCTCATGAAATCGAAGAGTTCTCGGTGCCTGGAATGCCGCAGATGGGCATCTTCATCACCGTCTAGCGAGTCCGGGAGCCCGTGATTGAACTGTGATGCGCGGGCTCCTTGACTTTCATTAAATGGTATGCCATTCTCAGATCAGCTTTTGGTATACCAACGCTGAACCCTTCTCTTCACCACCGACACAGCGTGCGGAACGAACCGTACGTCCCACGAGAGGAAACCCACCAATGTCAACGAAGACAACGCAGCTCAAGCGCCTCCTCAGCGCTGGCGCTGCCTTCACGCTCAGCGCAGCGCTCCTCACCAGCTGCATGGGGTCCGCAGGCGAGACCGGTTCGACCGGCGGCGACGCCGTCACCGGCGGGGCTGCCACACTGGCGCTTCCCGCAGAGCCGGGCAACATCGATCCCATCATGATGCGCTCGCTCTCGGCCTGGAACATGTACTACGCCGTGTTCGACGGCCTCACCCGCATTCAGTCCGATGGATCGGTGGTTCCCGGACTCGCAGAGGAATGGACCGCGAACGACACCAACGATGTATGGGAGTTCAAGATCCGCGACGGGGTCAAGTTCCACGACGGGACCGACCTCAAGGTCTCCGACATCGTCTACACGTACAACAAGATCCTCTCGAGCGACACCTCGACCAACCGTGTCGCGATTGCGATGATCGAGACGGTCGAGGCAATCGATGAGCGCACCGTGCGCTTCACGCTGAAGAACCCGTTCAGCCCCTGGCTCAACCAGGTCGCCACCATCGGCATCGTCTCCGAGGC
Source organism: Leucobacter soli (assembly GCA_040394175.1). Classification (GTDB taxonomy): domain Bacteria; phylum Actinomycetota; class Actinomycetes; order Actinomycetales; family Microbacteriaceae; genus Leucobacter; species Leucobacter soli_A. Next base: position 25,446 of record JBEBSS010000001.1, on the reverse strand, counting down.
CGACTACGAGGCAAAGGGTCCAGAGGCCTTCCCCGATGCACCCGTGGGTACCGGACCCTACGAGTTCGTCGCCTGGAACCACGGCGTCGACTACCGCGTCAAGAAGTTCGACGCCTACTGGGGCGAGCCCGGTGAACTCGACGAAGTGACCTTCTCATTCGTCGGCGCCGCGGATGCCCGCGTCACCGGTGTCGAGTCCGCCTCGCTCGATGCCGCACTGATCCCGGCGAGCCAGGTTCCGGTGCTCGAAGGCTCCGCGAACGCGAACGTGATCGATGCCGCCTCGAACAAGGTCGCACTGATCGGCGTGAACACCACCGCCGGAGCGCTGCAGAACGCAGACCTGCGCCGGGCGATCCCACTCGCAATCAACCGCCAGCAGATCATCGACACGCTCCTCGCCGGCTTCGGCACCCCGACCGGGCAGCCCGTCGCAGCAGGCGTCACCGGCTACGTCGACGACTACGCCGTTCCCGAGTACGATCCCGAGAAGGCCCGCAAGCTCATCGAGAAGTCGGGCTACAACGGCGAGGAGATCACCTTCCAGTACGCAAGCACCGGCGGCGACCCGACCGATCCCGAGGTTGCACAGGCCATCGCAGGCAACCTGCAGGAAGTCGGTCTCAACATCAAGCTCGTCGGAGCCGAGCAGGAGAGCCAGAGCCTTTCGATCGCGAACCACCAGATCACCGGGCTCTACCTCAACTTCTGGTCGCCCTCGAGCATGGACGGCGATGTCGTGGTGAGCCAGCTGCTCGCCGGCGGACCCGAGGACTATGCGCGCGACCCAGAGATGGCTCAGGCCTATCTCGACCAGCAGGCTGCGAGCGGTGACGCGCGCACCGAGATCTTCAAGAAGATCTGGGAGTGGAACACCGAGAACGTCTCGAACGTTCCGCTGTGGCAGATCACCAATGCCTTCGCGTCCTCGAAGACCCTGTCTTGGACCCCCGCAGTCGACGGCATCTACCGCGCCGCAGAGATCGCCCGCACCGAAGGCTGATCACGAGCGGGGGTCGCACCACCCGGCGCGACCCCCGCCCCCGCTCCTACCCGCCAGAGACGAAACAGCTGCCATGGCCTCCTACCTTCTTCGCCGCATTCTCCAAGCGTTCGCGACGCTCTTCATTGCGGTGACCATCGCGTTCATGCTCGGCAGAGCGACCGGCAAACCCGCAGCCCTCATCCTTACCGAGGGCGCCACCGAACAACAGATTCACGATCTGAACGGCCGACTCGGATTCAACGATCCGCTCGGCGTGCAGTACCTCCACTACTTGACGGGCCTGCTCCGTGGCGACTTCGGAGTCTCGTATCGCAATCCGAGCCAGAGCGCGATCGACATCATCCTGGACCGACTGCCTGCCACGATGACGCTCGCGATCAGTTCCTTTGTCATCGGCCTGCTGCTCGCCGTCATCGCCGCCGTGCTCATCCATATCACCGGCAGCCACGCGCTCCGTGCACTCTTCGTCTGGAGCGGATCTCTGCGCCAGTCTGTACCGGACTTCTTCTTCGGCGTCGTACTCGTTCTCATTTTCTCCGTGGGACTGGGCTGGTTCCCGAGCCTCGGCTACAGCGGCTCCGCATCGCTCGTCCTCCCGGTGGCGACAATCGCCACCGCGCAGTTCGTGCTCTACGTGCGCCTGCTCGACTCCGCGCTCAGTGAGCAGACTACCGCCGACTACGTGCGCACCGCGTACGCGAGGGGCAAACGACACTCCCTCGTCGTCGTCACCGAGATGCTGCCCAATGCGTTTCTGCCCGTGCTCACGGTGGCCGGCCTCAACCTCGCCGGGCTGCTCGGCGGCACGATCATCATCGAGCAGGTCTTCTCCTGGCCCGGCGTAGGCAGTGCGCTCATCGGCGCAGTGAGCCAGCGAGACTTCGCAGTCGTGCAGGCCGGGCTGCTCGTCGTCGCCCTCATCTTCGTCGTCGTGAATGTCGCAGTCGACCTTCTCTACTCAATCATCGACCCCAGGGTGAAGCTCTCATGACCCATACCGTCACTCTCGCTCAGCTCGGTCCTGAAACGCCGAGGAAGCGTCGCAGGCGGCCGGGATCCGGCAACCGCCTCCTGTCCTACCTCGGCGGAGGCGTGGTCGTCGCAACCGTCCTCGCGATCATCGCCGTGCACTTCTGGCCGGGTTTCGATCCGTATACACAAGACCTCTCCGCCGTCAGGCTCAATCCCTTCGTCGACGCGGCTCACCCGCTGGGCACCGATTCAGTCGGACGCGACCTGCTCAGCCGGCTCGCAGCCGGGGGCAAGACGACACTCTGGATCACGGCGGCCATCGTCGGCATCAACATGGTCGTCGGCACGCTGCTCGGCCTCCTCGCGGGATTCTTCGGCGGCTGGCTCGACAACGTGATCGCGCTGCTCACAGACGTGAGTCTCGCACTCCCGGCGGTGCTGCTGCTCATCGCGCTCTCGGCAATCTTCGGGCCGAGCGCGCTGCTCATGATCCTGACACTCGGGCTCACCCACTGGATGAGTTTCGCCAGAGTGGCGCGTGCCACAGCGCTCTCGCTGCGCAACCGGGATTTCGTGCTCGCCCCTCAGATCCTCGGCGCATCGTCCTCACGAGTCATCCGCACCCACATCCTTCCGCACGTCGTTCCGCAGATGTTCATCATCGCGGTGACCAGCATCGGACTCGTCATCCTGCTGCAGGCAGGGCTCGACTATCTGGGACTCGGAATCCAGCCTCCCGAACCCACCTGGGGCGGACTCGTGCTCGAAGGCCAGAAGTATCTGCGGCTCTCCCCCTGGCAGGTCGTGATCCCTGGCATCGCCATCTTCCTCATCGTTGGCGGTACGCAGTTCTTCAGCCAGCGATTCACCGCCGAGAACACCCAGCCTCTGCGAAAGGTTCGCTGACATGACCGAGCGCATTCCTCTGCTTCAGGTTGAGAACCTGGTCATCACCACCACCGGTCCCGACGGCGAATCCGTTCGGCTCATCGACGGCATCTCCTTCGAAGTGCAGGAGGGCGAGGTGCTCGGCATCGTCGGCGAGTCCGGCTCAGGCAAGAGCCTGACCGTGCTCGCAGTCATGGGACTGCTCCCCGTCGGCCTCGACATCGCCGCCGGCACGATCCGTTGGCGCGGTCGGGACCTCGTCGGACTGCGGGATCGCGAACTGCGACAGATGCGCGGCAAAGACTTCGGCATGATCTTCCAGGATCCGATGACCGCATTGAACCCGCTCCGCCGTGTCGGTGCGCAGCTCGCCGAGGCGGTCCGACTGCACCAGAACGTGTCACGCGGCAAGGCGCGCCAGCGGGCTCAGGAACTGCTGCACTCCGTCGGCGTCCCCGAGCCCGAAAAGCGCGCGAAAGCCTTCCCGCACGAGTGGTCGGGCGGGATGCGCCAGCGCGCAGTGATCGCGATGGCGATGGCCAACGACCCCGCGCTGCTGATCGCCGATGAACCCACCACGGCCCTCGACGTGACGGTGCAGGCGCAGGTGATGCGCACCCTCGCGAAAGCCCGCGAAGAGCTCTCCTCTGCGCTCATTCTGATCACGCACGACCTCGCGCTCGCTGCGCAGAACGCCTCGCGCATGGTCATCATGTACTCCGGACGCATCGTGGAGTCGGGCACGACCCGCGAGATCTTCTTGAACCCGACGCACCCGTATACGCGGGGCCTGCTCAAGAGCCTTATCTCCGAGGGCGACGAGCGCGCCTATGCGATTCCCGGCAACCCGCCGCTCCCGCGATTGCGACCCGTCGGCTGCGCGTTCGCCGCACGCTGCGAGCTCGCGAAGGGCCGCAGCATCTGCACGGACGTTCGTCCCGAACTCGAGCTCCGCCCCAACGGCTCGTACTCGGCCTGCCATTTTGCCGATGAGCTCGATGTCAAGCGCACCCTGAGTTCCGAAGGGATCACCAATGTCTGAGCCGCTGATCGAGGTACAGGACCTCCACATCACCTATGGCAGCTCGTGGGCGATCAAGCGAGGCCGAGGCGTGCGTGCGGTGCGCGGAGTCAGCTTCGAGCTGCAGGCCGGCAAGACTCTCGGTCTCGTCGGCGAGTCGGGCTGCGGCAAGTCGACACTGATCCGGTCGCTGTTCGGGCTGAGCCCGATCGTCTCGGGCACCGTGCGTGCATTCGGCGAGGACATCACGGGCATCCCCGCTCGCCGACGTCGACGCTTCGGCGGCCGCATGCAGATGGTCTTCCAGGATCCTTACTCTGCGCTGGATCCCCGCATGACCGTGCACGAGATCGTTGCCGAGCCGCTCCGCATCACCGGCACGTACGTGCGGTCCCAGGTCGAGGACCTGCTCGACCGGGTCGGCGTCAGCCCCGAGATGGCGCAGCGCAAGCCTGGCGAGTTCTCGGGCGGGCAGCGACAGCGAGTGGGCATCGCCCGGGCGCTCGCGCTCAATCCGCGGGTCCTCGTACTCGACGAGCCGGTCTCGGCACTCGACGTATCGATCCAGGCGCAGATCCTCAACCTCCTCGACGATCTGCAGCGGGAATTCGACCTCGCGTACCTCTTCGTCTCGCACGACCTCTCGGTGGTGCGGCACGTCGCCGACGATGTGGTGGTCATGAACGCGGGCGAATTCGTCGAGCGCGGCAAGATCGAAGAAGTATTCAATGCCCCGAAGCATCCGTATACGCAGACTCTGCTGGCCTCGATTCCCCGCGTGGACATCATCTCAGCAGCCGGGACCTCGTCGCAGAGCTGACCGAGCGAGGCAGCCACCGATCGAAGGAGCGAACCGTGCCACTGCGCAACATCGATGAGCGGGACACCTTGCCGCTTGCCCTGGTCGGAGGTCGCGTCTACGATCCATTGGACGAGACGCTGAGCGCGCCGTCGACGATCGTGCTGCGTGACGGAGTGATCGCCGAGGTGCGCGATGGCCTGAGCGTGCCCGCAGGCACAGAACGGATCGACATCGACGGGCGGGTCGTGCTTCCGGGGTTGATCGATGCGCACGCCCACCCCACCCAGGCAGGCTCACATGCCGACCTCGTCGACTGGGACGGCTCCTACCACGCGATGAGAGCTGCGGCCGAGCTCGAGCGGATGCTGCGTCGTGGCTTCACCACGGTGCGAGACATGGGCGGTGCCGAGAACGGACTCGCGCGAGCAGTACGCGAGCAACTGCTGACCGCTCCCCGCCTGCTGGCCGGCGGCCCCATCTTCGCTCCGACCGGGGGCCACGCCCTCACCCGCACCATCGATGGCGAGGTCGAGATCAGAAAAGCGCTCCGCGAGCAGTTCCGAGATGGAGCGGACCACATCAAGCTGACGGTCTCCGGCGGCGTGATCTCGAAGATGCGGATCGAGTCGCTCGGGTTCTCGGAAGCCGAGCTGTGCGCCGCCGTCGACGAAGCACGCCTCGCCCACCGATACGTCGCTGCCCACGCCTACACCGCTGAAGCCGTGAACCGAGCCCTCGAATGCGGGGTGAGAACCATCGAGCACGGCACGCACATCGACGATAAGTCGATCCGGCTGTTGACCGAGCTCGGCGACGTGCACCTCGTCCCGACGCTCGTCACGTTCTGGTCGTCGTTGCATTCGCCGAACTCGTTCACCTCCGAACAGCGGCGGGCCGTCACTGAGCTGCTCGAACTGGGCCTCGAAGCAGTCGCGCGCGCGGACGCCGCCGGCGTCTCGATCGGCTACGGCACCGACCTGCACGGCGTCGGCCACGAGTGGCAACTCGAAGAGATCCGCCTGCGTGCAAGGGTGCAACGCCCGGAGGCGATCCTCCGCTCGCTCACCGTTGTCGGCGCGAAGATCGTCGGGCTCTCAGCACATATCGGGCTGATCCGGGAAGGGTACGCAGCCGACCTGATCGTGATCGACGCCGACCCCCGCACCGACTTGGACGCCCTCGCCGAGCCTTCGCGATCGAGACTGGTGATCAGCGCTGGCGAAGTCGTACACTAGCCTCCAATACACTGGACCGGGATAATCTTGAAAACTATGGAACAGCATGTGGGCGAGCGCGAAGCCGCAGCACCCGGGAATGGGACGACTCGCCAGCGCCAGGTCGCAGATGTCATTCGCGACCGGATTCTCGAAGGCACACTCACACCTGGGCAGCGACTCGTCGAGCGGACCCTGGCCAGCGAACTCGGCGTCTCGCGCATCCCCGTTCGCGACGCACTCAACATTCTTCGGGGCGAAGGATTCGTGACGGCGTTCCCGAACCGAGGCATGCATGTCACCACGATGTCTCGGCAGGACATCGAGGAGCTCTTCGAAGTACGTGAAGCACTCGAAGTGCTCGCCGCTCGCCGCGCGACCGAGAACGCGACACCGGACGAGCTCGACCGCCTTTCCGAAGCGCTCGAACGCTCTGAGGAGGCAGCTGCGCGCGCCGATGCGAGAGCCGTCGGCAGGTGCAACCAAGACTTCCACGACCTGCTCACCGCGAGCGCGCACAACTCGCTACTGACGTCGCTCATGGTCCCGCTCGAGGCGCGTCTGCATTGGCTGCTCAGGCAGAACGATGACGCGAGCCTCCTGCATGCCGAGCATGTCGAGCTGCTCAAGGCGATTCGCAGCGGCGACCCCGAGCTCGCGGCTCAGCGTGCGTTCTCGCACGTCTGCACGAGCCGCAAGATCTGGTGCGAACTCGAGGCCAGACGCAGCAGCGAGGGATAGCCCGCCGGTCGAGCCCCTCTGCATCGCGTCAGCCTGCCGTCAGAGTTGCCTCGAGGAGCGGTGCGCGTCACCGCTCCGGCAGAGACGGGTTCGCGATACCCGAGACCATCGATGCACATGACCTGAACTCGCCCGGCAGTCTCCGCCACCCGCAGGCGCGTTCTGAAGCCACGGCGTCTCTGCGTAGAAATCCTGGCTCGTGCCCACGCGCCGCAGCGCAACCCGAACCGGCGCTCAGGAACTGCCACGCAAGTATCGCCAACTTCCTGCAATGTCCGCATCTGGGCGTTGCCGACCACCCGCGCCAGTCACTTCAATGAAGGATGGCCTGTCAGTCACTACTGCAGCGGCCCATTGGACACATCGGATGAGGAGAGACGCGACTATGAGTGGTAGGCACATCAACTGGTTGAGAGGAGGTGTCTCGGGTGTCACGGTCCTTGCTCTGGCGATCTCCGCGCTGACTCTCGGATCGGCTTCGGCCCAAGCCGCCGAGGAACCCATACCCTTCTCGGCATCTGAGGAAGACTCGAACGGAACCGAAGCCCCTTCTACGGCCCCCCAAGAACAGTCTGAAGAGACTGCGGCGGTTCCTGCCGAGGACACCATTCAACCGACAGCACCCGACGCGCTTCTCACGGCGCCACTCGCGGCGGATGTACCCGCCGGGATGATCGACCTTTCGGTTATGGATTCGAAGCTTCGCGGCTGCATCATTCCGGCTGCAAACGCACGATTCAATCTCGGCCTTGCGGCGTCGGCGACCGTGGTGCCGGAAACGGTGCTCGACCTGACAAGCCTGAATTGCAATAGCAAGAGCATCGACCATATTGCGGGAATTGACGCGTTTACCAAGCTGTCGATTCTTGACCTCTCAGTCAACAACATCAGCGATGTCACTCCGCTGGCGGGAATGAGCGCTCTGACGCAGTTGCGCCTCAACGGGAATCGAGTGCTGGATGCGAGTTCGCTTCACTCGGTCGCGGCGTTGCCCGCGATGACAGTATTTCGTCTTGACGGGCAGAAGCCGACGCATATTCAGTTGAGCGCCGATGCCGCATACGCAAACCCCGTGAGGTTCCTGACCGGCGGACTCGTCGTACCTCCGAGTGACAACGCAGGGTACGTCAACGGCGAGTACCAGTTTGGTGCACGTGGAGTCTACGACCGAGTGTGGAACACCTCCTTCCCGTTCGGCACGATGAAGGGGGGCATGTTCAGCGGCTCACTGCAGTTCATCGTGTCATCTGGGATGCACGATCTCTCGGCGATGGATTCGCGTCTTCGGGCTTGTATCGTGGCGGCGGGCAACTCCCAGTTCAAGTTGGGTCTCGCGCCTGACACGGCGGAAGTTCCTGACATCGTGCTCGAGCTGACGAATCTGGCCTGCGGCAGCAAAGGCATCGAGAGTATCGCAGGCCTCGAGGCGTTCACCAAACTCTCCATTGTCGACCTTTCGACGAACAACATCTCTGACATCACTCCCCTCGCGGAGATGACAGAACTGACACAGCTCCGGCTTCAGAGCAACCTCATCGTGAATGCGAGTAGCCTCACCGCTGTCGCGACGCTGCCTGCGCTGACGGTGCTGAGGCTCGACGCGCAAAAGCTCACCCGCCACTTGCTCTCAGTGAGCACCGCATGGACGAACCCGGTGATGTCGGTCGACGCGACTGCCGTAGCACCGACGGGCACGGACGGCTATGCGAACGACACCTACGTCTTTGCCGACCGCGGGCTCTACGACCGCGCTTGGGAGACGACGTTCGCATTCGGCGCGGGCAAGACTGGCGCATTCAGTGGCACGCTGCAACTCGCCGTCTCGTCTGGCATGGTCGACCTGACTGGAATGGATCCCCATTTGCGAGCTTGTATCGCGGCGGCGGTAGGAGCCTCCGGAGAAAGCAGGATGCTTCCCGACTCAGTGCTGCAGCTCAGAGAGCTCACATGCGAGGGCAAGCAGGTGAAGCACCTGATAGGACTCGATCGGCTGACCCGGCTCACGAGAATTTCTCTGGGCAACAATGAAATCCGCGACATCAGCGTGATCGCGCGGATGCCGCATCTCGAAGACTTCCAGTTGATAGGGAATTCCGTCTCAGATATCTCACCGCTCAAGGATCATCCCGCGCTCACGGCAATCGGTCTGAGGTATAACAACGTCAAGGACCTCACACCCCTTGCTGGCCTCACCAATCTGATTACGCTGAATCTCTCGTTCAACCCGCGGGTCGAAGACCTCTCCCCGCTGGCTGATCTGACCAATCTGCAGTTCCTGAGTCTCGAGTATGCATCGGTGCAAGATATCTCGCCCCTCGCGGACCTGCTCGACCTGAGGTATCTGAGACTCAGCGGCAACCGGGTCACCGATCTCTCTCCGGCGGCAGGGCTCGCCTCTCTGGTGGAGCTTTCGGCGCCCTATCAACGGGTATTCGTCAGTGCAATGCCGGGCGAAGCAGTGGCAAACCCGGTGACCAACCTGGACGGCTCAAAGGTGGTGCCGGGCGAAACTGCTGGATACGATCCCGCAGAGCACACGTTCACATTCGACGATGCCGGGATCGAGCAGCGCACCTGGAGCACAAGATTCTCAGTGGGTGCGGTCAGAAACTCGCTGTTCTCAGGAAAGTTGCAGGCCGTCGTCGATGACAGCGCGACCGTTGATCTCACCGATCTGGACCCCGGCCTCGTGAGGTGCATCCAACGCGAGACCGGTTTCACCGGATCCGCGGTCGACGCACCCGCTGCGATACTCGGCATCCAGGAACTTGCCTGCGAAGGCATGGGCATCAGGTCGATCGAGGGCATCGAGAGGTTCACCAGCGTGAAGAGCCTGAAGCTGCGGCTGAACGAGATCGTGGATGCTTCGCCGCTCTCCCGTATTGCTGGGCTCACCGGGAGCGACCTCCGTGAACAGCTGATTCGGCTCCCGGACTCCTCGATCGGGGAGACGATCGCAAACCCGATCAGAGGGTTCGATGGCACGCCGATCCTGTTTGCTGATCCTGAGTACGACCGCACGAGCAATACCTTCACGTTCGGCTCGGAGGGCGATCGCGCAAAGGGTTGGAACACGAGTCTCAGCGCATCGGGCAGCCCAGGAGGAACGTTTACGGGAATCCTCATCATGACCGCGATCGACGCATCGAATCCGGTCATCCCGATTGCGGATGACCGAGAGCTGCTGGTCGAAGATCAGGGGTGCGTCCGCTCGATTCAGGAGTCGGTGGTTCGCGGCTCGACCGCACAGTTCAAGGTCGATTGCGCCTACGACGGAGAGCTCGTGACGGGGTTCATCTACAGCAGCCCGACCAACATCGGTCGCGCTGTCGTCGCCGGTGGTACGGTGCAGTACACCATCCCGGCCACTGCCGAGGTTCGCGTTCACAAGGTCGCCATATACAGCGCGAACGGCACGCTCCTCGGGTGGACGAGCCTTCGCGTCACTGCTGAGAACAGCCCGTCTTCCGCAGGCGGTGCGGGATCGGCTCCCGGAGTAACCCTCTCGGCTACGGGTGCGGCGCCCTCGACCGGTGCGCTCGCGGTCGCTCTGCTACTCATGCTGGCGGGATGCGTAGTGATGGCTCACCGTCGCTCACGGGTCTAGCGAGCATCCCGCCGGAGAGAGGGCGTGTCCCGAATCAGAGAGTGATTCGGGACACGCCCTCTCTTGTGTGCATCGTGACATGGCGCGCTCCGGAGTGCGGCATTCTCTGGTCTGCCAGCTTCGAGAGATGAGCCGTGCTCGCCGAGATGAAGGAACGGCCCTGGCACGCGAGGGGGAAGCACGCATATGCCAGGGCCGCATGAATGGCCACTCATCGCCCTGAACCGGGCTGAAGTTGCGCAGAAAAGGCGGCCGGGGATGCCGCCAGGATCAGTAGATCAGCGGGCGAGGGGAGCGGGCAATGCCTGGAATCGGACATGTCAGAAAGCGGTCGGCGATCCTGTGTCATCTTCCTGACACGCCCAAAACTGACACTGCTGAGGTTGCAAATCCGGGGGTTGCGCTGGACTCGGAGTGTAATTTGGGTTCTGCGCAGCACTCTCGTGCGCAACATGCAGGTTGGGGGATCTGTTTCGATGTGGAATACTGCCAGCCCTGGGACGCCACAGGCGATGCTCAGGGGCGCTCTGGAATCACACCTGGACGAGGTGTCGACACGTACCTCCGAGATCGCCGCGTTAGTGGATATGCTTCCGGAACGACTCCGTCACTGGGTAATCGGTGAGGCCGGTGCGACGCATGCAATACCCGTCGAGCGCTGGACGGGTCCGTGGGCGGCCGAGTACGCCTGGCGCGATCTTTTTCTTCGCAGAAGAGCGAACGGAACGATTCCGCGTGAGGTCTGCGGAATGTTCCCCGACATTTCGCGGTTCAAAGATCCGACGTCCGAGGGAACCGAGAGCTTCGTGTCGGCCGTGGCAAGCTACGAACGCGCCCGCTCGCTCTTCCAGCATCCCCTGCCTTCGTTCGCTGACGAGTTCTTTCAGCCCTATCTTGCCGGTGGTGCGCAGATCAAAACCCATCGCGCGGTTCCAAGCTGGCTCTGGGTCGACTCCGACTCGACTGTGGCGTTTCCCGATCAATGGGGTGAAGCGAACCCGACCAGTGTGACGCTCTTCCACAGTCCAGTTCTCGCGAGCATCGCGATTGAGCTGTTCGAGCATCTCTGGGCCGAAGGACGATCCCTGCAAGAGCCCGCTGAGGCGCATTGGGATCCTTTTCTGCACCTGATGTACCAGGGGTCGACGATCGAATCTGCATCCCGCAAGCTCGCAGTCAGCCCCCGCACCGGTCGGCGCCGGATTGCCGAAGCGATGGAATACTACGGTGTCGAATCGATCTTCGAACTGGGCTTCTCCTGGGGAGCCGACATCGCCCAACGCGACCTGGGCTCGTGCGCTGGTGCGTCTCGGGCACACGCATGATGGAGCAGAGTCGCTACGATGAACTGCTGTTCAAGGCTGCCCTCAGGACGAGGCCGGACGAGGTGTCTCGGCTTGCGCACATGGTGCACGGCGAGGTGCCGGTAGTCGCGGCCGCGCTCAATCGGTTGAGCATCGCCGGTCTCCTCGGGTTCGACGGCGAGCGGATCGCATACACGTCGCCGGCAGGGGCGACCGCGGCATTGATCATGCAAAAGCTCGAGGATCAGATGCGGGAGACACGCGCTCTGCTCGCCGTCGCAGAATCCCTCACCACACCCTTAGTCGATACCATGAGGGATGCCGCCGGAGATCGACTGACCGAGGAATCGCTTGCCCTCGAGGTCTTCGAGGGAGCCGAAGCTCGCTACGAAGCGCTTTCCGCGCTCGTGGCGCAGAGCGGCGGAGGAGAGTTGATCGGCTCGTTGCCCAATCCCGCCTCGGTCGATGCTCGGACCTTGAGTGCGGAACTCCGCCCGGGTGCCCGTGCCCGCCTCATCATTCCCAAACCGAAGTCGCTGGGGGCGTGGAGCCCGCTCACAGGAGTTCCGTCACACATAGCGTTTCGGGGGCTCGTGAAGCCTCCGTTCTGGTTTTGGGTGAGTCCCAGCTCGGATCAGGTCGCGCTCCCCCTCGGATGGGGCGATCACCGGCCGACAAAGATCATCCTCCTGACGTCGCCCTCAGCCGCGCATCTCGTCGCTACGCTTTTTGAGTTCTTGTGGCTGAGAGGCCAACCGTACGACGACACTCACAAGGAGGCGCTCTGGGTTCCGCTGCTCCGACTCTTGCGAGGCGGGGTGTCTCTCGACGAAGCCGCGAGAAGCCTCGGTATCAACCCTCGGACCGCGAGGAGACGTCTCGCATCGGGAATGGATACGTACGGCGTTGATACTCTGTTCGGCCTGGCCGCCGCCTGGGCTTCGGACGTTGTCGGCGGCCGTATCCCCGATGAGTCCTTCCGAGGTTGAGCCGAGGCGCGTCCTCCGTGCTACGCATCACGGCCCCTTCTCGGGATCTCTTCTCAACCACAGTGCCGGATCTGAGGAGCTGCGCTCGCCCAGATCCGGCCAACGCTGTCAGCTTGCGGACACCGGGGAAACGTGGATCCCGGAGATGAGTTGGCAATCCGGCTCGATGGTGAGGGTGACTGCGAACGTCAGGTGGCTTGTCTGAGGGGGCGAGTTTCGTGAGTGCAGGATGAGGTGGCTTCGGCGAAGGCGGTCGACGCGCGGTTGCCATCGACGTGAGCCCGGATCTGGGGTTCAAGGATGCCGTGGCTTTCGCCTCCCATGGTGTTGTAGCCGGCGGGGAGTTCTGGGCTGTGGGTCATGTTGTTCCTCACTGGTTAGGCAGCTGACACCTCGGGGGGTGCGGGTGTCGCGACTGGGTGGGTGGAGTGGGTGTCGTCCGGAGACTGCCGAAGGCTTCACGGCAAAGGAACGGGCCGACAGGCTCGGGAATGTCGCGCCCGGAGGGCGTCAGAACGTCGCTGGTGCCTGTCGCCTGCGACCTGTGTTGCGTCGCGACGCGACACAGGTCGCTGAAAGTGGACGCGTCTTGTTGTCGCGATTCGCCCACCGGCCGGCGTAGTGATAGGCTGCTACGGTTGCCGAAAGCAACACGCTCCGGCCCGGAGACTTCAGGGCCGGAATCGAGCTTCGGGGATTCGTCCTTGAGCGTGGCTGAGTAGCTCAGCTGGTTAGAGCGCACGACTCATAATCGTGAGGTCGCGGGATCGAGCCCCGCCTCAGCTACTGGAGTGAGTGGGAAGGCCCCTGGGGATCCGGGGGCTTTCCCATTTCTGTCTGCCGAGTTTCCCAGTCGCAGATGCTGACGAAATGCAACCCGGCCCCGGTGAGCGCGAGCCTGCTGACGCTCCTGCAGTCGGGGAACGACTCAGGCGCTCCGGAACACCGGCGCTCCCCAGACCGCCGGCTCAGCGAACGCCGCGCTTTCGAGGCGCACTGAGCCGGGCGCACGCTCCGAGGGCGTTCCTCCCTGCACCTCGGCGGTGCATACGAGCAGCGAGAGCGTTTCGTAGCCGTGTCCCCGGTTGTCGCGGATGATCGCACGGTCGTCCCCCGCCGGCAGCCCGGTGCTGCGCTCGAGGAGTGCGATCCAGCGCTCTCGCCATCCCGTATCGAGTCCGGCGAGCTCGCGGAACGCCGGAAGCCATGCGTCGATGCGGGCGGAGCGGAGATCGTCGACGTCGTGGTGCGCGATCATGTGCACGCCGGGGGCGAGTGTGCGGTGCACAAGCGATTCGCCGTCCCAGCTTGTGACGGTCGCGCTGCCTCCGGCGACCGTGACGAGGTTGAACCCGGCGGTGCGCGGAGGATCGGGCAGCGATCGTCCGACGACCGCATCCAGCACGAGCGATCCACGGGATGCAAGGCCGTTCGGCCCCGCGGGAAGCCCATACGAGAAGACGTCTGCGCGATTCAGGATCACCGAGAGTCGGCCCTCGTCGGGTGCCGCCGCCAGCCAGGCCCCTCCCGCACGACGATCGCGCACACCGAGGACGCCGGGGCGCTCCGGCCACCAGGCTCCCGGCGGGTCCCAGGGGCGGGCGGGATCCTCGTCGCGCACTGCCAGCAGTCGCACCGCCTCCGCCTTCGACGTCGGCACTTCGACCACCACTGTGCACATCCGAGTCCCCTTTCGTCCTGCAGCGAGTGTAGCGACCCGACCCGAGCGCGCGGGCGCATGCGAGGATGGAGGCGTGAACATCGTGCTCGGGGTCTCCGGCGGCATCGCCGCATACAAAGCCGTCTCTCTGGCTCGCCTCTTCGTCGAAGCCGGATACGAGCTGCACGTCGTACCGACTGCGGATGCCCTGCGCTTCGTCGGCCTGCCCACCTGGGAGGCGATCAGTCGGAACCCGGTGACCACGTCGGTGCATGAGAACGTGCCGGAGGTACGTCACGTGGCCCTCGGGCAGCGCGCCGACCTGGTCGTGATCGCGCCGGCGACCGCGCATACCCTTGCGAAAATGGCCGCCGGTCTGGCCGACGATCTTCTCGGCACCACGCTGCTCGCGACCACCGCTCCCGTGCTGGTGGCACCCGCCATGCACACGGAGATGTGGCAGCACGCCGCGACCCGGCGCAACATCGCGACGCTGCGCGAGAGCGGTGTGCGCATCATCGGCCCTGAGAGCGGTCGCCTCACCGGGAACGACAGCGGCCCGGGCCGCATGAGCGAACCCGACACGATCTTCCGAGAAGCACTCACGGTCCTCGGAGAAGATCTCGGAAGGCCAGCGGGCGAGGATCGCCGGCCCGTCGACTTCGCAGGCCTGCGCCTGCTGGTGAGCGCCGGCGGCACACGGGAGCCGCTCGATCCGGTTCGGTATCTCGGTAACCGCTCCAGCGGACGGCAGGGGGTGGCGATCGCGGCGGCCGCGGCGGCTCGCGGCGCGGAAGTCACTCTCGTCGCCGCCAATATCGAGGATCCGGTGCTCGCAGCTGCCGACGCAGCACGGGTGCTGCGGGTCGGGTCTGCTGCGGAGCTCGAGGCGGTCATGGGCGCGGAGGCGGATTCCGCGGACGTGATCGTCATGGCGGCGGCTGTCGCCGACTATCGCGCCGCCGAGGTCTCCGAAGGCAAGCTCCGCAAAGAGGATGCGGGCGGGTCGATGCTCACGCTCGCTCTGGTCGAGAACCCGGATGTGCTGCGCGGCCTCGTCGAGAGGCGAGCGGCGGGGCAACTCATCGTGGGCTTCGCGGCGGAGACCGCCCGGAGCGATGACGAGTTGCTTGAGCGCGGGCGGCGCAAGCTCGTGCGAAAGGGCTGCGACCTCCTCGCGGTGAACGCCGTGGGGTGGGAGCAGGGGTTCGAATCCCCGGACAACGAGTTGGTGATCCTCGGTGGGACCGGGACGGTGCAGGGCAGGGTGCGCGGCAGCAAGCGGGAAACGGCCGAGGCGCTGCTCGATGTGGTCCTCGCCGTTCGCGAGTCCGCGCACCCCGCCTAGGCTTCTGCCGGACCGAGCCGCTCGGGCCCTCGGTGTTGTCGGCTCCGCGCCGGAGCGCTTCCTGTGTCGGGGAGGCTGATCCTCTGATTCGCAGTCGCGCGGAGGCGCATACCGGGCCATGCTCGACCGCACCAGAACCTTGTCTTATGGTTCATATTGCGCAATGTGAAGAGTTTGCTTGCCGGAACCGGCCGAAGTACCTACGCTTCGAGCATGGCAGCCCGTCCCTTCCCGGCCACCCGCGGCACTGCGCGGTAGACGATGAGTCCGCTGTTCGCGCTCGTCGCACTCCTCGCGCTTCTGCTTGTCGCCGTCGCCGCGGGCCTGCTGCTCTCGAGGCGCCGAGGGCGCGTCGCCAAGATCGAAGCCGAGAATGCCGATCCCGTCGATCCCGGACTGTTCGGCGCGGAGGAGTTCGGGGCCCGCGGAACCGTCGTGCAGTTCAGCACCGAGTACTGCGCGCGCTGCCCTGCCATGAGGCGAACGATCGTCGACGTGCTGAGCGACCGGCCCGGCCTTCGATTCGTGCACGTCGACCTGACGAACGACCTCGCGCTCGCCCGCCGATTCAACGTCCTGCAGACGCCGACCCTGCTGCTCCTCGATTCCAACGGAGTGGCCCGCTCCCGTCTCAGCGGCCCGCTCTCCCGCACCACCATCACCGACGCACTCGACCAGCTCACCGGAGGCACCCCATGACCGACACGACGACCGGCGTTCCCTCGAATGACCCGCCCCTGGGAGTCCCATTGAGCCGCCCCGAAGGGTTCATCGATCCACGCGGACCTCGAGTGAATGCAACGATCACCGCGATACTCCTGTTCATCGGCACCTACCTCGCCGCCATCGGCGACTCCGGGGCTGGCGCGCTGGCTTCGACGACGCTGTCACAGCGCGCGTCCGATCCCGGGTTCCTGGCATTGACGCTCGTCGCACTCCTGTTCGCATGGTCGCTCCTCTCGGCCCGCAGTCAACCGCTCGCGCTGTTCTTCCGAACCGTCGTGCAGCCGAGGCTCGCGCCGCCCACGGAGTGGGAGGATCCGCGTCCACCCAGGTTCGCTCAGGGGGTCGGTCTCGTCGTCGTCGGCCTCGGCCTGACCCTGCATCTGCTCGCCGTGCCCTGGGCACTCGCGATCGCCGGCGCCGCCGCGTTCGTCGCGGCCTTCCTGAACGCCGCCTTCGGGTTCTGCCTCGGCTGCGAGCTGTATCTGCTCCTGCGGCGAGCGGGAGTCCTCAGCCGGGTCTAGCAGGGCGGCATTGCGTCGAGTAGAGTCTTCTTCACTCGAACTGCGACGAATCCGGAGGCGACCATGCTCCCAGCGGCACACGCGTGGGCTTTCGCCCTCGCCGCTTTTGCACTCATCATCATCCCAGGCCCGAGCGTGCTGTTCGTGATCGGGCGATCTCTTTCGCTCGGGAGGCGCGGGGGGCTCCTGAGCCTGGTCGGCAATGCGCTCGGCATGCTCCCGGCGATCGCGCTCGTCGCGCTCGGCGTCGGAACCGTGGTCGCGGAGTCGGTGATCGTGTTCACGGTCATCAAGTTCGTCGGCGCCGCCTACGTGGTCTATCTCGGCGTGCAAGCCATCCGCCATCGCAACGCGCATGTGCAGGCTCCCGAGCAGACGGCACTTCCCGCGCACTCGGCGTTCCGGCTGCTGCGCGAGGGGTTCATCGTCGGGGCGACCAACCCGAAGACGCTCGTCTTCTTCGTCGCGATCCTTCCGCAGTTCGTCAGCTACTCCTCCCCCGCGATTCCCCTCCAGCTCGCGTTGCTCGGCATGATCTTCTTCACTATCGCGCTGTTGAGCGACAGCGTGTGGGCGCTCACCGCAGGCGCCGCTCGTCAGTGGTTCGCGCGGGACCCGAAGCGTATCTCGCGCATGGGAGCAGGCGGAGGCGTGGTCATGATCGGACTCGGCGGCGCGCTCGCCCTCAGCGGGAACAAGAGCTAGCTCGGCCGCTTCGCCCGCGACGCCCGAGCAGAAGCGACACACCCACCAGGACGATACCCAGCCACTGCACGGTCGAAAGCGATTCCGAGGCAAGGGTCACGCCGAGCAGCACGCCCGTGACCGGGTTCAGGAGTCCGACGAGTCCGACGGTGCCCGCGGGAAGGTGGCGGAGACCGGCGAACCAGCACAGGAAGGCGAGGGCGGTGGCGACGACGGAGATCGCTGCGTAGGCGAGGAGGTTGACCGGCGTTACCGACGGTGGCGGCCCCTCGACGGCGATCGCTGCGACGAGCAGGAGCCCTCCGCCGGCGATGAGCTGCCAGGAGGTCGTGGCGACGAGCGGTTCCTCGTCGCTCCAGCGCGTCGTCAGGATCGCGCCAAGCGAGGAGAGCACCAGCGCCGCGAGCGAGACCGCCACTCCGATCGGGTCGATCGTTCCGGTTCCGAGGCCCACGAGCAGTGCAACGCCGAGAATTCCCAGGATCGCTCCGATCAGCAGCGCAGCGTTCGGCCGCTGCCCGAGCAGCGGGATTGCGAGCACGGCGAGCGCGAGCGGCGCGAGCGCCATCACCGATGCGGCGACCGACGCGGGAAGGAGTTGAGCGGCGAGATAGACCAGGACGAAGAATGCCGCGAAGTTGAGCAGCCCGAGTACGAGTGATCTCGTCCACCAGCGACCTCGTGGCAACCGCCGTGCGATGAGCAGGAGCAGGAGTCCTGCCGGAAGCGCCCGGAGCGCAGCGCTCCACAGCGGAGCCCCTTCCGGCAGATAGTGCTTCGTCAGAAAGTAGGTGGCACCCCAGCTCACGGGCGCGAGCGAGCTGACCAGGATCCAACGCCATTTAACTTCCATGGAAGCTACTATACCTTCCACGGAAGGTATATGGTGGTGGCATGCCCGACAAACCGGATCACGTCGACCGAATTCAAGCCCAATGGAGCGTCGAACGCCCCGAGATCGACACCGCTCCCATGGGGATCATCGCGCGCCTCCACCGAATCGCGGATGCGCTCAGGGTCGAGCTCATCGACTGCTATCGCGACTACGATCTGGGCGAGGGCGAATTCGATATCCTCGCCACGCTTCGCCGCTCCGGGCCACCATTCGAGTTGACCCCCAGCGAGCTCGCACAGCAGACGATGGTGACCACGGGCGCAGTCTCGAAGCGGCTCGACCGACTCGAAGCCGCGGGACGCATCACTCGACGCGGAAACCAGGACGACGGGCGCGGCAGGCTGGTCGCACTGACCGAAACCGGTCGAGAGACGATCGACGAGGCCTACGCAGCGCACCTGAAGAACGAGGAGCGTCTGCTCGCGCACTTCAGCGCGGCCCAGAGAGAGCACCTTCAGCGCCTCCTGCGATTCTGGTCGCAGTCCATCGAATCGGGGAGCGCCGAAGCACCCTCCCCTTCTTCGGAGGTCCCGCCGCAAACGAAAAGACCCCCTCGAACACGAGGGGGTCTGTCGCGGAGGTAGTGGGATTTGAACCCACGAGGGCGTGAACCCAACACGCGTTCCAGGCGTGCGCCATAGGCCGCTAGGCGATACCTCCAGCGTCAGCACGAGGCCGACCTATCTATCCTACCCATACCCGGGAGGGTGAACGCGCCCACCGGCTGGCATCGCCCCTGCGTCACGGCGACAACCCGCGTGCTGCAGGGCATGTCCGTCGAATCCGGCTGCATCGCAGACCGCAGGAGGCAGACCGCTCTGGTCCCGCCTCACCCCAGCGTGCGGTCCCACACCGACATCACGATGAGCGTCTTGGTCCCCGCAACGATCGGTGTCTTGCGGATCGCATTGACGACCTGCTGCAGGTGATCCAGGTTTCTCGCCCGGAATCGCACGAGGCCGTCGGGATCCCCCGCGATCGTGTAGTACTGCTGCACCTCGGGCACCCGCTCGGCGATCTCCTCAAACTCGTTCGCACCCACTCCGCTCCTGAGCCGG
The DNA here is from genome assembly GCA_040394175.1 of Leucobacter soli. GTDB lineage: Bacteria > Actinomycetota > Actinomycetes > Actinomycetales > Microbacteriaceae > Leucobacter > Leucobacter soli_A. Next base: position 5,989 of record JBEBSS010000001.1, on the reverse strand, counting down.
ATCTCGGTGAAGGCGACGAGCTCGCCTGAGGACGCATCATCGACGACCGTTACGTACCCCTTGATCGTCCCATCGGACTCCATTCGCTCGATGCGTCGCGTGACCGAGGCGCCCGACATGCCTATGGCGCGGGCGATTTCGCTGGCCGGCATTCGCGCGTTCTTTCGCAGCATTTCAAGGATCTGCCGATCGACGTCGTCCACGTTCGTTCCCCGATTCACTCTCTATTAACTTCTTGCATCTTATAGAAGATTCTTAGCAAAAATCGAGGCAGTTTCGCGATTTCTTTGCAGATGTTGCAAGTTGCACGCACTGATGTTGAACGCCCCCCGCGCGCACTGGCATGGTGTCATCATTCACCGTCAAAGGAGCGAGATGAGCGACACCGCCGTAGCCACCACCCCGTGGTCCGTGCTGAACGCAGACGGCGAGCTGCGCCACGACCGTCGTGTTCCAGACGGCACTGCTGCGCTTAGGCTCCGCGAGGCGCTGCGCAACATGGTGCTCGCCCGCCGCATCGACACCGAGGCGATCGCGCTGCAGCGTCAAGGCGAGCTCGGCCTCTGGCCCTCGTTGCTCGGCCAGGAGGGCGCGCAGGTAGGGGCCGGATCGGCACTCCGCCCGCAGGACGTGGTCTTTCCGACATACCGCGAACACGCGGTCGCGTGGTGTTTTGGCGTGGATCCCGTGCAACTGCTCGGCCTGTTCCGAGGCACGACGATGGGCGGCTGGGATCCCCGCGAACGGAACTTCAATCTCTACACCCTCGTCATCGCCGCGCAGACGCTGCATGCGGTTGGCTACGCGATGGGCATCGTGCGCGACGGCGACGTGGGCACAGGAATTCCCGAGCGGGATCGCGCTGTGCTCGTATTTCTTGGCGACGGTGCGCTGAGCCAGGGCGAGGCGAACGAGGCGCTCGTGTGGGCCGCCGCACAGCAGCTGCCCGTGGTGTTCTTCTGCCAGAACAACCAGTGGGCGATCTCGACCCCCGTGCAGACCCAGAGCCGGGTGCCGATCTTCCAGCGTGCAACCGGCTTCGGCATCGAGGGCGTGCAGGTCGATGGCAACGATGTTGTCGCCACCCATGCGGTCGTCGAACAGGCTCTCACCAAGGCGCGCGCCGGCGGCGGGCCCACCCTCATCGAGGCCGTGACCTACCGTCGCAACCCGCACACCACCTCAGACGACGACCTCAGATATCGGGATCGCGCCGAGAACGAGCTGTGGGAGTCGCGCGATCCGATCGATCGACTGCGCGTATACCTGCGAAGCGACGAGGCGGGCGAGGAGCGCATCGACGACGAGTTTCTCGCCGCGCTTTCACAGGAAGAAGAGGATCTCGCGCAGCGCCTGCGCACCGGCTGCCGCGCGTTGCCGGTGCCCGATCCCGCCGACCCTTTCGTCTACACCCTCGAACGAATGACCCGTGAGCTCGATGAACAGCGCGAGGCGCACCTCGCCTTTGTTGCGGCTGAGGAGGGCAACGCACAATGAGCACGGCACTCGCCCACGCCCTGAACCGGGGCCTTCGAGACGCTATGGAAGCCGACGAGAAGGTCATGCTGATCGGTGAAGACATCGGCCAGCTCGGCGGCGTCTTCAGAGTCACCGAGGGACTGCAACAGGACTTCGGTGACCTGCGCGTCGTCTCGTCGCCGCTCGGCGAGGCCGGGATCGTGGGTGCCGCGATCGGCCTGGCGATGGCCGGCTACCGACCGGTCTGCGAGATTCAGTTCGACGGCTTCACCTTTCCCGCAATGAATCAGATCGTGACTCAGCTCGCGAAGTACCGACATCGTTCCGAGGGCAAGGTGTCACTGCCCGTCGTCATTCGCATTCCGGTCGGCGGCGGCATCGGCGCGATCGAGCATCACAGCGAGTCGCCCGAGGCCTACTTTGCGCACACCGCCGGTCTTCGCGTCGTCTGCCCGTCGAATTCGCAAGAGGCGTACGACATGCTGGGCGAGGCGATTCGCAGCAACGACCCGGTGATCTTTCTCGAACCGAAACGGTCGTACTGGGCGAAGAGCGAGCTGCGCACCGAGTCGTCCTCAGCTGCGATCACCGCTGATTTCGAACGGGCGAGGATCGTTCGGCCCGGCACCGACCTCACCCTTGTCACCTACGGGGCCCTCGTGCCGGCCGCGCAGCAAGTCGCACGCACGCTCGAAGAAGAGGACCGCCAGATCGAGGTCATCGACCTGCGTTCGCTCTCGCCCTTGGACGACAAAACCGTCGTGGATTCAGTACGGCGCACGGGTCGCCTGGTCGTCGCCCACGAGGCGTCCCAGAGCGGTGGCATCGCGGGCGAACTGGCAGCGCGCGTGCAGGAGCAGGCCTTCTACGACCTGGAGGCGCCGATCTTGCGCGTCACCGGATACGACACCCCCTACCCCGCGAGCCGCCTCGAGCACGACTGGCTCCCGAACGTCGACCGCATGCTCGACGCCTGCGACAGGAGCTTCGAACATTGACCGGAAACACCACCCAAGCAGCACAGATCTTTCGGCTGCCCGATGTCGGCGAGGGTCTGACCGAGGCCGAGATCGTCGCGTGGCATGTCGCAGCTGGTGACCAGATCACAGTCAACCAGATGCTCTGCGAGATCGAAACCGCAAAGTCAATTGTCGAACTGCCGTCTCCCTTCGAGGGCACGGTGGTGACGCTGCTCGCTGCGGTCGGCGACACGGTTCCCGTGGGCGAGGCGATTATCGAGGTCGCCTCGCCCGAAACCAAAGCGAGTGCGACTGTCGGCCCCTCCGCTGCTGAGGCCGCAGAAGCCGAGACCCCGAAACTGCTCGTGGGCTACGGCGCCACCGACCCGGGAGCCTCACGCAGGCGACGGGGATCGCGGCCCGCCAAACCGGCGGCACCGACCGCTACACCTGCCGCCCAGGCCGCTGCCCCCGCTCATGCCTCTGCTGATGCCCCAGTGCAGAGCGCTGCAGCGAACGGCGAAAAGACACGGGCGAAGCCACCAGTGCGCGGGCTCGCGAAACAGCTCGGCGTCGACCTCTCGCTTGTCACGCCGAGCGGGCCGAACGGCACGGTTTCTCGTGAAGACGTGCAGCGCGCAGCAGCCGCGATGGCACCATCGGGCTCGGCCGGGATCCTTTTCGATACAAATGGGACACGCGCCGCTTATTCGGCAGCGAACGAGCCAACCCGCATTCCGATCAAGGGCGTGCGCAAGGCGACGGCGGCTGCGATGGTCGAGTCGGCGTTCACGGCACCGCATGTCACCGAGTTCATCACCGTCGACGTCACCGCCTCGCTCGAACTGCTCGAGCAGGTGCAGCGACGGCGGGAGTTCGCAGACGTCAAGCTCACCCCGCTCTCGCTCGTGGCCAGGGCCTATCTGCGCGCCATCGAGCGAACCCCGATGGCGGCCGCGCACTGGGACGAGGCGGCGCAGGAGATCGCGGTGCCCGGCACGGTGAACCTCGGTATCGCCGCAGCCACCCCGCGCGGGCTGCTCGTACCGAACATTAAGGGTGCGAGCGCGCTGGGATTGCTCGAACTGGCGCAGGCCATCGGTGAACTTGCGGCCACGGCGCGCGCTGGTAAGACCCCGCCGGCCGATCTCGCAGGCGGCGACACCACGATCACCAATATCGGCGTGTTCGGCATCGACACCGGCACCCCGATCTTGAACCCCGGCGAGACCACGATCCTCGCTGTCGGCGCGATTCAGCGTCGGCCCTGGGTCGTGGGATCAGGCGAGAACGAACGCATCGAACCGCGCTCGATCATGCAGCTCGCGCTCTCGTTCGACCACCGAGTGCTCGACGGAGCCGAGGGCTCACGCCTGCTCGCCGAGACCACCGAGGTGCTCGCGAACCCAGGCCTCGCGCTGCTCTGAGCGCTTCACTCGCAACACAGCCCGCAGCCGCAGCCGCAGCCAAGACGACACCCCACACACTGACCACACGCCACGCACAGGAAGACACATGCCAGCCAGACGGATCCTCGATTCAACCGAACACGCAGAACTCATCGAGCTCGTTCGCGACGTGCTCGCAAAGCAGCTCGCACCTCAGGTGGCGCAGTACGAGGCCGAGGAGCGCTTTCCGCGCGAAGCGTTTCGCCTGCTCGGCGAGCTTGGCGTGCTCGGCCTCGCCTACCCTGAGGATCTCGGCGGGCTGGGGCTTCCCTCCGAGGTCTACCTCCAGGTGCTCGAAGAGATCGCCGCGGTCTGGGCGTCGGTCGCAGTGGGCGTCTCGGTGCACGCGCTGAGCTGCTTCGCACTCGCGACCCGAGGCACGCAGGAGCAGAAGGACCGCTGGCTCCCCAAGATGCTGAGCGGTACGATGCTCGGCGCCTACAGCCTCTCCGAGCCGCACGCCGGTTCAGACCCCGCCGCGATGGCGACCTCAGCGCGGCTCGACGGAGACCACTACGTCATCAATGGCACGAAGGCCTGGGTGACGCACGGCGGCTATGCGGACTTCTACACCGTGATGGCCCGCACGAGCGGGCTACCGGGCGATCGCGAGGGCATCACCTGTTTCCTGGTCCCCGCGGGCACCCCTGGGCTCATCGCCGACGAGCCCGAGCACAAGATGGGGCTCACCGCCTCCCCCACCGCATCGATTCGCTTCGAGGATCTGCGCATTCCTCTCGACCACCGAATCGGCGAGGAGGGAGAGGGCCTCAAGATCGCGCTGTCCGCGCTCGACGCGGGACGCCTCGGCATCGCAGCGTGCGCGACGGGTCTCTCTCAGGGCGCGCTCGACGTCGCCCTCGACTACGCGAAGAATCGCGAGACCTTCGAGCGTCCCATCATTCAGCACCAGGGCATCGGTTTCATGCTCGCCGACATGGAGGCGACCATCGTCTCGTCGCGCGCAACGCTGCTCTCGGCTGCGCGGCTCAAGGATCTCGGGCTGTCGTATGCGAAGGAGGCGTCGGTTGCGAAGCTCATCGCGACGGACGGCGCCATGCGGGTCACTACCGACGCAGTGCAGGTGCTCGGCGGGGCCGGCTACACCCGCGACTTCCCGGTCGAGCGCTTCATGCGCGAGGCGAAGATCATGCAGATCTTCGAGGGCACGAACCAGATTCAGCGCGTGGTCATCGCAAGGCATCTGGAGCGATCGGGCGGCGGGACAATAGTCTCGAAGCAATTGGCTCTGGTCTGAGGGAGAAGAACGATGAAGATCACCGGCACTACCGCGCTCGTCACCGGCGCGGCATCGGGACTCGGCGCCGCCACCGCAGCGCACCTCGCCTCGCTCGGGGCACGCGTGGTCGGCTTCGACCTCGCGCAATCGATCGAGAAAGCCCCCGAACTCGAAGGCGTCGACTACGTCACGGTCGACGTCACCGATCCGCAGGCGGTCACCCATGGACTCGATGCGGCAGAAGCGATCGCGAACCACGAGGATCACCCGTTGCGCATCGTGGTCAACTGCGCCGGCATCGCGCCCTCCTCACGCATCGTCTCGCGCAAGGGGGTGCACGACCCGAGGCTCTTCGCGAGGGTGGTCGACATCAACCTCAACGGCACGTTCAACGTGCTCGCGCTCGCGGCCGAACGCATGTCCGCGAACGAGCCGGATGCCGCAGGGCAGCGCGGGGTCGTCATCAACACCGCGAGCATCGCGGGGTACGAGGGACAGATCGGCCAAGTCGCCTACGCCGCGTCGAAGGGTGGGGTGATCGGCATGACGATCGCCGCGGCCCGAGACCTCGCCCAGCACGGCATCCGGGTGAACACCATCGCTCCCGGGATCGTCGAGACGCCGATGCTTGCGACGATCTCCGAGGAGTTCCGCGAGGCGCTCGAAGCAGGAGTGCCCTTCCCGAGTCGGCTCGCGCGTCCCGATGAGTACGCCTCGCTCGCCGCATTCCTGATCTCGCACGACTACGTGAACGGCGAGGTCGTCCGCATGGACGGCGCGCTTCGCATGGCTCCGCGCTAGAACGAAGCCGCGCTAGAACGAAGCCGCGCCGAAGCTCGCGGGAGGCGAACCGGAGAGACGAT